>NZ_JBLFJV010000044.1:0-243435 GCF_047444975.1 Streptomyces sp. CWNU-52B | reverse complement strand
GTCCGGCCAGGGGGTGGGCGAGGGCGGCGAGGGAGAGGTTGCCGGCACCGATGCCGATGCCGACGAGGACCAAGGGGGTCTGGGGTCTGTGGTGGGCCGGGGGTGGGGTGGGGGGTGGCGTCGGTCTCATGGGGCTGGGTGTCCTTCCACGGTGTCGGGGCGTGGCGGCATCGCCGGGTCCGGTGTGTGGGTCGAGCGGGGTGGCGCCGAGCCGGGCGCGGCGCAGGGCGGCGTGGCTTTCGGTGCGAGGTGCGAGGTGCGAGGGGTGCGACGAGGTTTCCAGGTTGTCGCGTTTGGGGCGGCGTGCCGAGGGAGTTGGGTGATCGGTACCCGAAAGGGGGACGGCACCTTTGGGCCGGAGTGCGCCGGTCGCCGCCGGTCGCCCGCCTGTTGCCGCCGACTGCTGGGGCGCGTACCGGACGTATGGGGCCTGTTCGCGACGGCGGCGGGGTGCGGTGTGTCCATGCAGGACACACCGCACCCCGCCGCGAGGGTCGGGACCGAAGGTGACGGGGACCACCGGGGTGGTCCGGGTCGTACTGGGGATACCGGAGATGCCGGGGACGCCGGGGACGCCGGGCTATGACTCCCGTACCCGCAGGGCCCGTGCCAGGTCGTCCAGCTGGTCGGCGAGTTTGCGGCGCAGGGCGGGGGTCGGGTCGGCCTCGGCCAGGCACTGTTCGCCGAGGTGGAGGGTCTTGGCGGTGATGGCGTACGCGGGGAACGCCCAGCGGCCCACGACGTCGGCGATGGCGGGGCCGCGGCGGGCGGCGAGGGTGACGGCGTCCTCGAAGTAGCGGGGGACGAACTCCCGTACGAGGTCGGTCTGTTCGGGCTGCCAGAAGCCGCGGGCGGTGGCGGCGAGGAGGTAGTTGGACAGGTCGTCGGTGCTGAACATCGCTTCCCAGGCGGCCTGCTTGGCGACCGGGTCGGGCAGGGCGGCGCGGCAGCGGGCGGCGCCCTCCTGGCCGGTGGCGCTGGGGTCCTGGACGAGTTCGGCGTCGATGACGGCGTCGTCGACGGCGCCGAGGACGGAGAGGCGGCCGAGGATGCGCCAGCGCAGTTCGGGGTCGAGTTCGGGTCCGCCGGGGACGGTGCCTTCGGAGATCCAGGCACTGATGGTGTCGGGCTGGGCGGCGACGTCGATGAGGTGGCGTACGGCGACGAGGCGCAGTCCGGGGTTGTCGCCGTCCTCGGTGCGGCGGATCAGGTCGCGGCACAGGGAGGTGAGGGTGGTGAGGGCGGCGGGCCGGTCGTGGGGGGCCAGGTAGCGGTCGGCGACCTGGGTGGCGGCGAAGGTCAGGACGCCCTGGACGACGGCGAGGTCGGTCTCCTCGGGGAGGTGGGCGCGGGCGGTCTCCAGATAGGCGGCGGGTTCGAGGTCGCCGTCGCGGACCATGTCGCGCAGGGTGTTCCACAGGACGGCGCGGGTGAGGGCGTCGGGGACGCCGGAGATGCCGCGCAGGGCGGTTTCCTCGGAGGTGTCGTCGAGGCGGATCTTGGCGTAGGTGAGGTCGAGGTCGTTGGGGACGAGGAGGGCGGGGCGGGTGCCGGGGCGGGGTTCGGCGGGCGGGTTCTGCGGGATGTCGGTCTCGTAGCGTTCGCGCAGGACGAGGGTGCGGTCGCTGCCGATGTCGTGGTCGTAGACGCCGACGGTGACGCGGTGGGGGCGGCTGCCGTCGCGGGTGAGGACGGGGGTCCACTCCCCCGGCCGGGCGGTGACGGTCGCGGTGAGGGTGTCGACGCCGGTGGTGCGCAGCCAGGCGTCGGCCCAGGCGTGGACGTCGCGGTCGGTGCCGGCGGCGAGGGATTCGATGAAGTCGGCGAGGGTGGCGTTGGCGAACTTGTGGCGGGCGAAGTGGGTGTTGATGCCGGTGAGGAAGTCCTTCTCGCCGAGCCAGGCGACGAGTTGGCGCAGTGCGGAGGCGCCCTTGGCGTAGGAGATGCCGTCGAAGTTGAGGAGGGCGGAGGCGGTGTCGGGGACGGCTTCGGGGTCGGGGGCGACGGGGTGGGTGGAGGGGCGCTGGTCGGCGTCGTAGCCCCAGGCTTTGCGGACGATGCCGAAGTCGGTCCAGGTGCCCGTGAAGCGGGTCGCCTCGGTGAGGGTCTGGTAGCCCATGTACTCGGCGAAGGACTCGTTGAGCCAGATGTCGTCCCACCAGCGCAGGGTGACGAGGTCGCCGAACCACATGTGGGCCATCTCGTGGGCGATGACCATGGCGCGGGTCTGGCGTTCGGTGTCGGTGACGGCGGAGCGGTAGACGAATTCGTCGCGGAAGGTGACGAGTCCGGGGTTCTCCATGGCGCCCGCGTTGAATTCGGGTACGAACGCCTGGTCGTAGGAGTCGAAGGGGTACGGCTCCTCGAATTTCTCGTGGTAGCGGTCGAAGCAGGCGCGGGTGATGTCGAGGATCTCGTCGGCGTCGGTGTCGAGGTGGGGGGCCAGGGAGCGGCGGCAGTGGATGCCGAAGGGCATGCCGCGGTGTTCGGTGCGTACGGAGTGCCAGGGTCCGGCGGCGACGGCGACGAGGTAGGTGGAGATGAGCGGGGTGGGTGCCGCTTCCCAGCTGCCGTCGGCGGTGCGGGTGGTGGTGCTGTTGGCGAGGACGGTCCAGTTCTCCGGGGCTGTCACGGTGAGTTCGAAGACGGCTTTGAGGTCGGGCTGGTCGAAGGCGGCGTAGACGCGTTGGACGTCGTCCATGAACAGCTGGGTGTAGAGGTACGTCTCGCCGTCGGTGGGGTCGGTGAAGCGGTGCATGCCTTCGCCGGTGCGGGAGTAGCGCATGGCGGCGTCGACGCGTAGTTCGTGGGGGCCCGCGGTGAGGCCGGTGAGGGGGAGCCGGTTCTCGTGGAGTGCGGCCGGGTCGAGGGGGTGTCCGTCGAGGGTGGCGGAGCGCAGTTCGGCGGGCTTGAGCTCGACGAAGGTGTCCCCGCCGTCACCGAGGTCCCCACGTACCGTGAAGGTGATGGTGGTGAGGGAGTCGAAGGTGTCGTCGCCGCGTGTGAGGTCGAGTTCGATCCGGTAGCGGTGGACGTCGAGGAGTGCGGCACGGGTCTGCGCTTCGTCGCGCGTCAGTACGGACATGGGGCCATGCTGCCTGATGGGCGAGGCGCGGCACAGGGGCGGCTTGCGCTACCGGTCTCGCGCGCCGTGGTCCCGCGCACTTGGGCGTACGGGGTGGTGTGCGCGTGGTGTGTGCCGGTGTTACGCGGTGCGGCCCTGTTCCGGTGTGCGGGGACCGGTTCGCTGCGCGGTGACCGGGGGGTCGTAGCGGGTGGTGGGTTCCTGGCCCTTGACGAGGACCCTCAGCTCGCGGACTTCCCGTTCCAGGGACCGGTACCGCTGGTGGGAGTCGTACAGGTAGCGGACTTTGGTGCGCAGGGTCCAGGGGTCTATGGGTTTCATGACGAGGTCGGCGACGCCGAGGCCGAAGGCTTCGGTGGTGAGTGCGGTGTTCGGGCCGAATCCCGTGACGAGGATGATGGGGATGAGCTGGGTCTGTTCGACGCCCCGCATGTAGCGCACGACGTCGAGGCCGTTGACGCCGGGCATGTGGACGTCGAGGAGGAGCAGGCCGACCCGGCCGCGCAGGACTTCCTTGAGGGCGTCGTCGCCGCTGGTGGCCCGCGTCAGCTGGTAGCCGAGCGGGGCCAGGGCGCTTTCCAGTGCGTAGAGCGTGTCCTCGTGGTCGTCGACTATGAGGATCTTGGCATCCGGCGGCATGAAGCGAAGTCCCCTCGCTTGGACCACTCAGCTTAAGTCCGAACCGACTGACAGGGAGTGCTCAGCGCAGGATGCCTCATTTCGGCGCGCGCGCCGAGGGGGCAGGGCGGGGAACGGGGCGGGGGCGGGGTGCGCGCCGGGGGCCGGCGTACTCATTCCCGGGGCACGGGGGTGCTCAGTCGCGGGGGTTGGTGTTCTCCGCGTTCTCCGCGATGCGCTCGTGGTGGCGGATGACCTCGGCGATGACGAAGTTCAGCAGTTTCTCCGCGAAGGCCGGGTCGAGGTTGGCGTTCTCGGCGAGCCGGCGGAGTCTGGCGATCTGCTGGGCCTCGCGGGTCGGGTCGGCGGGCGGCAGTTGGTGGGCGGCTTTGAGGTGGCCGACCTGCTGGGTGCACTTGAATCGTTCGGCGAGCATGTGGACGACGGCGGCGTCGATGTTGTCGATGCTCTCGCGCAGCCTGTCGAGTTCGGCGCGGACGGCCGGGGCGATGTCGCCCGCCTGGCCGGAGCCGCCGGTGTCGCTGGTGGTCATGGGCGTCCACCCTACGCGGCTCGTCTCAGGTGGTGTGCAGGCCTTCGACGATCGGTGGGTGCCGGGGGTCGGGGACCTGGTTGCTCCAGCCGCCGGGGACGGTGCGGCCCTGTTGTTCCCTGAAGCGCACCGGTGCCATGCCGACGCGGCGGGTGAAGAGGCGGGAGAAGTAGGCGGGGTCGTCGTAGCCGACGCGGCGGGCGACGGCGGCGACGGGGAGTTCAGTGGCGGCGAGGAGTTCCTTGGCGCGGCCGAGGCGGATGCCGAGGAGGTAGTCCTTGGGGCTGCAGCCGGCGCCGCGGCGGACGGCGGTGCGCAGTTCGGCGGGGGTCATGCCGTGCCGGGCGGCGTGGTCGGCGACGGTCAGGGGTCTGCAGGCGTCGCGGGCGAGGGCCTGGAGGACCTGTTGTCCGTCGGGGGCGGTGTCGGCGCGGGCGCGGCGCAGGGTGACGAGGAGTTCGTGGACGGCGGCGCTGGTCTCGACTTCGAGGAGGGGGTTGCCGCGGCGGGCGGCGCGGGCGATGCGGCCGACGGTGGCGCGGGCGGCGGCCGCGTCGGAGAGGGCGACGACGGGCCGGTCGGGTTCGATGTAGCCGAGTTCGGTGTAGGTGTCGGCGGTGGGTCCGGTGAAGTCGACGAAGGCCTCGTCCCAGCCGGTGTCGGGGTCGGGTGCGTAGTGGTGGGGTATGCCGGGGGTGAGCCACAGCAGGGCGGGGGCGGTGACGGCGGTGCGGTGTCCGTCGGGGGTACGGAACCAGCCGCGGCCGGTGCTGACGACGACGGCGACGTGGTGGTCGAGGGTGCGGGGACCGACCGTGGGCAGCCTGCCGTGCTGGAGGCCGACGCCGAGGCAGACGAGACCGAGTCTGTGGTGGGCGGGGCCGGGGGTGAAGAACCGCATCCAGGTGTGATACATCCGTTTCCTCCGCCTTCCTGCTGCGCTTTCTTCTTGCGCTTTTTACTTCTTCTTACGCTTTCTACTTGCGCTTTCTTTCTGCCGAAGCTCGTGCGGGTCGGGTCCGGTCACCTGTGTCCAATCGGTGCTGATCTTTGTCCATGGACCGGGTCGCCGCCAGGGGGGCAGGGTGGTGGGCATGAGTGAGTTCGCGGTGGGGGACGCCGATTTCCTGGTGGACGGGCGGCCGGTGCGGCTGCTGTCGGGGGCGCTGCACTACTTCCGGGTGCACGAGGGGCAGTGGGGGCACCGCCTCGCGATGCTGCGGGCGATGGGCCTCAACTGTGTGGAGACGTACGTTCCGTGGAATCTGCACGAGCCGCGGCCGGGTGAGTTCCGGGACGTCGGGGCCGTGGGCCGGTTCCTGGACGCGGTGCGCGCGGCCGGGCTGTGGGCGATCGTGCGGCCGGGTCCGTACATCTGCGCCGAGTGGGAGAACGGCGGGCTGCCGCACTGGCTGACCGGCGGTGGCGGGCCGGGCGCACGGGTGCGTACCCGGGACGAGGGGTTCCTCGGTCCGGTGGAGCGGTGGTTCTCGCGGCTGTTGCCGCAGATCGTGGAGCGGCAGCTGGACCGCGGTGGTCCGGTGGTGCTGGTGCAGGTGGAGAACGAGTACGGCAGTTACGGCTCGGACCGGGTGTATCTGCGGCGGCTCGCCGAGGTGCTGCGCGCGGAGGGGGTGCGGGTGCCGCTGTTCACGTCGGACGGCCCCGAGGACCACATGCTCACGGGAGGCTCGGTCGACGGTGTGCTGGCGACGGTGAACTTCGGCGCGCAGCCGCGGGAGGCCTTCGCGGCGCTGCGCAGGCACCGGCCTTTGGGGCCGCTGATGTGCATGGAGTTCTGGTGCGGCTGGTTCGACCACTGGGGCGGTGAGCACGCGGTGCGCGACCCGCGGGACGCGGCGGACGTGCTGCGGGAGATCCTGGAGTGCGGGGCCTCGGTCAACCTCTACATGGCGCACGGCGGTACGAGTTTCGCCGGCTGGGCGGGGGCCAACCGGGGTGGCGTGCTGCACGACGGGGTCCTGGAGCCGGACGTGACGTCGTACGACTATGACGCGCCGGTCGACGAGTTCGGGCGCCCCACGGAGAAGTTCTGGCTGTTCCGCTCGCTCCTGGCCCCTTTCACGGACGGCGAGCTGCCGGAGCCGCCGCCCGGGCCCCCGGCGCTGGGCTCCCCCGCCTCGGTGGACCTGACGGGCTGGGCGTCCCTGCCGACGGTGCTCGGTGTGCTGGGCGGGCCCGAGAGCGAGACCTCGGTGCCGCCCACGTTCGAGGAGCTGGACGTGGACCGGGGGCTGGTGCGCTACGCCGTCGACGTGCCGGGGCCGCGGCGGCCGTATCCGCTGACCGTGCGCGGGCTGCGGGATCTGGCGGTGGTGTACGTCGACGGGGTACGGGCCGGTGTGGTCACCGAGCACGAGCCGGAGCTGACGGAGCCGGTGGCCGGGCCCGCGCGCGTGGAACTGTGGGTGGAGTCGCTGGGGCGGGTCAACTACGGTCCGCGGACCGGGGAGGCGAAGGGGGTCACCGGGGGTGTGCTGCACGAACGGCAGTACCTGCACGGTGTGCGGGCGCGGGCGCTGCGGCTGGACGCGTTCGACGCCGTGGGGGTGGGGGCGGTGCCGTTCGGGTCACCGCCGGCGGCGGGCGCCGCGGGCCTGTACCGCGGCACGGTCACGGTGGGCGCCCCCGGGGACGCCTGCCTCGCGCTGCCCGGCTGGACCAGGGGGTTCGTCTGGATCAACGGCTTCGCCCTGGGCCGCTACTGGTCCGCGGGCCCGCAGTCGTCCCTGTACGTCCCGGGCCCGGTACTGCGGGAGGGCGAGAACGAGGTGTGGATCCTGGAACTGGAGGAGGCGTCGACACCACCGGCTTTGACCGCCCCGTGAGGGGCGCGGGGAACCGCGCGAGCAGCCCCCACGCGGCCGCGGACGCAGAACAGGCCGAGCCACCCCCCGGCGCCCGGCCGCCTAACCGTCGGGGACCAACCCGGGAGATTCCTGGTGCGTCCCCTTAAGGTGGAATGAGGTTCGGGACCTCTCTGGGGGTACGGGCGTGACGAACGGCGGTCCGGTCAAGCACGGCTACCCGCACATGGAGACCGTGCGCGCGGCGGTGACCGCGCTGTACAAGCGGCTCTCGTACGACACCATCCACGCGTTCGACACGAGCGTGGCCCCCGCCGACGTGGCGTTCTCCGATACGGACGACCTGTATCTGGGCGCGCAGCGGGTGGCCCGCGAGCTGGTGCGGCACTTCCGTCTGCCGGACGCCCGGATGATCGTGAGCTTCCGGGAGATGGAGCACGCGGCGAATGTCGAACTCGCCGCGGGTCCGGAGTACTTCATCGAGCTGAACGACCGCTTCCGCACCCACCGGCGGGACGTCGGCGC
Organism: Streptomyces sp. CWNU-52B; assembly: GCF_047444975.1. Classification (NCBI taxonomy): domain Bacteria; kingdom Bacillati; phylum Actinomycetota; class Actinomycetes; order Kitasatosporales; family Streptomycetaceae; genus Streptomyces; species Streptomyces sp. CWNU-52B. The sequence goes on along the minus strand of NZ_JBLFJV010000044.1, from coordinate 235,826 downwards.
GGCGCTGGCGCACGAGGTGATGCATGTGTATCTGCACCGCCTCGGGCTGTCCTTCGCCGGGACCCGCGACAACGAGATCCTCACGGACACGGCGACGACGTATCTCGGTGCGGGGTGGCTGCTGCTCGACGCGTACCGGGAGGACGCGTCGTCGTCGCAGAAGCTCGGCTATCTGACGCCGGAGGAGTTCGGGTACGTGCTGGCCAAGCGGTCCTTGGTGTTCGGTGAGGACCCGGCCGTCTGGTTCACCAGTGCGCAGGCGTACACCGCGTACACGAGGGGGATGGGGCAGGCCCGGCATGACGAGCGGCAGCCGCCGTTGACCGCGGCGGGGTGGGTGGGGCGGCGGCGTTATGCGAAGGACCGGCGTCACGCGCAGGGCCCTGACCGGGAGCGGGACCGGGACCGTGGGCGTGTCGTCGCGGGGGTGCCGGGTGAGGTGGCGTACGCGTACGCCTTCACGCCGGACGGTCCCGGGCCGCTGCGGGTGTCGTTCCCGTGCCCGACGTGTCATCAGCGGATCCGGGTGCCGGTGCGGGGGCGGATGCGGGCGCGGTGTGGGTTGTGCCGGTCGGTGTTGGAGTGCGACACGTAGGGCTGCCCGCGGGAAGGGCGGGTGCGGGTGCGTCGTGGCTGGGCGCGCAGTTCCTCGCGCCCCCGACGGGGCTGGCCTCGGGCTCTGCCCGGCGGGCGGGGCCGGTGCCTGTCGTGGCCCGCGACGGGACCTGGGGGACGAGTGCGGGTGCGCTGTGGCTGGTCGCGCCGTTCCCCGCGCCCCTTTCGGGACTGCCCGCGGGAAGGGCGGGTGCGGGTGCGTTGCGGCTGGGCGCGCAGTTCCCCGCGCCCCTGACGGGGCTGGCCTCGGGCTCTGCCCGGCGGGCGGGGCCGGTGCCTGTCGTGGCCCGCGACGGGACCTGGGGGACGAGTGCGGGTGCACTGTGGCTGAGCGCGCCGTTCCTCGCGCCCCTTTCGGGACTGCCCGCGGGGAGGGCGGGTGCGGGTGCGTCGGGGCTGGTCGCGCTGTTCCTCGCGCCCCTGACGGGGCTGGCCTCGGGCTCTGTCTGGCGAACGGGGTGTATGTCTGTTGTTTTACTGCGTGCCGTGTACCGGTGGTGGGGGTTGGGTCTCTGACAGGAGTTTTCTTGTTGTGGTGCCTGCTTCTTCGGGGGTCCAGCGGGCCTTCTTGTCCGCTGTGGGGCCGGGGCGCCAGCCGTCCATGACGGTGATGCGGCCGCCCTCCGTCTCGAAGATCCGGCCGGTGACTCCGGCGCTCGCGGTGGAGCCGAGCCAGACGACCAGGGGGGACACGTTCTCCGGGGCCATCGCGTCGAAGCCGTTGTCCGGTGCCGCCATGGCCTGGGCGAAGGCCGTCTCGGTCATCCGGGTCCGCGCGGCCGGCGCGATCGCGTTGACCTGCACTCCGTAGCGCCCCATCTCGGCGGCGGCCACCAGGGTGAGCCCGACGATGCCGGCCTTGGCCGCGCTGTAGTTGCCCTGTCCGACGGAACCCGAAAGGCCCGCTCCGGAACTGGTGTTGACCACCCGGGCCTGCGGCCTGCGCCCCGCCTTCGCCTCGGCCCGCCAGTGCGCGGCGGCATGCTGCAGCGGCAGGAAGTGGCCCTTCAGGTGGACGCGCATGACGGCGTCCCAGTCGTCCTCGTCGAGGTTCACCAGCATCCGGTCGCGCAGGAACCCGGCGTTGTTCACCAGTGTGTCGAGCCGTCCGAAGGCGTCCACCGCCGCGTGGACGAGGGATGCGGCACCCTCGGTCGTCGCGACGTCCCCCGCGTGGGCGACGGCCTCGCCGCCGGCCGCCGCGATCTCCTCGACGACCTGCCGGGCCGGGCTGTCGGCCCCGGGCGAACCGTCGAGTCCGACACCGAGGTCGTTGACGACGACCCGCGCGCCCTCGGCCGCGAAGGCGAGCGCGTGGGCGCGTCCGAGGCCGCGTCCGGCGCCCGTGACGATCACGACCCGCCCGTCGCAGATCCCAGCACTGCCGCCACTGCCGGTGTCCGAGGTCATGTCATTCCTCCTTGTTTACGTTGACGTTGACATTGGCGTTGGCGTTGACGGTCGCCGCGTCCAGGAACGCGGGCCGCTCCCCGCCGCCGTGGACGAGGAGGCCGGCCCCGGTGATGTACGCGGCGGCGTCCGACGCGAGGAAGACGGCCGCCCCGCCGATGTCCGCGGGCACGGCGAGCCGCCCCAGCGGGACGGTGCGGGAGACGGCGTCGATGCCGTCCTCGCCGCCGTAGTGGAGGTGGGACAGCTCGGTGTGGACCATCCCGACCACGAGCGTGTTGACGCGCACGTCCGGTGCCCATTCCACGGCCATGGAGCGCGCCAGGTTCTCCAGTCCGGCCTTGGCCGCCCCGTAGGCGGCCGTGCCGGGCGAGGGCCGGGTCCCGCTGACGCTGCCGATCATCACGACGGAGCCCCGCGCGCGCTTCAGCAGGTCGTACGCCGCCAGGGAGGCCGTCAGGGGCGCGACCAGGTTGAGGTCGATCACGCGCGCGTGCCGCTCGGCGTCCGTCTCGGCGAGCAGTCGGTAGGGGGCTCCGCCCGCGTTGTTGACCAGGACGTCTAGCCGGGGCAGCCGTTCGAAGAAGGCGCGCACGGCCGGTGGGTCGCGCAGGTCGAGGGGGGCGAACTCGACGCCGTCGAGCGGTGCTCGCGGTGGACGGCGGGCGCAGACCACGACCTCGTCGCCCGTCTCGGCGAACGCCCGCGCGATCCCGGCGCCGACCCCCCGGGTCCCGCCCGTGACCACCACGAGCCGCCTGCCCGCAGGCCCGTCCGACCGCCTGTCCGGCCACTTGCCCACAGGGCCTCCCGCTCGCCGGAATTCGCTGTTACCTTCACATCAGACCGCACCTAACAAACGTTTGGTGGAAAGGTAGCTGATGCGTCCATGGGTGTCTCCACCTCGTCCCCGGAAAAAGGGATTTCCGTCATCACGGTCGACTTCCCGCCGGTGAACGCGCTGCCGGTGAGCGGCTGGTTCGAGCTGGCCGACGCCGTGCGCGCGGCGGGACGCGACACGGGGATCCGCTGTGTGGTGCTGGCCGCCGAGGGTCGGGGGTTCAACGCGGGCGTGGACATCAAGGAGATACAGACCGAGGGCGACAGCGCCCTGCTCGGCGCCAACCGCGGCTGCGCCGAGGCCTTCGCCGCGGTGTACGAGTGCGAGGTGCCGGTGGTGGCGGAGGTGCACGGCTTCTGCCTGGGCGGCGGCATAGGCCTGGTGGGCAACGCGGACGCGATCGTGGCGAGCGACGACGCCACCTTCGGCCTGCCCGAGCTGGACCGGGGCGCCCTGGGCGCGGCCACCCATCTGTCCCGGCTGGTGCCCCAGCATCTGATGCGCGCGCTCTACTACACGTCGCGCACGGCGACCGCCGCCGAGTTGTACGGGCACGGGTCGGTGTGGCGGGTCGTGGCGCGCGACCGGCTGCGCCCGGCCGTGCTGGAGCTGGCCCGCGAGATCGCGGCCAAGGACGGCCAGTTGATCCGGCTCGCCAAGGCCGCCATCAACGGCATCGACCCGGTCGACGTGCGCCGCAGCTACCGCTTCGAGCAGGGGTTCACCTTCGAGGCGGGCCTCGGCGGCGCGGGCGACCGGGTCCGGGACACATTCGGAAAGGAGGGCCGGTAGATGGGCGACAAGACGATGACGGCGGACGAGGCCGTCGCCCGGCTGGCGAGCGGGATGACCCTCGGCATCGGAGGCTGGGGCTCGCGCCGCAAACCGATGGCGCTCGTCCGGGCGCTGCTGCGCTCCTCGGTCACCGACCTCACGGTCGTCTCGTACGGCGGCCCGGACGTCGGCATGCTGGCGGCGGCCGGGCGGATACGGAAACTGGTCGCCCCGTTCGCGACGCTCGACTCGATCCCGCTCGAACCGCACTACCGGGCGGCCCGCGAGAGCGGCTCGCTCGAACTCATGGAGATCGACGAGGCGATGTTCATGTGGGGGCTGCGGGCCGCCGCCAACCGGCTGCCGTTCCTGCCGGTGCGGGCCGGTATCGGCTCGGACGTGATGCGGGTCAACCCCGGCCTGCGTACGGTCACCTCGCCGTACGAGGACGAGTCGACCGGCGTCCACGAGACCTTCGTCGCCATGCCCGCCCTCCGGCTGGACGCGGCACTGGTCCATGTGAACCGCGCCGACCGCGCGGGCAACGGACAGTATCTGGGCCCCGACCCGTACTTCGACGACCTGTTCTGCGAGGCGGCCCAGGCGGCGTACGTGTCCTGTGAGCGGATCGTCGACACGGCGGAGCTGACGAAGGCGGCGCCCCCGCAGACCCTGCTGATCAAGCGGCTCAGCGTGAGTGGCGTGGTGGAGGCGCCGAGCGGGGCGCACTTCACGTCGTGCGCGCCCGACCACGACCGGGACGAGGCGTTCCAGCGGCTCTACGCGTCGATGCCCTGGCCGGAGTTCGCCGAGAGGTTCCTCGCCGGGGACGAGCAGGCCTATCTGACCGCCGTGGAGGCATGGCACGAGGAGCAGCGACAGCGATGAACACGCCACCGAGCACATCCCTGGGTACGTCCCTGGGTACATCCCCGAGTGTGTCCCCCGGCGGTGCGACCCGGGCCGAGTACTGCGTGATCGCCTGTGCCGAGGCATGGCGGGGCGACGGCGAGGTGCTGGCCAGCCCGATGGGTCCGGTCCCCTCGATCGGCGCCCGTCTCGCCCGGCTCACCTTCTCGCCCGACCTGTTGCTGACCGACGGCGAGGCGCTGCTGGTGGGTCCCGACGGCACCCCGGAGGGCTGGTTGCCGTACCGGCAGCATCTGGCCCTGGTGACCGGCGGGCGCCGGCACGTGATGATGGGCGCGAGCCAGCTCGACCGCTTCGGCAACCAGAACATCTCGTGCGTGGGCGACTGGGCGCGGCCCACCCGGCAGTTGCTCGGGGTGCGGGGCGGCCCGGTCAACACGGTGAACAACCCGGTCAGTTACTGGGTGCCCAGGCATTCCGAGCGGGTCTTCGTCGAGAAGGTCGACATGATCGGCGGGGTGGGGTACGACAGCGCGGCGGCGGCCGGTCCCACGGCGACCCGTTTCCACCGGATACCGCGGGTCGTCTCGAACCTCGGGGTGTTCGACTTCGCGACCGAGGACCGTGCGATGCGGCTCGCCTCGCTGCATCCGGGTGTGACGGTCGAGGAGGTCGTCGCGGCGACGGGCTTCGAGCTGGCGGTCCCGGACGAGGTGCCGTACACCCGGGAACCGACGGCGGCGGAGCTGGAGTCGATCCGCGAGGTCCTCGACCCGCGGGGGCTGCGCGACCGTGAGGTCAAGGGCTGATGGAGACCGCGCTCACCCGGCTCGTCGGTGTCCGGTATCCCGTCGTGCAGACCGGGATGGGGTGGGTGGCGGGCCCGCGCCTGGTCTCCGCCGCGGCGAACGCGGGCGCGCTGGGCATCCTGGCCTCCGCGACGATGACGCCCGCCCGGCTGCGGGAGGCGGTCCGGGAGGTCAGGTCCCGTACGGAGGCGCCGTTCGGGGTGAATCTGCGCGCGGACGCCGGGGACGCCCGTGACCGCGTACGGATCATCGTGGAGGAGGGGGTGAAGGTCGCCTCCTTCGCGCTCGCGCCGTCCCGTGAGCTGATCGCCGAGCTCAAGGACGGGGGTGTGGTCGTCGTCCCCTCGATCGGGGCCCGCCGTCATGCCGAGAAGGTCGCGGCCTGGGGTGCGGACGCGGTGATCGTGCAGGGCGGCGAGGGCGGCGGCCACACCGGTGAGGTGGCGACGAGCGTCCTCCTGCCGCAGGTCGTGGACGCCGTCGGCATACCCGTGGTCGCGGCGGGCGGTTTCTTCGACGGGCGGGGCCTGGTCGCGGCGCTCGCGTACGGCGCGGCGGGCGTCGCCATGGGCACCCGGTTCCTGCTGACCTCGGACTCGACGGTGCCGGACGCGGTGAAGGCCCGCTATCTCGCGGCCACGGTGAAGGACGTCACGGTGACGAGAGCCGTGGACGGCCTGCCGCACCGCATGCTCCGTACGGACCTGGTCGATTCCCTGGAGGGAGCGGGCCGTACGCGAACGCTGACCCGGGCGGTGCGCCGGGCCGCCGGTTTCAGAAGGCTCTCGGGTCTCACCTGGCCCCAGTTGGTCCGCGACGGCCTGGCGATGAAGCACGGCAAGGACCTGACCTGGAGTCAGGTGCTGCTGGCCGCCAACACCCCCATGCTCCTGCGCGCGTCCATGGTGGAGGGGCGCACGGACCTGGGGGTGATGGCGTCGGGCCAGGTGGCGGGCCTGATCGAGGACCTGCCGTCGTGCGCGGCCCTGGTGGAACGGATGATGACGCAGGCCGAGGAGACACTCCGAGCACTCCCTGCCCCGGGCCCCTGAGGCGACGCCCTCTCAGGGCCCCCTCAGGGACGCGGGGAACGGCACGAGCAACCCCCACCGACCGGCACCCGACATTCGACATCCGGCACCCGCCGACCGGCACCCGGCACCCGGCACCCGGCACCCGGCACCGGCTCTACAGCCGCTCCACGATGGTCACGTTCGCCTGCCCGCCCCCCTCGCACATCGTCTGCAGCCCGAACCGCCCCCCGGTCCGCTCCAGTTCATGCAGCAGGGTCGTCATCAGCTTCACCCCCGTGGCGCCCAGGGGATGCCCGAGGGCGATCGCGCCGCCGTTGACGTTGACCCGGTCGGGATCCGCCCCGGTCTCCTTCAGCCAGGCGAGGACGACGGGCGCGAACGCCTCGTTGATCTCGACGAGGTCGATCTCGCCGATGGACATCCCGGCCTTCTTCAGGGCGTACGCGGTGGCCGGTATGGGCGCCGTCAGCATCCGGATCGGATCCTCGCCGCGCACGGAGAGGTGGTGCACGCGGGCCCGGGGGGTGAGCCCGTGCTCCCGTACGGCCCGCTCCGAGGCGAGCAGCATCGCGGCCGCCCCGTCGGACACCTGCGAGGAGCAGGCCGCGGTGATGGTGCCGCCGTCGACCACCGGCCGCAGACCGGCCATCTTCTCCAGCGAGGTGTCCCGTCGTGGCCCCTCGTCGACCGTGACGTCCCCGAGCGGTACGGTCTCCCGCTCGAAGCGCCCTTCGTCGATCGCGCGGATCGCCCGCTGGTGGGACCGCAGGGCGAACTCCTCCTGGTCCCGCCTGCTGATCCCCCACTTCGCCGCGATCGACTCGGCGCCGAGGAACTGGTTGACGGGCCGGTCCCCGTACCGGGCGCGCCATCCCTCGCTGCCGGCGAACGGCCCCTGGGTGAGCCCCAGCGGCTCGGCCGCCTGACGGGAGGCGAAGGCGATGGGGATCTGCGTCATGTTCTGGACACCGCCGGCGACCACGAGGTCCTGTGTGCCCGAGAGGACGCCCTGTGCGGCGAAGTGCACGGCCTGCTGCGAGGAGCCGCACTGCCGGTCGACCGTCACCCCCGGCACCTCCTCGGGCAGCCCGGCCGCCAGCCAGCACGTCCGTGCGATGTCACCGGCCTGGGGCCCCACGGTGTCCAGGCACCCGAAGACGACGTCCTCGACGGCTGCCGGGTCGACTCCGGAGCGCGCGACCAGGGCTTTCAGGACATGTGCGCCCAGGTCCGCGGAATGGACCGCGCTCAGACCACCTTTGCGACGCCCCACGGGCGTACGGACCGCTTCGACGATGTAGGCCTCGGCCATGACGACTCCCCTGGTTCAACTGCTCTCTACGGCAACTGCTTCCGCTGCTCGTGCACTGGCTCTCGCACTGGCTCTTGCACTGACTCTCGGACCGGTTCTCGTACGGCGATTCCGTCCAGCACCATCGACAGGTACTGGCGGGCGATCTCGTCCGGGCTGTGCTGTCCGCCGGGCCGGTACCAGGACGCGGCGACCCATACGGTGTCGCGCACGAACCGGTAGGTCAGCCGGATGTCGAGGTCGTCCCGGAAGACCTCGCCGGCCACGCCGCGCTCCAGCGTGGCCAGCCACGCCTTCTCGAACTTGCGCTGCGAGTCGGCGAGGAACGCGAAGCGCTCCTGCGCGACGAGCTGCTTGGACTCCTTCTGGTAGATCGCGACGGCCGCCCGGTGCCGGTCGATCTCCCGGAAGGACTCGGTGACCAGGGCCTCCAGCGTTTCGCGCGGGTCCAGTTCGGCGGCCAGGACGGTGTCGTACCCGCCCCACAGCTCGTCCAGGAAGGTCCGCAGGATCTCCTCCAGCATCGATTCCTTGGAGTCGAAGTGGTAGTAGAGGCTGCCCGCGAGCATGCCGGCGTGGTCCGCGATCTTGCGCACGGTGGTGGCGTTGTAACCCTGCTCGGCGAAGACCTCGGCGGCGGTGCCGAGGAGTTCACGGCGCCGCTCCGGCGAGGCGGTCACCTGGGGCTTCTTCTTGGTAGGCACGGTTCCATTGTGGTCCTCCTCGCACCGCGGCGAAGCGCTCACGCGTGCTGGCTGCTGACGGAGACGACCTCGCCCGTGAGGTACGAGGAGTAGCCGGACGCCAGGAACACGATCACGTTGGCCACTTCCCACGGCTCGGCGTGGCGCCCGAAGGCCTCGCGGGCCGTCAGTTCCTCCAGCAGTTCGGGAGTCGTCACCTTCACCAGGTGCGGGTGCATGGCGAGGCTCGGTGAGACGGCGTTGACCCGCACGCCGAACTCGGCCGCCTCCATCGCCGCGCACCGGGTCAGCGCCATCACGCCCGCCTTCGCGGCCGCGTAGTGCGCCTGGCCCGCCTGGGCGCGCCAGCCGACGACGGAGGCGTTGTTGACGATCACCCCGCCGTGGCCGCCCTCGCGGAAGGCGCGCAGGGCCGCGCGGGTGCAGCGGAAGGTGCCGGTCAGGGTCACGTCGAGCACCCGCGACCACTGCTCGTCGCTCATGTCGACGAGGTCCGACGTCCCGCCGAGGCCGGCGTTGTTGACCACGATGTCGAGTCGCCCGTGCAGGCGCAGGGCCTCGGCGAAGAGGGCCCGCACCTGGGCCTCGTCGGTGACGTCGCAGGGGAACGCGGCCACTGTGCCGAACTCCCCTGCCAGCTCCGCCTCGTGCACCTTCAACCGCCGCTCGTGCGCGTCGCTGATCAGCACGCGCGCGCCCTCCTCCAGGAAGCGGCGGGCCGTGGCGCCGCCGATGCCCGCGCCGGCGGCGGCCGTGACGACGGCGGTACGTCCCTTCAGCAGCCCGTGCCCAGGCACGTACACCGGCCTCTCGACGTCTGTCATGGAGCCACGCTAACCTACCAAACACTTGTTAGGGAAGGCTGTGACTACCCGCCCGAGAGCTGGTGACCGTGGATCTCACGTACTCCCCCGCCGACGAGGCGTTCCGCGCCGAGGCCCGTGCCTGGCTCGGCGCGCACGTGCCGGCCGAGCCGCTGCCCTCCCTGGAGACCGAGGAGGGCTTCGCGGCGCACCGCCGCTGGGAGGCCGAACTGGCCGCGGACCGCTGGTCGGTGGTGTCCTGGCCGGCGGCGTACGGCGGGCGGGACTGCGGTCTCGTCCGCTGGCTGGTCTTCGAGGAGGAGTACTGGGCGGCGGGCGCCCCGGGCCGGGTCGGCCAGAACGGCGTCAGCCTCCTCGCGACGACTCTCTTCGACCACGGCACCGAGGAGCAGCGCGCGCGGATCCTGCCGCCGATGGCCCGCGGCGACGTCGTCTGGGCGCAGGCCTGGTCCGAGCCGGAGGCCGGGTCCGACCTCGCCTCACTGAGGTCCAGGGCGGTGCGCACGGACGGGGGCTGGCTGGTGAGCGGGCAGAAGACGTGGTCGTCGCGGGCCGCGTTCGCCGACCGCGCGTTCGGCCTGTTCCGCAGCGAGCCCGACACCCCGAGGCGCCATCAGGGCCTCACCTACCTGATGTTCGACCTGCGGGCGCCGGGTGTGACCGTCCGCCCGATCGGCAGGCTGGACGGGAAACCGGCCTTCGCCGAGCTCTTCCTGGACGAGGTGTTCGTGCCGGACGAGGACGTGATCGGCGAGCCGGGCCAGGGCTGGCGGGTGGCGATGTCGACGGCGGGCAACGAACGCGGGCTGACGCTGCGCGCGCCCGGCCGGTTTTTGGCGTCGGCGGGGCGGCTGGTCGCGCTGTGGGACGCGCGCGGCCGGGACCCGTTCACCCGTGACCGGGTGGCCGACGCGGTGATCGGCGCGCGCGCCTACCAGTTGTTCACGTACGCGGCCGCGTCCCGGTTCCTCGACGGCGAGCCCCTCGGCCCCGAGTCCAGTCTGAACAAGGTCTTCTGGTCGGAGTACGACCTCGCCCTGCACGAGACGGCGCTCGACCTCCTGGGCGCGGACGGGGAGTTGGCCGACACCGAGTGGTCCGAGGGGTACGTCTTCTCGCTCGCCGGGCCCGTCTACGCCGGTACGAACGAGATCCAGCGCGACATCATCGCCGAGCGGCTCCTCGGCCTGCCGAAGGGGCGCCGCTGATGCGTTTCCTGCTGGACGACGAGCAGACGGCCCTCGCCCGTTCCCTGGACGCGCTGCTGACGGCGGCGGACACCCCGGCCGCCGTACGGTCCTGGGGCGCCGGGGACCCCGCGGCCGGGCGTGCGCTGTGGTCGCGGATCGCCGACGTGGGGGTGTTCTCGCTGGCGGTGCCCGAGGCGTACGAGGGTCTGGGGCCGCGGCCCGTCGAACTCGCGGTGGCGTTCGTGGAGTTGGGGAGACATGCGGTGCCGGGGCCACTGGTGGAGACGGTGGCGGCGGCCGCGCTGCTCGCCGGGCAGCCGGCGGGTCCCGCGAAGAGGTTCCTGCCGGGGGTGGCGTCCGGGGCCACGGTCGCGACGGTGGCCCTGCCGGGCGGGGGGCCGTACGTCCTGGACGCGGACGTGGCGGACGTGGAACTGACCGTGACCTCGGCCTCCGACGGGGCCGGGGACGGCGAGTTGTGGTTGACGCCCCGCGGGGACCGCGATCCTCACGCCAGGCGGTCCCTGGACCCCGCTCGCCGGGTCGGTCCTCCGCGGCCCGGAGGTGAGCTGCTGGCCACCGGACCGTGGATCGGCGCGAGCGCCGCCGAGGCCCTTCGCTGGGCGCGGCTCGCGACCGCCGCCCAGGCGCTCGGGGTGGGGCTCGCCCTGCTCGACAGGACCGTGGCGTACGTCAAGCAGCGCAGCCAGTTCGGGGTGCCCGTCGGCTCGTTCCAGGCGGTCAGGCATCGGCTGGCCGACGCGAAGATCGCCCTGGAGTTCGCGCGCCCGCTGGTCTTCGGCGCCGCGCTGTCGATGACACCGGCCGACGTGGCCGCCGCCAAGGTCACGGCCTGCGAGGCGGCGTACGCCACCGCTCGTACGGCCTTACAGCTGCACGGCGCGATCGGCTACACCGCGGAGTACGACCTGTCGCTGTGGCTGACCAAGGCGCGGGCGCTGCTCTCGGCGTGGGGCGGCCCGGGTGAGTGCCGGGCGGAGGTGCTCCGTTCGGGCCTGCTCAGTGGTGGTGGTCGTCGCTCGTCGTGAGTTCGCGGTACTCCTCGACGGTCGGTTTGGGGATGTGCGCGTTCTGCCCGTACATGGCTCGGGCCAGCCGTGCGCGCAGTCGCCGGGAGGGCGTGACCTTCCGCCGGACGCCGTTCGCGTCGACGAGCGGGCCCACGTCGTAGGGCGGGTCCTGGTCGTGCTGGGTGAGGGTGAACCGCTGGGCCTGGGTGAGGGGTTCGTGCACCTCGACGTACTCGCCGTGCGGGAGTTTCCTGATGGTGCCGGACTCCCTGCCGTGCAGCACCTTGTCGCGGTCCCGGCGTTGCAGCCCGAGGCAGACGCGTCTGGTGACGACGAAGGCGATGACCGGGACCAGGAAGAAGCCGATCCGGACGAACCAGGTGATCGAGTTGATCGACAGGTGGAGGTGCGTGGCGACGATGTCGTTGCCGCCGCCGATCAGCAGGACGGCGTACAGGCTGAGCCAGGCCACGCCGAGGGCGGTGCGGGTGGGGACGTTGCGGGGCCGGTCCAGGATGTGGTGTTCGCGCTGGTCGCCGGTGATCCAGGCCTCGACGAACGGGTAGACGCCCATCGCCAGCAGGATCAGCGGGAAGAGGGAGAACGGGATGAAGACGCCCAGCTCCAGGGTGTGGCCCCAGGCGGTGATCTCCCATCCCGGCATCACCCGGATCAGCCCCTCGGAGAAGCCGAGGTACCAGTCGGGCTGGGCGCCGGTGGTGACCAGGTCGGGCCGATAGGGCCCGAACGCCCACACGGGGTTGATGGTGGCGAGCGCGCCCATCATCGACAGGACGCCGAAGACCAGGAAGAAGAAACCGCCGGCCTTGGCCATGTAGACCGGCATGAACGGCATGCCGATGACGGACTTCTGGTCGCGGCCGGGCCCGGGGTACTGCGTGTGCTTGTGGTAGAAGACCAGGATCAGATGGGCGACGATCAGGCCGAGCATGATCCCGGGCAGCAGCAGGACGTGGACGGGGAAGAGCCGGGGAATGATGTCGTGTCCCGGGAACTCTCCGCCGAAGAGGAAGAAGGCGAGGTACGTGCCCACGATCGGCACGGACAGGATCGCGCCCTGGGCGAAGCGGATGCCGGTGCCGGAGAGCAGGTCGTCGGGGAGCGAGTAGCCGGTCAGGCCGGTGACGATGCCGAGGAAGAGCAGGGTCCAGCCGAAGGCCCAGTTCAGCTCGCGGGGTTTGCGGAACGCGCCGGTGAAGAAGACGCGCATCATGTGGACGAGCATGCCGGCGACGAAGACGAGCGCGGCCCAGTGGTGGATCTGGCGGATCAGCAGTCCGCCGCGGACGTCGAAGCTGATGTCGAGGGTGGACTCGTACGCGCGGGTCATGATGATGCCGTTGAGGGGTTCGTACGAGCCGTTGTAGACGACTTCGGCGCCGCTCGGTTCGAAGAAGAGGGTGAGGTAGACGCCGGTGAGGACGAGGATGAGGAAGCTGTAGAGGCAGACCTCGCCGAGCATGAAGGACCAGTGGTCCGGGAACACCTTGCGCATCTGGGTCTTGGCGAGGGAGTAGACGCCGAGGCGGCCGTCGGCCCAGTCCGCGAGGCGCTCGCCCTTGCCGGCGTCGGCTGTCCGTTCGGCGCGTCGTGCGTCCATACGTGGCCCTCCCCACGGCTCAGTTCAGGGTGACACGGGGTTCTGCGAACCCAAAGGGGATGTTCAGCCGCGGTGTGGCTGACCGCCGGTTGAACTGGGTGCGCAGTTCCCCGCGCCCCTAAAAACCCGGCCGGTCCACACCGTGACCGCCGGTGGGGGCTGGGTGCGCAGTTCCCCGCGCCCCTAAAAACGCGGCCCGTCCGCAGCGTGACCGCCCATCGCGGTTGATCGCGCCGTTCCCCGCGCCCCCAAAAAACACGGCCGGTTCGGACCCTGACCGCCGGTGGGGGCTGGGTGCGCAGTTCCCCGCGCCCCTAAAAACGCGGCCCGTCCACACCGTGACCGCCCGTCGCGGTCGATCGCGCCGTTCCCCGCGCCCCCAAAAAACACGGCCGGTTCGCACCCTGACCGCCGGTGGGGGCTGGGTGCGCAGTTCCCCGCGCCCCTAAAAACGCGGCCCGTCCGTCGCGGTTGATCGCGCCGTTACCCGCGCCCCCAAAAAAACGCGGCCGGTTCGCAGCGTGACCCCGCATTCCTGCCCAAGAACGCGGTTGTCGGCGTCTGTCATGGGTCTTCTGTGCTCTGTGCTCTGTGCTCGGCCCCCGCCGGGGTGTAGGTATGTCTCCGGCGTGAGGGGGTGTGTCGGGGCGTGCGGGCGTCGCGGCAAGGTGGTTCGACCTGACTTTGCGAGAGCGGCGTTCGGATGCCCCGGCGCGCCCCCGCCCCACCCCGCACCTCCAGGGGCGCGAGGAACTGCGCGACCAGCCCCCACCGAACCCGCACCAAAACACCCAACCGGTTCTAGCCGCGCAAGCGCCCCCGCAACGTCGGCAGTTCCGTGAGACGCCGTCTCGTCGGCCCGTCCATCAGCTCGACGAGCGGCGCAGCCAACTCCCAGAGCCCCTCCTCATCGATGCCACGGGCCAACGCATCGAGGCCCGCGTCGTCCAACGCCCCGGCCACCTTCGCCACGATCCGCCGAGCCGTCGGCGGCAACACCCGCACCATCGGCAGGAAATCACCCCACAGCCCGGTCGCCACCACCCCCGCGACAAGCCCGTCCAGCACCGCGGGATCCCGCAGCGCGGGCAACGCCGCGACGGCCCGCAACTCCCCCTCGCCCAGCAACGACACGATCGGCAGCAGCGACTCCCACAGCCCCTCCTCCGACGTCGCGCGGATCAGCGAGTCGAGCCGCGCCTCCGGCTGCGCGGCCGTCAGCGCCGCGATCCGGGCCCGCTGCTCACCGCTCGCCATCCCCGCGACGGCCATGGCCTCGGGCCACAGACCGTGATCGTCCGCGGCCGCGATGACGGAGCCGATCCGCTCGTCGTCCAGCAACCCGACGATGGGCCCGATCTGTTCGGGATGGTCGATCACGAAACCCGTACGCAGCAGCGTGGTCTCGTCGAGCCGCGGCAGCACACTTCGCAGTGCCGACTCCCGCAGGTGGCCGACGAACCGGCCCATCGTGAGGTGGTCGCCGCGCTCGGCGAGCACGAGGGCGATGCGTACGACGATGTCGTCGTCCAGCAGACCCATGATCCCGGCGATCCGGCGCGGGTCGACGTGATGACAGCAGCGGGCCGTGAACTCGGCGGGAAGCCTGTCGATGATCTCGGCCGCGCGGGCCGGTTCGAGGCGCCCGGCCAGCGCGGCGGCCAGCCGGGGCCCCAGCGCCTTCTGCGCGATACCCGCCGCGACCCCGGCCGGCAGCAGCTTCGTCATCGCGGCGATGCGGTCGAGCAGCTCGGGGTCCCCGCCGAAGAGCGCGGTGACGACCTGCTCACGGAAGAGGCGTACGTCGTCGGCGGACAGCTCTACGAGGTACGTCAGTTGCTGTGGCTCGACGTCCAGCAACCGGGCGAGTTTCAGGGTTTCGGCTCTGCCACGCAACGTGTCCATCCGGATCACCCCTGCCGGAAGAACATCCGCCGGACAGGTTCCCTGGTCAGGGCCGGTACGAGGGTGAGGGCGTCGTCGACCGCCTCGCCCAGCGCGGACGCCCGCCGCTCCCGTGCCCGGCGCAGCGCCTCCGCGAGCAGAAGGGCCTGCGGGCCGTCCAGCGCCCCGAAGCCCTCCGGCAACGGAGCGCCCAACTCCGCCTGAAGCAGCGCCCGTTCCTCCGCGCCCACAGGTCCTCCCCCGATGCTCACAGCTGGTCCACCCGATGCGGCGTGGCACCCTGCGCCGATCGTACTCTTTGCGTATGAAACGCGCTGGCCGTCTGCTGTTCGTCACCGTTCCCCTCCTCACGGTGGCGGCGTGCTTCGTCGTACCCGGCGAGGACGGCGACGGCGCACGCCCGGACCCCCGGGCCTCCGCCTCCGCCGACGCCGCCGCTGACGCCGCCGGTCTGGACTCCCCCGAGAAGAAGGAGCTGGCACAGCGGATCGTGTCCAGCGCGGAGAACTCCAGCCTCGACTGGCGTGGACAGTACGACTACGTCGAGGACATCGGCGACGGCCGCGGCTACACCGCCGGGATCATCGGCTTCACCACCGGCACACACGATCTGCTCGTCCTGGTCGAGCGCTACACGAAATCCCACCCGGACAACTCGCTGGCCCCCTTCCTCCCCGCCCTCCGGGAGGTCGACGGTTCCGACTCCCATGAGGGGCTGGGGTCCGAGTTCGTCGCGGCCTGGCAGGCGGAGTCCCGGAAGGCGGCGTTCCGCACGGCCCAGGACGCCGAACGCGACCGTGTCTACTTCGACCCGGCGGTGCGGCTCGCGAAGCGCGACGGGCTCGGTGTGCTCGGCCAGTTCATCTACTACGACGCGATGGTCATGCACGGGCCCGGGTCCGACCCCGGCTTCTACGGGATCCGCGAGCGGGCGATGGCGGAGGCGGACACTCCTGCGGAGGGGGGCCGCGAGAAGGCGTACCTGGACATCTTCCTGGATGTCCGGCGCACGACCATGAAGGCCGAGAAGCGGGACACGTCCCGGGTGGACACGGCGCAGCGTCGTTTCCTGTACGACGGGAACCTGGACCTGGACACCCCGCTGAAGTGGAAGGTCTACGGCCAGTCGTACGAGGTGGGCTAGCCGGCCCTTTCCTCGCCCCCGCCGCCCCTTCCCATTCCCGACCAGTCTCAGGGGCTCCGCCCCCGAACCCCCGTTGCGCAGTTCCCCGCGCCCCCAGGTACCTGGGGGCGCGGGGAACTGCGCGACCAGCACCGACCGACCCGCACCCGAAAGCCGGCCGCAGGCCACAACGCGGGGGTCTGGGGGCGGCAGCCCCCAGTGGGGAGACACCGAGTTTCCAGGTGGCTCCCGGACGCACCACGGCGCCTACCAAGTCCGGTCGGGGACAAGCAGGCGCCGCGCTCAGTTCCGTACGCCGTTGTACGGGACGTCTTTGGGAGGGGGAGCGTCAGACCATCAGGGAACGGTCCGTGGGGCGGACCGGAGCCGGCAGCTCGCTGGTCCCGGTCAGGAAGCGGTCGACCCCGCGGGCGGCCGAGCGGCCCTCCGCGATGGCCCACACGATGAGCGACTGACCACGCCCGGCGTCACCGGCGACGTACACACCGGGGACGTTGGTCGCGTACTGACGGTCGCGGGCGATGTTACCGCGCTCGTCGAGTTCCAGGGCGAACTGGGAGACCAGCCCGTTCTCCTGGTCGGTGCCGGTGAAGCCCATCGCGAGGGTGACGAGCTGGGCGGGGATCGTGCGCTCCGTGCCCGGCTTCTGCGTGAGCTTGCCCTCCACGAACTCGACCTCGACGAGGTGCAGCCACTGCACGTTGCCGTCCTCGTCGCCCTCGAAGTGGGTGGTGGAGACGGAGTAGACCCGCTCGCCGCCCTCCTCGTGCGCGGAGGTCACCTTGTAGAGCATGGGGAACGTCGGCCAGGGCTGGCCCGGGTTCCGGTCCTCGCCCGGCTGGGGCATGATCTCCAGCTGGGTGACGGAGGCCGCGCCCTGCCGGTGGGCGGTGCCCACGCAGTCCGCGCCGGTGTCGCCGCCGCCGATGACGACGACGTGCTTGCCCTCGGCGGTGATGGGGGGCGCCACGAAGTCGCCCTCCTGCACCTTGTTGGCGAGCGGCAGGTACTCCATGGCGAAGTGGATGCCGTTCAGCTCACGGCCCGGGACCGGCAGGTCGCGGGAGACGGTGGCGCCGGCCGCGATGACCACGGCGTCGTACCGCTTGCGCAGGTCGGTGGCCTTGAGGTCGCGGCCGATCTCGACGCCCGTGCGGAAGCGGGTACCCTCCGCGCGCATCTGCTCTATGCGGCGGTTGATGTGCCGCTTCTCCATCTTGAACTCGGGGATGCCGTAGCGCAGGAGGCCGCCGACGCGGTCGGCGCGCTCGTACACGGCGACCGTGTGGCCCGCCCGGGTCAGCTGCTGCGCGGCGGCCAGGCCGGCCGGGCCCGAGCCGATGACCGCGACCGTCTTGCCGGAGAGGCGCTCGGGGGCCTGGGGCGCGACGTCGCCGCTGTCCCACGCCTTGTCGATGATCGAGACCTCGACGTTCTTGATGGTCACGGCGGGCTGGTTGATGCCGAGCACGCACGCCGACTCGCAGGGAGCGGGGCACAGCCGCCCGGTGAACTCCGGGAAGTTGTTCGTGGCGTGCAGCCGCTCGGAGGCGGCGGACCAGTCCTCGCGGTACGCGAAGTCGTTCCACTCGGGGATGAGGTTCCCCAGCGGACAGCCGTTGTGGCAGAAGGGGATGCCGCAGTCCATGCAGCGCGAGGCCTGCGTGGGGATGATGGGCAGGAGGGAGCCCGGGACGTAGACCTCGTTCCAGTCCTTCACCCGCTCCTCGACGGGGCGGGTCCTGGCGACCTCTCGGCCGTGGTTGAGAAAGCCCTTGGGATCAGCCATTGGTCGCCGCCTCCATCATCTTCTCGGTGATCGCGGACTCGTCGAGTCCGGCTCGCTCGGCGGCGTCCTTGGCGGCGAGCACTGCCTTGTACGTACTGGGGATGATCTTGCTGAAGCGCTCCACCGCGGTGTCCCACTCGGCCAGGAGCTTCTCGGCGACGGTGGAGGCCGTCTCCTCCTGGTGGCGGCGCACCACGTCGTGCAGCCACTGCTTGTCGGCGTCGTCCAGCTTCTCGACGGCGCCGAGGTTGCCGGCGTTGACGTTGTCGCGGCTCAGGTCGATGACGTACGCGATGCCGCCCGACATGCCGGCCGCGAAGTTGCGGCCGGTCTCGCCGAGCACCACGGCGTGACCGCCGGTCATGTACTCGCAGCCGTGGTCGCCCACGCCCTCGGCGACCACGGTCGCACCGGAGTTGCGGACGCAGAAGCGCTCGCCGGTGCGGCCGCGCAGGAAGAGTTCGCCGCCCGTCGCGCCGTACGCGATGGTGTTGCCCGCGATCGTGGAGAACTCGGCGAGGTGGTCGGCGCCCCGGTCGGGGCGGACGACGACCCGGCCGCCGGAGAGGCCCTTGCCGACGTAGTCGTTGGCGTCGCCCTCCAGGCGCAGCGTCACGCCGCGCGGCAGGAAGGCGCCGAAGGACTGGCCGGCGGAGCCGGTGAAGGTGATGTCGACGGTGTCGTCGGGCAGACCCGCGCCGCCGAACTTCTTGGTCACCTCGTGGCCGAGCATGGTGCCGACCGTGCGGTTGATGTTGCGGATGGCGACCTGGGCGCGGACCGGCTGGGCGTCGGTGGCGCCGGCCGCGTTGAGGGCGTCGGCGGCGAGCTTGATCAGCTCGTTGTCGAGGGCCTTCGCCAGGCCGTGGTCCTGCTCGACGACCTGGTGGAGGGCGGCGCCCTCGGGCAGTTCGGGTACGTAGAAGAGCGGGGCCAGGTCCAGGCCCTGTGCCTTCCAGTGGTCCACGGCCCGGGTGACGTCGAGCGCCTCGGCGTGGCCGACGGCCTCCTCGATGGTGCGGAAGCCCAGCTCGGCGAGGATCTCGCGGACCTCCTCGGCGATGAACTTGAAGAAGTTCACGATGTACTCGGCCTTGCCCGTGAACCGTTCCCGCAGGACCGGGTTCTGGGTGGCGATGCCGACCGGACAGGTGTCGAGGTGGCAGACGCGCATCATGACGCAGCCGGAGACGACGAGCGGCGCGGTCGCGAAACCGAACTCCTCGGCGCCGAGCAGCGCGGCGATGACGACGTCCCGGCCGGTCTTCAGCTGACCGTCGGTCTGGACGACGATGCGGTCGCGCAGGCCGTTCAGGAGCAGCGTCTGCTGGGTCTCGGCGAGGCCGAGCTCCCAGGGGCCGCCCGCGTGCTTGAGGGAGGTGAGCGGGGAGGCGCCCGTGCCGCCGTCGTGGCCGGAGATCAGGACCACGTCCGCGTGGGCCTTGGAGACACCCGCGGCGACCGTGCCGACGCCGACCTCGGAGACCAGCTTCACGTGGATCCGCGCCTGCGGGTTCGCGTTCTTCAGGTCGTGGATCAGCTGGGCGAGGTCTTCGATGGAGTAGATGTCGTGGTGCGGGGGCGGTGAGATGAGGCCCACGCCGGGGGTGCTGTGCCGGGTCCTGGCGACCCACGGGTAGACCTTGTGGCCGGGCAGCTGGCCGCCCTCGCCGGGCTTGGCGCCCTGGGCCATCTTGATCTGGATGTCGTCCGCGTTGACCAGGTACTCGGAGGTGACGCCGAAGCGGCCGGAGGCGACCTGCTTGATCGACGAGCGGCGCGCCGGGTCGTAGAGGCGGTCCGGGTCCTCGCCGCCCTCACCGGTGTTGGACTTGGCGCCCAGCTGGTTCATCGCGATGGCGAGCGTCTCGTGGGCTTCCTTGGAGATGGAGCCGTACGACATGGCGCCGGTGGAGAAGCGCTTGACGATCTCGGCGGCCGGCTCGACCTCGTCGAGGGAGATCGGCTCGCGGCCCGAGCTGAAGCCGAAGAGGCCGCGCAGCGTCATGAGCCGCTCGGACTGCTCGTTCACGCGGCCGGTGTACTTCTTGAAGATGTCGTAGCGGTTGCTGCGCGTGGAGTGCTGGAGGCGGAAGACCGTCTCCGGGTCGAACAGGTGCGGCTCGCCCTCACGGCGCCACTGGTACTCGCCGCCTATGTCCAGGGCGCGGTGCGCGGGCGCGATGCCGCTGGCCGGGTACGCCTTCGCGTGCCGGGCGGCGACCTCCTTGGCGACGACGTCGATGCCGACGCCGCCGATCTTGGTGGCGGTGCCCCTGAAGTACTTCTCGACGAAGGCCGTGTCGAGTCCGACGGCCTCGAAGACCTGGGCGCCCCGGTAGGAGGCGACGGTGGAGATGCCCATCTTGGACATGACCTTGAGGACGCCCTTGCCGAGGGCGTAGATCAGGTTGCGCAGGGCCTGTTCGGTCTCGATGTCCGAGAGGAACGTGCCGGCCCTGACCAGGTCCTCGACGGACTCCATCGCCAGGTACGGGTTGACGGCGGCGGCGCCGAAGCCGATGAGGAGGGCCACGTGGTGGACCTCGCGGACGTCGCCCGCCTCGACGAGCAGGCCCACCTGGGTGCGCTGCTTGGTGCCGATGAGGTGGTGGTGGACGGCCGCGGTGAGCAGCAGCGAGGGGATCGGCGCGTGCTCGGCGTCGGAGTGCCGGTCCGAGAGGACGATCAGGCGGGCGCCGTTGTCTATGGCGGCGTCGGCCTCGGCGCAGATCTCCTCGATGCGGGCGGCGAGCGAGTCGCCGCCGCCGGAGACGCGGTACAGGCCGGAGAGCGTCGCGGCCTTCATGCCGGGCATGTCGCCGTCGGCGTTGATGTGGATGAGCTTGGCCAGCTCGTCGTTGTCGATCACCGGGAAGGGCAGGGTGACGCTTCGACAGGACGCGGCGGTCGGTTCGAGGAGGTTGCCCGCGGGGCCCAGCGAGGAGCGCAGCGAGGTGACGAGCTCCTCGCGGATGGCGTCCAGCGGCGGGTTGGTGACCTGCGCGAACAGCTGGGTGAAGTAGTCGAAGAGCAGCCGGGGACGCGCGGAGAGGGCCGCGATCGGCGAGTCCGTGCCCATGGAGCCGAGCGGTTCGCCCGCGGTCTTGGCCATCGGGGCGAGGATGACGCGCAGCTCTTCCTCGGTGTAGCCGAAGGTCTGCTGGCGGCGGGTGACCGAGGCGTGCGTGTGCACGATGTGCTCGCGCTCGGGCAGGTCGGAGAGCTCGATCTCGCCGGCTTCCAGCCACTCCGCGTACGGGTTCTCGGCCGCGAGGCCTGCCTTGATCTCGTCGTCCTCGATGATCCGGTGCTCGGCGGTGTCCACGAGGAACATCCGGCCGGGCTGCAGGCGGCCCTTGCGGACGACCTTCGCGGGGTCGATGTCGAGGACGCCGACCTCGGAGCCGAGGACGACGAGGCCCTCGTCGGTGACCCAGTAGCGGCCGGGGCGCAGGCCGTTGCGGTCGAGGACCGCGCCGACCTGGGTGCCGTCGGTGAAGGTGACGCAGGCCGGGCCGTCCCAGGGCTCCATCATCGTGGAGTGGAACTGGTAGAAGGCCCGGCGGGCCTGGTCCATGGTGTCGTGGTTCTCCCACGCCTCCGGGATCATCATCAGCACGGAGTGCGGGAGGGACCGGCCGCCGAGGTGCAGCAGCTCCAGGACCTCGTCGAAGGAGGCGGAGTCGGACGCGTCGGGCGTGCAGACCGGGAAGATCCGCTCCAGGTCCTTGTCGGCGCCGAAGAGGTTCGACACGAGCTGGGACTCGCGGGCGACCATCCAGTTGCGGTTGCCCTTGACCGTGTTGATCTCGCCGTTGTGCGCGACGAAGCGGTACGGGTGGGCGAGCGGCCAGCTCGGGAAGGTGTTCGTCGAGAACCGGGAGTGCACGAGCGCGATCGCGGAGCCGAAGCGGCGGTCGGACAGGTCCGGGAAGAAGGGCTCCAGCTGGCCGGTGGTCAGCATGCCCTTGTACACGATCGTGCGGGCCGAGAGCGACGGGAAGTACACGCCGGCCTCGCGTTCGGCGCGCTTGCGCAGCACGAACGCCTTGCGGTCGAGATCGATGCCCTGGCTGGATCCGTCCCCCACGAACACCTGCCGGAAGAGCGGCATCGTCGAGCGGGCGGTGGCGCCGAGGAGTTCCGGGGCGACCGGCACGTCACGCCAGCCGAGGACGGTGAGGTCCTCCTCGGCGGCGATCGTCTCGATCCGTGAGACGGCTTCGGCGGTGTCGTGACCGGCGACGCCCTCCGGCAGGAAGGCGATACCGACCGCGTACGAGCCTGCCTCGGGCAGCTCGAATTCGGCCACCTCGCGGAAGAAGGCGTCGGGTACCTGGGACAGGATGCCGGCCCCGTCCCCCGAATCGGGTTCCGAGCCGGTCGCGCCGCGGTGCTCCAGATTACGGAGCACGGTCAGCGCCTGTTCGACCAGCGC
Source organism: Streptomyces sp. CWNU-52B (assembly GCF_047444975.1). Classification (NCBI taxonomy): domain Bacteria; kingdom Bacillati; phylum Actinomycetota; class Actinomycetes; order Kitasatosporales; family Streptomycetaceae; genus Streptomyces; species Streptomyces sp. CWNU-52B. Next base: position 213,512 of record NZ_JBLFJV010000044.1, on the reverse strand, counting down.
GTGGCTCGCCTCACCGGTGAGGGTCGCCACGAAGCCGACGCCACAGGCGTCGTGCTCGTTGCGCGGGTCGTACATCCCCTGCGCGGCAGGGCGAGCATCCATGAACGACCAGTTCTGGCCATTCGTGGAGTGCTGGGACGGCTGGCGCGGCGTACGCATCGGCTCTCCCGTCGTCGTCGTGGCATATGCAGATGCCGAGGGACGACGTTGGCCCTTAGCGGTAGGTGCAAAATTTCGAGCAGGTTACATGATGGAGCGATTCCCGTGAACCGGATACTGCGTTCCATCATGCGGACGCCGCGGCTCGCAGCGAGGGCCGCTCGTGGCGGCTGAAAAAGGGGGCCTTTTCGGCCAGATCAATGACCTGCGGCCCGGTGGCGGCGGGCAACGTCACCCACCGCTTCATGTGCTTCATGTGTCGTACGGGCGTCATTGCCCGCAGCGCTTACGGCTCATGCCCCGTGGTCGACGAATCGAAACCGCCGAGTAACGGCTACTTATGCGGTCCCGCGCATAGGGGCTCGATCACCGGCACGACCTGCGGTTCGTTCCACGCTCCGCCCCGGAGGTGCGACGCGGGTGCGACGCACGGTGCGACGTGGGTGCGACGCGCAGTGGGGTCACCCTACGGCCGTACCGAACAAACTGCCCAGAGCGTACGTCACACCGGCGGCGGCTCCGCCGAGCGCGAGCTGCCGCAGTCCGCTGAACCACCAGGACCTGGCCGTCACCTTGGCCACGATCGCACCGCAGGCGAAGAGCCCGGCGAACGCGAGGAACAGGGCCGGCCAGAGGGTCGTCGCACCCAGCAGGTACGGCAGGACGGGGAGCAGCGCGCCCAGCGCGAAGGCGCCGAAGCTCGACACGGCGGCGACGGCCGGGGAGGGCAGGTCGCCGGGGTCGATGCCCAGCTCCTCCCGCGCGTGGATCTCCAGCGCCTGCTCGGGATCCTTGGACAGCTGCCGGGCGACTTCGCCCGCGAGGGCGCTCTCGACGCCACGGGCCTCGTACAGCTCGGCGAGTTCGCGCTCCTCGTCCAGCGGGTGCTTTCTCAGCTCCCGCCGCTCGACGTCGAGTTCGGCCTCGACGAGTTCGCGCTGGGAGGCGACGGAGGTGTACTCGCCCGCGGCCATCGAGAAGGCACCGGCGGCCAGACCCGCGAGTCCGGTGATGACGACGGTCCGGTGGGAGACGGCGCCGCCCGCCACACCGGTCATCAGCGCCAGGTTGGAGACGAGGCCGTCCATCGCGCCGAAGACGGCCGGGCGCAGCCAGCCACCGTTCACGTCCCGGTGGGTGTGGTTGTCGCGGTGCGCCTCGTGCAGCGTCGCCTCGGTCTCGATGATGGCCATGCCGGGATCCCCCAGGGTGCTTGTTTGGACTTCTTCTACTCTTGGACAACATTGAAGATACGCCTCGCATTCCGCGCCCGCCAGCAAGGAAAGGCTTACTTACCTGGGCTTTCACTTCCTTTCGCTCATCCGTGGCGACCTGCGCACATATGTCGACCGGGTGAACTGAGGTGCGCGAGGGGCCGGTGAACGGCTCGGCGGGGACACATGCGCAAAGGGGCCTTTGATCATTGGGGCCCCGCGACGGAGAGGCACCGCCATGGCTTCCATCGCCTGCGTCCCGCCGGTACCGGCACCCGGGGACGCCGCCACCCTCCGGGACCGTGCGCGCGGCTCACTGCTGGGACTCGCCGTGGGGGACGCCCTGGGGGCACCGGCCGAGAACATGAAACCGTCGGAGATCCGCGCGCGCTGGGGACGCATCACGGGGTACGTGGCCGAGAAGCCGGCCGGCACCGACGACACGGAGTACGCGATCTTCTCGGGGCTGCTGCTGGCCCGGCACGGCTCCGCGCTCACGGTCGCGCACGTGGAAGGGGCCTGGCACCGGTGGATCGCGGACCGGGACGAGGGACCGTTCCGGGGTGCGGGTTTCAGCGAGCGGGGCACGCTGGAGAACCTGCGCAGAGGGCTGGCCGCGCCGATCTCCGCCCAGCACCGGCACGCCTGGAGCGACGGCCTCGCGATGCGCGCGGCGCCCTTCGGCGTCTTCGCGGCGGGCCGCCCCGCGGAGGCGGCCCGGCTGGTGGCGATCGACGGTTCGGTGAGCCACGACGGCGAGGGCATCTACGGCGGCCAGGCCGTCGCGGCGGGCGTCGCCGCGGCGATGGCGGGCGCGCCCCCGATCGCGGTCGTCGCGTCCGCTCTGGCCGTCGTCCCCGACGACTCGTGGACGGCCCGCTCCCTGCGCCGGGCCGTGGCCTGCGCGCACCGCGGCGAACGCGCGGTGCGCTCGGCGGTCGTCATCGGCGGCTACCCCTGGACGGACCTGGCCCCCGAGGCCGTGGCCCTGGCCTTCGGCGCGTACGCGGCGGCCGACGGCGACTTCACGGAGGCGGTCCTCATGGCGGTGAACATGGGCCGGGACGCCGACACGACGGCGGCGGTGGCGGGCGCCCTGGCCGGCGCGACACGAGGCATCGCGTCGATCCCCCCGGCCTGGGCGGCGGCCATCGGCCCGGCCGACGGCACGTGCCTCCCCTCGATCCGCGGCCACCGCATCCAGGACGTGGCAGACCTCCTGACCCCACAGAAGGACCCCGAATGCCCCCAGAACTGACAGACACCACCCTCACCCCCGGCACACCGACAGACACACCCCCGTCAGAGACGCACCCGCCAGGAACGCGCCCGTCAGGGGCGCGGGGAACTGCGCGCCCAGCCCCAGCGGACCCGCACCCGACACCATCGCCCCCAGCCCCCTCCCCCTCAGGAACGCACCCGCCACGAACGCGCCCGTCAGGGGCGCGGGGAACTGCGCGCCCAGCCCCAGCGGACCCGCACCCGACGAACCCACCCCAACCCCCCACCCCCTCAGGGGCGCGAGGAACTGCGCGACCAGCCACAACGCACCCGCACGCACCCACCCACCCCCACACACCCCGCCGCATCGAGGGCCTCCTGCTCGGCCTAGCCGCAGGCGACGCCGCCGGGTGGCCCGCCGCCCGCCACAGAGCGACCCGCATGCCCGAATGGACAAGGCGCCTCACCCGCGAACTGGACACCTTCGCGGAGCAGAACGCGACCACCACCCTCCCCGTCCCCATCGCCCTGAACCAACCACCGGAGCCCCTCAGACTCGGCCCCTCGGACGACGCCGAGTGGGCGGCGTTCGCAGCGGAGGCGGTCCTGCGGGCCGCCGACGCCGCCGCACTCGGCGACCTGAGCCGGGCCCGCCGGATGCGCGCCGCCATCGACCTGTCCTGGAACGCCGTCGCCAGCGAGGTCGCCGCCGCCGCCGACCGCGCACCCGAGGTCGAGTCGGCCGTACTCCCCCTGCGTGCCCGCATCTCCGTACGGGCCGGCCTCGGCAACCTCGCCAACGGCCTGCGCCCACCGGCCTCCGGCCACGACAACCCCCACTACTTCGACGACGCGGCCTGCGTACGGGCCTGCGTCCTGGCCGTCGCCCACCCGGGAGACCCCCGGTCCGCCGCGGAACTGGCCGAGTTCGACGCCCGCTACACCCAGGACGGCGACGGCGTGCACAGCGCCCGCGCGATGGCCGCGGCGATCGCCCTCGCGCTGAGCGGCGCGGACGTCGACGCCTGCGCGGACGCGGCCCTCGCGGAGCTCCCCGAGGCCACGGAGATCGGCCGCAACGCACGGCACGCCCTCGCGCTCGCCCACGACTCCCTGGCGCAGGGCGACGGCACCTTCGGCCTCGTCCCCCTGCTGGAACACCAGATCGTCGACCACGTCTACAGCTACGGCATCGCCGCGGCCGAGACCGTCCCGGTCGCCCTCGCGCTCGCCGTCGCCGCGCACGGCCGGATCGCCGAGGCGGTGCCCGCGGCGGCGTGCCTGTCCCGGGTCGCGGACTCGGCCCCGGCCCTCGCCGGCGCGCTGACCGGCGCGCTCGGCGGTGGCGGCGCCGTCCCCACCGCCTGGCGGGACGCCTGCCGCACCCTCTCCGGCTGCACGCTGCCCCGGCTGACCGGCACGGACCTCATCGGACTCGCCGAACTGCTGGAAGCGACGGAACTGGCCTTCCCGGAGGGATGATTCGTCGATGACACCCAGAACAGCACAAACCGGAACAGGGGCTCTCGACGAACGGATCACCGGCACCCTCGTCGGAGCGGCCGTCGGCGACGCGCTCGGCGGCCCGGTGGAGGGCTGGTCCCCCGACCAGATCGTCGAGCGGCACGGCGGCCGCGTCCATGGCGTCGTCGGCCCCTGGCACGGCGACGCCTGGCGCACGGCACGCCCCGTCGCCCCGTACCACAAGGGCGACGGGCACGTCACCGACGACACCTTGATGACCCACGCACTGGTCCGGGTGTACGGGACGGTCCGCGACCACCTCGACGCGTACGCCGTCGCCGAGCACCTGGTGCCCGACCTGATGACGACACCCCGCTGGATCCCGGAACTCGAAGCGGAGGCACTGCCCCTCCAGCGGATCTTCCTCGCCGAGAAGTGGCTGGTGGCCCGGATCCACTACGGGCACGTGGACCCCCGCGAGGCCGGCACCGGCAACATCGTCAACTGCGGTGCCGCGATGTACATGGCGCCGGTCGGCCTGGTCAACGCGGCGAACCCGGCGGGCGCGTACGCCGAGGCCCTCGACATCGCGGGCGCCCACCAGTCGTCGTACGGGCGGGAGGCGGCGGGTGTCTTCGCGGCGGCCGTGGCGGCGGCCTGCGCCCCGGGCGCCACCCCGGACTCGGTGGTCGAGGCCTGCCTCGCCGTGGCGAAGGACGGCACACGGGCCGCGATCGAGACGGTCTGCGACACGGCCACCCGCTACTCGGACTTCGAGTCCGCGCTGCGCCCCCTGCGGGAGGCGGTCGCCCCCTACGACACGGTCGGCCCGGACTACCGCAGCCCGTCCCTGGGCGCGCGCCGCCCCTCCCGGATCCACTCCGTCGAGGAACTGCCGGTGGCCCTGGGCATGTTGCTGGTCGCCGGCGGCGACTACCGGCACACCGTGCTGGGTTCGGTGAACTACGGCCGCGACTGCGACTCCATCGCCACGATGTCCGGCGCCCTCGCCGGCGCGCTCGGTTCGCAGATCCCGTCCGACTGGGCCAAGACGGTCGCGGAGGCCAGCCGGCTGGACCTGGTGGCTCCCGCGAAGGCCCTCACCGAGGTGACCCACGAGATCTTCAGACGGGACGTCACCCGCCGCCGCGCCCACGAGACGGCGTACGCGGAGCTGTCATGAGGCCGCCCCCGCCGCCCCCGTCGGCCCCGCTGCGCCTGACCTGGGTCCAGCCGGAGGACCTGCTGGGCCATGAACTCCGCCAGGCGGAGGAGGACGGCCGGCAGCCCGCTGCCATCACGGCCCGCTGGCAGCGGGCGGGCGGCCCCCGGTCCCCCCGACGAGCGGGCGCATCCCCCCGCCCGGCCTCCCCCTACCTCCGAGCCCTGGCCCAGGACCTCCTGGACGAACTGGCGGACCTGCCGCGCCGTTCGGCAGACAGCGAGCCGACGGACCTGACCCGGATCCGGGCCCTCTGTCCGACGTGGCCGACGTGGCCGACCGCCGACAACGCTGTGTCCACCCGGCCGTCCGGGGGCATGGAGGCACCGCCCCCGCCTTCGGGACGGGGCGGGACGGGGGAAGAATCCGCCCTGGAAACCGCCCTGGAAGCCGCCTGGCTGGGCCGGGCCGCCGGCTGCCTCCTCGGCAAACCGGTGGAGAAGCTCCCCCTGGACGGCATCCGCCGGCTCGCCCGAGCCACCGGCAACTGGCCCCTCACCACCTGGTTCACGGAACGGGGTCTGCCCCCGGAACTCAAGGCCGAGTTCCCCTGGAACCGCCGCTCCGCCGCCACCTCCCTCGCCGAGAACATCGACGGCATGCCGGAGGACGACGACCTCAACTACCCGCTCCTGAACCTCCTGTTGCTGCAACGCCACGGCAGGCACTTCACCACCGCCGACGTCGCCCGCCTCTGGCTGGACGAACTGCCGGCCGGCCGTACGTTCACCGCGGAGCGCGTCGCCTACCGCAACCTGCTCGACGGGGTCGAACCCCCGCACACGGCCCGGTACCGCAACCCGTTCCGCGAGTGGATCGGCGCCCTGATCCGCGCGGACGTCCACGGCTGGACCAACCCCGGCGACCCCGCGGCCGCCGCGGAACAGGCCCACCGGGACGCCACGCTCACCCACACCGCCAACGGCGTCTACGCGGCGATGTTCACGGCCGCCGTCATCGCCGAGGCGGCCACCGGCACGAGCGACGTCCACGCCTGCCTCCGTACGGGGCTCAGCGTCGTACCCCCCGCGTCCCGCCTCGCCCACGCCGTCCGCCAGGCCGTACAACTGGCCACGGCACACGAGGACTTCGACGAGGTCGTGGACCAACTGCACGCCGTCCACGCCACGTACCACTGGGTGCACGCCGTACCCAACACGGCGTTGCTCGCCGCCGCCCTCACCCACGCGGACGGCGACTTCACGGCCGCCATCTGCCGTGCGGTGTCGGGTGGTTGGGACACCGACTCGAACGGCGCGACGGCCGGTTCGATCGCGGGACTGCTCGCGGGTTCCCCGGAGGCGCTCCCGTCCCGCTGGACGACCCCGCTGAAGAACCGACTGGCCACCTCGATCGGCGACTTCGACGGAACGGGCTTCGACGCCCTGGCCCGCCTGACGATCCGACAGACAGCCCGGCTGACGCCCGGTCCGGCCCCCCGCCCCAGTCCCCCGGAGGCCCCGCACCCATGACCACCCCCACGCCCGCTCCCACCCCGGCGCCCCTCGACGGCCTCCGCGTGCTCGATCTGGCGACCCTCTTCGCCGGCCCCCTCGCCGCCACCATGCTCGGCGACTTCGGCGCGGAGGTCGTCAAGGTCGAGCACCCCCGCAGACCGGACCCGTCCCGCGGCCACGGCCCGTCGAAGGACGGCATCGGGCTGTGGTGGAAACTCCTCGGCCGCAACAAACGCACGATGACCCTGGACCTCTCCACCTACGGCGGCCGGGACACCCTGCTGCGCCTCGCCGCCTCCGCCGACGTGATCATCGAGAACTTCCGCCCCGGCACGCTGGAGAAGTGGGACCTCGGCTGGGAGGAGCTCTCGGCCGCGAACCCCCGGCTGGTCCTCGCCCGGGTCACCGGCTTCGGCCAGTTCGGCCCGTACGCGCACCGCCCCGGTTTCGGCACGCTCGCCGAGGCGATGAGCGGATTCGCCGCGATCACCGGTGAACCGGACGGCCCGCCGACCCTGCCGCCCTTCGGCCTCGCCGACTCCATCGCGGGCCTGGCCACGGCGTACGCGGTGATGACGGCCCTGGCCGCCCGCGACCGCACGGGCCGCGGTCAGGTCGTGGACATGGCGATCATCGAGCCGATCCTCACCGTCCTCGGCCCGCACCCGCTCTGGTACGACCAGCTGGGCCATGTCCAGTCCCGCACCGGGAACCGCTCCCAGAACAACGCGCCGCGCAACACCTACCGCACCGCCGACGGCACCTGGGTCGCCGTCTCGACCTCGGCCCAGTCGGTCGCCGAACGCGTGATGCGCCTGGTCGGCCGCCCCGACCTGATCACCGAGCCGTGGTTCGCCACGGGTGCCGACCGGGCCCGGCACACCGACGTCCTCGACGAGGCGGTCGGCACCTGGATCGCCGCTCACACCCGCGCCGACGTCATCGACGCCTTCGAGAAGGCGGAGGCGGCGGTGGCCCCCGTCCAGGACGTCCGCGACGTCATGGAGGACCCGCAGTACGCGGCGCTCGACTCGATCACCACCGTCGACGATCCCGAACTGGGCCCGCTGCGCATGCAGAACGTCCTCTTCCGCCTCACCGACACCCCCGGCGGGATCCGCTGGGCCGGCCGCCCGCACGGCGCCGACACCGACGCGGTCCTCACCGAACTCGGCCTGACGGACGACGAGATCACCAAGCTCCGGGTGGAGGGCGCCCTGTGACCGCGGGAGACCGCGGAGCCACCCGCGCCGCACCGCTGACCTGGCTGTACGTTCCCGGCGACCGCCCCGACGTGGTGGCGAAGGCCCTGGTGGCGGGCGCCGACGTGGTCGTCGTCGACCTGGAGGACGCGGTCGCCCCCGACCGCAAGGAGTACGCCCGCGCCGCCACCGCGGACCTCCTCGCCGAACCGCTCCCGGTCCCGGTCCCGGTGCACGTCCGCGTCAACGCCCTGGACGGCCCGGAGTCCGCCGCCGACCTCCACGCCCTGGCCGGGCTCGCGGGCCTCACCGGCCTGCGTCTGCCGAAGGTCTGCTCCCCCGCCCAGATCCCGCGTACGGCGGAACGCGCGCCGCACCTCCCCCTGTACGCCCTCCTGGAATCGGCCCTCGCCGTCGAGCACGCCTACGCCATCGCCACGGCCCACCCCGCCCTGCGCGGCATCGCGCTCGGTGAGGCCGACCTCCGCGCCGACCTCGGCGTACGCGACGACACGGCCCTCGACTGGCCGCGCTCCCGCGTGGTCCTGGCCGCCCGCGCGGCGGGACTCGCCGCACCGCCGCAGTCCGTCCACCCCGACGTGCGGGACCTCGCGGGGCTGGCCGCGTCGTGCGCCCACGGCCGCGCCCTGGGGTTCCTCGGCCGCGCGGCCATCCACCCCCGCCAGCTCGCCGTGATCGAGGCCGCCTACCTCCCGACCCCGGAGGAGATCGAAAAGGCCGAGTCGGTCCTCGAAGCGGCTGCCTCGTGCCCCGGCGCCCAGGCCCTCCCCGACGGCCGCTTCGTCGACACGGCGGTGGTGGCGGGGGCGCACCGCACCCTGGCGATGGCCCGCCGCGGCTAGGACGTCCCGTCGGATACTCGGATACGTGGAAGGGGGCGCCCCAAGTGCTTGGGGCGCCCCCTTCCACGTACAGGCGGAGTGCGTCGGTGCGGCGGTCAGGCCTTCTTGGCCGACCCGGCCTCGTCCTTCGCCTCGTCCTTCGCCTCTTCCGCTTCGGCCTTCTCCTCGGCGGAACCGGAGTCGGCATCAGAGCCGGCGTCGGAGCCGGTATCGGACACAGCCGCTGCCTCGTCGTCCTCGGACTTCTCATCCTCGGACTTCTCGTCCTGCGACTTTCCGTCGACGGACTTCTCGTCGCCTGACTTCTCGTCGTCCGACTTCTTGTCCAGGTCCACCGCGGCGCCGTCGTCGTCGGTGTCCTCGTCGGACGCGCCCGGCTCGACGATCTCCTCGCGGCCCGGCCTGCGTCGCGCCGACAGCACGATGAAGACCACGGCGAGGAGGAAGACCACGATCGAGGTCCAGCCGTTCAGCCGGAGCCCCAGGACGTGGTGCGCCTCGTCGACCCGCATGTACTCGATCCAGAAGCGGCCCACGCAGTACGCCGCGACGTACAGCGCGAAGGCACGCCCGTGGCCGAGCTTGAAGCGGCGGTCCGCCCAGATCACCAGGGCCGCGACACCGAGGCACCACAGCGACTCGTACAGGAACGTCGGGTGGTAGTAGCCGGGCTCCCGGCCGCCCGTCATGGACGTGATGTGCAGCGCCCAGGGCAGGTCGGTCTCCCGCCCGTACAGCTCCTGGTTGAACCAGTTGCCCCAGCGGCCGATGGCCTGGGCGAGGGCGATCCCGGGGGCGAGGGCGTCGGCCCAGGCCGGCAGCGGGATGCCACGGCGGCGGCAGCCGATCCAGGCACCGACCGCGCCGAGCGCGATGGCCCCCCAGATACCGAGGCCGCCCTCCCAGATCTTGAAGGCGTCGACCCAGTCCTGACCCTCGCTGAAGTACAGCTGGTAGTCGGTGATGACGTGGTACAGCCGCCCGCCGACGAGGCCGAACGGCACGGCCCACACGGCGATGTCCGCCACGGTGCCTGGACGGCCCCCGCGTGCGACCCACCGCTTGTTGCCGAGCCAGACGGCCACGAAGACGCCGATGATGATGCAGAACGCGTAGCCGCGCAGCGGAATGGGGCCGAGGTGCAGCACACCGTGCGACGGGCTGGGGATATAGGCAAGTTCCATGGCGGAGTCGACGCTACCCTGCCGGGCGGCACGTACGGCAACCCGCACGGGCTACGGGTCCATAACGAGACAGGCGACGGGACCGGCGGGACCGCGGGGACGACTGGAGCGCCCGGGACGCCCGGGACGTGCCCAGGACGTACCGGGGAAGCCCCTGCGGTCCCCCGCGGTCCGGCCGGATCACCCTGATCACGCCTTGTCGGCCTGCTGCACCAGCTGCTTCAGCTTGGCCGGGGTCATCGTCTGGTCCTCGTAGATGCTCTTCCCGTTCAGCAGGACCGTCGGGGTGCCGCTGAAGCCGCCGCCCTGGAAGGCCTTGTTGGACTTGGCGACCCAGCTGTTGTGCGTGCCGTCGTCGACGCACTTCTTGAACGTGCCGGTGGCGAGTCCTTCGACCTTGCCTGCCAGCTCGATCAGTTTGCCGTTCCGCGCGTACGCGTCGTCCGTCTCGGCGGGCTGGTTCTCGAACAGCACGTCGTGGTACGCGGGGAACTTCCCGGCGTCCTGGGCGCACGCCGCGGCGTTGGCCGCGTGTACGGAGCCGCTGCCTCCCATGTTCCCGTCGATCAGGGTCGCCAGGTGGTACTCGACCTTCAGCTGTCCGGAGTCCGTCAGCTCGTGGATCGTCGAGCGGTAGCCGTCCTCGAAGCTCTTGCAGGCCGGGCAGCGGAAGTCCTCCCACACGGTCAGGGTCGACTTCGCGCTCTCCTCGCCCACCGGGATGGCGAGGCTGTCGTCGCCCTTCGCCCCCGAGGGTGCCGTCAGCGGGCCCGCGGTGTCCGCCTTGTCCTTGCCCGAGTTCGCGGCGAGGACGCCGATCACCGCGGCCAGGCCCAGGACGCAGACGACCGCGCCGCCCACCACCAGGACCCGGCGTCGCTTGTCCGCCGTCCTCTGCTTGTCTCGCTCTTCCGCCAGCCGCTCGCGGGCGGTGCGCTTTCCCTCACGGTTCTTCTCGCTCACATCCCGCAGAACGAACCGGGGAGGCGCAACGCGCCTCCCCGGCCCCAGGTCCACCCGTTCGAGTGAGCGGATCGTTCAGGCCGTGCCGCGTACGCCCTTGGCCAGGTCGGCGGCGAGAGCGCGTACCGCGTCCAGGCCCGCGGCCTCGTCGGGGGCGTCCAGCATCAGCTTCACGAAGGCCGAACCGACGATGACGCCGTCGGCGAAGCCGGCGACCTCGGCCGCCTGTACGGCGTTCGAGACGCCGAGGCCGACACAGACCGGCAGGTCGGTGGTGGCCTTGGTGCGCCGGACGAGGTCCTGCGCCTGGGCGCCCACGGACGCGCGCGTGCCGGTGACTCCCATCAGCGAGGCCGCGTACACGAAGCCGGAGCCCGCCGCGGTGATGTCGGCGAGCCGGGCGTCCTTGCTGCTGGGCGCGACGACGAAGACGGTGGCGAGACCGTGCTTCTCGGCGTGCTCCCGCCACAGCGCGGACTCCTGCACGGGCAGGTCGGGCAGGATGCACCCGGCGCCGCCCGCCTCGGCCAGCTCCGCGGTGAAGCGCTCGACGCCGTAGCGGTCGATGGGGTTCCAGTACGTCATCACGAGCACCGGCTTCCCGGTCGCCTCGTACGCCTCGCGGACCGTGCGCATCACGTCGGCGATCCTGACGCCGCCGCGCAGGGCGATGTCGTCGGCGGTCTGGATGACGGGGCCGTCCAGGACGGGGTCGCTGTGCGGCAGCCCCACCTCGACGACGTCCGCGCCGCCGTCGAAGACGGCCTCGACCGCCGCGATGCCGCCGTCGACCGTGGGGAAGCCGGCGGGCAGGTACGCGATGAGCGCGGACCGTCCCGCCGCCTTCGCGGCGGCGAGGGTGTCACTCAACAGCTGGATGTTGCCGCTCACTTGGCGTCCCCCTCGATCTCGGCGGTGTCGCTGTCGGCGTCCGCCTCGACGACGGCGTCCGCCTCCGAGTCGTACAGACCGAAGTAGCGGGCGGCCGTGTCCATGTCCTTGTCGCCGCGGCCGGAGAGGTTGACGACGATCAGCCCGTCCGGGCCGAGTTCCCTGCCGACCTCCAGGGCGCCGGCCAGCGCGTGGGCGCTCTCGATCGCCGGGATGATGCCCTCGGTGCGGGAGAGCAGCCGCAGCGCCTGCATGGCCGCGTCGTCGGTGACGGCCCGGTACTCGCCCCGGCCGCTGTCCTTGAGGTAGGCGTGCTCGGGGCCGATGCCCGGGTAGTCGAGTCCGGCCGAGATCGAGTACGGCTCGGTGATCTGGCCCTCGTCGTCCTGGAGGACGTACGAGCGGGAGCCGTGCAGGATGCCCGGCTCGCCCGCGGTCAGCGTGGCGGCGTGCTCACCGGTCTCGATGCCGTGTCCGGCGGGCTCGCAGCCGATGAGGCGGACGTCCGCGTCGGGGATGAAGGCGTGGAAGAGGCCGATGGCGTTGGAGCCGCCGCCGACGCAGGCGACGGCCGCGTCGGGGAGGCGGCCCGCGCGCTCCAGGATCTGCCGCCGGGCCTCGACGCCGATGACGCGGTGGAAGTCGCGGACCATCGCGGGGAACGGGTGCGGGCCCGCGACCGTGCCGAACAGGTAGTGGGTGCGGTCGACGTTGGCGACCCAGTCGCGGAAGGCCTCGTTGATGGCGTCCTTCAGCGTCCGGCTGCCGGACTTCACCGCGATGACCTCGGCGCCGAGCATCCGCATCCGGGCCACGTTCAGGGCCTGCCGCCGAGTGTCGATCTCGCCCATGTAGATGGTGCATTCGAGGCCGAACAGCGCGCAGGCGGTGGCCGTGGCGACACCGTGCTGGCCCGCGCCGGTCTCGGCGATGACACGGGTCTTGCCCATGCGCCGGGTGAGCAGGGCCTGGCCGAGCACGTTGTTGATCTTGTGGGATCCGGTGTGGTTGAGGTCCTCCCGCTTCAGGAACACCCGGGCGCCACCGGCGTGTTCGGCGAAGCGCCGGACCTCGGTGAGGGAGCTGGGCCGGCCGGTGTAGTGGACGAGCAGGTCGTCCAGTTCCCGGGCGAACTCGGGGTCGGACTTGGCCTTGTCGTACTCGACGGCGACCTCGTCCACGGCGGCGACCAGCGCCTCCGGGATGAACTTGCCGCCGAACGCGCCGAAGTACCCCTCGGCGCTGGGCACCTGGCCCTCGGGGTCGGGAATGAAGAACTCACTGGACATGCGGTTACCTCGCAGGGGCGTCGGCCCCGGTCGACAGGTCGGATGACGGTCACGGGTGCGCCGTGTCCGCCGACGGCTCGCGGAATGCCGCATCGGGCCGGGACCGGCCGCAGGACGGCGTGCCGGGCTTCCGCTCCCGTCAGAGGGCGGGGCGGAGCCTGTCGGCGGTGGCGGCGGCCGTGGTGACGGCTGTGATCTCGGCTGTGGCGGTGGCGGCAGTGGTGGCGGTGGCGCGTACCCGCCCCGGCCATCGCATGCCGTTCACCTGGCCGGGCTCGTCGCCGATGACGTACCGCACCCGGCGTCCGTGCACGCGCCGCGCGGGCGCCCGGCAGCCACGCGGACGGCAGCCGCGGGCGAGCCGGGCGTAGGGGCCGCGGGCCACCGAGGGCACCGCGGCGGACCGTACACACGCCGGACCGCCGTCGGGGCGGGGGCCCGGACGAGTGGTGGCCGTGGCGAGCGGGCGGTCGGCGGGCATCGGGGGTGTCAGCCCCGTCCGTGCCGCAGCGCGGGGTGCGCGCCCGCGGCGACCAGGTCGGAGACGGCCGTCTTCGGGTCCCGGCCGGTCACCAGGGACTCACCGACCAGGACGGCGTCGGCCCCGGCGTTGGCGTAGGCGATGAGGTCGTGCGGCCCGCGCACACCGGACTCCGCGATCTTCACGATGTGGTCCGGGATCTCGGGTGCGACGCGCTCGAAGGTGTCGCGGTCGACCTTGAGGTCCTTGAGGTTGCGCGCGTTGACGCCGATGACCTTCGCCCCGGCGTCCACCGCCCGCTCGACCTCGTCCTCGTCGTGCACCTCGACGATCGGCGTGAGCCCGATGGACTCGGCGCGCTCGACGAGGGACTCCAGGGCGGGCTGGTCGAGGGCGGCCACGATGAGCAGCACCAGGTCCGCGCCGTACGCGCGGGCCTCCCACAGCTGGTACGACGTGACGATGAAGTCCTTGCGCAGCACCGGGATGTCGACCTTGGCCCGGACGGCCTCCAGGTCGGCCAGCGAGCCGCCGAAGCGGCGCTGCTCGGTGAGCACGGAGATGACGGCCGCGCCGCCCGCCTCGTAGTCCGCGGCGAGGGCGGCGGGGTCGGCGATCGCCGCGAGGGCGCCCTTGGACGGGCTGGAGCGCTTGACCTCGCAGATGACCTTGACGCCGTCGCCGCGCAGGGCCGCGACACCGTCCTTGGCAGGCCGGGCCTTCGCGGCGCGCTCCTTGAGCTCGTCGAGGCTGACGCGCGCCTGCCGCTCCGCGAGGTCGGCACGGACTCCGTCGATGATCTCGTCGAGCACACTCACGCGAGCGGCCCCCTTCCCTGACGGTGAACGGTTGAAGCTGGTCGAAGCTGTTCTGCGGCGACCCGGGTTCCGTCACGTCGGACGAAACCGGTGGTCACTGCGATGGTATCCGGAGGAGGACCAGGTCCTCACATCCGGTTGACGCCGGTCCCACTACCTGGACGTTCACTGTTTGATCAAGGGTGGAGCCAGCCACCGAACGGTAGGTTCCGGACAACGGTGAAGGCCAGGAGCAACACGCCCAGTGTCCACATCAGTGGCGTTCCGGGATCGATCCGTGTCGGCCGCCCGCGGATCGAGCGGGCCACCCAGAGCGTCCACAGCACGGCGAAGGCGAGGTAGCCGAGCACCGCGGGCGCGTTGGCGCCGAGGGCCGTCCCGAGGTCGCCGTGCACGACGGCGTGGGCGCTGCGCAGTCCGCCGCAGCCGGGGCAGTACAGGCCGGTGTACTGGTACAGCGGGCAGGCGGGGTAGTGCCCGGGTTCGTTCGGGTCGACGGTGCCCACATAGGCGAAGGCGCCGACGACGGCCACGAGGATCCCGCCGGGCACGGCCAGTCTTCGCGACACGGATCCGGGGTGGGGCGCGGCCTGGGGTTCGGCGTTCACCTGTCGCATTCTGCCGCGCCGGGGCGAACGGCGCACACAGGCGGGCTCCGGAGCTCACCCGTGTGTGCCGTGGTGCCGCGGCGCTGCGGTGCTGTCCGGTCAGCTCTCGGCCGACGCCACCTGGGCGGCCGGGCGGGTGCTCTTCGGCTGGCCGAGGCCCGCCGCGCGCATGGCCATGCCGACCACGCCACCGAGGACGACGATGACCATTCCGGCCCAGAAGCCCAGCGGGTTGGCCATCACCATGAAGGCACCGGAGACACAGAAACCGATGAAGGCGATGATGACACCGGTCCAGGCGGCCGGGGTGTGACCGTGGCTGCTGCCCGCCATGACTTGCTCCTCGTTGCTGTAAGTGATTGAGCCGAACGCTCCCCACCATTGTCCCGCACCCCCGACCCACCTCTGCCCCGGGGGTACCACCGCCCAGGGCCACCGGTTCAGGAGCCCGGGTTCAGGGCCACGGATCAAGGGGCGCGGGGAACGGCGCGATCTCCAGGGGCGCGGGGAACGGCGCGGTCTTTTGCCTTCAGGGGCGCGGGGAACGGCGCGACAAGCCCCCACCGAACCCGCAGCCGAGCGGAGCGCTCACGCTCCGGTGGGGTCCTCGCCCCGGTCCAGCGCCTTCCAGATCTCCTCCGGCCGGTCGGGATCGACCGGTGCCCGAGCCCGCCGCACCCGCGGCGTCCCGTCCCGCTCGTACCGCCCCGACATGGTCGGCCACAGCCTCCCGTACCGCAGCGCGAGCAGCCCCGCGAGCAGCAGCAGCAGACCGCCCACCGCGGCCACGTACGGCCAGCCGGTGTGCGTCATGGTGTCCACGGTCGCGGCGGTGTCCCCGGTCGCCTCGGCGGCCTTCTCGTCGAGCGCGGAGCTGTCGGAGAGACCGAGCAGCGCGGCGGCGATCGTGCCCGCGCCGGAGAGCGCGAGGAGCCCGGCGACCAGGAAGCGGCCGGCCCGGCGGACGGCGAAGACGGCGACGAGGGAGGCGAGTGCCACGATCGCCAGGGAGGCGGGGACGCCCGTGACATCGCTGCCGTCGGCGCTCAGCGGGAAGTCGCCGCCGGCCACGGTCGCGGTGCCGGCCGACCAGCCACGCCGGGTGGCGAGCAGCACGACGGCCGCGCCGAGCGCGCCCGACAACAGGGCCAGGGCGAGACTTCGGCGGCCGGACCGTTCGGGTCCGGGGGCTTCGGATCGGGGGTGCGGTACGGCAGTCACGTACCCCACTATCGCCTGAACTCCGGGCGAACCGTCACCCGGGTTCACGTGACCCGCGTCGCACTGTCCACGTATATCCGATTCCTGCCGTCCTATCGCCGCCCTATCGCCGCCTGATCGCCGTCCGATCGCGGCCCTGTCGGCCTACCGGCCCAGCCGGTTGGCCGTGTGGACCGCGCGGAGGACCGCCGCCGCCTTGTTGCGGCACTCGGTGTCCTCGGCGACGGGGTCCGAGTCGGCGACGACCCCGGCGCCCGCCTGTACGTACGCCGTGCCGTCGCGCAGCAGGGCCGTACGGATGGCGATGGCGGTGTCGGAGTCGCCCGCGAAGTCGAGGTAGCCGACGCAGCCGCCGTACAGGCCGCGCCGTGAGGGCTCCAGTTCGTCGATGATCTGCATCGCGCGGGGCTTGGGGGCGCCGGAGAGGGTGCCCGCGGGGAAGCAGGCGGTCAGTACGTCGAAAGCGGTACGGCCCTCGGCGACCTTGCCGGTGACCGTCGACACGATGTGCATGACGTGCGAGTAGCGCTCGATGGACATGAAGTCGACGACCTCCACGGAGCCGGGCCGGCAGACCCGTCCCAGGTCGTTGCGGCCCAGGTCGACGAGCATCAGGTGCTCGGCGCGTTCCTTGGGGTCGGAGATCAGCTCGTCGGCGAGGGCCTGGTCCTCCTGGACCGTGGCGCCGCGCGGCCGGGTGCCCGCGATGGGGTGGACCATCGCCTGCCCGTCCTCGACCTTGACCAGGGCCTCCGGGGAGGAGCCCACGACGTCGAAGCCGTCGAACCGGAAGAGGTACATGTACGGGGACGGGTTGGTCGCCCGCAGCACCCGGTAGACGTCCAGCGCGCTCGCCGTGCACGGCGTCTCGAAGCGCTGGGACGGCACGACCTGGAAGGCCTCGCCCGCCCGGATGCGTTCCTTGATGTCGTCGACGGCGACCTGGTAGTCGGGGCCGCCCCACAGCGCGGTGTACTCCGGGAGTTCGGACGGCGGGAGCGCGGCCGGGGGCTGCGAGACGGACCGTGAGAGGTCGGCCTGCATGGCGTCGAGGCGGGCCACGGCGTCGTGGTAGGCCTCGTCGACGCCCGAGTCGAGGTCGTTGTGGTTGATCGCGTTGGCGATCAGCAGGACCGAGCCGTCCCAGTGGTCGAGGACCGCGAGGTCGCTGGTGAGCAGCATGGTCAGCTCGGGCAGTTCGAGGTCGTCGCGCTCACCGGGGCCGATGTTCTCCAGGCGGCGCACGATGTCGTACCCGAGGTAGCCGACCATGCCGCCGGTGAACGGGGGCAGCCCGGACGGTCCGGACGCGTCGGAGCCGTCGACGAGGTCGTGCGGCGTGTGGAGGGCCTCGATGGTGGCGCGCAGGGCCGCGAGGGGGTCGCCGTCGGTCGGGACCCCGACGGGCGGGGTGCCCAGCCAGTGCGCCTGGCCGTCGCGCGCGGTGAGGGTGGCGGCCGAGCGGACGCCCACGAAGGAGTAGCGGGACCAGGTGCGGCCGTTCTCCGCGGACTCCAGGAGGAAGGTGCCGGGGCGCTCGTCGGCGAGCTTGCGGTAGAGCGCGACGGGCGTGTCGCCGTCCGCGAGGAGCTTGCGGCTGACGGGGACGACACGCCGGTCGGTGGCCAGTTTGCGGAAGGTCTCGAGGTCCATGGCGGCTGACCTTACTGATCCACTGCCGGTACGCCGGAATCGGCGTCCCCGGCCGGCCCGTCGAGGAGCGGGTCGGCGTCGAAGCAGGTGCGGTCGCCGGTGTGGCAGGCCGCGCCGACCTGGTCGACCTTGACCAGCACGGTGTCGGCGTCGCAGTCCAGGGCGACGGACTTGACCCATTGGAAGTGGCCGGAGGTGTCGCCCTTGACCCAGTACTCCTGGCGGCTGCGCGACCAGTAGGTGCACCGGCCGGTCGTCAGAGTGCGATGCAGCGCCTCGTCGTCCATCCAGCCGAGCATGAGCACCTCACCGGTGTCGTACTGCTGGGCGATGGCGGGTACGAGCCCGTCGGCGCCGCGCTTGAGGCGGGCGGCGATCTCGGGATCCAGGCCGCTGGGTGTGCTGGGCGTGGGCGTGCTGGTCATGGCGCCCATTGTGCCGCGCCGGCCGCGCCCGCCCGGACGGCGTCCACTGGGTGAACGGGATGCCCGAAGAAGTGGGCGGAGCGCGAGGGCGGTCGTAGGCTGGCAGACATGTCGACCCATGCCAAGCGTGAACGACTTCTCCTCGCCGACCTGTTGGAGGCCGAGGGACCGGACGCCCCCACTCTGTGCGAGGGCTGGAACACCCGTGATCTCGCCGCCCACGTCGTGGTGCGCGAGCGCCGCCCGGACGCGGCCGGCGGCATCCTCGTCAAACAGCTCGCGGCCCGTCTGGAGCGGGTGATGGCGGAGTTCGCCGCGAAGCCGTACGAGGAGCTGATCCAGCTGATCCGTACGGGGCCGCCGCGCTTCTCGCCGTTCTCCCTCAAGCAGATCGACGAGGCGTCGAACGCGATCGAGTTCTACGTCCACACGGAGGACGTGCGCCGGGCCCGGCCCGACTGGGTTCCGCGGGTGCTCGACCCGGTCTTCCAGGACGCCCTCTGGTCCCGCCTGGAGCGATCGGCCCGGCTGATGGGCCGCGGCGCGCCCACCGGCCTGGTCCTGCGCCGCCCGGACGGGCAGACGGCCGTCGCGCACCGGGGCACCCCCGTGGTCACGGTCACCGGCGAACCCTCCGAGCTGGTCGTCTTCGCCCACGGCCGGCAGAGCGTGGCGGACGTGGAGGTGGACGGCGACAAGGACGCGATCGCCAAGCTCCAGGAGACGAAACAGCTGGGCCTGTAGCCCGCCCGGACCCCTCCGCGACCACGCACACGGCGAAGGGCACACGAAAACCACCACCCGACACAGCGGCAGCGGAGCCCCGCTGCCCGCGTACGGTGCCGGGGCTCTCACCAGTACGCCCAGAGCGTCGCCCCAAGTGTCGACGCGGTGTCACCGCACGGGATGTCCCGCTGCCCGCAGCGCCTGCTTCACCTCGCCGATCCGCAGGTCTCCGAAGTGGAAGACCGACGCGGCCAGCACGGCGTCCGCGCCCGCGGTGACCGCCGGCGGGAAGTCGGTCAGGCGGCCGGCGCCGCCGGAGGCGATGACCGGGACCGAGACGTGGGCCCGGACGGCTTCGATCATCTCGATGTCGTAGCCGTCCTTGGTGCCGTCGGCGTCCATCGAGTTGAGCAGGATCTCGCCCGCGCCCAGTTCGGCGGCCCGGTGCGCCCACTCCACGGCGTCGATGCCGGTGCCCTTGCGGCCGCCGTGGGTGGTCACCTCGAAGGTGCCCTCGGAGGTCCTGCGCGCGTCCACCGACAGGACCAGCACCTGCCGGCCGAACCGCTCCGCGATCTCGCGGATCAGCTCGGGGCGGGCGATGGCGGCCGTGTTGACGCCGACCTTGTCCGCGCCGGCCCGCAGCAGCTTGTCCACGTCCTCGGCGGTGCGCACGCCGCCGCCCACCGTGAGCGGGATGAACACCTGCTCGGCGGTGCGGCGCACCACGTCGTAGGTGGTCTCGCGGTTGCCGGAGGACGCGGTGATGTCCAGGAACGTCAGCTCGTCGGCGCCCTCGGCGTCGTACACCTTGGCCATCTCGACGGGGTCGCCCGCGTCGCGCAGGTTCTGGAAGTTGACGCCCTTGACGACCCGGCCGTTGTCGACGTCCAGGCAGGGGATCACACGTACGGCCAGGGTCATGACTGGGATGCCTCTCGGTACGCCTCCACCTCGACCTCGACCACCAGACCGGGGTCCACGAAACCGGAGACGATGATCATCGATGCCGCGGGCCTGACCGCGTCGAACAGCTCCTTGTGGGCGCGTCCGATGTCCTCCACGTCACGGGCGTGCGTGACGTACATACGGGTACGGACGACGTGTTCGCGGCCCAGACCCAGCTGTGCCAGGGCCGACAGGGCGACGTTGAACGAGTTGACGGCCTGCTCGTAGGGGTCGCCCCCGACGATCTCGCCGTCCACCACGGAGGTGCACCCGGAGACCAGCACCAGACCGTTCGGCAGCTCCACCGCGCGGGAGTAGCCGAAGGCCTCCTCCCAGGGCGCGCCGGTGGTGACGCGTCGCAGGGCGCTCACGCGGACACCGCCGCCAGGGCCTCTTCCAGCGTGAACGCCTCGGCGTACAGCGCCTTTCCGACGATGGCGCCCTCGACGCCGAGGGACACGAGCTCCGCGATGGCGCGGAGGTCGTCCAGCGAGGACACGCCTCCGGAGGCGACCACGGGCCGGTCCGTCGCCGCGCAGACGTTCTTCAGGAGCTCCAGGTTGGGGCCCTGGAGCGTGCCATCCTTGGCGATGTCCGTGACGACGTACCGCGCGCAGCCCTCCTTGTCGAGGCGCTCCAGCGTCTCGTAGAGGTCGCCGCCGTCCCGGGTCCAGCCGCGGCCGCGCAGCGTGGTGCCGCGGACGTCGAGGCCGACCGCGACCCTGTCGCCGTGCTCGGCGATGATCTTCGCGACCCACTCGGGGGTCTCCAGGGCCGCGGTGCCGAGGTTCACGCGGGTGCAGCCGGTGGCGAGGGCCGCGGCGAGCGTGTCGTCGTCGCGGATGCCGCCGGACAGCTCCACCTTGATGTCCATGGCGCCGGCGACCTCGGCGATCAGCGCGCGGTTGTCGCCCGTGCCGAACGCGGCGTCCAGGTCCACCAGGTGCAGCCACTCGGCGCCCGACCGCTGCCAGGCGAGAGCCGCCTCCAGGGGGGAACCGTACGAGGTCTCGCTGCCGGACTCGCCGTGCACGAGCCGGACGGCCTGGCCGTCACGGACGTCGACGGCTGGGAGGAGTTCGAGCTTGGCCATGGTCTACAGGGTTCCGATCCAGTTGGTGAGGAGCTGCGCTCCGGCGTCGCCGGACTTCTCGGGGTGGAACTGGGTGGCCCACAGGGCGCCGTTCTCGACGGCCGACACGAAGGGCTTGCCGTGGGTGGACCAGGTGACGAGGGGTGAGCGCATCGCCGGGTTCGCGGTTTCGAGGGACCAGTCGTGGACGGCGTACGAGTGGACGAAGTAGAAGCGCGCGTCGGCGTCGAGGCCGGCGAAGAGTTGCGTGCCGGCCGGCGGCTCGACGGTGTTCCAGCCCATGTGGGGCACGATCTCGGCCTGGAGCGGCTCGACCGATCCGGGCCACTCGTCGAGGCCCTCGGTCTCGACGCCGTGCTCGATGCCGCGCTCGAAGAGGATCTGCATACCGACGCAGATGCCCATGACCGGGCGGCCGCCGGCGAGGCGACGGCCGACGATCCAGTCGCCGCGCGCCTCCTTCAGGCCCCGCATGCAGGCGGCGAAGGCGCCGACGCCCGGGACCAGGAGCCCGTCCGCGTTCATGGCCGTGTCGAAGTCGCGCGTTATCTCGACCTCGGCGCCCGCGCGCGCGAGTGCGCGTTCGGCGGACCTGACGTTCCCGAAGCCGTAGTCGAAGACGACCACTCGTTTCGAGGAGCTTCGTTTCGAAGGGGTACTCAATTCCACACCTCCAGCCGCATGACGCCTGCCACGAGGCACATCGCTGCGCCGATCGACAACAACACGATGAGGCTCTTGGGCATCTCCTGCTTGACGAAGGAGTAGATGCCTCCGAGCAGGAAGAGCCCGACGACGATCAGTACCGCGGAGAGGCCGCTCATGGCTTTACAGCGCACCCTTCGTGGAGGGAAGAATGCCCGCCGCGCGCGGGTCGCGCTCGGAGGCGTACCGCAGGGCCCGCGCGAGGGCCTTGAACTGGCACTCCACGATGTGGTGCGCGTTGCGCCCGTAGGGCACGTGGACGTGCAGGGCGATCTGCGCCTGAGCGACGAAGGACTCCAGGATGTGCCGGGTCATCGTCGTGTCGTACTCGCCGATCATCGGCGCCATCTTCTCGGGCTCGGTGTGCACGAGGTAGGGGCGTCCGGACAGGTCGACGGTCACCTGGGCGAGCGACTCGTCCAGCGGGACGGTGCAGTTGCCGAAGCGGTAGATGCCCACCTTGTCGCCGAGCGCCTGCTTGAAGGCGCCGCCCAGCGCGAGGGCGGTGTCCTCGATGGTGTGGTGCGAGTCGATGTGCAGGTCGCCCTCGGTCTTCACCGTCAGGTCGAACAGACCGTGCCGGCCGAGCTGGTCGAGCATGTGGTCGTAGAAGCCGACGCCTGTCGACACATCGACCTTTCCGCTGCCGTCGAGATCGATCTCGACGACGACGGACGTCTCCTTGGTGTTCCGTTCGACACGGCCTACGCGGCTCATGCGTTCTGCTCCTTCGGGTCCTTCGAGGGTGTGGGGGCGGACCCCACGGATGAGGTGGCCCCCATGGATGTCGGCAGCTCACGGGCGGCGTCACCGGCCACTTCACGGGCCACTTCGCCGGCCACTTCACGGGCCGCGTCGAGGAACGCGTCGTTCTCGGCGGGGGTGCCTGCGGTGACCCGCAGCCAGCCCGGCACTCCGTTGTCCCGGACCAGGACGCCCCGGTCGAGAATCCGCCGCCAGGCCTCGTGGGAGCCGCTCTCGCCGTCGAACCGGCCGAACTGGACGAAGTTGGCGTCGGACTCGGTCACCTGGAAGCCCAGCGAGCGCAGCTCCACGACCAGCCGGTCCCGCTCCGCCTTCAGCTGCTCGACATAGCCCAGCAGGGTGTCGGTGTGCTCCAGGGCGGCCAGCGCGGTCGCCTGGGTGACGGCCGACAGGTGGTACGGCAGCCGTACGAGCTGGACGGCGTCCACGACCGCGGGGTGGGCGGCGAGATAGCCGAGGCGCAGCCCCGCCGCGCCGAACGCCTTCGACATCGTGCGGGAGACGACGAGATTCGGCCGATCTTCGAGCAGCGGCAGCAGCGATTCGCCGTGGCTGAACTCGACGTACGCCTCGTCGACGACGACGATCGCCCCGGCGGTCGCGGCCCTGGCCGCCTGCGCCGCCTCGTACAGGGCGAGGACCGTGGCGGGCGGAACCGCGTTGCCCGTGGGGTTGTTGGGGGTCGTGATGAACACGACGTCGGGCCGGTGCTCGGCGATCGCCTGCTCGGCGGCGGCGAGGTCGATCGTGAAGTCGTCGTTGCGGGGCCCGGAGATCCAGCCGGTGCCCGTGCCGCGCGAGATCAGGGCGTGCATCGAGTACGAGGGCTCGAAGCCGATCGCGGTGCGGCCGGGCCCGCCGAAGGTCTGGAGCAGTTGCTGGATCACTTCGTTCGAGCCGTTGGCCGCCCAGACGTTCTCGACGCCGACCACGGACCTGCCGGTCTTCGTCAGGTAGGCGGCCAGTTCGGTGCGCAGCTCCACCGCGTCCCGGTCGGGGTAGCGGTTGAGGTGGCGGGCGGCCTCGCGCACCCGCTCGGTGATCCGCTCGACGAGCGCTTCGGGCAGCGGGTACGGATTCTCGTTGGTGTTGAGCCGTACGGGGACGTCGAGCTGGGGCGCGCCGTACGGGGACTTGCCGCGCAGCTCGTCACGGACGGGCAGGTCGTCGATGCCGAAGCCGCGGCCGGCGGCCCCGGCGGCGCCGCCGGGGCCGCCGGGACCGCTGTCGAGGTCACCGCTGAGGTCGCTGTCGAATGAGCTGCTCACTTGCCTGGCACCTTCCAGCCGAACCGGGCCTTGACCGCCGCGCCGTGCGCCGGCAGGTCCTCCGCCTCCGCCAGGGTCACCACGTGGTGGGCGACCTCGGCGAGCGCGTCGCGCGTGTAGTCGACGATGTGGATGCCGCGCAGGAACGACTGCACCGACAGTCCCGAGGAGTGGCAGGCGCAGCCGCCGGTCGGCAGGACGTGGTTGGAGCCGGCCGCGTAGTCGCCGAGGGAGACGGGCGCCCAGGGTCCGACGAAGACCGCCCCGGCGTTCCTGACCCGGTCGGCGACCGCGGGGGCGTCGGCCGTCTGGATCTCCAGGTGCTCGGCGCCGTACGCGTTGACGACGCGCAGGCCCTCCGCCACGCCGTCGACCAGCACGATCGCGGACTGCCGGCCGCCGAGCGCCGGGACGATCCGGTCCTCGACGTGCTTGGTGGCGGCGACCTGCGGCGCCAGTTCCGCGGCGACCGCGTCGGCCAGCGTGACGGAGTCGGTGACCAGGACGGCGGCCGCGAGCGGGTCGTGCTCGGCCTGGCTGATCAGGTCGGCGGCGACGTGCACCGGGTCGGCCGTTCCGTCCGCGAGGATCGCGATCTCGGTCGGTCCGGCCTCGGCGTCGATGCCGATCCGGCCCGCGAAGTAGCGCTTGGCGGCCGCGACCCAGATGTTGCCCGGTCCGGTGACCATGGGAGCGGCCGGACAGGACTCGGTGCCGTACGCGAACATCGCCACGGCGGTCGCACCGCCGGCCGCGTACACCTCGTCGACGCCGAGCAGCGCGCAGGCGGCCAGGATCGTCGGGTGCGGCAGGCCGCCGAAGTCGGCCTGGGCGGGCGAGGCGAGCGCGATCGACTCGACGCCCGCCTCCTGCGCCGGGACCACGTTCATGATCACGGACGAGGGGTAGACCGAGCGGCCGCCCGGCGCGTACAGCCCGACTCGGTCGACGGGCAGCCACTTCTCGGTGACCGAGCCGCCGGGGACGACCTGGGTGGTGTGCGGGGTGCGGCGCTGCGCGCGGTGGACGACGCGGGCGCGCCGGATCGACTCCTCCAGGGCCGCGCGGACGGCCCCGTCGAGCTGGTCGAGCGCGTCCGTGAGGGCCTGCGCCGGCACCCGTACGGACGTGAGGCGGACGCCGTCGAACTTCTCCGCGTAGTCGATCAGCGCCGCGTCGCCCCGATGATGCACGGCCTCGCAGATCGGACGCACCTTCTCCAGGGCGGCCGAGACGTCGAAGTCGGCTCGGGGCAGCAGGTCGCGCAGGGCGGCACCCTCGGGGAGGGCCTCGCCGCGCAGATCGATTCGGGAGATCACATGGTCAATTCTCGCAGACCGCCGCCGGGCGCCGGACGCCTGTATCAATCGCTGATACGCGCCGTGGTCACCGATCGGCACATGGCCTGATCCAGCCCCTCGTCGTCACTGACAGCGACCATCGTCACTCTCAGCTTTCAGGCGGTCGCCCAGCGGGCATCACAGGGACGTCTGTACGAAACCCGCGAGTAGCAGAGGAGGAAGAGAAGACCGTGACCGATGGGACCATACTCCGCGCCGGGGAGCTGCCGGACGACCTGAGCGGCGCCGAGGCCGGCATGTGGCAGGCGTTCCGCAACGGCAGCGTGTACGACCTGCGGGCGGGCGACCCCGTCGTCGACGATCCGCACGGCGGCCATCCATGGGGCCCGGAGCGCACGGTGCGGGCCCGGATCGTGGCGTGGCTGCTGCTGGACGGGCCGCCCGCGCTGGACGGCCGCGTGGCCTCCCTCAAGCTGACGGGGGTGCGGATGGTCGACACGCTCGATCTCGCGGGCGGCGGTATCGAGCCGTACGTCGAGCTGAAGGGCTGCCGTTTCGAGAAGGAGATCCTGCTGCCGGAGGCCCGGTTCACCACCCTGCGGCTGGTGGACTGCTCGATACCCCGGCTGGAGGCGGCCCGGCTGCACACCGAGGGCGATCTGCATCTGCCGCGCTGCCGCTTCCACAACGGCGTCCGGCTGACCGACGCGCACATCGGCACGGACCTGCTGCTCAACCAGGCGGTGATCTACCGGGACCGCCGCGACAACTCCCTGGCGGGCGACGGGATGGCGATCGGGCAGGACCTCCAGGCCGAGATGCTGGAGTCGCACGGCGAGCTGAGCCTGCGCGGCGCGAAGGTGGGCGTCTCGCTCAGCCTGCGCGGCAGCCGGCTGGCCAACCCCTACGGACGCCGGGCGCTCAACGCGCCGCAGCTGACCGTCGGACGCACCCTGTACCTGACCCCCGCGGGCCTCGGCGACCCCGTGCTGACCAGCGGCCGGACCCCCGCACGCGGCACCCGGATGCAGCGGTTCGAGTGCACGGGCGGGATCCGCCTCGACGACGGCAGGTTCGGGGACGCGGTGGACTTCGAGCAGGCCCAGCTGACCCTGCGGGACGACCAGGAGGTGTCGCTGCGCCGCGTCCAGGTGCCCGAGCTGCGGTTCCTCGGCCGGCGTCCGCGGCGCGGCCGGATCGTGCTGAACGGAGCGCGGGTGGTCACCCTCATCGACCAGGCGGCCAGCTGGCCGGGCGCAGGCCAGTTGCAGATGGGCGGCTTCCAGTACGAGAACCTGGTGCCACGCGGCCCGTTCCCACTGGTCAGACGGCTGCAGTGGGTGGCCGCGGCCACTCCGGAGTACAGCCCGGAGCCGTACGAGCGGCTGGCCACGGTGCTGCGCAACGGCGGCGAGGACGAGGACGCGCGCGAGGTGCTGCTCGCCAAGCAGCGCCACCGGCGCGAGAACCTGCCGATCGCCGCCAAGCTGTGGGGCTACGCGCAGGACTGGACGGTCGCCTACGGATACCGGCCGGGGCGCGCGGCCGTGTGGATGGCCGTGCTGTGGGCGGCCACCTCGGTCGCCTTCGCGCACGCCGACCATCCGCCGCTCAAGAGCGGTGAGCACCCGCCGTGGAACCCGTCGCTGTTCGCCCTCGACCTGCTGCTGCCGGTCATCGACCTGGGGCAGGTCGGCTTCTGGCAGTTGCGCGGCGGCTGGCAGTGGCTGTCCGCGGTGGTGATCCTGCTGGGCTGGATCCTGGCGACGACGGTGGCGGCGGGCGCCACCCGGACGCTCCGCAGAGGCTGAGCCTCCCGGGTGCCGTACATGCCGCGTACACGTTCCGTACGGCCGCGCAACACCTGAGCGGCAGTCACTTTTTACGCGCCCTTGACTGTTCCTCAGACAACCAAACCATGGTTACAAAAGCGTCATCGCTCACCCTCTGGTACCCGCCCCACCTGCGGCTTTCAATGGGCACCACCATGGCACTGCTGCGAGCGCTCCTCCGTACGGTCCGGATGGCGCGGAACACCGCGAGTCTCGCCACCGGTCTGCCCGACGACGACGAGGTGCTCCTCGACGCCCCGGACGAGCGGCTCGGTCCGGCCCTGGTCGCGGCGGGCCGCGGTGAGTACGGGCCCGCCGGCAAGCTGCTGTCCACCACCCGCGAGGGCGCCGAGTGGGAGAACCGCGACCGGTACACGACCCGCCTCGCCACCTTCGCCCTCTCCCGGGGCGAGTGGTTCGACGCATGGCGCGCCGCCGCTCCGCGCG
Source organism: Streptomyces sp. CWNU-52B (assembly GCF_047444975.1). Classification (NCBI taxonomy): domain Bacteria; kingdom Bacillati; phylum Actinomycetota; class Actinomycetes; order Kitasatosporales; family Streptomycetaceae; genus Streptomyces; species Streptomyces sp. CWNU-52B. The sequence goes on along the minus strand of NZ_JBLFJV010000044.1, from coordinate 186,092 downwards.
ACCCGGACACGGCTCTGGTCAAGGCCGAGCTGGCGGTGTGCCGGAGCTGGCGGTCACCGGCCCGCGCCGAGCTGCTGCGCCAGGTCGCGCCGCTGATCTCCGCCGCCGCCGAGGGCGATCCGCGCGACCCGGTGCCCTGGCGTGTCGCGCTGGACCACGCCCGGGGCACCAACGCGTCGCACACCGAGTTCGAGCAGCTGTGGGCGCAGGCCGTCCGCCGCTCCCCGCACCACTACGGCTGCCATGTGGCGGCCCTTCAGTACCTGTCGGCCGCCTGGTACGGCTCGCACCGCGAGTGCTTCGACTTCGCCGAGCGGGCCGCCCAGGACGCGCTGCCCGGTTCACTGGTCCAGGCACTGCCCGTACGCGCGGCCTTCGCCTATCTGACCGAGGGCGGCGGGGCCGCCGTGAGCCGCGAGCGCCTCGACTCGGCGGCCGACCTGGCGGTCGCCCTCTCCGCGCAGTACGCGGACGCCGACCCGTGGCCCGCGCAGGTCCGCAACCTGCTCACCTATGTACTGGTCCGGCTCGAACGCTGGGAGGACGCGCTGGAACAGCTGCGCCGGATCGGACCGTACGCCACCTCGTTCCCCTGGGACCGCGTCAGCGACGATCCGCTCGGACAGTTCCTCGAACTGCGGGACGGGATCAGGCTCCAGGTGGCCTCGGACAGGCCCCTGAGGGCACGCGGGCGGGATCGTCCGTATCCACGGAGTGAGCGCGACGGACGTGAGCCGTCCGGTGACCATTAGGCTTTCGGGTCGTGACCACCGTCCGGCTCCCACTCTTCCCCCTGAACTCGGTGCTGTTTCCCGGGCTCGTCGTGCCCCTGAACATCTTCGAGGAGCGCTATCGCGCGATGATGCGCGATCTCCTGAAGACCCCCGAGGACGAACCGCGCCGGTTCGCCGTCGTCGCCATCCGCGACGGCCACGAGGTGGCGACCACCTCGCCCGGTATGCCGGACCAGACGACCGTGCCGCGCCGCGGGCCCTCGGCCGGCTTCGGCGACGACCCGGTGAAGGCCTTCCACGAGGTCGGCTGCGTCGCCGACGCCGCGACCGTCCGGGAACGGGCCGACGGCAGCTTCGAGGTGCTGGCCACCGGGACGACCCGGGTACGGCTGGTCTCCGTGGACACCTCAGGGGCCTATCTGACGGCCGAACTGGAGGAACTGCCGGAGGAACCCGGCGAGGAGGCGGGGGCGCTCGCCGAGGGGGTGCTGCGGGCCTTCAGGCAGTACCAGAAGCGGCTGGCCGGCGCGCGGGAGCGGTCCCTGTCGACCGGGGCCGATCTGCCGGACGAGCCGGCCGTCGTGTCGTACCTGGTCGCGGCGGCGGTGATGCTCGACGTGCCGGCGCGGCAGCGGCTGCTCCAGGCCCCGGACACGGCGTCCCGGCTGCGCGAGGAGCTGACGCTGCTGCGGGCCGAGACCGCGATCATCCGCAATCTGCCGTCGCTGCCCGCGTCGGAACTGACCCGCGGGCCGACGAACCTCAACTGACCCGAGGAGAAGGACCTCTTGGCGAAGAAGCAGCAGAAGCGTCAGAAGCAGCAGCCGGGCGGGACGCCGGCGACCGTGGCGCTCACCGCGGCGGGCGTCGAGTTCACGGTGCACGCCTACGAACACGATCCGGCGCATCCCTCGTACGGGGAGGAGGCCGCCGAGGCGATGGGGGTGTCCCCCGACCGGGTCTTCAAGACCCTGATCGCGGACGTCGACGGCGAGCTGACGGTCGCCGTCGTGCCCGTGGCGGGCTCCCTCGACCTGAAGGCGCTGGCGGCCGCGGTGGGCGGCAAACGGGCCACGATGGCCGACCCGGCCGCCGCGGAGCGCACCACGGGTTACGTCCGTGGGGGCATCTCACCACTGGGCCAGCGCAAGAGACTCCGCACGGTCCTGGACACGTCCGCGAGCGACCACACCACGATCTGCGTATCAGCAGGCCGCCGAGGCCTGGAACTGGAACTCCCCCCACAAACCCTCAAAAACCTCACAAACGCAACCCTGTCCCCGGTGGCCCGCCCCTGACCCGCCCCCGGGCGGCCGCCGAAGGCGCCGCCGAGGGGCGCGGGGAACGGCGCGCCAAGCCACAACGAACCCGCACGTCACCGAACACGCCGACACCACACCTTCAGGCAAACCCGAACCCCAACTCCCAAGGGGCGCGGGGAACTGCGCACCCAGCCACACGGGACCCGCACGTCACCCCGCCCCGAACACGCCGGCACCACACCTTCAGGCAAACCCGAACCCCAACCCCCAAGGGGCGCGGGGAACTGCGCACCCAGCCACACGGGACCCGCACGTCACCAACCCCCACGGCAGCCCCGCACAACCCAGCGGAGCGCTCACGCGGGGCGGCGCCCATGATTCGCCCGCCCCCGCCTGACCCGCCACTTCCGCTTACGCGTCTTCTTCGACATGTCCTCGGTACTTAACCGAGAACCCCACCCCCGTCGAGAGGCCCCGCACACCGGAGTGGACCGGCGGTCAGCTCGGAGGCCCCTGCGGAGGATAAGGAGACTGGTAGGGATCCGGGTCCCGCGGAGCGAAGAGAGCCGTCAGCCCCAGATGGATCAGCAGCGCCGAAAGCGACCACGCCAACATCGCACCCTTGGCGTTGAGCTCCAGAGGCGCGTCGAAGGTGACCCCCTTGCCCACCTCCTTGGCATGCCCGACCACGTCCTGGGTGGGCCCGAGCCAGACCCCCAGCCGCCAGGCGACCAGCGAGCCCAGGACGCCGCCGACGGTGAGCGCGACGACCAGCGGAATCCCGCCCCGGCGCCGCAGAAGGAACACCACCAGCGCGCTGACCAGGCCGAAGGCGAGCGCCAGCAGCGTGAACGTACCGTCCACCCCGATGGCCTGCTCCCCCTCGGTGTCCTTGAGGTAGACCGCGGAGCTGTCGGAGACGAGCGGCACGTGCGGGGCCAGCCGCCACCACAGGACGCCGAGCAGCAGCCCCCCGACCGTCATCGCGACCGTGATGATCGCGGCCTCACGCAGCTCTGTCTTCATCCCGGGACCGTCCTCCTCATGACCGAGCCCGTACCCGGCGGGCGGCGCCTGCCAGGCGTCGTGCGGCGGCTGGTGGTGCGGCGGCGGAGGCGGAGTCAGCGGTGCGGTCACACGGACATCGTGCCAGGCCCGCCCGTCGGCCGCGTCACCGGACGGCCGCCCGGCGGTAGGCCCAGGTCGCGACGGCCAGCGAGGCGACGCCGACCGCCGCGCACACACCGAGGTCGAGCAGGACGACGGCCCAGTCCGGATCGGGCCCGAAGGTCAGCGCGAGAGCCTCGACCCCGTAGGTGGAAGGCATCAGGTCACGCGCGTACTGCAGGAGCGTCGGCAGCCGGTCCGGCGGCAGCACACCGAGCAGCAGCGCGGCGGACATGCCCAACTGACCGAGCAGCGTGGCCAGTTCCGCACGGGGCGCGAGCAGTCCGAGCGCCGCCCCGAGGCCGGCGAGCGCCGCGCCCGAGAGCGGGACGACGGCGAACAGGATCCACAGGTGCGTCAGCGGCAGCTGGAAGAGCACGCTGCCCACGACCGCGGTCACGAACGTGCCGGGCACGGTGAAGGAGGCGTACGCCGCGGCCGCGCCGAGCACGACGGCGGCGGGCGGCACCGGCAGCGTCGCGTAGTGGTCGAGGCCGCCGCTGGCCCGCAGCTGGCCGAAGTACTGGGCGAGCAGGTTGAGCGCGACGAACGCGACCACGAGGACCGACGAACCGGCGACCACGGCCCGCGCCTCGCCGCCGCCGTCCACCACCCCCCGCATCAGGACCATGATCCCGATGGACTGGAAGGTCGCCACGAACAGCAGCGGGATCCGCGCCACCCTGGCCCGGGAGAGCTGCGCCCGGTAGACGGCGGCCAGCGCCGGCCACAGCCGGGCGCGCGGTCCGAGCTCGGCGACGGCACGGACACCGTCCTCGGTGTCCGTGTCATGACCGGACCGGTTCCCGTCCGCGCGGGCTGCGCCGGGCAGGACCTCGGCGGGTACGACACTCACGTCGAGCGGCTCCTGTTCGCTTCGGCTGCCGTGGTAGCTGTGCCTGTCCTTGTTCGGTACGGCTGCGGGGGCCCGCGTGCTCACGCCTTGACCAACCCCCGTACGCTTCCGGCGCTGCCGCCCAGCGCCAGGTACACGTCCTCCAGACTCGGGGTGGAGAGCGTGAAGTCGTCCAGGGCCGCGAAGGCGGCTCCGCCGGTGACCGCCGCGACGGCCGCGCGGGCCTCCTCGGGGGAGAGCCTGAGCGACCAGCGCCGGCCCGACTCTACGGCCCGGTCGCGCAGGGCCGCGACCTCCGGCACGTCGAGCGGGGCGCGCTCGCGCCAGACCAGTTCGAGGCGCACCTCGCCGGCCACCTTCTCCTTCAGCCCGGAGGGGGTGTCGCAGGCGATGACCCGGCCCCGGTCGAGGACGGCGACCCGGTCGAGGACGGTCTCCGCCTCGATGACGTTGTGGGTGACCAGGAGGACCGTCGTGGCGTGCTCGGCCCGGCGCCGGTCGACGGCGGCCCAGACGGCACGGCGGGCGACGGGGTCCATGCCGGTGGTCGGCTCGTCGAGGACGAGGAACGGCCGGGCGCCGACGAGGGTGGTGGCGAAACAGGCGAGCCGTCGCTGTCCGCCGGAGAGCTTCTTGAGGGGCCGCGAGGCGATCGCGGTCAGGCCCAGTTCCTCCAGGACCCCGTCCCGCTCGGCCCGTGCGCTGCGCACGTCGAGGCCGCGCAGCCGGCCGGTGGTCTCCGCGGCGAGCGACACGGTCAGCTCGTCGAGCGCGGTGGACTCCTGCCCGAGGTACGCGAGGATCCGCGCGGCCCGCTCGGGGTGCCGCACGATGTCGTGCCCGAGGATCTCGACACTGCCGCGGTCGGGGCGCATCAGCCCGGTCAGCTGGCGTACGAGGGTGGTCTTGCCGGCGCCGTTCGGCCCGAGGAGCCCGAAGATCTCGCCCCGCCGGATGTCGATCCGCACCCCGTCGGTGGCCCGCACCTCGGGTGTGCCGGGTGCTCCGCGCCGTCCGCGCACCGCCGGATAGGTCTTCGCGAGATCCCGCACCGCGCACACGACATCCCGACCATGCCCGTCCCGGACTGCCTGTGCGGTGCGCGTACTCACGAGAACCGAGAGTACGGGGTCCCACCCCCCGAACAACGCCCGGGGCGGCCATACCCCCCACTATCGCCCCGAAGAAGCCCCGCAAGGGGCGCGGGGAACTGCGCACCCAGCCACAACGAACCCGCACCCGCCCCCTACGCCCGGCGGGGGCCGACCCCACCTACTCCCCCGCGGGAGCGTGCTCCGTGGTGGTTCGTGCTTCGATCTCCCGCCAGAACCCCGCCCGGATCGCATACCGGTCGTGCTCGTCGATCTGGTCGTCCTTGTGCGCGAGCAGCCCGAACCGCGCCGCGTACCGCAACAGCTCCCCGTCGATCCGATGCGGCACCCGCGGATACATCGTGGACAGCTTCGGCAGCTGCGTCTGGTCGGACAGCCGCTCCATCCACCGCCGGGCGAACACCTGCCCGACCTCGAACGGATCGCCGCCCACCGTCGTGATGTCCTCCTCACGGTCGGCCCACCGCTGCTCCGCCGAGGTGAGCTGCGCCAGCGTCGGCAGCAGCGCGGCCTCCGCGGTCTCGCTCGCGGTGCTGCCGGGCCGGTCGACCCACCCCTTGTCGGAGGACCAGCGCAGCGTCGCGTTCGGAGGGTGCTGCGGCGTCTGTGCGCCGGGGGCGCGCAGCGCGGCCAGGTCCTTCGGCGTCGGAACCCCCTTGCCGGCCGGCACCCGCGCGTCCGTGCCGTTCTCGCTCGGGGCTGCCTGCGCGTGCTCCGTCGCGCGTACGGGCCGCTCACCCGCGGTGCCCAGCGCGGACTCGGGCAGCGGCGCGGAGAGGATCGCGGCGATCTCGGGCCGCGGCACGGGCGGCGGCGCGCAGACCCCGCCGATCTCCTTGGCCCGGACGGCCTTGGTGATCCAGACCCGGTCGAGCACCCGCCGCTCGTCGGCCTCGGCGACGAGGTCCTCCGACTGGTTGTAGTCGCCGTCCGCGGCCTGGACGGCCCACAGGTGCACGGCGACGCCGTGCTCCTTGGCGGCCATCATGCCGGGCAGCAGATCCCCGTCACCGGTGACGAGCACGACGTCGGAGCAGGCCCGGTTGCGCGCCAGCTCGGTGAGCTCGGCGTGCATGGCGGCGTCCACGCCCTTCTGCGCCCACCGCCCGTCACTGCGGGTCAGCGCGCCCAGGCGCACCGTGACCCGGGGCATCACGCGCAGCCTGCGGTGTTCCGGCTGCGGTACGCGGTCGGGGGCCCCGTCGAACCAGTAGATGCGCAGCAGGGGCCGTTCCGTCTCGGACTCGGCGCGGTCGCGCAGCCCCTGGATGAGGGCGGAGTGGTCGACGGTGATCCGGGATCGCGAGGGTTCACCGGCGAGGAGACTGGCGGCGGCCCCGAGCAGGTAACCGGCGTCCACCAGGACAATGCAGCGGTCCACGCGATCCACCCTCTTTCCGGGAGGTTTGCTTCGGGCTTCCTTCGAGTCTGCCCGACCACGCGGAGGTTAACGGCCGGAACTCGATCTTCGGCGTGGCGGATCGGGCGATCACTCAGCTACAGGCCTTATTACGCACGGTAATTCTCCGAAATGCGTGGCTTCTCATCCTATGTGAGGCTGGTTCCGGCCCTGGCCCCTAGATCCCCCGCAGGAGGCAGATCACCATGGCCAAGAACAAGAACCGTAAGCAGGGCGGCGAACGGGACCGTTCCTCGCAGGCCGAGCGCGCGCAGGAGCAGGCGGAGCGGTCCTCGGCCGAGGCCCAGCAGTCGCCGATCTCGCAGGCGCAGGGCAGCCCCGCCGATGTCGCCCGCAAGCACCAGAAGCGTTTCGGCCACAACTGAGGCGCCACAACTGAGACAGGCGCACGGGCCGTTGAGGCCCCGGGCGCTGTCACACGCCGAGGGGCGTACCCGGTACCGGGTACGCCCCTCGCGTCGGTCCACAAATGACCATCGGTCCACAAACGGCCAGAAGAGAGCAGAACGGATCAGCCGGTCGCCGCCGCGGTCGCCGTCGTCAGGCAGGCCGGGCCCAGCAGGACCTTCAGGTCGCCGAAGAGCGCGGGGTCCGGCTTCACGCGGTGCCGGTCGAGCCGCAGCACGGTGGTCTTGCTCGGGCCCTGGAGCCTGATCCGCACCTCGCTCTCGCCCCGGTGGTGGCTGAGGATCTCGCCGAGCCTGCTGACCATCGGCGGGGTGATCTTCAGGGCCGGGATGGTAAGGATCACGGGCGCGTTGGTGCCCGCGTTCGACAGGTCCGGGACCTGCAGCTCCATGGCGACCAGCCGCGGCACGTCCTCGCGCTTGTCGAGGCGTCCCTTGACGAAGACCACGGCGTCCTCGACGAGTTGGGTCGAGACCAGCTGGTAGGTCGCGGGGAAGAACATGCACTCGATGGAGCCGGCGAGGTCCTCGACGGTGGCGATCGCCCAGGCGTTGCCCTGCTTGGTCATCTTGCGCTGGAGGCCGGAGATGATGCCGCCGATGGTGACGACCGCGCCGTCCCCGTGCTCACCGCCGGTGAGCTGGTTGATGCCCGCGTCGGCCTTGTCGGACAGCACGTGCTCCAGGCCGAACAGCGGGTGGTCGGAGACGTACAGGCCGAGCATCTCCCGCTCCTGGGCGAGCAGGTAGGCCTTGTCCCACTCGTCGGTGGTGAACTCCACGTCCAGCCCGAAGCCCGGCTCGGTGTTGTCCGCCTCGCCCATGCCGCCGAAGAGGTCGAACTGGCCCTCGGCCTCCTTGCGCTTGACCGCGACCACGTTGTCGATCATCGGCTCGAAGTGCGCGGTGAGGCCCTTGCGGGTGTGCCCCATCGTGTCGAAGGCGCCGGCCTTGATGAGGGATTCCGTGGTGCGCTTGTTGCAGGCGGCCGCCTCGACCTTGTCGAGGTAGTCGGGGAACGAGGCGTACTTCCCCTTGGCCTTGCGGCTGCGGATGATCGACTCCACCACGTTCGTACCGACGTTGCGGACGGCCGAGAGGCCGAAGAGGATCACGTCGTCGCCCTGTGCGGCGAAGTTCTGCTCGGACTCGTTGACGTTCGGCGGCAGGACCTTGATCTTCATGCGCCGGCACTCGTTGAGGTAGACGGCCGACTTGTCCTTGTCGTCCTTGACCGAGGTGAGCAGCGCGGCCATGTACTCGGCCGGGTAGTTCGCCTTCAGATAGCCGGTCCAGTACGACACCAGTCCGTACGCGGCGGAGTGGGCCTTGTTGAAGGCGTATCCGGCGAACGGGACCAGGACGTCCCACAGGGCCTGGATCGCCTCGTCGCTGTAGCCGTTCTTCCGGGCGCCCGCCTGGTAGAGGACGAAGTTCTTCGCCAGTTCCTCGGGCTTCTTCTTGCCCATCACGCGGCGCAGGATGTCGGCCTCGCCGAGCGAGTAGCCGGCGATGATCTGGGCGGCCTTCTGGACCTGCTCCTGGTAGACGATCAGACCGTAGGTGACCGCCAGGACCTCTTCGAGCGGCTCCTCCAGCTCCTTGTGGATCGGGGTGATCTCCTGGCGCTTGTTCTTGCGCTCCGCGTAGTTGATGTGCGAGTTCATGCCCATCGGGCCCGGCCGGTAGAGGGCCGAGACGGCGGAGATGTCCTCGAAGTTGTCGGGCTGCATCTGGCGGAGCAGCGAGCGCATCGGGCCGCCGTCGAACTGGAAGACGCCCAGGGTGTCACCGCGGCAGAGCAGTTCGAAGGTCTTGGGGTCGTCCAGCGGGAGGTCGAGCATCTCCAGGTCGATGCCCTTGTTGGCCTTCACCATCTTGATGGCGTCGTCCATGATCGTGAGGTTGCGCAGGCCCAGGAAGTCCATCTTCAGCAGGCCGAGCGACTCGCACTGCGGGTAGTCCCACTGGGTGATCGTGACGCCGTCGGTGTGCCGCGTCCAGAGCGGGGCGTGGTCGACGATGGGCTCGCTGGACATGATCACGCCGGCCGCGTGCACGCCCATCTGCCGGACCAGGCCCTCGACGCCCTTGGCGGTGTCGATGACCTTCTTCACGTCCGGCTCGTTCTCGTACATCCCCCGGATCTCGCCGGCCTCGCCGTAGCGCGCGTGCTTGGGGTCGGTGATGCCGTTCAGGTCGATGCCCTTGCCGAGGACGTCGGCGGGCATGGCCTTGGTGAGCCGGTCGCCCATCGCGTACGGGTAGCCCAGCACGCGCGCGGAGTCCTTGATGGCGTTCTTCGCCTTGATCTTGCCGTACGTGCCGATCATGGCGACCTTGTCGGCGCCGTACTTCTCCGTCACGTACCTGATCACCTCGACGCGCCGACGCTCGTCGAAGTCGATGTCGACGTCGGGCATGGAGACGCGCTCGGGGTTCAGGAACCGCTCGAAGATCAGTCCGTGCGGGATGGGGTCGAGGTCGGTGATGCCCATGGCGTACGACACGATCGAACCGGCCGCGGAACCACGGCCCGGACCCACCGCGATGCCCTGCTTCTTGGCCCACATGATGAAGTCGGCGACGACGAGGAAGTACCCCGGGAACCCCATCTGGATGATGACGTCCATCTCGTACTCGGCCTGCTTCTGGCGGTCGTCGGGGACGCCGCCGGGGAAGCGGCGCGCCATGCCGCGGCGCACCTCCTCCTGGAACCAGGTGACCTCGGTGAAGCCGTCCGGGATGTCGAACTTCGGCATGAGGTTCTTCGCCTCGAACATGCCCGCGGTGTCGATCTGTTCGGCGACCAGGAGGGTGTTCGCGCAGCCCTCCTGCCAGGCGTCCGAGGAGTCGACTGCGTACATCTCGTCGGTCGACTTCAGGTAGTAACCGGTCCCGTCGAAGCGGAAGCGGTCCGGGTCGGAGAGGTTCTTACCGGTCTGGATGCACAGCAGCGCGTCGTGGGCGGTGGCCTCGTGCGCGTACGTGTAGTGCGAGTCGTTCGTCACCAGCGGCGGGATGCCCAGCTTCTTGCCGACCCGCAGCAGATCCTCACGGACCCGGCTCTCGATCTCGATGCCGTGGTCCATCAGCTCCAGGAAGTACCGGTCCTTGCCGAAGATGTCCTGGTACTCCGAGGCCGCCTTCACGGCCTCGTCGAACTGGCCCAGGCGCAACCGGGTCTGCAGTTCGCCGGAGGGGCACCCGGTGGAGGCGATCAGCCCCTCGGACCACTGGGAGATGGTCTCCTTGTCCATGCGGGGCCACTTCTGCAGCCAGCCCTCCGCGTACGCGTCCGAGGAGAGCTTGAAGAGGTTGTGCAGCCCCGTGCTGTTCGCCGCCCAGATCGTCTTGTGGGTGTAACCACCGGAGCCGGACACGTCGTCGCGCTTCTGGTGCGGCTGGCCCCACTTGATCTTGCGCTTGTTGCGCCGCGACTCGGGGGCGACGTACGCCTCGATGCCGATGATCGGGGTGACGCCCGCCTTCTTGGCCGAGTGGAAGAAGTCGTACGCCCCGTGGAGGTTGCCGTGGTCGGACATCGCGATATGGGACATGCCCATCTCGTTGCACGCGTCGAACATGTCCTTCAGCCGCGCGGCACCGTCCAGGAGCGAGTACTGGGTGTGGACGTGCAGGTGCGTGAACGGCGGCTTTGACACGGCTTCGGCCTCCAAGAAGAACTGGCGTCGACGGCGTCCCTACGAGCTGCGGACAGTCCGGGGGACAGCACGGAAGTCTATGCCTGAGGACTGACACTCCGAGAGCTGTCCCCCGTACCTTCATGCGTACCTTCGTACGGGGGGAAGCGGGCACTCCCGCGTTCCTTCGTCCGTTGACGGGGACGGAGACATCCGTCCCCGGGGACGGCGTGTTCCGTCCCCCCTCGTCCCCACTCGTCATGCACCCACCTGCACCAGGAGGCACCCAGCGATGTCGGTTCCGCAGCTCAGCGCCGAGCAGCGCGGCGAACAGATCCTCGCCGTCTTCCAGTCCGCCTTCGGCGATCTGCTGGCCGCCGATCCGGCCGCGTTCCGCGTGAAGTTCCGGAAGATGGCCGCCTCGGCGTTCGCGTTCTACCGCGGGACGGCAGGGCTCTTCTACCACGACCTGGAGCAGGAGAAGCGCGGCGGTCCCTACCTGGACGAGCGCACCTCCCGGGTGTGGATCCACGGCGACCTGCACGCGGAGAACTTCGGCACGTACATGGACGCGCAGGGCCGTCTGATCTTCAACGTGAACGACTTCGACGAGGCCTACGTGGGCCCCTTCACCTGGGACCTCAAGCGCCTCGCCGCCTCCGTGGCCCTGATCGGCTACGCGAAGGCGCTGAGCGACGAGCAGATCACCGCCCTCGTCCGGACGTACGCGGCCGCCTACCGCGAGCGCATCCACGCCCTCGCGACGGGCGCCAAGAGCGACGAGGTGCCGCCCTTCACGCTGGACACCGCGCAGGGCCCCCTCCTGGACGCCCTGCGGGACGCGCGCTCGCTGACCCGTTTCGGGCTGCTCGACTCGATGACCGAGATCCGCGACTTCGAGCGCCGCTTCGCGCCGGGCGGCGGCTCCATCGAGCTGGACGCGGCCACCCGCTACAAGGTCCTCGCCGCCTTCGACGGCTACCTGGAGACACTGCCCGAGTCGTCCCTCGACCGCCCGGACTCCTACCGGGTGAAGGACGTCGTGGGCCGCCGCGGCATCGGCATCGGCTCGGCGGGGCTGCCCTCGTACAACATCCTCCTGGAGGGCGCCACCGACGCCCTGGAGAACGATGTGGTGATCTACATCAAGCAGGCCCAGACCCCGGCCGTCTCCCGGCACATCACGGACTCCTCGATCCGTGACTACTTCCAGCACGAGGGCCACCGCACGGTGATCTCCCAGCGCGCCCTCCAGGCGCACGCCGACCCGTGGCTGGGCTGGACCGAGCTGGACGGCGCGGGCCAGCTGGTCGCCGAGGTCTCGCCGTACGCCGTGGACCTCGACTGGGGCGACATCGACGACCCGGAGGAGATCGCCGCGGTCGTCGCCGACCTCGGCCGGGCCACCGCCACCATGCACGCCGCCGCGGACGACGAGAGCGGCCACTCGGAGCTGGTGCCGTTCTCCACGGAGCGCGCCATCGACGCGGCGATCGCCGGCGACGAGGACAGCTTCGGCGACCTCCTCGTGGACTTCGCCCATGCGTACGGGGCACGCGCGCGCGAGGACCACCAGATCTTCGTGGACCTCTTCCGCAACGGACGGATCCCGGGCCTGTGACCGTCCCCCCACCCAGAGGAACACCCACAGGAACCCTTTAGGGGTCCCTTACCGGAGTACGTGACAGACTCGTCAGTGCTATGGACATATCCGGGACCCAGCTCAGAGCCGTGCGCGCGGCGCTGTTCACGGCACTGGTCGTGACGCTCAGCACCGCGTCGCACGTGCTGCTGTCCCGGGTCCCCCTGCCGCTGACCACCGTCGCCGCGATCACCGGTGCCGTCTTCGTCGTCGCGTACGCGCTGGCGGGCCGGGAGCGCGGCTTCGGGCGGATCGCCGCGCTGCTGATCCCGCTGGAGCTGGCCGCCGACACGCTGTTCACCGCGGGCCAGCACGCCTGTTACGGCAAGGCGGGCGGGCCGATCGCCGGACCGCTGCGCTCCGTCGGTCTCGACGTGCTCTGCGGTGGCGGCGAGGTCGGCACCCCGCTGGCCCGGGTGACGGGCGGCGAGGCCCCGCCCGCCGCGGCCCTCCTCGCGCACGCCGACCCGGGCGCCGCCTGGCTGCTGCTCGGCGCGCACGTCGGCGTCGGCTTCCTCGCGGCGGCCTGGCTCCGCCGCGGCGAGCGGGCGCTGGCCCAGTTCCTGGACGCGGTGGCCGCCACCACCTTCCGTCCGCTGACGGTCGCGTTCACCGCGGTGGCCGTCCGCCTCACTCCGGTGCGCCGGCTCGAGCGGCCCACGCGCCGCCTCGCCGCCACGCGCACGCGGCTCTTCGTGCACTCCCTGGGACGGCGTGGACCGCCGTGCTCGGCCTCTCCCGCCTGAGCACACCAGTCCCGTACACCTGCCCCACCGGGCAGCTGACGCATCCCACGGAGAACACCATGAGCAAGCGGAACAGCCAGGCCTCGAAGTCGGCGGCCCGTGAGCGGCTGCGCGTCGAGCGCGAGCGCCAGGCCAAGCGCGACAAGGCCAAGCGGCAGATCATCGTCGCCGGTTCGATCGTCGCGGTCCTCGCGATAGCCGGCGGCATCGGTTACGCCGTCGTACAGAACAACGAGCCCTCCAAGTGGGACGAGGCCGCCGACGCGAAGGTCGTCGCCCCCGCCAACACCAGCGGCAAGAACGGCACGACCGTCGTCATCGGCGACTCCAAGACCGACAACACGGTCCACCTCTACGAGGACCCCCGCTGCCCGGCCTGCGCCTCCTTCGAGCAGACCATCGGCGAGACCGTCAACAAGGGCATGACGGACGGCGACTACAAGCTCTCCTTCACCCTCGGCACCTTCCTCGACGGCAACCTCAGCGGTGAGGGCTCGAAGAACGGGGTGAGCGCGCTCGGCGCCGCGCTGAACGTCAGCCCCGAGGCGTTCCTGGAGTTCAAGACCGCGCTGTACTCGACGAAGTACCACCCCGAGGAGACGAAGGACGACCTCGCCAAGGACAGCTACCTGATCAAGGTGGCGGACACGGTCGACGCGCTCAAGGACAACAAGAAGTTCCAGGACGCGGTCAACAAGGGCACGTACGACGCCTGGGCGATGAAGATGAGCAAGTCGTTCGACGACTCCAAGGGTGTCGAGTCGACGCCGACCATCAAGATCAACGACAAGGTCGTCGAGAACCCGAGCACCGTCGCCGACTGGCAGAAGGCCCTGAAGGACGCGGGCGTGACCAAGTAGTCGTCGCGAGTAGTCGCCGCAAGTAGTCGCCGGCTGTCGGCTACAGGGTTTCGAGGAAGCCGAGTGCCACCCGCCAGGTGGCCTCGGCGGCCTCCTCGTCGTAGTCCGGCAGCCCCGGATCGGTGTAGAGGTGCCCGGCGCCCGCGTACCGGTAGATCTCCACGTCGGCCCCCGCCTTGCCCATCTGCAGGTACCAGGCGGTCAGCCAGTCGTCGGGCTCGAAGGCGTCCGGCTCGGCCACGTGCAGCTGGACCGGCAGCTCGTCCACCGAGGCGGTCTCCGCGATGTCGGACGTGCCGTGCAGGAGCAGCAGCCCGCGGGCCTTCTCGTCGCCGAGCGCGAGGGTCTGCGCCGCCGCCGCGCCCAGCGAGAACCCCGCGTACACAAGACCACGCTCCGAGTAGGGCGCCGCGGCCAGGACGGCGCGCTTGAGCAGCTCGTCCTTGCCCAGCTCGTCCTTGAAGACCATGCCCTCCTCCACGGTCTCGAAGGTGCGCCCCTCGAAGAGGTCGGGCGTCCACACCTCGTGTCCCGCCGCACGCAGCCGGTCCGCCGCGTCCCGCACCGCGGGCCGCAGCCCGAAGGTCGAATGGAAGAGCATGATGTTCATGGGGCCATGGTGCCAGCCACCACCGACAACGCCGGTGCGGGGCCGACGGGCCGACGGGACGGCGGGCACGACTGCGTACGACTGCGTACGACTGCGTACGACGGCACATGACGGGCACGACGGGGCGCCACTGCGCGCGGCCCGGGACATTGGACCGGGACCACGTGTTCGAGACCGCCCCCGGCCGGTTACGGTCGAAGGCATGGAGAACGTGCTTCGCCCGCTGATCGTGATCGGCGGCTCGCTCGTCCTGACGGTGTCCGTCGGCTGGCTGGTCGACCTGCTGCTGCGACGTGCCGACCAACGCCATCAGGGGGTCCCCCTGTGGGGCCTGCTGCGCCGCTGCCGCCTTCCGCTGCAGTTCGTGATGTGCGCGGCGCTGTTCAGAGCGTCGTACCCGCAGGCCGAGATCGCCGACGACCACTCGGCGGGGATCGGCCAGACCCTGACCCTGGTCCTGATCGGTTCCACGGCCTGGCTCATGGTGCGGATCGCGGCGGCGGTCGTCGAGTCCTCGTACTCCCGGTACGCCAACACCCACCGTGATCCGGCCAGGGTCCGCCGTGTCCGTACGCAGGTCACGCTGATCCAGCGGGTGGTCTCCGCGATCGTCGGTGTGGTGGCGGTCGCCGCCATGCTGCTGACCTTCCCCGCGATGCGCGCGGCCGGTGCCTCGCTGCTGGCCTCGGCCGGCATCCTCGGCATCGTCGCCGGTGTCGCCGCGCAGTCCACGCTGAGCAATATGTTCGCCGGGCTGCAGATCGCCTTCGGCGACATGGTGCGGCTCGGTGACACGGTGGTGGTCAACGACGAGTGGGGCACGGTCGACGAGATCACGCTCACGTTCCTGACCGTGCGCACCTGGGACGAGCGCCGCATCACCATGCCGGTGTCGTACTTCACGTCGCAGCCGTTCGAGAACTGGTCGCGCGGCGGTGTGCAGATGACCGGCACGGTCTTCTTCCAACTGGACCACAGCGCCCCGGTGGAGGAGATGCGCGGCAGGCTCCGCGACATCCTCCGGGAGTGCCCCGCCTGGGACGGGCGCAACTACGGCCTCGCCGTGACCGACTCCACCGCCAGCACCATCGAGGTACGGGCCCTGGTCACCGCGAAGGACGCGGACGACGTCTGGACGGTCCGTGTCACCGTCCGCGAACAGATGCTCCGCTGGCTGACCACCCACCACCCGTACGCCCTGCCACGCGTCAACACCGCGGACGCGGTCCTCCCCCCACCGGCCGGCCCCCACCCCAACGGCACGGAAACCCGCCCCCGCACCACCCCCCGCAGCCGAGTGGTGGAACCCCCACGAACAGGCCGAGGCTGACCCCGCGCCCTTCAGGGGCGCGGGGAACGGCGCGACCAGCCACCACGGCCCGCAGATCCCCACGAACGCCGAGCCCCTCCACCCCGCCTCGCCCCCCCCGGAGGGTCACCGCAGGCTGCGTACGTCCAGGTGCCGCAGCACCCGGTCCACGACCTCAGGGTCCGCACCCGCCTCACTGCGCGCCGCAAGCACCTCGTGCCGGGCCGCGGACATCATCTCCCCCTGGATCCGCCGCGCCCTCTTGATCCGCCGGGCCCGCTGGTCATGGGCCTCCCGCCGCTCGTCCTCCCCCATGTCAGGACTGATGCGGTACCCGATGTCGAACGCCCGCCGCAGCAACTGCTCGGTGAGCTCGTCCGGCAGCTCCTCCGTCTCGCCGATCTCCCTGAGCCGCTGCTTCGCCGCCTTGGCCGCCCGCAGGGCCAGCGACTTCTCGAACTCCTTCTCCCGGTCGGTGTCGGCCTGCACGCCCAGCTTCCCCACCAGCCACGGCAGACTCAGCCCCTGCACCACGAGCGTCGCCACGATCACCCCGAACGCGATGAAGATCATCTCGTCCCGGTGGGGGAACGGATCCCCGTTCTCCGTCTCCAGCGGAATGGCCAGCGCCAGCGCCACGGAGGCCACCCCGCGCATCCCGGCCCACCACATGACGACGGTCTCCCGCAGGGACGTCGGGATGTCCTCGTCGAGGTCCCGTTTCGCGTGCAGCCGCTTGGTCAGCCAGGTGGCGGGCAGCAGCCACGCCAGCCGTACGAACACCACGACGCCCACGACGGCGGCGGCCCAGCCGAGCATCTCCCCCCACCGCCCCGACGCCGTCCTGATGGCGTTGTGCAGTTCGAGTCCGATGAGGCCGAACGCCACCCCGGTGACCAGCGTGTCGACGATGTCCCAGAACGTGTGCCCGGCGAGCCTCGTCATGACGTCGTCGGCGTTGTTCGCGTACTCCGCCAGGAACAGCGCCGTGGTGAGCACCGCCAGCACGCCGGACCCGTGCAGCTCCTCGGCCAGTACGTAGGAGGCGTACGGCACGAGCAGGGTCAGGCTGATCTGCAGCGTCGGGTCCCCGAGCGAGTCCATGAACCGGTTCGTGGCCCAGCCGAGCCCGAGCCCCACGGCGACCGCGACGACGGCGGACAGCAGGAAGTCGAGCGCCGCGCCCGGCAGCGAGAAGGAGCCGCTGACGGCGGCGGCGATGGCCACGTGGTAGAGCACGATGGCCGTCACGTCGTTGAAGAGACCCTCGCCCTCCAGGATCGACACCAGGCGGCGCGGCAGCCCGAGCTGCCCCGCGACGGCGGTCGCCGCGACCGGATCGGGCGGCGCCACCAGCGCGCCGAGCGCCACGGCGGCCGCGATCGGCAGCCCGGGTACGACCGAGTGGGCGACCACGGCGACCACGGCGGTGGTGACGAACACCAGGGCCACGGCGAGCAGGAAGATCGGCCGCTTGTTGGCGGTGAACTGCCGCCAGGACGTACGCCGTACGGCGGCGTAGAGCAGCGGCGGCAGCAGCGCGGGCAGGATCAGATCGGGTGGGATGTCCACGTTCGGTACGAAGTCGAGGACCGCCAGCACGATCCCGAGCAGGGTCATCAGCACCGGCGAGGGGAGCCCGAAGCGGTCCCCCAACGGGACGCTCACCACGGCCCCGAGCAGCAGCACGAACAACAGGGCCAACTGGTCCACTGTCAGGGCTCCAGGGATCTAGACGGTCAAAACAGGCCAGACCCCAAGCGTGCCACCACAGCCGGATTCCACACGCGGACGCCCCGTCACCCCGACGACTCCGCCCACCAACGGCGCCCTGTCAGCCGCTAGAGAGAGCGCCGCATCGCCCGGTGCGCGATCCCGGCGTCCGGAAACTCGGGCCCGTAGGCCAGATACCCCAGCCGCTCGTAGAACCCCAGCGCATGCGTCTGCGCGTGCAGATCGACCGCCGTCAGCCCAAGCGCGCGGGCCGCGTCCTCGATGCCCCGCACGAGCGCGACCCCGACACCGAGCCCCCGCGCGGCCTGGACGACGGCGAGCCGCCCCAGGGATCCGACGCCGGGCTCGCCACCGGTCTTGGCGGCCGCCACCTCGCCGTACAGCAGTCGTCCCGCGCCGAGCGGCAGCCCGTCCTCGCGCACGGCGAGCACATGCACCGCGTCGGCGTCGTACGCGTCGTACTCCAGGTCCTCGGGGACCCGCTGTTCGACGACGAAGACCTCTTTGCGCACCGCGAAGCAGGCCTCACGGTCGGTGCTCTCCTCGGCGACCCGCACCACGTAGGACGGCGTGCTCACGCGTAGCTCTCCTCACGCACCCGGTCCAGCGCCGTCTGCAGGTCCTCGGCGTAGTCGCTGGAGAACTCGACCCACCGGCCGTCCCCGGGGTGCTCGAACCCGAGCCGTACCGCCTGCAGCCACTGCCGGGTGAGCCCGAGGCGCTTGGAGAGCGTCGGGTCGGCACCGTACGTCAGGTCGCCGACGCAGGGATGCCGGTGCGCCGACATGTGGACGCGGATCTGGTGGGTGCGCCCGGTCTCCAGCTTGATGTCGAGCAGCGAGGCCGAGCGGAACGCCTCGATCAGGTCGTAGTGCGTCACGGAGGGCTTGCCCTCGGCGGTGACGGCCCACTTGTAGTCGTGGTTCGGGTGCCGGCCGATCGGCGCGTCGATGGTGCCGCTGGTCGGGTCGGGGTGGCCCTGCACGAGCGCGTGGTAGCGCTTGTCGACGGTGCGCTCCTTGAACTGGCGCTTCAGCGACGTGTACGCGTACTCCGACTTGGCCACCACCATCAGGCCTGACGTGCCCACGTCGAGGCGGTGCACGATGCCCTGGCGCTCGGCGGCGCCCGAGGTCGAGATCCGGTACCCGGCGGCGGCGAGGCCACCGATCACGGTCGGCCCGGACCAGCCGGGGCTGGGGTGCGCGGCGACACCGACCGGCTTGACGATCACGACCACGTCGTCGTCGTCGTGCACGATCTCCATGCCCTCGACGGGCTCGGCGACGATCTGCACGGGCGCGGGCGCCTGCGGCATCTCGACCTCCATCCAGGCACCGCCGTGCACCCGCTCGGACTTCCCGACCACCGAGCCGTCGACCGTGACCTTCCCCGCCGCGGCGAGTTCGGCGGCCTTCGTACGGGAGAAGCCGAACATGCGGGAGATGGCGGCGTCGACACGCTCGCCCTCCAGGCCGTCGGGAACGGGCAGGGTGCGGATATCGGGAACGGTGCTCACTCGTCGAGTATGCCGGACGGCTCGGACACCGCCGCACGCCAGCCTGCGCGCCCGGCCGCGGCACGGGCCCCGCTCAGTCCTTGTGGACGGTGCCGTCCGGGTCCAGGCCCCGGAAGGACAGCAGCACGATCAGGATGCCGCCGCAGACGATCGCGGAGTCGGCGAGGTTGAACACCGCGAAGTGCTTGGGCGCGATGAAGTCGACGACCGCGCCCTCCATGAAGCCCGGCGCGCGGAAGATCCGGTCGGTGAGGTTGCCGAGCGCGCCGCCCAGCAGCAGGCCCAGCGCGACCGCCCAGGGCAGGCTGTAGAGCTTGCGCGCGAGCCGGGCGATCACCACGATCACGGCCGCTGCGATCACCGTGAAGATGATCGTGAAGGCCTCGCCGAAGCCGAAGGCGGCGCCCGCGTTGCGGATCGCCTCGAACCGCAGCCAGTCCCCGACGATCTCGATCGGCTCGTGGTGCTCCAGCTTCGCGACCACGATCAGCTTGCTGATCAGGTCCAGCGCGTACGCGAGAACCGCGACGCCGAAGAGCACGGCGATCCGGCGCTTGCCCCTGGCCCCGCCCGACACCGTCTCCGTCTCGGTGGTGTCCTCGCCCGACGCCACGTCGGAACCAGATCCGGGATCGGACTCGGACCCGGACCCGGAATCGGCCCCGGACTCGGTCCCGGGATCAGCGGCGGAGCCGGAGCCGGCAGCAGACCCGGAGTCGTCCGGCCGCCCGCCCGGCGCCACACCCTTGTCGGGCTGCTCCGGATCGGCCCCCGCCGCGCCCGGGGTATCCGGCGTACCGATGATGCGCTCCGCCTCTGCCACGTGAGTCCCTCAACCTAGGTGCCTGACTGAGCACGAGGGTACGGCAGGCCCGCCGCGGCCACGTGCCCAGGAGGCACTCCTGGCGGGTCAGTAACGGCGTTCCTGCTTCTGCTTGCACTCGACACACAGGGTGGCACGCGGGAAGGCCTGCATCCGGGCCTTGCCGATGGGGTTGCCACAGCTCTCGCAGAGCCCGTACGTGCCCGCGTCCAGGCGTTCCAGGGCGCGCTCGGTCTGCTCCACCATCTCCCGGGCGTTGGCCGCGAGGGCCATCTCGCTCTCGCGCGTGATGTTCTTGGTGCCGGTGTCCGCCTGGTCGTCGCCCGCGCCGTCCCCGGAGTCGCGCATCAGCCCCACCAGGGACTCCTCCGAGTGCGAGATCTCGGCCCGCAGCCGCAGCGCCTCGGAGAGCAGTTCCGCGCGTGCCTCCGCGACCTCCTCCGGGGTCCAGGGGTCCTCGCCGGGGCGTACCGCGAGCTCGCCGGGCTCCGCCTCGGCCACCCGCGCCTTGGGAACCGCGGTGGGCTTGTCCGCCGCCGCGGCCGTGCCAGGGGTCTTCTTCGCAACCACCGTGGTGGCTCCCGTCGTCTCGGCGGCCTGTGCCGCTGCCTCGGCCGCGGAAGCGACCGTCTTCTTGGCCGTGCCCGTGCTCTTGCGGACCGCCTTCTTCGAGGGCGCCGCGGCGGCAGCCCGCGCGGAGGCACTCTTCTTGGCGGCCGCCTTGCGGGGCGCCCGCTTCACCGGCGCGGTGCTCCCCTCGGCCGTCGTCCCCCCGGCGGCCTTCTCCGTCGCCACGGTCTTCGTGGAAGCCCTCTTCGCAGAGACCTTCTTCGTGGTGGCCTTCTTCGTCGTGACCTTCTTCGTCGCGGACGCCGTCTTCGTAGGAACTGCCTTCGTAGGAGTTGCCTTCGCAGGAGTTGCCTTCGTAGCGGCCGTCTTCGCAGAAGCCTCCCCGGCGGTCGCCCCGGCGGTCGTGTCCGGAGCCGTGCCGACGGCACTCTTCTGCGCGCCCGCCGACTTCTTGGCCGGCTGCCGGGCCGTGCTCTTCTTGCCGCCGACGCCCTTGGCCGCCGCCCCGAAGTCACCGGCCGACCCCGTGGATCTGCCGGTCGTCGACTGCTGTACGGCGGTCTTTTTCGCCACCATGGCCGCGGCCCCTTCACATATTGTGACCTTGCACGCGAATCGTGCTGGGACGATAAATCGACTTGAGTCCCGCGGCAACGGGGCACGCCCCCGATTCGCCCGTCCCGCACGTACCGCACAGCGAGTCTGCAAGCGTTGTGCCCAGCTCCCCGCCCGGTAATCCGCCGAGTCCGCGGTCCCACGACGCGAACCCGGGCACGTCGGCATTCGGGTCAGTGCGCACCTCTTCGCACACCTGTCCCCCGGGCCGCCGCCCCGCTCCCGAGGGCCCCGGAAAAACCGGTCTGCCGCGCTCACCCCGGCGCCGTACACTGGGCCCAGCGAGAAGCGTGGATGGGGACGAGTAGCGGCGTACGCGGCCAAGAGCGACCCGGGGACGGTGTGAGCCCGGGGGCGAGCCCGACGTGAAGATCACCCCGGAGCCGCCGGAAGAAAGCCGCAGCGAGTCCGCAGCGGCCGGTAGACCCGGCATCGCGACCCCAATGAGGGGGCTCACCGGCGCGCGGAAAGCGGCGGAGGGCCAAGGAGGGTGGTACCGCGGGAGCGCGCCGCACACGGCGCAGGTGACAACACAGCTCTCGTCCCTCCGGACGGAAGGCAGAAGTCCGCCGGAGGAAGTTCGTTGGATACGCAGCCGAGTACACCGCCGCAGTACCGCCAGGTGCCGGCCCAGATCGACCTGCCCGCCCTTGAGCACGCCGTGCTCGACTTCTGGAGCGAGCAGAAGATCTTCGCCAAATCCCTGGAGCAGTCCGAGGGCCGCCCGGAGTGGGTGTTCTACGAAGGCCCGCCCACGGCCAACGGCATGCCGGGTGCCCACCACATCGAGGCGCGCGTCTTCAAGGACGTCTTCCCTCGCTTCCGCACCATGCGCGGCTACCACGTGGGCCGCAAGGCCGGCTGGGACTGCCACGGGCTCCCGGTGGAGCTGGCGGTCGAGAAGGAGCTCGGCTTCACCGGCAAGCAGGACATCGAGGCGTACGGCATCGCCGAGTTCAACGCCAGGTGCCGCGAGTCCGTGACCCGCCACACCGACGCCTTCGAGGAGCTCACGACCCGCATGGGTTACTGGGCCGACCTCAAGGACCCCTACCGGACGATGGACCCCGAGTACATCGACTCCGTCTGGTGGTCGCTCAAGACGATCTTCGACAAGGGCCTGCTGGTCCAGGACCACCGCGTGGCCCCCTGGTGCCCGCGCTGCGGCACGGGCCTGTCCGACCACGAGCTGGCCCAGGGCTACGAGACGGTCGTCGACCCCTCGGTGTTCGTCCGCTTCCCGCTCACCTCCGGTCCGCTCGCGGACGAGGCGGCCCTCCTGGTGTGGACGACAACCCCGTGGACCCTGGTGTCCAACACGGCGGTCGCCGCGCACCCCGACGTGACGTACGTCGTCGTGACGGACGGCGCCGAGAAGCTCGTCGTCGCCGAGCCGCTCGTGGAGAAGGCCCTCGGCGAGGGCTGGGAGACCATCGGCCCGTCCTTCACGGGCACCGAGATGGAGCGCTGGACGTACCGACGTCCGTTCGAGCTGGTCGAGTTCCCGAAGGGCGAGCCCGCCCACTACGTGGTGACCGCGGAGTACGTGACGACCGAGGACGGCACGGGTCTCGTCCACCAGTCCCCCGCATTCGGTGAGGAGGACCTCAAGGTCTGCCGGGAGTACGGGCTGCCGGTCGTGAACCCCGTGCGCCCGGACGGCACCTTCGAGGAGGACGTCCCCCTCGTGGGCGGTGTCTTCTTCAAGAAGGCCGACGAACGGCTCACGGAGGACCTCCAGAACCGCGGCCTGCTCTTCAAGCACATCCCGTACGAGCACAGCTACCCGCACTGCTGGCGCTGCCACACCGCGCTCCTGTACTACGCGCAGCCGTCCTGGTACATCCGCACCACGGCCGTCAAGGACCGTCTCCTCCAGGAGAACGAGAAGACCAACTGGTTCCCGGACTCCGTCAAGAACGGCCGCTACGGCGACTGGCTGAACAACAACATCGACTGGGCCCTGTCCCGCAACCGCTACTGGGGCACCCCGCTGCCCATCTGGCGCTGCGAGGACGACCACCTCACCGTCGCGGGCTCGCGCGCGGAGCTCACCGAGCTGACCGGCAGCGACCAGTCGGAGCTCGACCCGCACCGCCCGTTCATCGACGACGTCACGTTCGCCTGCCCGACCTGCGAGAAGACGGCGACACGCGTGCCGGAGGTCATCGACGCCTGGTACGACTCGGGTTCGATGCCGTTCGCGCAGTGGGGCTACCCGTACAAGAACAAGGAACTCTTCGAGAGCCGCTACCCGGCGCAGTTCATCTCGGAGGCCATCGACCAGACCCGCGGCTGGTTCTACACGCTGATGGCCGTCGGCACGCTGGTCTTCGACAAGTCCAGTTACGAGAACGTGGTCTGCCTCGGCCACATCCTCGCCGAGGACGGCCGCAAGATGTCCAAGCACCTGGGCAACATCCTGCAGCCGATCCCGCTGATGGACCAGCACGGCGCGGACGCGGTGCGGTGGTTCATGGCGGCCGGCGGCTCCCCCTGGGCGGCCCGCCGCGTCGGGCACGGCACCATCCAGGAGGTCGTCCGCAAGACGCTCCTCACGTACTGGAACACGGTCGCCTTCCAGGCCCTGTACGCGCGCACGGCCGGCTGGGCGCCCAGCGGGGCCGACCCGGCCCCGGCGGACCGCCCGGTCCTGGACCGCTGGCTCCTGTCCGAACTCCACGCGCTCACCGACCAGGTGACGCAGGCTCTGGAGGCGTACGACACCCAGCGCGCCGGGAAACTCCTCTCGGCGTTCGTCGACGACCTGTCCAACTGGTACGTGCGCCGCTCCCGTCGCCGCTTCTGGCAGGGCGACAAGGCGGCGCTGCGCACCCTGCACGAGGTCGTCGAGACGGTCACGCGGCTGATGGCCCCGCTGACCCCGTTCATCACCGAGCGGGTCTGGCAGGACCTCGTGGTGCCGGTGGCCGCCGACGCCCCCGAGTCCGTCCACCTGTCGACCTGGCCGGAGGCGGACCTGTCCGCCATCGACCCGGAGCTGTCGAAGCAGATGGTGCTCGTACGCCGTCTCGTGGAGCTGGGCCGGGCCACGCGCGCGGAGTCGGGTGTGAAGACCCGGCAGCCGCTGTCGCGCGCGCTGGTCGCCGCGACCGGCTTCGGGTCCCTCGACCGTGAACTGCACGCGCAGATCACGGAGGAGCTGAACGTGAGTTCGCTCGCGTCCCTGTCCGAGGTGGGCGGCTCGCTGGTGGACACGACGGCCAAGGCCAACTTCCGTGCGCTGGGCAAGCGATTCGGCAAGGGGGTCCAGGCGGTGGCGAAGGCCGTCGCCGAGACCGACGCGGCCGCACTGTCCCTGGCATTGCGCGAGGGCACCGCGTCCGTAGAGGTCGACGGCGAGACCGTCACCCTCACCCCGGACGAGGTGATCATCACGGAGACCCCGCGTGAGGGCTGGTCCGTCGCGTCGGACTCCGGTGCGACGGTCGCCCTGGACCTGGAGCTCACGGAGGAGCTGCGCCAAGCGGGGCTGGCCCGTGACGCCATCCGTCTGATCCAGGAGGCCCGCAAGAACAGCGGCCTCGACGTGGCCGACCGGATCGCCCTGCGCTGGACGTCCACGGACCCGAAGGTCATCGCGGCGCTCACCGAGCACGCCACGCTGATCTCCGACGAGGTCCTGGCGACGGACTTCTTCCAGGGTGAGGCGGACGACACATACGGCGCTCCGTTCACGGACGAACCCCTGTCCCTGACGTTCCGCCTCCGCAAGGCCTAGACAGCCCCTGGCTGCGGGCAATCGCAGGCCGCGGCAACTCCCGTGACCTGAGCACAGGCGCCGCGCACCGAGAAGGCCCCGGGCCACCAGAACTCTGGTGGCCCGGGGCCTTCGGCATGGTGCGCCCGTGCACGGCAAAAGGGCGGAGCCCCCGGGTATCCGGGGGCTCCGCCCTGAACGCTGCCGACGCCTACGGCGTACGGGAGGCCGTCAGTTGTCGTCCTCGTCGATCAGGAAGCCACGCATCGGCGAGGGCGCCTGCTGCATCGGCGAGGGGGCCTGCGGCCGGACCGGTGCCATCGGCTGGGTCATGGCCGGCGTCATCTGCTGCTGACCACCGTAGGACGGGGCCCCGGGGCCGGGGCCGCCCATCGGCTGGCCGCCGTACGACGGCGCGCTCGCCCCGGCCGGAGCCATGGACGGGCTCGGCGACGACGGCAGCGACGCGGCCGCCGGGGCACGCGGCGGAGCCAGCGAGTCGTCGGCCTGGGTCTCCAACTGGCGCAGCTGCGACTCCAGGTAGGACTTCAGACGCGTGCGGTACTCGCGCTCGAAGCCGCGCAGGTCCTCGACCTTGCGCTCCAGCGTGGCGCGGGCGGACTCCAGGGAGCCCATCGCCACGCGGTGCTTCTCCTGCGCGTCCCGCTCCAGGGCGTCGGCCTTGGCACGGGCGTCGCGCTCCAGACCCTCGGCGCGGCTACGGGCCTCACCGACGATCTTGTTGGCCTCGGAACGGGCCTCGGCGATCGCCTGGTCGGCGGTCTGCTGGGCCAGCGAGAGCACCCGAGCGGCGCTGTCGCCACCGGGACCCTGACCGGGCTGTCCCATCTGTGGGCCGTGCCCGCCCATCGGACCACCCATGGGACCGCCCATCGGGCCGCCCATCTGCTGGGGCATCTGCTGCTGTTGCTGCATCTGACCCTGCATGGGGCCGGGACCCTGGCCCATGGGGCCCTGACCCATCGGACCCTGGCCCATCGGACCCTGGCCCATCGGGCCGGGACCCTGCTGGCCGCCCTGGGCACTGGGGCCCGCGGGCAGCTGCGGAGCACCGCTCGGCAGCTGGGGCGGCCCACCCATGGGGCCACCCATCTGCTGCTGCGGCGGGCCCGATATGCCGGCGGGTACGGGAGCGCCCGGACCTCGCATGCCCTGCGGCGGACCCTGCTGTTGCTGGGGATCCTGCTGTTCGGGGGGCTTGCGCATGCCCTGTTGCTGGTTCTGCGCGGCGGCGCGTGTGGCTGCTGCCAGCTTGGCGCGCAGGTCTTCGTTCTCGCGGAGCAGGCGGGTCAGTTCGGCTTCGACCTCATCGAGGAAGGCATCGACCTCGTCCTCGTCATAGCCTTCTCGGAGGCGGACGGTCGTGAACTGCTTGTTCCGCACGTCCTCGGGGGTCAACGGCATCTCTTCACCTCAACGTAGTCGTCGGCATCGTCGGCGTTCGGCAAGACCGTATCGTTCACAGCTGACTCACGAGATTGATCAGGATGTAGACGATGATCATCAGCACGAAGAAGGACAGGTCGAGCGCCACGCCCCCGAGACGTAGCGGCGGAATGAACCGCCGCAGAAGCTTGAGCGGTGGATCAGTGACAGTGTAGGTGGCCTCCAGAACGACCACCATCGCCTTGCCGGGTTGCCATGAGCGGGCGAACTGGAACACGTAGTCCATGACCAACCGGAAGATCAGCACGATGAGGAAGCACATCAGCGCGACGTAGAGAACCTGCCCAACCACGCTCATGATCCGTGCGTCCCTCTCCCCTGTTTTCCGTGCCAGTCCGGTCCTGCGTCTCAGCTCTGGTTGAAGAACCCGCCCTCTGCGATGCGAGCCTTGTCCTCCGCCGTGACATCGACGTTAGCAGGAGACAGCAGGAACACCTTCTGCGTCACCCGCTCGATGCTGCCGTGAAGACCAAACACCAAACCGGCCGCAAAGTCGACAAGTCGCTTCGCGTCCGTGTCATCCATCTCGGTCAGATTCATGATCACCGGGGTGCCCTCACGGAAGTGTTCCCCGATGGTACGGGCCTCGTTGTAGGTCCTGGGGTGCAGCGTGGTGATCCTGTACGGCTCTCGTTCCGACACGACCTTGGGCATGATCACCGGTGCGTTCTTCTCCAGGCTTTGACGTTCTTGTGTGATGGACGCCACGGGGGCGATCCGTGCCGGGCGGCCGGATTCCGCGCCCAGCGAAGCGGAATGGGACACGGGGTCACGCTGAACCGGCGGCTGCACCACTCGTACCGGTTCGTCCCGTTGTGACTGATGTGACTGGTGCGACTGAAGCGACGGCTCATGCCGTCGGCGGTCCCGCTCGGGCTCCGGATCAAGCTCGGGCTCGAAGTCGTCGTCGGGGTCGAATCCCCTGCCGTCGTACCCATCGTCCTCCACGAGGCCGAGGTAGACCGCCATCTTGCGCATCGCGCCGGCCATGCTCTGAGTCCTCCGCTCTGTGGTGGATCGGCTGACTGTTGCCAAGTGCCCGCGATCCACGAGGTCGTATGCCCGCCAGCGGCGGTAATGACCATATTTTCTGCTGTGGTCCGACTTCTTGGCGACGTTACCCGAGCCTGGGGCGGACACCGAGTACCGCAGTGCCGACGCGTACATGTGTCGCTCCGGCCGTCACTGCCTGCTCGAGGTCTGCGCTCATCCCTGCCGACACCATGTTCGCAGCAGGATGGGCCCGGCGCAGGTCAGTCGACAAATCCATCAGCCGCTCGAACGCCGCCTGTTCACGTCCCGCGTACGGTCCGGCGAGCGGAGCGACGGTCATCAGACCGTCGAGCCTCAGCCCCGGGGCCCGCGCGACGAGTGCGCCCAACTCCTCGACGCCTTCGACCACTACACCACCGCGCTCCCCCAGTCCACCCTTTCCGCCCTCGGCCCGCTCCGCGTCGAGCGCAACCTGGATGAGACAGCCCACCTCGCGCTCCGTCCGCACCGCTTCCTTCGACAGGGCGGTGACGAGCCGGGCGCGATCGACGGACTGCACGACATCCGCGTAACCGATCACGGAACGCACCTTGTTGGTCTGCAACTGACCGACAAAGTGCCAAGAGAGGGGCAGATCGGAACAGGCAGCCGCCTTGGGAGCCGCGTCCTGGTCGCGATTCTCGGCGACGTGCCGCACACCGAGTTCCGACAGGATCCGCACATCTTCGGCCGGGTAGGTCTTGGTGACCACGATCAGGGTCACCTCTTCACGCTTGCGCCCGGCCGCCCGGCACGCGGCCGCGATACGTTCTTCCACTGTCGCCAGGTTCTCGGCGAGTTCGGCCCTACGGTCCGTCATGCCCGATCAGTCCAGCCACACATAGCCCGCGAGCCGGCCGGTGAGGCCGTCGCCGCGGTACGAGAAATGGTCGTCCGACTCGATCGTGCAGACCGGTGACTGCTCCCGGTCGCGCACCCCGAGCCTCTCCAGTTGCGCGTGCACCCCCGCGGTCACGTCGACCGCCGGCGTACCCCAGGTGGTCTCGGCGTACGCCGCGGGCTCGATCGCCGCGACCTCCGCCCGCATCGCCTCAGGTACTTCGTAGCACCGCCCGCAGACGGCGGGGCCGGTGCGGGCGACGATCCGGGCCGGTTCGGCGCCGAGGCCCACCATGGCCTCGACCGCGGCCGGCACCACCCCGGCGACCATGCCGGGGCGTCCCGCGTGGGCCGCCGCCACGACCCCGGCGACGGGGTCCGCGAGCAGCACGGGGGTGCAGTCCGCGGTGAGTACGGCGAGGGCCAGGCCCCGGCGCGCGGTGACGACCGCGTCGACCTCGGGCACCGGGCGGTCCCCCCAGGGCTCCTCGACCACGGCCACGTCAGGGCCGTGGACCTGGTTCATCCAGACCACCCGTGCCGGGTCGAGCCCCAGCGAGGCGGCCGCCCGTGCACGGTTGGTGTGTACGGACCCGGGGTCGTCGCCGACCGCTCCGCCGAGGTTGAGCTCCTCGTACGGAACGGCGCTCACCCCGCCCCACCTGTCGGTGAAGGCGAAGTGCGCGCCGCTCGCCGTACTCGTTCCGGAGCGCTGTCCTATCACTTGAGGAAGTCCGGCACGTCCAGCTCCTCCGCAGCGCTGTCGGAGTAGCTGCGCGACGGCGGGACCGGCGGGGAGACCGGCGGCAGTTCGTTACTCACGGGCTCCGGGGCGGACTCCTGCGACTCCTTCGGCGTGACGCTGCCGAGCGAGCCGAAGGACGGACGGCTCTCGGCCGACCGCGTCGGCGCGGGCTCGTCACGCTTGGCGGAGGACGAGCCGAGCACCGTGTCCCGCTTGGACGGAGGCTGCCCGCCGTCGAACCCGGCCGCGATGACGGTGACCCGGACCTCGTCGCCGAGCGCGTCGTCGATGACCGCGCCGAAGATGATGTTGGCCTCGGGGTGCGCTGCCTCGCTCACCAGCTGGGCGGCCTCGTTGATCTCGAAGAGACCGAGGTCGGAACCGCCGGAGATGGAGAGCAGCACGCCCCGCGCACCGTCGATGGAGGCTTCCAGGAGCGGCGAGGAGATCGCCATCTCGGCGGCCGCCACCGCGCGGTCGTCGCCGCGGGCCGAGCCGATTCCCATGAGGGCCGAACCCGCCTCGGACATCACGGACTTGACGTCGGCGAAGTCGAGGTTGATCAGACCGGGGGTGGTGATGAGGTCGGTGATGCCCTGAACACCCGACAGCAGGACCTGGTCCGCCGACTTGAACGCGTCGAGGACGGAGACCTGGCGGTCCGAGATGGACAGCAGCCGGTCGTTCGGGATGACGATGAGGGTGTCGACCTCTTCGCGGAGTTCCGCGATGCCGTCCTCGGCCTGGTTGGCGCGGCGCCGGCCCTCGAAGGTGAAGGGGCGGGTGACCACGCCGATGGTGAGCGCGCCGAGCGAGCGGGCGATGTTGGCCACCACCGGCGCGCCGCCGGTGCCGGTGCCGCCGCCCTCGCCGGCCGTCACGAAGACCATGTCGGCCCCCTTGAGGACCTCCTCGATCTCCTCGCGGTGGTCCTCTGCCGCCTTGCGACCGACGGCCGGGTTGGCTCCGGCGCCGAGTCCGCGGGTGAGTTCGCGGCCGACGTCGAGCTTGACGTCGGCGTCGCTCATCAACAGCGCCTGAGCGTCCGTGTTGATGGCGATGAACTCGACGCCCTTGAGACCGACCTCGATCATCCGGTTGATGGCATTGACACCACCGCCGCCGACACCGATGACTTTGATGACTGCGAGGTAGTTCTGCGGTGCTGCCACGTCGAAGGCCTCTCGCCTCGAGTTACGTGTCGTCGCCTCGCACGGTCGCGATCCGACGACTGATGCCGAATGGGACGGTCCGAACGCCGACCCGAACCCTAACGCTGAAGTTTAGGGTTACCAGTGTGTCTGTTCCTTGGACTCTTCCGAACAGGACACTAAGTCGACAAGTGGCGCACGTTCAACGAACACGCCGAACCTCCCGTTTTTCTTTTCACCCTATGTGATCAGGCGCAGCACTGCCCAACCAGGGGGCCGGCCTGCGCGGACGTATGTCAACTCCCCGATGACGCAGGGGCGGTGGGAACACTGACGTCGAAGTGCCGCGCCTCGGGAGCGGCTTTCATCAGGGCAGTGAGCGTATGCGCCTTGGCGCGGGCCTGCTCACCACTTCCCCAGTCGACGGTGCGGTCGCCGCCCAACTCCAGGACGACCGAGTCGTAGGAACGGACCTCGACGACCCGGGTGACGCGGGCGACCGCGATGGGCAGTGACCGGGCCACGAGCACCGCCTCGCGCACCAGCCGGGCGGTGCCGAATCGGCGCAGTCCGGCGGACTTGGGGACGGTCAATTCCAGTACGGGTACGCCCTTCGGGGCACGGGTGACCGTGGCATATCGCACACCTTTGGCGTCCACTTCGACAAACTTTCCGCCCTTTTCGACGAGCAGAACCGGACTACGCTCGGTTACTTTCAGCCCGATTCCGTGCGGCCAGGAACGGACGACGTCAACCGAGTCGATTCGGGGCAGTTTCTGCCGCAGTCTTGCCTCAATCACTTCGGTGTCGATGGAAATCAACGGCGATCCGACCGGGACATCGGCCGCCTCGACGACCTGTCCGGTGGTCAGGACCCGGGTCCCCGAGGCCGATACGCGCTCCACGCGCGTCCACTGCGAGCCGTAGAGGATCCAGCCGGTGCCCCCGGCCAGCAGGGCCAGACAGACCGTCAGGATGATGAGCGTACGGCGCCCCGGCAGCTTCCTGAGAAGCGGAGGCCGGGGCGGGCCGGAGTCCTGTCGCTGCGGTACGCCGCGTTCGGCGGTGGTCGGTCCGGCCACGCTCCCCTGCCTTCTGTCACGCGTCAGCGGCGTGACGCGATCGCCTCGTACACCATCCCGACGAGCAGGTCGTCGGCGTCCCGGCGGCCGAACTCGGAGGCGGCGCGGGACATCTCGAACAGCCGGTGCGGATCGGCGAGCACGGGCAGGACATTGCCCTGGATCCACTGCGGCGTCAGTTCCGCGTCGTCGACCAGCAGTCCGCCGCCGGCCTTGACCACCGGCTGGGCGTTCAGCCGCTGTTCGCCGTTGCCGATGGGCAGCGGGACGTAGACGGCGGGCAGCCCGACGGCGGAGAGTTCGGCGACGGTCATCGCGCCCGCGCGGCAGAGCATCATGTCGGCCGCGGCGTACGCGAGGTCCATCCGGTCCACGTACGGTACCGGGATGTACGGGGGCATCCCCGGCATCTGGTGGACCTGCGGCAGTTCGTTCTTCGGGCCGACCGCGTGCAGGATCTGGATTCCGGCCTGCTGGAGGTACGGAGCGGTCTGCTGGATGACCTCGTTGAGGCGGCGGGCGCCCTGCGAACCGCCGGAGACCAGCAGGGTCGGCAGGTTGGGGTCGAGTCCGAACGCGGCGCGGGCCTCGGGGCGGACGGCGGCCCGGTCGAGCGTGGCGATCGAGCGGCGCAGCGGGATGCCGATGTAACGGGCGCCGCGCAGCTTGCTGTCCGGGGTGGAGACGGCGACCTGGGCCGCGTACCGCGAACCGATCTTGTTGGCGAGTCCCGGCCGGGCGTTGGCCTCGTGGACGACGATCGGCACACCGAGGCGCTTGGCCGCGAGATAGCCGGGCAGGGCCACGTAGCCGCCGAAGCCGACGACCGCGTCCGCCTTGGTGCGTTCCAGGATCTGCTCGGCCGCCTTGATCGTGCCGCGCAGCCGTCCGGGGACGGTGATCAGCTCGGGGGTGGGCTTGCGTGGCAGCGGTACCGCGGGAATCAGCCCGAGCTCATAGCCCCTCTCGGGTACGAGTCGGGTCTCGAGTCCGCGCTCCGTGCCCAGGGCCGTGATCCCCACGGTCGGGTCCTGCCTGCGCAGGGCGTCCGCGAGGGCGAGCGCGGGCTCGATGTGACCGGCGGTCCCCCCACCGGCGAGTACGACATGCACCGAAATTCACCGCTCTCCGGACGAACGCGCCGAGGCACGCCGTCTCATCGTGTTCCACTTCCGAGGCTCCCGACCAGCGGAGCCTCTCACCGCACCCCGCTTTCTGCCAAAGCGGGGCTGGCGCATCGCGAGCGCCGTCCGCGCAGCGGGGTCCTCACGCGCGAAGGCGATCAGAAGTCCGATGGCGAACATGGTCGGCAGCAGGGCGGAACCCCCGTAGGAGAACAGCGGGAGCGGGACACCGGCGATCGGCAGCAGACCGAGCACCGCACCGATGTTGATCACGGCCTGAGCCGTGATCCAGGTGGTCACGCCACCCGCGGCGTACCTCACGAAGGGGTCCTCCGTGCGTCCGGCCACGCGGATACCCGCATAGCCTAGAGCCGCGAAGAGCGCGAGCACCGACAGAGTGCCCGCCAGACCCAGTTCCTCACCGGCGATGGCGAAGATGAAGTCGGTGTGGGCCTCGGGCAGTTGGCCCCATTTCTCCATACTCGCGCCGAGGCCCGAGCCGAAGAGGCCGCCGGAGGCGAGGGCGTAGATCCCGTGCACGGCCTGCCAGCAGGAGTCGTCGGGGCCCGGTTCGGTGGCGCCGAGACAGCCGAGGCGGGCCATGCGGTTGGGGCTGGTCTTGATGAGGATCACACCGAGGGTCACCGCGACCGCGAGCACGCCGCCGAAGAGCCGGGTCGGTGCCCCCGCGAGCCACAGGAGGCCGAACAGGATCGCGGTGAGGATGATCGCGGTGCCCATGTCGCCGCCGATCATGATGAGCCCGAGCAGCATGAACGCCACCGGCACGAGCGGCACCAGCATGTGCTTCCACTGGGTCAGCAGCCGCTTGTCCTGCTTGCGGGCGAGCAGGTCGGCGCCCCACAGCACGAGGGCGAGCTTGCCGAACTCGCTGGGCTGGAGCTGGAAGGGGCCGCCGACCGAGATCCAGTTCTGGTTGCCGTTGACCGCGACTCCTATCCCCGGCACCTGGACGAGGATCATCAGGAAGACCGAGCCCGCGAGCATCGGGTACGCCAGCGCCCGGTGCAGTTTGGACGGCATCCGCGAGGCGGCCAGCAGCAGCAGACCGCCGAGCACGGCCGCGAGGAACTGCTTGCGGAAGAAGTAGGAGCCGGGCAGCGACAGCTGGAGCGCGGTGATCTGCGACGCCGAGTACACCATCACCAGACCGAGCACGGTGATCAGCAGACTGCCGCCGAGGATCAGGTAGTACGCGGTCAGGGGCCGGTCCCAGGCGCGGCGCGCGCGGACGTAGAGCCGGCCCACCGGGTTGTCGCGCGGGGGGCGGGGCCCGGCGGGCCGAGGGGGCCGCCGGGTGGCACGCTGGACGGGAGGACGCCCCGTACGGCTACTGGCCACGACGGGGCCTCCTCGCCGCGGAAGGCCGCTGTGCCGGTTCCCTCGGCGGCCCCCCGGGCCCGGGGGGCACCGCGTGGGGCGCGGGGCGGCACAGCGCCGTGCCGTCGGCCGGGGGCCGCCGCCGGTACACCGACCACGATGGCGTCACGTGTCGCTCCCAAGGATCCCGGGTGCCGGGGCCGGCCAGGGGCCTGCCGTCAGGCGCCCGCGGCGCCGAGTTCGCGGACCGCTTCCGCGAACATGTCACCGCGCTGGTTGTAGTTGGCGAACATGTCCATGGAGGCACAGGCCGGCGCCATGAGCACCGTGTCGCCGGCGCGGGCGAGCCGTGCGGCCTCCTGGACCGCCGCGGGCATCGTCCCAGTGTCCGTCCGGTCGAGGTCGACCACCGGCACCTCGGGCGCGTGTCGCGTGAGGGCTTCGTGGATGAGGGCCCGGTCGGCGCCGAACAGGACGACGCCCCGCAGCCGCTTCGCCGACCCCGCGACGAGTTCGTCGAAGGTGGCGCCCTTGGCGAGCCCGCCCGCGATCCACACGATCGACTCGTACGCCGCCAAGGAGGCCTGCGCCGCATGCGTGTTGGTGGCCTTGGAGTCGTCGACGTAGGCGACGCCGTCCACCTCGGCCACGTACTCGATGCGGTGGGCGTCGGGCCTGAAGGCGCGCAGCCCGTCCCGTACGGCCGTGGCGGGCACGCCGTAGGCGCGGGCGAGGGCCGCCGCCGCGAGGGCGTTGGCGACGTTGTGCGGGGCGGGCGGCTGGACGTCCGCGACCTCGGCGAGTTCCTGGGCCTGCTTGTGCCGGTCCTCGACGAAGGCGCGGTCGACCAGGATGCCGTCCACGACGCCGAGTTGGGACGGCCCCGGGGTGCCGAGCGTGAAGCCGACGGCCCGGCAGCCCTCCTCGACGTCCGCGCCGCGCACCAGGTCCTCGGTGGCCTTGTCGGCCACGTTGTACACGCAGGCGACCTGGTTGCCCTCGTAGACGCGGCCCTTGTCGGCGGCGTACGCCTCCATGGAGCCGTGCCAGTCGAGGTGGTCGGGCGCGAGGTTCAGGACGGCCGCGGAGTGGACGCGCAGGGAGGGCGCCCAGTGCAGCTGGTAGCTGGACAGTTCCACGGCGAGCACGTCGAGATCGGCGTACGCGTCGTCGTTGCCCAGCACGACGTCGACGATCGGCGTGCCGATGTTGCCCACCGCGGCCGTACGCAGGCCCGCGGCGGTCAGGATCGAGGCGAGCATCCGGGTGGTGGTGGTCTTGCCGTTGGTGCCCGTGACGGCCAGCCAGGGGGCGGCCTTCCTGCCGCCGTGGCCGCGCAGGCGCCAGGCGATCTCGACGTCGCCCACGACGTCGACGCCCACCGCCGCGGCGGCCAGGAAGAGGGGGCTGTCCGGCTTCCAGCCCGGCGAGGTGACCACCAGGTCGGTGCCCTCGGGCAGCGTCCCGGCGTCCGCGAGGCGGACCTGGATGCCCTCGCGCTCCAGGGGCGCGGCCCGCTCGCGGTGGGCCGGGGAGTCGCCTCCGTCGACGACGGTGACGGACGCGCCGAGGCGGGCCAGGGCGCGGGCGGCACTGATGCCGCTCACGCCGAGACCGGCGACGGTGATGTTCTTGCCCTGCCAGTCGAAGGCGGTCGTCACTTCTTGGCTGCCCATCCCGCGTAGAAGAGGCCGAGTCCGACGATGACGCACATGCCCTGGATGATCCAGAAGCGGACCACCACAAGGACTTCGGACCACCCCTTGAGTTCGAAGTGGTGCTGGAGCGGTGCCATCCGGAAGACGCGCCTGCCGGTGAGGCGGAACGAGCCGACCTGGATCACGACCGACATGGTGATGAGGACGAAGAGGCCGCCGAGCAGTGCGACGAGCAGCTCGGTGCGCGAGCAGATCGCGAGACCGGCCAGCGCCCCGCCGAGCGCCAGAGAACCGGTGTCCCCCATGAAGATCTTGGCGGGCGAGGTGTTCCACCACAGGAAGCCGAAGCAGGAGCCCATGAGCGCGGCGGCCACGACCGCGAGGTCGAGCGGATCTCGTACCTCGTAGCACGCGGCCGGGTTGGTGAGGGTCTGCGCGTTGGCGCAGGCCTCCTGGAACTGCCAGACGCCGATGAACGTGTAGGCGCCGAACACCATCGTCGCGGCGCCGGTGGCCAGGCCGTCCAGACCGTCCGTCAGGTTCACGCCGTTCGACATCGCGAGAATCATGAACAGCGCCCAGAGCACGAACAGCACCGGGCCGATGGACCAGCCGAAGTCCTGCACGAAGGAGAGCTTGGTGGAGGCCGGGGTGTTGTTGCGGTTGTCCGCGAACTGCAGCGAGAGCACCGCGAAGGAGATGCCGACGATCAGCTGTCCGGCCATCTTCGCCTTGGCCCGCAGACCGAGCGAACGCCGCTTGACGATCTTGATGTAGTCGTCGAGGAAACCGACCACGCCCATGCCGGTCATCAGGCCGAGCACCAGCAGTCCGGAGAACGTCGGCGGCTTCCCCGTGATCACCTTGCTGAGGAAGTACGCCAGGAGCGTGGCCAGGATGAAGGCGATACCACCCATGGTCGGCGTACCGCGCTTGGCGTGGTGCTCGCGGGGGCCGTCGTCACGGATGTACTGGCCGTAGCCCTTGCGGGCCAGCAGCTTGATCAGCAGAGGAGTGCCCACGAGAGTCAGGAAGAGGCCGATGACTCCCGCGAACAGGATCTGATTCATCATCGGACGGCGACCTCACCCTCGGTGCCCTCGACCAGCGCCTGCGCGACCCGTTCGAGACCGACCGACCGGGACGCCTTCACGAGTACGACGTCTCCCGGGCGCAGCTGACTGCGCAACAGGTCGACCGCCGACTGTGCGTCGGACACGTGCACCGACTCCTCACCCCACGAACCCTCGTTATATGCGCCCAGTTGCAGCCAGGACGCTTCCCTGCCCCCGACCGCGACGAGCTTGCTGACGTTGAGCCGGACGGCGAGCCGTCCGACCGCGTCGTGCTCGGCGAGCGCCTCGTCCCCGAGCTCGGCCATCTGACCGAGCACCGCCCACGTCCGACCCCCTTGTGCCCGTGAGGCTTTGCCCATGGCCGCGAGCGCGCGCAGGGCGGCTCGCATGGACTCGGGGTTCGCGTTGTAGGCGTCGTTGACGACCGTCACGCCGTCCGGGCGCTCGGTGACCTCCATCCGCCAACGGGAGAGGGAGCCCGCCTCGGAGAGCGCGGTGGCGATCTCGTCTGCGGACAGGCCCAGCTCATGGGCGACGGCGGCGGCGGCGAGCGCGTTCGACACGTGGTGCTCACCGTACAGGCGCATGGTCACTTCGCTGCACCCGGAGGGTGTGTGAAGCCTGAACGCGGGCTGTCCGCGCCCGGTGAGCCGCACGTTCTCGGCCCGTACGTCCGCTTCGTCGGACTCTCCGAAGAGGATCACGCGTGCCTTCGTACGCGAGGCCATGGCCCGTACGAGGGGATCGTCGGCGTTCAGGACGGCGACGCCGCCGGCCTCGGACGAGGGCAGGCCCTCCACCAACTCGCCCTTGGCCCGGGCGATCTGCTCACGGCCGCCGAACTCGCCGATGTGGGCGGTGCCGACGTTGAGCACGAGGCCGATTTTCGGGGGCGTCAAATCCGCGAGGTAGCGGATGTGGCCGATCCCACGGGCGCCCATCTCCAGGACGAGGAAGCGGGTCTCCTCGGTGGCGCTGAGCGCGGTGAGCGGCAGCCCGATCTCGTTGTTGAGGGAGCCGGGCGTGAAGACCGTGGGTGCCTTGGTGCGGAGCACCTGGGCGATCAGGTCCTTGGTGCTGGTCTTGCCCGCGGAGCCGGTGAGGGCCACCAGGGTCGCGCCGAGCCGCTCCACCACGTGGCGCGCGAGGGCGCCCAGGGCCCGCTGGACGTCGTCCACGACGATCGCGGGCACGCCGACGGGCCGGGTGGCCAGGACGGCCGCCGCGCCCGCCGCGACGACGTCCGCGGCGAAGTCGTGCCCGTCCACGCGCTCGCCCGCGAAGGCGACGAAGAGGCTGCCGGGGCCCACTTCCCGGGAGTCTCTGACGACTTCTCCGGTGACCTGGACCGACGGATCCGGTATGTCGTGCGTCTGCCCGCCGACGACTGAGGCGATCTCGGCGAGAGAGAGGGCGATCACAAGTTCATCCCTGGGTCTTCTGGATAGCTGCGCGGAGCACCTGGCGGTCGTCGAAGGGACGGATCACCCCGGCGATGTCCTGGCCCTGTTCATGGCCCTTGCCCGCGATCAGCACGGTGTCGCCGGGCTGTGCGCGGGCGACGGCCGCGGCGATCGCGGCGGCCCGGTCCTCGAAGACCTGGACCTCTCCGCGCTCGTGCGCCGGCACCTCGGCGGCGCCCGCGAGCATCGTGGCGAGGATGGCGAGGGGGTCCTCGCCACGGGGGTTGTCCGAGGTCAGTACGGCGATGTCGGAGAGCCGGACCGCGGCGGCGCCCATCGGCATCCGCTTGGTCTTGTCCCGGTCCCCGCCGCAGCCGAGGACGATGTGCAGCTTGCCCTCGGTCACCTTGCGCAGGGCCCGCAGAACGGACTCGACGGCGTCCGTCTTGTGCGCGTAGTCGACGACCGCCAGGTACGGCTGTCCGGCGTCCACGCGCTCCAGGCGGCCCGGTACGCCCGGTACGGCGGCGATGCCGTCCGCGGCGGTCTGCGGGTCGATCCCGGCGACGGCGAGGGAGACGATCGCGGCGAGCGTGTTGGCCACGTTGAAGGGGCCCGCGAGGGGTGACTTGGCGGTGATCCGCTCGCCCTCGGGGCCGACCGCGACGAAGTCCGAGTCCATCGGACCGACCCGGACGTCCTCGGCGCGCCAGTCGGCGTCCGGGTGGCCCTCGGCGGAGAACGTCACCACCGGGACGCCGGCCTCCTTGACCAGTCTGCGGCCGTACTCGTCGTCGAGGTTGACCACGCCGAGCCTGCTGCGGTCCGGCGCGAACAGCTGCGCCTTGGCCCGGAAGTAGTCCTCCATGTCGGAGTGGAACTCCATGTGTTCCGGGCTGAGGTTGGTGAAGACCGCGATGTCGAAGACGCAGCCGTCGACCCGGCCGAGGACCAGCGCGTGGCTGGAGACCTCCATGGCGACCGCCTCGACGCCGCGCTCGCGCATGACCGCGAACAGCGCCTGGAGGTCGGTGGCCTCGGGCGTCGTGCGCTCCGACTTGATGCGCTCGTCGCCGATGCGCATCTCCACGGTGCCGATGAGTCCGGTGCTGCGGACCCCCTTCAGGCCGCCCTCGACGAGGTACGCCGTCGTGGTCTTGCCGGAGGTGCCGGTGATGCCGATCTGGAGCAGGTCGGGTCCGGGGTGGCCGTAGATCGAGGCGGCCAGCTCGCCCATCTGCCCGCGCGGGTCGTCGACGACGAGGACCGGCAGGCCGGTGGCCTCGGCGCGGGCGGCACCCGTCGGGTCGGTCAGCACGGCGACGGCGCCGAGTCCTGCCGCCTGCGTCACGAAGTCGGCGCCGTGCATCCGGGCGCCGGGCAGTGCGGCGTAGATGTCGCCCGGACGTACGGCGCGCGAGTCATGGGTGATGCCCGTGACCTCGGCGGCGCCTTCCGGGCGGCCGGCACCCAGCTGGTCGGCGAGCTCCGCGAGGGGTGTGGCGGAGTTCTGGACCGGTCGCGGCGGCCCCGGATATGTCACAGGGACGCCCTTCTGGGTGGTTTGGGACTGATCGGCGTGTGGCACGGCGGTGAGCGTACCGGGCACACCCCTGCCGGAGCGAAGCGAGGGGCGTGGCGGGGCGGGCGTCGAGCCGTCGTCGCCGGGAGCGGGAGTGATCGTCGTCAAGAGCTTGTTCCTGGTCGGTGGTCCGGGCGGTGGCACGTGGTGTCCGGGTGGGCACGCGAGGGTGCGTGGGCGGCGCCGGTCAGGGCGTGAAGGTGACGGGAAGTCCGGGGGCCTTGTCCCCGGTGGGCGGCACCTGGAGGGTCTTCAGCGCGAACTCCAGGACCTGCTTGTAGACGGGCCCGCAGATCTGGCCGCCGAAGTAGCTGCCCTTGGTGGCGTTCTGGATGGCGCAGTACACGGTGACGCGGGGGTTGTCCGCGGGGGCGAAACCCGCGAAGGACGAGGTGTATCCGTGGTAGCGGCCGGTGGCCGGATCCACACGGTTGGCCGTGCCGGTCTTGCCCGCGACGCGGTAGCCGGGGATACGCGCCTTGGTGCCGGTGCCCTCCTCGTCGTCCACGACGGACTCCAGCATCTGCGCCACGGTCTTCGCGGTCTTCTCGCTGACGACCCGGGTCTTCTTGGGCTCGGGGGCCGGGGTGAAGCGTCCGTCGGCTCCCTTCGTGCCGCGGACGAGCGTCGGTTCCACGCGTACGCCGCCGTTGGCGATCGTCGAGTAGACGGAGGCCGCCTGCATCGCGTTGATGGACACGCCCTGGCCGAAGGGGATCGTGTACTGCTGGGAGGTCGACCACTGGCCGGCCGGGGCGAGGATGCCCTTCGTCTCACCGGGGAAGTCCAGGCCCGTGTAGCCGCCGATGCCGAACTTGCGCAGATACGAGTAGAGGACCTGGTTGGCCTCCTTCTGCGTGTCGCCGAGCTGGCCGGTCGCCAGGATGGTGCCGATGTTGCTGGACTTGGCGAGGACGCCGTTGAGCGTCAGGTACCAGGTCGGGTGGTCGATGTCGTCGCGGAAGAGCCGGTCGCCGCGGTGCAGCCGGTTGGGCACGGTGACGTGCGTGGCGGGTGTGGCGGCGCCCTCCTCCAGGACGGCGGCCATCGACATGACCTTGGCGGTGGAACCGGGCTCGAAGGCGTCCTCCAGGCTCCAGTTGTGCAGGGCGCCCCCGTCGGCCCGGGAGAGGTCGTTCGGGTCGAAGCCGGGCGCGTTGGCCATCGCGAGGATCTCGCCGGTCCGGTTGTCCTGCACCATCACGTACCCGCGGTCCGCCTTCGACTTCTCGACCTGCTCGGAGATGGCGTTCTGCGCGGCCCACTGGATGTCGCGGTCGATGGTCAGCTCGACCTCGGAGCCGGCCACGGCGGGCTTCTCGGTGGAGCCCGCGGTGGGCACCTGCCGTCCGCCGGACTGGGCGTAGCGGATCTTGCCGTCCTTGCCGGACAGCTCCTTGTCGAGCTGCTGCTCGACGCCGCCGCCGCCCTTGCCGTCGGCGTTGACCCAGCCCAGTATCCCGGCGCCGAGGTCGCCGTTCGGGTAGACCCGCTTGCTGCTGGGTTCCTGGAGGACGCCCGCGAGGACGTTCACCTCCGAACCGCCCTCGCCGGCCTTCTCGGCGAGGGTGCTCTTGAGGTCCTTGATCTGCGTCCAGACCTGGGGGGTCTGGCGGCGGGCGAGCACGACGTAGCGGCTGTCGGGGGTCCGGAGCTTCCCGGCGAGTTCCTCGGGGTCCTTGTCGAGGATCGGGCCGAGCAGGGCGGCGGCCTGCTCGGGGGCGTCGCCGATCTTCGTGGCCTTCCGGGTGAACAGCGCGGGGTCGGCGGTGATGTCGTTCGTGTCCACGCTGATCGCCAGCTCGACGCCGTTGCGGTCGGTGATCTGGCCGCGCGAGGCGGTCAGGGTGCGGCTGAGGTACCGGTTCTTGTCGGCCTTGGCCGTGTACTCGCTCGCGTCGACCGCCTGCACCTGGAGGAGCCGTACGACGAAGGCGATCAGTACGAGGGCCAGGGCCAGGCTGACCAGGCGCAGCCTGGGGCGGGGGCTGCCGAGCCGGATGACGCGTGGAGCCTTGGCGCGGGGCGGGGCGGGGCGGCGGGTGGGCCGGGCGCCGGGCCCCGGACGGCGCTGTCCGCCGGGCTTGGCGGACCCGCCGGGTTTCACGGACCGGGCGGGCGCGGGCACCCTGCGGCGCGGGGGTTCCCTGTCGGACACTTCCGTCACCTGCCGGGAGTCGTATGGGGCGGCGTGGACTGCGGGGCGGACTCCGTGGCCGGATCCGGCGTCCCGGTGGCCGACACGGGCCCGGTGGACACCTGGGGTGCCGTGGGGACGGCGGCCTGTTCGGAGGCGAGCGCCTCGGGCGGCCGGATCACGGGGGAGAACACGGACGACTGCTCGGGGGCCGCGCTGGGGACGCCGAGGACCGAGCCGTCGGGGTTGAGGAAGGCCGGGTCGCCGCCGGGCACCATGCCCAGTTCGTGGGCGCGGCGCTGGAGGGCGTCGGGGGCGGAGTAGGCGTCCACGTCCCGCTGGAGCGCCTGTTCCTCGTCGGTGAGGCTCTTGGTGTCCTTCTGGAGGTCGTCGAGCTGGAACGACCCCTCGCTGAGCGCCGAGTTCAGTACCAGGAGCCCGATGAGGCCGCCGCCGAGCAGCAGCACCACCAGGAGGACGAAGGGGGTCCGGG
Source organism: Streptomyces sp. CWNU-52B (assembly GCF_047444975.1). Taxonomy (NCBI): domain Bacteria; kingdom Bacillati; phylum Actinomycetota; class Actinomycetes; order Kitasatosporales; family Streptomycetaceae; genus Streptomyces; species Streptomyces sp. CWNU-52B. The sequence continues at coordinate 144,210 of NZ_JBLFJV010000044.1, read as the reverse complement.
CGGCCTGCCCCGAGCCCGTCGGGAAGAGCCGCGCGAGCCGGGCCGCTCGCCCTTTCAGTTCGGGTTTCCTACTCACTCACCCTCCAGGTGAGTTCGGGTTTCCGGCCGGCGGGTCCGGCGGTCAGGACCGTGCGCCCGGCGAGTCCGGTTGGCCAACTCACTCGCCCTTCCCCTCACTCGGCTCACTCGGCGTCCTCGCGGATGCGCTGTGCTCCGCGCAGTCGCGCCGGAGCGGCCCGCCGGTTCTCCGCGATCTCTTCCTCGGTGGGGAGTTCGGCACCGCGGGTGAGCAGCTTGAGCCGGGGCTGGTAGCGCTCGGGGACGACCGGCAGTCCGGGCGGCGCGGTGGTGGCGGCGCCCGCCGCGAGCACGTGCTTCACCAGCCGGTCCTCCAGGGAGTGGTACGACAGCACGGCGATCCGGCCCTCGACGGCGAGCGCCTTCACGGCGGCGGGAATCGCCCGCTCCAGGACGGTGAGTTCGCCGTTGACCTCGATGCGCAGTGCCTGGAACGTCCGCTTGGCGGGGTTGCCGCCGGTGCGCTTGGCCGCCTGCGGCAGGGAGTCCCGGATCAGCTCGACGAGCCGCGCGCTGTTGGTGAAGGGATCCTTGTCGCGTTCGCGCACGACCGCGGACACGATCCGCTTGGCCTGCTTCTCCTCGCCGTACGCCCGCAGGATCCGGACGAGTTCGCCGGGCGGGTAGGTGTTGAGCACCTCGGCCGCGCCGATGCCGGTCGTCTGGTCCATCCGCATGTCGAGCGGCGCGTCCTGGGCGTAGGCGAAGCCGCGGTCCGCCTCGTCGAGCTGCATGGAGGAGACGCCCAGGTCGAACAGGACGCCCTGGACGCTCGGGACGCCCAGGCGGTCGAGCACGTCGGGGAGTTCGTCGTAGACCGCGTGCACCAGCTCCGCCCGGTCGCCGAAGGGGGCGAGCCGCTCCGCGGAGAGGCGCAGCGCCTCCTTGTCGCGGTCCAGGGCGACCAGGCGCGCCTCGGGGAACCGGCTGAGCAGTGCCTCGCTGTGGCCGCCGAGGCCGAGGGTGCAGTCGACGACCGCGGCTCCCGGCCGCTCCAGTGCGGGGGCCAGCATGTCCAGACACCGCTGGAGCATCACCGGGACGTGTCGACTGTTGCTCAAGGGGCCCTCTCAGGTCCGCGCGGCCGGTACGCACCGCGCCGGGTCCCCGCCCTCCCGCGGCCGGCACGGAGAGGTACCCCCGAGTGAGGGGGAGGCCTGCCGGCGCCAAGAGCGTCAGCCGACCGGGAGCGGGAGGAGGCCGAGCCGTACGTACGCGCCGCGCACGTGGGGAGATCCCGGCATGTCGCCGGTCCTCCGGGGGATAGCAGTCCAGCAGGGAGGACAGCTCGCCTCCCGCTTCGCGTCACTTTAGTCCACGGTGTCTCGCGGTCAATGAACCGGCCTGCGCGTCGCGACTCTCACTGACGATCAAGCGGCAAACCGGCAATTTCCACCCGTACGGGTGCACTCGGTCCACCCTTGTGGGTTACCTCACAACAACGCTCATTGATGTTCTTTGTCCCCTCTCACAGCGGGCCCGAACAGCGAGTGCCCCTTACCGTCATAGGTATGACGACGTCCGCATCCGTTCCCACCGAACCCGAAGACGCCATGTCCCGTCGCGGTACGGTCACCGACCGCCTGGTCGACGCCAACGAGCGGTACGCCGCGGCGTTCACCGATCCCGGCATGGACGCCCGGCCCGTCCTGCGTGTCGCGGTCGTGGCCTGCATGGACGCCCGCCTCGACCTGCACGACGCGCTGGGCCTCGCACTCGGCGACTGCCACACCATCCGCAACGCGGGCGGCGTGGTCACCGACGACGTGATCCGCTCCCTCACCATCAGCCAGCGCGCGCTCGGCACCCGCAGCGTCGCGCTCATCCACCACACCGGCTGCGGCCTGGAGGCCCTCACCGAGGACTTCCGCCACGAGCTGGAGATGGAGGTCGGCCAGCGCCCCGCCTGGGCGGTCGAGGCCTTCCGCGACGTCGAGCAGGATGTGCGGCAGTCCATGCAGCGCGTGCGTACCTCTCCGTTCCTTCTGCACACGGACGACGTACGTGGTTTCGTGTTCGACGTGAAGACGGGCCTGCTGCGTGAGATAGACCCCACCTGACGCCGGCACGACCTGGCCAAAGATCACAAGAACAGACATATCGCGGCCAGTTATCCACAGGCGAGTGACACGAACCGGTAACGGCAACAAGAATGCGTGTGTGGCGTCACGCGGAACTTTTCACGCGTGGCGTCCGTGTTCGGGGTGGGCCGGTCCGCACGACTGCGCGTCGGCCCAGAGAAAGAACGGGCCGAGGAGGGCCGGGTGACGACCTATGACGATCGAGCGAGCCTTACAGATCTGACCGCCACTGCGGAGAGAGTCCGCAGTTCGGTGGAGGAAGTGATCGAGGGCAAGCCTGAGGTCGTGCGGCTTTCGCTGACCGTACTGCTCGCCGAGGGGCATCTTCTGATCGAGGATGTCCCCGGCGTCGGCAAGACCATGCTGGCCAAGACACTCGCGCGGTCCATCGACTGCTCGGTGCGACGTATTCAGTTCACGCCCGACCTGCTGCCCTCGGACATCACAGGTGTGTCCATCTGGGACCAGCAGCGCAGGGACTTCGAGTTCAAACCGGGGGCGATCTTCGCGCAGATCGTGATCGGCGACGAGATCAACCGCGCGTCGCCCAAGACGCAGTCGGCACTCCTGGAGTCCATGGAGGAGCGCCAGGTCACCATCGACGGGACGACCTACGAGCTGCCCAGCCCCTTCATGGTGGTGGCCACCCAGAACCCGGTCGAGATGGAGGGCACCTACCCGCTGCCGGAAGCCCAGCGGGACCGATTCATGGCCCGGGTCTCCATCGGCTACCCCAGCGCGGAGGCCGAGTTGCAGATGCTCGACGTCCACGGTGGCGTCTCCCCGCTGGACGACCTCCAGCCGGTGGCGCACGCGCACGAGATCGTGAAGCTCATCGACGCGGTCCGCACGGTGCACGTCGCCGACTCGGTCCGCAGGTACGCGGTCGACCTGGTGGGCGCCACCCGCAGCCACCCGGACCTGAGACTCGGGGCCTCACCGCGCGCCACGCTGCACCTGCTGCGCGCCGCGAAGGCCTCCGCCGCGCTGAGCGGCCGGGACTACGCCCTGCCGGACGACGTCCAGGCCCTCGCCGTGGCGGTCCTGGCCCACCGGCTGCTGCCCACCGCCCAGGCACAGTTGAACCGCCGTACGGCCGAGCAGGTCGTCCTGGAGATCCTCCAGCGCACGGCCGTGCCCTCGGCGCCCCAGCCGCCGGGCAGTCCGGTGATCGGCCGCGGCACGGCCGCCCTGGGCCAGCAGCCGCCCCGGAGGCTGTGATGACCGGCGGCGGGATGCCCGCTGCGACGGCCGAGGAGGACAAGGGCGGGCTGCGCACGGCTCTCGCCGGGCTCACCACGCGCGGGCGGTCGTTCCTGGCCGCCGGCATCGCGGCGGCCGTCTGCGCGTACGTCCTGGGGCAGAGCGATCTGCTCCGGGTCGGGCTGCTGCTCGCGGTCCTGCCGCTGGTCTGCGCGGCCGTGCTCTACCGCACGCGCTACCGGGTCGCCGGCAGCCGCCGCCTCTCCCCCGGCCGCGTACCGGCGGGCTCCGAGGCACGCGTCCATCTGCGGATGGACAACGTCTCGCGGCTGCCCACCGGACTGCTGATGCTCCAGGACCGGGTGCCGTACGTGCTCGGCCCCCGGCCCCGGTTCGTACTGGACCGGGTCGAGGCGGGCGGCCGGCGCGAGGTGTCGTACCGGGTGCGCTCGGACCTGCGCGGCCGCTATCCGCTGGGCCCTCTGCAACTGCGGCTCAGCGACCCCTTCGGGATGTGCGAGCTGACCCGCTCCTTCTCGACGTACGACACCCTCACCGTCGTCCCGCGCGTGGAGCCCCTGCCACCGGTGCGGCTGACCGGTGAGGCGAAGGGGTACGGCGACGGGCGGCAGCGCTCGCTCGCCCTGGCCGGCGAGGACGACGTGATCCCGCGCGGGTACCGCTACGGCGACGACCTGCGCCGGGTCCACTGGCGCCTGACCGCCCGGTACGGCGAACTGATGGTGCGCCGGGAGGAGCAGCCGCAGCGCTCCCGCTGCACGGTGCTCCTCGACACCCGGGGCATCGCCTTCGACGGCGCGGGCCCGGACTCGGCCTTCGAGTGGGCCGTGTCGGGCACGGCGTCGACACTGGTCCACATGCTCGAACGAGGCTTCTCCGTACGGCTGCTGACCGACACCGGCACCTCGGTGCCGGGTGAGGGCACCGACGGGTTCGCCGGCGCGAGCCAGGAGTCGGCGGACGCGGCGGGTCTGATGATGGACACCCTCGCGGTGATCGACCACTCCGACGGTACGGGCCTGTCCCGGGCCTACGACGTGCTGCGCGGCGGCAACGAAGGACTGCTGGTGGCCTTCCTCGGCGACCTGGACGAGGAGCAGGCGACGGTGCTCGCCAAGATGCGCCAGCGCAGCGGCGGGGCGGTCGCCTTCCTGCTGGACAGCGAGGCATGGGTGCGGGGCACCGACGAGGAACAGATCGAGGAGCGGCTTCGGATGCTGCGTGAGGCGGGCTGGACCGCCCTGGTCGTACCGCCGGGTGTCGGCCTGGCCGACCTGTGGCGGGAGGCGGACCGACAGCGCAACGGAGTCGCGTCGACCGGCGGCACGGCAGGGAGCGGTGGCTCATGAGCGGACGCGCACGACTGGCGCTGTGCGCCGCGGCGGCGACGCTGCTGGCGTCCTGCGCGCTGCTGCCGCTGGTCGATCCGGCGAGCTGGTTCCTCCAGGCGGCGTTCCTCCTCGCGGTGCAGACCGGGGTGGGCGCGGCGGCCCGGCGGGTGCCCCTGGCCCGGCCGCTGACGATCGCGGCGCAGGCGCTGGTGACCCTGCTGCTGCTGACGCTGTCGTTCGCCCGGGAGCAGGCCGTCGCCGGGCTGATCCCCGGCCCCGACGTGTTCCGTCACTTCGGTGAACTGCTGCAGGCCGGCTCGGACGACGTCGGACGGTACTCGATACCGGCACCGCTCTCCGACGGCATCCGGCTGATGATGGTCGGCGGGGTCGTGGTGATCGGACTCGCGGTGGACGCGCTCGCGGTGACGTTCCGCAGCGCGGCCCCCGCCGGACTGCCGCTGCTCGCGCTGTACTCCGTCGCCGCGGGTCTCGCGGACGGCGCCGCCGGGTGGGTCTGGTTCCTGCTGGCGGCCGCCGGCTATCTGGTGCTGCTGCTCGCCGAGGGGCGTGACCGGCTCTCGCAGTGGGGCCGGGTCTTCGGCGGCGGGCCCCGCGCGCCGGGCGTGGACCCCTCGGACAGCGCGGTCGCGCCGGTCCGTACGGGGCGGCGCATCGGCGCCGTCGCGCTCGGTATCTCCCTGGTCGTGCCGCTCGCCCTGCCCGCGCTCGACGGCGGCCTGCTGGACGCCGCGGGGACGGGCGTCGGCACGGGTTCCGGAGGCGGCGGCACCATCTCCGCGGTGAACCCGCTGGTCTCGCTCCGCGACAGCCTGAACGTGGACGAGGACCGCGAGGTCATGTCCTACCGCACCAACTCCGAGGAGACCCAGGACCTCTATCTGCGGATCGTCTCGCTCGACGAGTTCGACGGCACGGCGTGGAAGCCGGCCAAGCGTCATGTCGAGGACGTGCCGGGGTCGTTCCCGGCCCCGCCCGGCCTCAGCGACGAGGTGCCGCGCACCGAGATCCAGACGAGGATCTCGGCGGCCGACTGGTACGCGCAGGACTGGCTGCCCATGCCCTACCCGGCCAGCCAGGTGGGGATCGACGGCAAGTGGCGGTACGAGCCCGTGGGCCGCACGCTCGTCGGCGACCACGGCCAGACCACCCGCGGCCAGGAGTACACGGTCAAGAGCCTGATCGTGCAGCCGACCGCGGACCAGCTCGCCAACGCGCCCGAGGCGCCCGAGGTGCTGAAGCGCCAGTTCACCAGGGTGCCGGGCTCGCTGCCGCCGGTGGTGGCCGAGACGGCACGGCAGGTCACGGCGGACTCGGCCAACGACTACGAGCGCGCGGTGAAGCTGCAGGACTGGTTCGCCCTGGAGGGCGGCTTCACGTACGACACGGAGGTGCAGGTCGGCAGTGGGTCCCAGGCGATAGCGCGCTTCCTGAGGGACAAGGAGGGCTTCTGCGTCCACTTCTCCTTCGCGATGGCCTCCATGGCCCGCACGCTGGGCATACCGGCCCGTGTCGCGGTGGGCTTCACTCCTGGTTCGCCCAAGTCCGACGGCACGATGGCGGTGGGTCTGCGGGACGCGCACGCCTGGCCCGAGCTGTACTTCGAGGGCGTGGGCTGGACCCGTTTCGAGCCGACGCCGAACCGCGGCTCGGTGCCGGAGTACACCCGCGAGGACACGCCCGGCACGACGCTTCCCAACCCGGACGTGCCGTCGCGGTCCTCGTCCACGGCGCCCTCCTCCGAACCGTCGAGCAGCGAGAGCTGCACGGCCGAGGAGAAGAAGCTGGAGCAGCCCTGCGGCAGCGAGTCTCCGCAGGCCGCCTTCGGGACGACGAACGACGGTCCGCCGCGGTTCCTGCTCATCGGGCTCGCCCTGGCGGCCGGGCTCCTCGTGCTCGCGGTGCCGCTGCTGCCGATGTTCTGGCGGATGCGGACCCGGTCGGTGCGGCTCGGTCCGCACGGCCGCACCGACGCGGCCACCGGGGGCGCCACGCTGGCGGCCTGGCAGGAGATGTGCGACACGGCGTGGGACTTCGGTATCGCGCCCGACGAGTCGCAGACGCCGCGCAAGGCGGCGGCACGGATCGTCGGCGCCGGACACCTCGATCCGGAGGCCGCCGCCTCCGTCCACCGGGTCGCCGACGCGGTGGAGCAGGTCCTGTACGCGCCGCAGCCACGGCCCGCCATGGGTCTGGGCGATGACGTGCGCCGGATGACCGCGGGTCTGCGGGCCACGGCCGGCCGGGGTACGCGCCTGCGCGCGCTGCTCGCCCCACGCTCGACCGTACGGGTGGCGTGGGCGTTCTCCGAGGGCTGGATCACGCTGAAGTCCCGGGCCGCGGCCCGCTGGACGGCGCTCGTACGGCGGCCCTCCGGGCAGGGCAGCGGCTGAGGACGACCCGGCTGCCGAAGCCGGAAAAGAGAACAGAGGCAAAGAGATGAGGGGGGTGCCTGCCCGGCTCGGGCAGGCACCCCCCTCTCTTTCACGGGTCGGGCTTCACGGTTCGGGCACGCGGAAGGGGTGGCCACCTCGAAGGTGGTCACCCCTACGCGCGTACGTCTGTCGCTGTCGGCCGGGACTCTGTGGGCTACTGGCCGCCCTGGTCGTCACGGCGCCGCTGCCAGCGCTGTTCGATGCGGTCCATCATGGAGCGCCGCTGCCGACCCTGACCGCGGGTCTGCGAAGCACCCGGCGCAGCACCCGCCGCGGGCTGTTCACCCGGCTTGGGGGCCTTGCGCCAACCGGTGACGGCGAGCACCGCGCAGCCCAGCATGACGAGAAAACCCACCACGCTGACCCAGATCTGCTGTGCGACCATTCCGGCCATGAGGAGCGCGATACCTACGAGGAAGCCCGCGACCGCCTGGTAGACCCGTCGCCGGGTGTACGTACGCAGCCCGCTTCCCTCAAGCGCTGTCGCGAACTTGGGATCTTCGGCGTACAGCGCTCGCTCCATCTGCTCGAGCATTCGCTGCTCGTGCTCCGAGAGCGGCACGGCGTCCTCCTCATCGTGCAGTCGCCGGGGCGACCGGGGGTCCCCTTCAGGATAGGCAGGGAATCGCCCCCGTGAAACCCGCCCCTCTGCGCCAATTCGCCAACCGGAACCCGCCATGGCGCTCCGATCCACTGAGGCGTAGATTCCCCAGCGACCGGCCCGTCATGCCGAACGGTCTCCCCCGATCATACGGCTCCGAGCGCCCGATCGGGGGGCCTGTGGCGTACTCCATCTGCTGCCGCGCCCCTGATCAGCGGTGCGACGCAGGAGGCAGCTCACCCCTCAGCCGACTCCCGCGTCACACCGAGCACATGGAGCTGCGTGGCAACGGAGTGGAAGGCGGCGAGTTCGGCGGCCGCGGCCTCCAGCTTCAGGAGGGCGTCGAGGGCGCCCGGCTCGGTGTCCACGAGGACCCCGGGCACCAGGTCCGCGAAGACCCGTACACCGTGCACGGCGCCGACGCTCAGGCCCGCGCCCTCGACCAGAGCGGTGAGCTGATCGGCCGTGAAGCGCCGCGGAACATGATCACCCTCGCCCCAGCGGCCATCCGGGTCACTCAGGGCGTGGCGGGCCTCCGTGAAGTGTCCGGCGAGGGCCCGTGCGAGCACGGCGCCGCCCAGTCCCGCGGCGAGCAGGCTGAGGACGCCGTCGGGACGCAGCGCGCCGACCGCGTTGCGAAGGCCCTCGGCGGGGTCGTCCACGTACTCGAGCACGCCGTGGCACAGCACGACGTCGTAGCCGCCGCGCTCGACGACGTCGAAGAGGCCGTGCGCGTCGCCCTGGACGCCCTGGACGCGGTCGGCGACGTCGGCCTCGGCGGCCCGGCGCTCCAGCGCGAACAGCGCGTTCGGGCTGGGGTCCACGACGGTGACGCGGTGGCCGAGGCGGGCCACGGGCACCGCGAGGTTGCCGCTGCCCCCTCCCGCGTCGAGCACGTCCAGCGACTCCCGGCCCGTGGCCTTGACCCGGCGGTCGAGGGCGTCCGTCAGCACGTCCCAGACCACGGCGGTACGGAGCGAGGCGCGGGGACCAGAGGGGCCGGAGCGCGGCGACGCCGGTTCAGGGCGGCGGGAGGCGGGCGGGCGCATCGGGTCCGACACGGCAGTTGACTCCTCGGCGCGGCACCGCCGGCGTGTGCGGCGGAGCGATGGGGGTATCTCCCCCGCCCTGTCCGGCACCGGGGAGATTCAGGCGTTCCCAACCCTATTGCCTCACGTCCACTGCCCGGCTCGCCGTCTCGCGCGCCGGACGCACGGCCTCCGTCCGACCCGGACCACCGGCCCGGACCTCCGACCCGGACAACCGGTGCGGACCACCGGTGCGGACGGCGGGCGAGCCGCGGTTCGGCCTCCGGCGGACCCCGGCCGTCCCCGCGGCGCGGTCGGCGCCCTCCTCGGGGCCCGGGCGAGGGCGGCGTCATCCCGCGTCCGGGACGGCCGGCACGGCCTGGGCGTCCGACGGGATCCGCGCCTCCCGGCCGCCCTCCTGCCGTGGGTCGCCCTGCCGCGGCTGGGGCAGGACCGGCTGGAGCACCAGCATGCGCTCGACGAGGCGGAGGAACATCGCCACGTCACGCAGCAGGTCGTCGGCGTCGCGGACGGTGGCCGCGCCCTGGATGCCGGCCTCCGCGCGGGCGCGGCGGCGGGCCCCGGAGGCGAACAGCACGCTCCACTCCGCGAGTTCGGGCGCTGTCTCCGGCAGCACCTCCCAGGCGCTGCGGATCCTGGCCCGGCGCCGCTCGCTGGTCTCGGGGCGGCCCCGGGCGGCGAGCACGGCCGCGGCGGTGCGCAGGGCGGCCAGGTGTGCCGTGGCATACCGCTCGTTCGGTGTTTCCAGCAGGGACGCCTCGTCGAGTCCGGCGCGGGCCTGGGCGAGCAGATCGAGGGCGGCGGGAGGGGCCGTGGCCCGGCGGAGCACGGGGTGCACATCGCTCGCCGGACCGGTCAGTGAGGGGGCAGGGCCGGTGGCGCGGCGCCGGTGAGCGGCGGCTGCGGAAGAGCTGGCCATGACGAACCTCCTGTCGTCGTGTGACGGCACGCCCCGACAGGAGATGCCGTATGCGCCTATCGTGCGGTATGCCACTGACAATCCGTTCTGACCTGCGCTTTTGCCTCGATCACAGGTTCGGGGTAATTTTTGCACTGACTAGTCAGTGCAAAGACTTTGCGGTCCAAGGACCCGGAGGGCGGGGGACGTTGTGGATGGTCCGTACGGACTCGGTGTCACTGCCGAGGGCTTCGGGCTCAAGGGGCCTCGCGGCTGGGCGTTCCGCGGCGTGGACGTCGACGCGGAGCCCGGTTCGCTGATCGCGGTCGAGGGGCCCTCGGGCTCGGGCCGTACCTGCCTGCTGCTCGCGCTCACCGGGCGGATGAAGCCCACCGAGGGGCACGCGCGCGTGGGGCACTCCGAACTGCCCGGGCGGATGGCGGCGGTCCGCCGGTGCAGCGCGCTGGCCCATGTGCCCGGCGTCACCGACCTGGAGCCGGCGCTGTCCGTCGCCGAGCACCTCCGGGAGCGCGCCCTGCTCCAGCGGCGGTTCGGCGGCACCGTACGCGGGCTGCTGCGGCCTCGCCGGGAGCGGCGGGCGGAGGAACGGCGGCGGATCGACGACGCGCTGACCGCCGCCGGGCTGGACCGGGAGTCGCTGCCCAAGGGAGCCAGGACCGCCGTCCGCGACCTGGAACGCCTGGAGGCGCTGCGCCTGTCCGTGGCCCTCGCCCTGATCGGCCGCCCGGGGCTGCTGGGCGTCGACGACACCGACCTGAAGCTCTCGGCGGCCGAACGGGACGAGGTCTGGACGATGTTGCGCTCGCTCAGCGCCGCCGGGACCACGGTCGTGGCCGTGTGCGCCGAGGCACCCGAGGGCGCGGTCGTGGTGTCCACCGCCCCCGCGGACGCGGAACCCGAGCACGACAGCCAGGACGACGGCCCGCACGACGGCCGGGACGACAACCAGGACAACGGTCGGGACGACGGCCAGAACATGGAGACGGTGGATGCGCTCGCCTAGGCTCGCCGCGCTGGAGATCAAGCGGTTCGGCAGGGGCAGGCTCCCGCGTGCCGCGCTGGCCGCGCTCCTGCTGCTGCCCCTGTTGTACGGCGCCCTCTACCTGTGGTCGTTCTGGGACCCGTACGGCCGTCTCGACCGCATCCCCGTGGCACTGGTGAACGACGACCGGGGAGCGACCACCGCCGAGAAGAGCGGCGAGAAGGCCGGCGGGAAGATCGTGGTCGGGGACGAGATCACCGAGGGTCTGCACCGGAGCGAGACGTTCGACTGGCAGGAGGTGAGCGCCGCCGAGGCCCGCGAGGGGGTCGAGAACGGCAGGTACTACCTGTCGCTGACCATGCCGTCGGACTTCAGCAGGAGGATCGCGTCCAGTTCGGGCGACTCCCCCGAGACGGGCGCCCTCCAGGTGCGCACGAACGACGCGAACAACTACATCGTCGGGCAGATCTCCCGGACCGTCTTCAGCGAGGTGCGCTCCGCCGCCTCGACCAAGGCGTCCCGGTCGTTCCTCGACCGGATCTTCGTCTCGTTCTCCGACATCCACGGGAGGACCGAGAAGGCCGCCGAGGGGGCCGACACCCTCAAGGGCGGCATCGGGAAGGCCAAGAAGGGCTCCAAGGACCTCGCGGACGGCCTCGCGGACGCCGAGAAGGGCAGTGGCAGGCTCTCCGCCGGACTGAAGAAGCTCGACACGGGCGCGGGCGACCTGGCGGACGGCTCGCGGCAGGTGTCGGACGGCACGCAGCGACTCGCGGACAAGGTCAACGCGGTCGCGGACAAGGTGGGGCCCTTCCTGAAGGGCAACGAGAAGGAGATCGGCGACACCGCGCGGCTCGTCGCGGACTCCGCCTCCGCCGTCCGCCACAACCTCGGCACGCTGGCGCGCAGGGCCCCGGCCGCCGCCGAGGGAGCGCACACCGCCTCCGACACGCTGGACGGCGTCTACCGGGCGCGCTGCGCGGACCAGGACCTGCCGCTGCCCGACGCGGCCTGCCCCGACCTGAAGAAGGCCAGGGACGCCGCCGCGGACGTGGCGAAGGTCGCCGACGACGTCGACACGCTGGTGGCCGACCAGGACGGCGGCCTGAAGACCCTCGACAAGCACCTGGCCACCCTGGAGAAGCAGGCGCGGGCCCTCGCCGACCGCTCACCGCACCTGTCCGAGGACCTCGCCACGGCCGTCTCCAGGATCAACGCGCTCAACAAGGGGGCAGGAAAGGTCGCCAAGGGGGCCAGGACCCTGCACACCGGGCTCGGCACGGCCAAGAAGGGCGCCGCCGACCTCGACAGCGGCGTCGGCAGGCTCGGCACGGGCGCGAACGACCTCGAAGGCGGCATGTACAAGCTCGTCGACGGCTCGGGGAAGCTCGCCGGCGGGCTGCACGACGGCGCCGGGCAGATCCCCGACTACGACAAGAAGGACCGCGACCGGCGCACCGGGGTCATGGCCGACCCCGTACAGCTCGCTTCGAAGGATCTGCACAAGGCGCCCAACTACGGCACCGGTTTCGCGCCGTACTTCATTCCGCTGTCCCTGTGGGTGGGCGCGATGGTCGCCTACATGCTGATCCCGCCGCTCAGCCGGCGGGCGCTCGCCGCGGGCGCCCCCGCCTGGCGGATCGCGCTGGCGGGCTGGCTGCCGGTGGCCGCCCTCGGCGTGCTCCAGACGGTCGCGCTGATGTCCGTACTGCACTGGGCGATCGGCCTGCAGGCGGTGCGGGCGGCCGGGACGGTGGCCTTCCTGTTCCTGGTGACGGTGTGCTTCGCGGCGATCGTGCAGTGGCTCAACGCGCGCTTCGGAGCGGCCGGGCGGATCCTCGTCCTCGCCCTGCTGATGCTCCAGCTGACGTCGGCCGGCGGCACGTATCCCGTGCAGACCAGCCCGGGGTTCTTCAACGCGATCCACCCCTTCATGCCGATGAGTTACGTCGTCGAGGCCCTGCGCAGGCTCATCACGGGCGGCGGGCTGGGACCGGTCTGGCAGGCGTGCGCCGTCCTCACCGCCTTCACCCTGGGCGCCCTCGCGCTCACCGCCGTGTCCGCACGACGACGGCAGGTATGGACCCTCGATCGTCTGCACCCGGAGCTGAGCCTGTGACAATCGGGGCCATGGAAAGCAGCAAGACGGCGGGCAGCGGCGGCGGCCGACGACAGGCGACCCGGCAGAAGCTCTACGAGGCGGCGGTGACCCTCATCGCCGAACAGGGTTTCTCGGCCACCACCGTGGACGAGATCGCCGAGCGTGCCGGAGTGGCGAAGGGCACGGTCTACTACAACTTCGCCAGCAAGTCCGTCCTCTTCGAGGAGTTGCTCCGGCACGGTGTGGGACTGCTCACCGCCTCTCTGCGGGAGGCGGTCGACAAGACCGACCGGGAGGGCGGCAGCAGGGTCGACGCGCTGGACGCGATGATCCGGGCGGGCCTGGTCTTCATCGGCCGCTACCCGGCGTTCACCCAGCTCTACGTGGCGGAGCTGTGGCGCACCAACCGGGCCTGGCAGTCCACGCTGATGGTGGTCAGGCAGCAGGCCGTCGCGGTCGTCGAGGACGTCCTGCGGGACGGGATCACGAACGGCGAGCTGAGCGACGAGATCGACACCCCGCTGACGGCGGCGGCGCTGGTCGGGATGGTGCTGGTGGCTGCCCTGGACTGGCAGGCGTTCCAGCCGCAGCGCTCCCTGGACGAGGTGCACGCCGCGCTGTCCCTGCTGCTCCAGGGGCGGGTCGGCGGGGAGCGCCTCGGACGCAGATGAGCGCCGGTCCGGCGTGGCCGCGTCCCCCGCGGGCCACGCCGGACCGGCGTCCCTCCTGCGTTCCCCCCGTACGTTCCCCCGTACCGGTCCCCCCTCGGGCCCCCGTGCCTCGCTTCCGCCGAGTCCTCGGCGGAAGGAGCGGCAGGGGCGCTGCACCGTTCCGCCGCCCCGTGTCGGCGGTGCCGGAGCCGCGCCCCTCTCCGTGCCTCCACTCTGTCGTCCGCGCAGGTCGGCGCCCATCCGCACGCGTACTCAACTCACTCCCTAGGTACGCATACTCAGCCGTACGCACTCATGCGCAGGACGCGCCGGGGCCGGCTGGTTACGATCGCGTCCGTGTCCGTACTCCCCCTGGTGTTCACCAGTGGCTGGGCCAGCGGTGTCAACGCGTACGCGGTGGTGCTGCTCCTCGGCCTCTTCGGCGCGACCGGCCTGACCGACGACGTGCCCGAGTCGCTGCAGCGCCCCGAGGTCCTCGTCGTGGCGGGCGTGCTGTTCGTCTGCGAGGCCTTCGCCGACAAGATCCCGTACGTGGACTCGGTGTGGGACACCGTGCACACCGTGATCCGTCCGGTGTCGGGAGCCGTCGTCGCGGCGCTGCTCGCCGGGCAGAGCGGTTCGCTGTCCGAGCTGGCGGCCGGGGCGATCGGCGGCTCGTCGGCCCTGGCCAGCCACACCGTCAAGGCCGGGACGCGGATGGCGATCAACACCTCGCCCGAGCCGTTCAGCAACATGGTGATGAGCACCGCCGAGGACCTCGGGGTCGCCGGGATCCTCACCTTCGCGATGTACCACCCCGAGGCCGCGGCGGTCATCGCGGGCGTCCTGCTGCTGGCGGGGCTGGTGCTGCTCTTCTTCCTGGTCTCGCGGATCAGACGGTTCCGGCGGCGCAGGGCCCAGCGCCGCGAGGAGAAACAGCTCGCGCAGCGGCTCGGGCCGCCACCGCCCGGCTGACCCCTCGCGGGCCGCGCACGGGTCCCACATGGGCGGGCCCCCGCGACGGTCCGGGGCCGGGGCCCGGTTGTCGGTGGCGGCCGATAAGGTCCCTCGCATGGCACGGATCGTGGTGATCGGCGCCGGGATGGGCGCGATGGCTGCCGCCGCCCGGCTGGCCGTCGCGGGCCACCGGGTGACGGTGTACGAGCGCACGGCGACGTACGGCGGCGCGGTGGGCCGCTTCGAGCGCGACGGCTTCGCGTTCGACACCGGCCCCGGACTGCTCCAGGTGCCCGCGGTCTACCGCGACCTGTTCGTCAAGACGGGCAAGGAGCCCCTGGAGGACCGCGTCGGCCTGGTCCAGGTCGACCCGGCGGCACGGCACGTCTTCGCCGACGGCACGGACGTCTCCCTGCCCAACGCCTCACGCGCCGGGGCCGTCTCGGCCCTGGACGGGGCCCTGGGGCCGGGCGCGGGTGAGAGGTGGGGTGACTTCCTGGTCCGGGCGCGCGAGGCCTGGGACCGGACCCGCAGACCTCTCCTGGAGGAGCCGCTGTGGGCCGACTGGCAGGTGCTGGGCGAGCGCGAGCCCTACCCCGCTCCACGGCGGCGCCGCCTGCTGCGCACCCGCACGGCGGGCCGCCTCGCGGAGGTCGGCGCCTGGGAGCTGGGCGACCCCCGCCTCACCGCCCTCCTGGAGAGCCACGCGCTGGCGTACGGCCTCGACCCGCGCGCGGTCCCGGCGAGCGCGGCCGTCCTGCCGTACATGGAGCACGCCTTCGGCACGTGGTACGTGCGCGGCGGGATCCGTGAGCTGGCCCGCGCCGTGTACGAGCGCTGCCTGGCCCGCCGGGTGGAGTTCGTCTTCGGCGCCGAGGTCGTCTCGGTCACCGAGAAGGACGGCCGGGCGACCGGGGTGGAGCTGCGCGACGGGACCGCCGCCGAGGCGGACTTCGTGGTGGGCGGCCCGCCGGAGCTGCTGGAGAGCCTGACGGGCCGCGCGGACCTGTACGCGGGCCAGGCGCCGCCGCCGCGCCCCGCGTCCCTGTCCTGCGGCCGGGCCGTGGTCTGTCTCGCCCTGCGCGGCCCGCGCGCGCCGGGCACCGCGCACCGCACGGTCGTGCACACCGCGGACCGGGCCGAGGAGCTGGACCACACCTTCGGGACGGGCGGGGCGGCGCCGCGGCCCACGGTGTGGGTGGACCGTCCGGACGATCCGCTGCTGCGCCCGGACGACGCCCACGAGTCCGTGGTCCTCACGGCGACGGTGCCGTCCCTCGCGCGGCACGACTGGACCGCGCCCGGCGCCGCCGACGCATTCGCGGACCGTATGGTCGCCGCCGCCGAGCGGGCGGTGCCGGACCTGCGCGGGCGCATGCTGTGGCGCGAGGTACGGACGCCGCTGCACACGGAGCGGGAGACCGGAGCCGGGGGCGGCGGTGTGCCCGCTCCCGCGCTGGCCGGCGGGGACGGCATCCTGCTGCGGCCGTCCAACGCCACCCGCGTACCCGGCCTGTTCGCGGTCGGTGGCTGGGCGCACCCCGGCGGCGGGCTTCCGCACGCGGGCATGTCGGGCGCGCTGGTCGCCGGACTGATCGTGGAAGGACCGGACTTCCAAGGTTCGCGGTGACGCCCGTGGGGCGGGCGCCCCGGTCGGGCGGCGCCCGCTTCAGTACCGGTACTGCTGCTCGTCGTACCCGCCCTGCTGCGGCCCGTTGCCCTCGTACGGGTAGGACTGCTCCGGCGGGAGTTCGCCTCCGTACGGGTCCTCGGTGTTCCGCTGCTGCGGCACCCAGACGCCGCCGGCCGGGGTCTCGCCGCCGTAGGTGCCCGCGGCGTACTGGTCCTGTCCGTAGCCCTGCTGCCCCTGCTGCCCCGGCTGTTCCTGTTGCCCCTGCTGCCCGTACTGCTGCTGCGAGGCGTCGTAGGACTGGCCGTAGGAGCCCGCGTCATAGGACTGCGAGCCGATGTACGGGTCGGAGTAGGCGGCGTACTGCTGCTGTTGTCCGGTGTCGTAGCCGTACTGCTGCTGGTCGTAGCCGGTGTAGCCGTCGTACCCGTAGTTCTGGGCGAACTGGTCCTGGGGCTGGCCCTGGTCCTGCGCCTGGCCCTGTGCCTGTCCCTGGGCGGAGGCCGCGTACGCCGCCTGCTCGGTGGCCGCCGCGTACGCGGCGGCGCTGTAGACCCCGTACTGGCCCGTCTCGTCGGGCAGCGGCTGCGGCTCGTAGACGGCGGCCGTCTCGGCGGCGTTCGCGGGGCTCTGCCCGAAGACCGAGTCGTCGCGTCCGAAGCTCTCCTCGCGGCCGAAGCTCTCGTTGCGGCCGAAGTCGTCGCGAGGATACGTTCCGCCGTCCGTGGCCTGGAGGTCCGTGACCTCCAACGACGGTTCCTGACGGTCGGGTTCGCCCCTGCGGCGCTTGGTGAGGCTCGGGCGCCCGGAGACGGCCCAGCCGGACGCGAAGCCGCTGCGGAACGACAGCGTGACGTACGTCTGCCCGACGGCGAAGGCGGCCGCGCCCAGACCGATGACCACGACGGCCGCGATCAGGACACCGACGACCACTCCGAGGAAGCCGCCGAAGGCCAGCAGCCGCCAGCGCAGCCGTGCCTTGTACTGCAGCAGTACCTCGCCGAGCAGCCACAGCGCGACAATGCCGAATGCGATGTAGAGGACCGTCCAGCCCATGTACGCCCCTCTCCCAGGTGGCCGTTACGCAGTGTGTCGTACGACGATGCGGCCGGTCTAGGCCTGCTGTGGGTGATGCAGGCCCAGGTTCTCGTAGATTTCCAGCGTCGCGGTGGAGTTGTTCAGCGTAATGAAATGCAGTCCGGGGACTCCCTCGGCCAGCAGCCTCGCGCAGAACTCCGTGGCGAACTCGATACCGATGGAGCGTACAGCCGTCGGATCGTCCTTGACCGCGAGGATCCGCTCTTTCAGGGCGTCGGGGAACGAGGCGTTGCTCAGTTTGGGCAGCCGCTCCAGCATCTTCACGCTGGTCACCGGCATGACCTCGGGGATGACCGGCGTCGCGCAGCCCGCCGTGTCGACCCGGTCACGCAGTCTCAGGTACGCGTCCGGCTGGAAGAACATCTGCGTGATCGCGTAGTCGGCGCCGGCCCGGCACTTGTCGACGAAGTTCGCCACGTCCGCGTCCCAGTCCGCGGACCGCGGGTGCATCTCCGGGAAGGCCGCGACACCCACGCAGAAGTCACCCGACTCCTTGATGAGCCGGACCAGTTCGGCGGCGTAGGTCAGCCCCCGGGGGTGCGCCACCCAGTCGGCCATGGGGTCGCCGGGCGGGTCGCCGCGCACCGCGAGGATGTTCCTGATGCCGGCGTCCGCGTACTGGCCGATGATGTTGCGCAGTTCCGCGACGGAGTGGTCGACGGCGGTGAGGTGGGCGACCGGGGTGAGCGTCGTGTCGGAGACGATCTGTTCCGTCGCCTTGACCGTGCCCGCGCGAGTGGTGCCGCCCGCGCCGTACGTCACGGAGACGAAGCTGGGGGCCACCGCCTCGACCCTGCGCAGCGCGTTCCACAGATTCCGCTCGCCTTTTTCGGTCTTCGGCGCCCAGAATTCGAACGAATAGGTCGTCTTGCCGGTCGCGAGCATGTCCCGCACGGTGCGTGCGCGGTCAGTTCTGGTGGAGGCAGATCCGAAGGCCATACCCGCAGGTTAGCCAGGGGAAGGCGGTCCCCCAACCGGATGAGGAGAATTCGCCTGCTTTGTCGATTTGTTGTCCACTCCTCGGACAGCCCGGCCCCCGGTCTCCCGCCTCACGCCGCCCGCAGCCGCTTCGCGAACTGCGCCGCCGCCGCGCCCGGGTCGTCGGCCTCGGTGATCGCCCGGACGACGACGACCCGGCGGGCGCCCGCTGCCAGCACCTCGTCGAGGTTGCCGAGGTCGATGCCGCCGATCGCGAACCAGGGGCGGTCCGTGGCGAGCGCGGCCGTGTACCGGACCAGGTCGAGGCCCGGGGCGTGGCGCCCCGGTTTGGTGGGGGTCGGCCAGCAGGGGCCGGTGCAGAAGTAGTCGACGCCGCCCTGGACGGCGGCGGCCGAGGCCTCGGGAGCGGCGTGGGTGGAGCGCCCGATCAGGACGTCCTCGCCGAGGATCGCGCGGGCCGCGGGCACGGGGAGGTCGCCCTGGCCGAGGTGCAGGACGTCGGCCCCGACGGCGTGGGCCACGTCGGCCCGGTCGTTCACCGCGAGCAGCTTGCCGTGCCGGCGGCAGGCCTCCGCGAGAACGGCGAGGTGGTCGAGCTCCTCGGCGGCCTCCATGCCCTTGTCCCGCAGCTGCACGATGTCCACGCCGCCCGCGAGGACCGCGTCCAGGAAGCCGGCGAGGTCGCCCTGGCGTCTGCGGGCGTCCGTGCACAGGTAGACCCGGGCGTCGGCGAGCTGCGCGCGTGCGGCGGATTCGGGCATGCGTGGGTCCCCCGTGTCGTGTCTGCCGTGTCGGTGGCGTACGGGCCACGGGGAGCGCGGCCCGTACGCCGTACGGCATCTGCGTGTGGCGTGTGGCGTGTGGCGTGATCAGGTCAGACGGCGAGCGCCTGGGCGCGGCGCTTCACCTCCGTGCCGCGATTCTCACTCAGAGCCTGCGCGGGCGTGCCGGGCAGGCTCTCGTCGGGGGTGAAGAGCCACTCGAGCATCTCTTCGTCGTTGTAGCCGTCGTCCCTCAGGAGCGTCAGGGTGCCGGACAGGCCCTTGACGACCTTCTGCTCGTCCACGTCGATGAAAGCGGCGGGGACGTGCAGCGCGCGGTTCTCACCACGGCGTACGGCGATGAGCTGGCCTTCCCTGACCAGCTGCCGGACGCGCGTCACCTCGACGCCGAACTTCTCGGCGATGTCGGGGAGGGTGAGCCAGGCGGGGACGAGAGCATCGATCTTTGCGTCAATCTCGGTCACGCACACAAGCCTGCCATCTCCCACCGACAGTGGGTACCCGGGTCCGTCGACCGGGTCACCCACGGGCCGCGACCGCCGTCTTCAGAGGCCGCGCCGGATCCGCCAGCGCCGTGGGATCCATCACGGCCCCCGCCTCGATCAGGCGTCGGCCCTGTGCCAGGTCCCGGGGCCTGCCCACTGCCAGGACCGCGACCAGGCGGCCGTCGCGGAGCCAGCACACCGACCAGGAGGGCCCGGCCGGATCACCCCGCCAGAGCAGGGTGTCCGCGGTCGCGTGGTGCCCCGCGTACTGGACGAAGCGGCCGAACTGCTCGGACCAGAAGTAGGGCACCGGGTCGTACGGCGCGGACGTCTCACCGGCGATGTTCGCCGCGACCGTGCGCGGTCCCTGGAGCGCGTTGTCCCAGTGGTGGACGAGCAGGCGCTCGCCGTAGCGGCCCGACGGGAACGAGGCGCAGTCGCCGACCGCGTACACGTCCGGCACGCGGGTGCGCAGCCGGTCGTCGGCGACGATCTCCCCGTGCGTCCCGAGCTCGATGCCCGAGCCGGCCAGCCAGGCCGTGGCGGGCCGCGCCCCGATGCCGACGACGACGGCGTCCGCGGGCAGGCGCGAGCCGTCGTCCAGCACCACCGCGCCGGGCTCGACGCGCTCCACGCGCGCGTGGGTGCGCAGCGACGCCCCGCTGTCCGCGTACCAGGTGGTCATCGGAGCGGCCACCTCGGCGGGCAGCGCGCCGGCGAGCGGCCGGTCGGCGGCCTCGACGACGGTCACCGAGCAGCCCGCCTCACGGGCCGCCGTGGCGAACTCGGCGCCGATCCAGCCCGCGCCCACCACCACGATGTCGTGCCGGCGGGCGAGGACGGGACGCAGCCGCTCGGCGTCGTCGAGGGTGCGCAGCAGATGCACTCCGGGTACGCCCTCGGTGCCGGGCAGCCGGATCGGTTCCGCTCCCGTGGCGAGGACCAGGACGTCGTACGGGACGGGCCCTTCCGCCGTGTCGAGTTCGCGCCGGGCGGGGCGTACGCCGGTCACTTCGAGCCCCAGGCGCAGCCGGACGTCGAGGGCCTCGAAGTCGACGTCGAAGGCGGACCCCTCGGCCTTGCCGAGCAGGACGGCCTTGGACAGCGGCGGGCGGTCGTACGGCTGATGGGGCTCCGCGCCGATCAGGGTCACGCTCCCGCCGAAGCCCCGTTCCCTCAGGGCCACGGCCGTCTGCACCCCGGCCATGCCCGCACCGACGATCACGACGCGCTCCCGCGCCGCCGGACCCGGTTCCTGTGTCAGCTCGCTCACCCGATCACCATAGACACGGGTGAAATCGACGGTCAGGGGGGCGACCGGTGAGCTGTTGCACAGCGTCGGTCCGCGTCAGTCCGCGGTGACCTCTTCGACCACGCTTGTCCCGCTGCCTTCCTGGGACTCCCACTGCCAGGTCTCCGCCAGCCGGGCCCGGCCGTCGGCGGTCTCGGTGACCTGGGACACGCAGTGCCCCGAGGAGGTGGTGCCGTCGGCCTTCAACTGCACGTACCGGAAGTCGAGCCGGTCGCCCTCGCGGGTACCCACGAGGTGGCCGCGTACGACGTCGCCGCCCGCGTACTCGGCCCAGATCAGGCCGTCCTCCTCGTGGTACGCGAACCGGGTGCGCGCCCCCACCTGACCCGGTGCCTGGTCGGCCACGGGGGCGAGGACGAGTCCGTCGAGCGAGCGGGCCATGCCGTGCGGCTCCCTTACTGCGGTGCGGGACGAAGAGCTAGGGTGGCCAACGTAAAGCACTCGCGGGAGCCCGGACGTACCGGGCTGAGAGGGAGGCTGGGACGGCCTCCGACCGTACGAACCTGATCCGGGTCATGCCGGCGAAGGGAGGGGCTGGACGCCCATGTCGCGTACACCGCAAGCACCTTCATCCTCATCTCCACCTGTGTCCTCTCCACGTGCGTCCGATTCGGCCGGTTCTGCCGACGTCCTGGTCGTCGGAGGCGGGATCATCGGTCTGGTCACCGCCTGGCGGGCGGCCCGGCGCGGGTTCACGACCGCGGTCGTGGATCCGGCGCCCGGCGGCGGCGCCGCGCAGGTCGCGGCCGGGATGCTGGCCGCCGTCACCGAGCTGCACCACGGCGAGCAGACCCTGCTCGGGCTCAACCTCGCCTCGGCGCGGCGCTATCCGGACTTCGTCGCCGAGCTGACCGAGGCGACCGGCGAGGAGCTGGGCTACCGGCGGTGCGGCACGCTGACCGTCGCGCTCGACGCCGACGACCGCGCGCAGCTGCGCGAACTGCACACCCTTCAGCAGCGTTCGGGCCTGGAGTCCCAGTGGCTGACCGGCCGTGAGTGCCGGCGTCTGGAGCCGATGCTCGCGCCGGGCGTGCGCGGCGGGCTGCGGGTGGACGGCGACCACCAGATCGATCCGCGCCGGCTCGCCAGAGCCCTGGTCACGGCCTGCGAACGGGCCGGTGTGCAGTTCCACCGGACCTGGGCCGAGCGCCTGACCGTCGTAGGGGGCCGGGCCGCCGGAGTCCTCACGAGGGACGGCACCGAACGGGCCGCGGGGCAGGTCGTCCTCGCCGCGGGCAGCCTCAGCGGACGGCTGGCGGGCGTGCCCGAGCACGTACTGCCGCCGGTGCGTCCGGTGAAGGGACAGGTACTGCGGCTGACCATGCCGGAGCGGCACGGGCCCTTCCTGAGCCGGACCGTGCGGGCCGTGGTCCGCGGCAGCCACGTCTATCTGGTGCCGCGCGAGAACGGCGAGCTCGTCGTCGGCGCGACCAGCGAGGAGCTGGGCTGGGACACCACGGTCACCGCGGGCGGCGTGTACGGACTCCTGCGGGACGCCCATGAACTCGTCCCCGGCATCACCGAACTGCCGCTCACCGAGACGCGGGCCGGACTGCGCCCCTGCTCCCCCGACAACGCGCCCCTGCTCGGCCCCAGCGGGCTTCCCGGGCTGCTCCTGGCGACCGGCCACCACCGCAACGGCGTGCTGCTGACCCCGGTCACCGGCGACGCCCTGGCGCACGCCCTGGTCACCGGCGAACTCCCGGAGGAGGCCCGCCCGTTCACCCCCGGGCGGTTCGCGGCCTCCGCGCTCGACGCCGCCGCACTCACGGAGCAGCCCGCATGAGCGTGACCGTCCTCGTCAACGGGGAGCGGCGGCAACTCGCCCCCGGCACCGCCCTCGACGCCCTCGTCGCCGCGTTGAGCGCGGCACCCTCCGGGGTCGCCGCCGCGCTCAACGAGACCGTCGTCCCGCGTGCGCAGTGGCCCAGGACCCTCCTGCGCGAGGGCGACCGCGTCGAAGTACTCACCGCCGTCCAAGGAGGCTGACCCATGGCCGACGATCCCTTCGTCCTCGGCAGTACGTCCTACGCGTCCCGGCTGATCATGGGCACCGGGGGCGCCCCGAGCCTCGACGTCCTGGAGCGTTCGCTCGTCGCGTCCGGCACGGAGCTGACGACGGTCGCGATGCGGCGGGTGAGCACCGGAGCACCCGGTTCGCACGGGCCGCACGGTTCGGTGCTCGCCGTGCTGGACCGGCTCGGCATCCGCGTCCTGCCCAACACCGCGGGCTGTTTCACCGCCGGGGAGGCCGTCCTGACGGCCCGCCTGGCGCGTGAGGCGCTCGGCACGGACCTCGTCAAACTGGAGGTCATCGCCGACGAGCGCACCCTGCTGCCCGACCCGATCGAGCTGCTGGACGCCGCCGAGACCCTCGTCGACGACGGCTTCACGGTCCTCCCGTACACGAACGACGACCCGGTGCTCGCACGGAAGCTGGAGGACGTGGGCTGCGCGGCGGTGATGCCGCTCGGGTCGCCCATCGGGTCGGGGCTCGGGATCCGCAACCCGCACAACTTCCAGCTGATCGTGGAGCACGCGCGCGTGCCGGTGATCCTGGACGCGGGAGCCGGTACGGCGTCGGACGCCGCGCTCGCCATGGAGCTGGGCTGCGCCGGTGTGATGCTCGCCTCGGCCGTGACCCGGGCGCAGGAGCCCGTCCTCATGGCCGAGGGCATGCGGCACGCGGTCGAGGCGGGCCGGCTCGCGCACCGGGCGGGCCGCATTCCGCGCCGCCACTTCGCCGAGGCGTCGTCCCCGGTGGACGGAATGGCCCGACTCGACCCGGAACGCCCCGCTTTCTGAGCGCTGGCCTGAACCCGTCTCCGGACATCTGTCCTGAACATCCGCCCCGAGCCGGCCGCGATGCCGCGGCGGTCACCGTACGAGATGCGTCACAGCTCGGCTTCAGTACCGCCCCACAACCGTCCGTGCGGGCGGCTCCGACAGTGGCGGCTCGTACACTCACCTGCGTGGACACGACCCTTCAGGACCCTTCCCCAGCCTCCGGCCGGGGAGACCCCATGGTCGGGCATGTGCTCGACGGCCGGTATCGCGTCGAGGCGCGCATCGCGGTCGGTGGGATGGCCACGGTCTACCGGGCCGTGGACACCCGCCTCGACCGGGTGCTCGCGCTCAAGGTGATGCATCCGGCCCTGGCGGCCGACGGCACCTTCGTCGACCGCTTCATCCGCGAGGCCAAGTCGGTGGCCAGGCTCGCCCATCCGAACGTGGTCCAGGTCTTCGACCAGGGCACCGACGGCGGTTACGTCTATCTCGCGATGGAGTACGTGGCCGGCTGCACCCTGCGCGACGTACTGCGCGAGCGCGGGGCGCTCCAGCCGCGGGCGGCGCTGGACATCCTGGAGCCGGTCCTCGCCGCGCTCGGCGCCGCGCACCGCGCCGGGTTCGTGCACCGCGACATGAAACCGGAGAACGTCCTGATAGGGGACGACGGCCGGGTGAAGGTGGCGGACTTCGGTCTCGTACGGGCCGTGGACACGGTCACCCACACGACGGGTGCCGTGCTGGGCACGGTGTCGTATCTCGCGCCGGAGCAGATAGAGCACGGCACGGCCGACCCCCGGGTCGACGTGTACGCGTGCGGCATCCTGCTCTTCGAGATGCTCACCGGCGACCGGCCGCACCTGGGCGACTCACCCGCCGCGATCCTCTACAAGCACCTCCACGAGGACGTGCCCCCGGCGTCGGCGGCCGTGCCCGGCCTGGCGTACGAGCTGGACGAGCTGGTCGCCTCGGCGACCGCCCGCGACCCCGAGACCCGCCCGTACGACGCGGTGGCGCTGCTGGCCCAGACCCTGGACACGCGCAGCGCGCTGAGCGACGAGCAGCTGGACGCCGTACCGCCCGGGGCGCTCGCCGCGGACCGCTCGGGCGCCGACAACCGTACGAGCGTGATCCCGCGCTCGCTGTCGGTCCCCCGGCTCCTCCCGGTGAACGACGACGACGCGGACGTCCACCACACCAGCGTCCTGCCCTCCCCGCCGCCCGAGCCCCCGCGGCGCGGCCGCACCCTGGCACCGCGCCGGGGCGTGCTCGCGATCGTCGCCGCGGTGCTGCTGGCCCTCGGGGTCGGCGCGGGGGTCTGGTACATCAACTCCGGCCAGTTCACCGAGGTCCCGGCGGTCCTCAACAAGACCGAGGCGCAGGCCACCCGGCGCATCCAGGACGCCGGGCTCGACGTGAAGCGGGTGAAGACCGCGTTCAGCGACACGGTCAAGCTCGGCCGGGTCATCAGCAGCGATCCCAAGCCCGCCACCCGGATCCGCGACAACGCCTCCGTGACGCTGACGGTCTCCAAGGGCCCGAACATCGTGCGGGTGCCGGACCTGGAGGGCTTCGCGCTCGACAAGGCCAAGGAGCGGCTGGCGGACGAGGGGCTCGCGGCCGGCATGGTCACCAAGGACTTCAGCGACGAGGTCGCGATCGGCTTCGTGATCGGTACGAAGCCGGCGGCGGGCACCGAGCGCCGCGGCGGTTCGGCCATCGCGCTCGTCGTCAGCAAGGGCCGTCCGGTGGACGTGCCCGACGTGGTCGGCGACGACCTGGAGGACGCCAGGCAGGAGCTGGCTGAGGCGGGTCTGACGGTCAAGGTCGCCGCCGAGCGGGTCACGTCCGACGCCGAGGCCGGCCAGGTGGCGGAGCAGTCGCTCGACCCCGACAGCGAAGCGGCGCTGGGCGACACCGTGACCCTGAAGGTGTCCAAGGGCCCGCCGCTGATCGAGGTCCCGGACGTCGTGGGCGACAACGTCGACGACGCGAGGGACGAGCTGGAGGCGGCCGGCTTCGAGGTCAAGGAGGACCGCGGTCTGCTGGGTCTCTTCGGCGACACGGTCAAGAGCCAGTCGACCGAGGGCGGCGAGACGGCACCCAAGGGTTCGAAGATCACCATCGTGATCCGCTGAACCGCGCCCCCTGGCCGGGCGTGCCCCTGGCCGGGGCACGCCCGGCCAGGGGGCGTCCAAGGCGTCCGGGGCCGCGTGACACCCTTGGCGGGTGAGCACTCAGCAGTCCCGCAACCCCGTCGGCGGCCATGTCCCGGTCGCCGGAGGCCTCGCCTCCGTAGGCCTCTCGTACGCGCGTGAACTGGCCGCCGAGACCGTCCAGGTCTTCGTCGCCAACCCGCGCGGCTGGGCGACACCGCCCGGGAACCCGGCCCAGGACGAGGCGTTCCGCGCGGCCTGCGCCGCCGAGTCGATTCCCGCGTACGTCCACGCGCCCTACCTGATCAACTTCGGCTCGCACACCGAGGCGACCGTGGAGAAGTCGGTGGAGTCGCTGCGGCACTCGCTGCGCCGGGGCCGCGCGATCGGGGCGCTGGGCGTGGTCGTGCACACGGGCTCGGCGACCGGCGGCCGGGAGCGCTCGGTCGCGCTGGCCCAGGTGCGCGCGTATCTGCTGCCGCTGCTCGACGAGCTGACCCACGACGACGACCCGTTCCTGCTCCTGGAGTCGACCGCGGGCCAGGGCTCCTCGCTCTGCTCGCGGACCTGGGACTTCGGACCGTACTTCGAGGCGCTCGACGCCCACCCGAAGCTCGGCGTCTGCCTGGACACCTGCCACATCTTCGCCGCGGGCCACGACCTCACCGGGCCCAGCGGCATGCACCAGACCCTCGATCTGCTGGTGGACACGGTCGGCGAGGGCCGTCTGAAGCTGATCCACGCCAACGACTCCAAGGACGTGGCGGGCGCCCACAAGGACCGCCACGAGAACATCGGCGCGGGCCACATCGGCGAGGACCCGTTCCGCGCCCTGATGACCCACCCCGCCACCGAGGGCGTACCGCTGGTCATCGAGACCCCCGGCGGCAAGGAGGGCCACGCGACGGACGTGGCGCGCCTGAAGAAGCTGCGGGACGGCTGAGGACGGCCCCGGTGACGTCGGGTCGGGCCAGGTCGGTCAGCCCACGGCCAGCGTCAGGGCCGACAGCAGCAGTCCCGCCCCGAGCAGTGCCATCGAGCGGCGCAGCCAGCGGTACTTGGCCGAGAGGATGACGCTGACGTCCTGGAACTGGGTCAGCAGCCACCCCAACCGGTCCGTGCCCGCCTCGGCGGCGGCGCGGCGCAGCGCGGCCGGGTCCGCGGTGGTGAGGGCGTCGGCGTAGAACGTCGGGCCCGGTACCGAGCGGACCGTACCGGTGCGGGGCACGATCACCGCCAGGAGCAGCAGCGCACCGGCCGCCCAGAGCGCCCCGCCGGCCGCGAGGAACACCAGGACGAGGCCGGAGGCGCCGGACGGGACGTCCCTGCCGAGCACCAGCGCGGGCACCGCCACGGCGCCCGAGAGCAGGACCGACGCCTTGACGTCCGCCCTGCCCAGGTCCTCGCGCACGGTCAGCAGCAGTTGTTCGGCGACATAGCGCGCGGCGGCGTCCGGATCGTCCGCGCTCACCCGTGTGCCCCCGGGCCGGAGTCGTACGGCGCTCCCGCCCCCTCTTCGGCGGTGTCCGCCGGACGGGCGGGCGGGATCGGCGGCGCGTCGGCCGGCAGCGCGGACGGCATCGGCGGTATCGGCAGCGAGGTCGGGGCCTGCGGCAGTCCCGCGGAGAAGACGTCGGTGGCGGCGCTACGGCTGTAGTCGATGAGTGCCTGGACCTGGTCGTCGATCTGGTGGCGCTGGACCACACCCTGTTTGATCAGGCTGGTCAGGTAGTCCAGCGCGCCCTTGCGCTGTTCGCGGGCCTGCTGCTGGAGCACCCCCAGGATCTCGTGGGCCCGGCTCGGGTCCTGGGCGAGCAGTGTGGCGTACTGGAAGGTCTCGCCCGCGGCGATCAGGTTCTGCGCGTCGTCGAGGTTGGCGGCGATACGTGCCTTGTTCGCGGTGTCGATGGCTTCCTGGACCTTGCTGCCCTTCTCCACCGCGACCATCTGGGCCTGGTGCTCGGCGGCCGCGCGGCCGAGGTCGATGCGGATGTAGACCTGGGTGGCCAGGCCGAGATCGGCACCGAAGTCGTTCCACCGGCCGCTGGCCAGTTCGTCCTGGATCGCCTCGTCGACCTGCTGGGCCGAGTCCAGGCCGTAGCGCCTGCTGACCCCGCGCAGCCGGGCCTCCAGCGGTGGGCGCAGCATGCGCTCCACGTCGACCACCCGTTTCTCGGCGACCAGGTAGAAGTCGCGCACCTCCCAGTTGACGTCGGCTCCGACTTTGAACGTCGACCGGTCGCCGTAGGTGGGCAGTTCCATCTGGAAGGAGACCTGGTACCGGCCGCGGGCGATCCAGCACACCGAGGTGGGCTTGCCCATCAGCGGCTTGTCGAAGTGCTCGGCGCCCCGGACGGTGATGATGCTGTGCCCGCCGTTGCGGTAGAAGAGCACCGAGGCCACCTGGCTGTTGCGGTGCCGGTAGGAGGCCTGCGAGGCGAACTCTCTGACAAAGGGGCCTCTGAGGTCGTGGGGAAGGACGAACTCCTGGTGCTGGGGCTGGCCCCACTGGTTGTGCGTCATGGCGTACTCGCTCCCTGGACCGCCTCCCACAGGCGGCGGACCTGCTGTTCGTTCAGCGGCTGGTCGGGGTCTTCGGACAGTTCTTTGATCAGGGACAGCAACCGGTTCCGGTCGTCGTGGCCGAGCACCAGCAGCGGCAGGAAGCGCTCCAGCCGGTCGGCCCAGGGCTGGTCGGCCGAGCCGCGCAGCCAGTCGGACAGGGTCGCGACGGCCGCCTCGTACGACCGGGAGGTCTGCAACGCGGTCCACAGCAGCCCCGCGAGCTCCTGGGCCAGGGCGGGCCTGACGGCCGCCAGGGCCAGCATCAGCGGCCAGTCGCCGTAGCCCTCCAGGTCCTGGTGCCGGTTCCAGAGGTCGGACACGGGGACGGAGGCGAGGTAGACCGTGCTCTGCAGGCCGAGGTCCTGCTGGGGCCGCCGTTCGTCGGACAGCCAGGCGCGGATCCGGCGGAAGGTCTGCGCCTCGGGGTGGACGCCGGCGAGGTGGGCGATCTGGACCGCCGCGTCGGCCCGCAGTCCGCCCTCGTCCCGGACGCCGATCCCGCCGAGCAGGTCCAGCGCCTCACGGACGGTGGGCGTGGCCCGGCCCCGGCCGAGTACGGCTCCCGCCGTCCAGCGCAGCTGCTCGTGGTCGTGCCGGGCCCAGGAGCCGACCAGGGCGCGGATCGCGCCGCCGACCGCCGGGGAGCGGAGGGCCACGTCGAGCACCGTCGCGGCGAACACGCGGCGCCGGGCGGCGTCGGCCCTGGCCATGGGCTGGACCAGTTCGTGGACGGTGTGCGAGCAGTCCAGCCGGCACAGCTGCCCGGCCGCGACGGCGGCCCGCACCCAGACCTGGGGCCGGTTGTCCTCGCTCAGCCCCGCCAGCCAGCGCAGTACGGGCCCCCGCGCGTTGTGCCGGTGCTGCCACAGATGGCCGAGGACCGCCGGTGCCAGCGACTCGCCCCCGAAGCGCACCGTGCGCACCGGTACCTCTTCGGTGCCGACCTCCTCCGTGCCCAGCTCGGCGACCGCGCGGGCGGAGACCAGCCGGGCGTCGACCCCGTCGCTGAACAGCGGTCGCCCGGGGGCTGCCTCAGGATCGACGGTGACGGCCAGTTCCCAGGCGAGCACCTCGGCGGCCTCGGCGACGGCGCTCAGTGAGGCCCCGTCGAGCACGGCCACGGCGATCCGGTAGGCGGCGTCCCGCAGGCGCTCAGGGGTCTCGGACCTGAGGCCGCCCGCGAACCATTCGGCTGCCTGGTTCTCGGCGAACCTCCGGCATTCGGCGAGGAGTTCACCGTGGGTGAGTTCGTCCCGGGCGTTGCGGGCCAGCAGCACCGCGAAGTGGGCCGCCTCCGCCGGCCGCAGTTCGTCGAGACCCGTGGCGTCGAGTATCTCCGGGTCGAGGGCCGTGGCGCGGGCCCGTTCGTGCAACCCGTCCCCCGCGCCGTCGAGTTCGGTGGCGAGGTGGCCCTCCAGTACCGCGGCCTGGAGCGCCGGGGTATGGGTGCGGTGGTAGCGCCCGCTCCGGGAGAGCACGTCACCGGGCTCGGGCGTGGCCAGCAGAACCGCGTACGCCTGCTTCTTGCCGAGCAGTTCGCAGAGCCGGTCGAGGCCGGTCTCGTCCGGCAGTCCGGTGGCACTGGGTTCCAGCGCGTAGCCGTGGCCCGCGCCGATCTGGTCGTCGTGCAGCGTGTCGAGGTCGGTGCGCGGGTCGAGTCGGGAGACCCGGCCGCGGGTCAGGTCGTCCAGCAGGGACAGTGCGGTGTAGGCACGGCCGGTGCCGGGCTGGCCGAGCAGCACCAGGAGCCGTCCGCCGCGCAGTTGCTCGCGGTACTCGCCGTAGTCCCCCGGTTCCTGGAAGACCCGGCGCAGCCTGGCCAGTTCGTCCTCCGGCAGTGGGCCGGCGAGCAGCCGCTCGGCGCGCTGCCCGTAGATGTTGACGGCGTCGATGGATCCGGAACTGATGAGGGTGCTGGATCCGTGCGAGCTCAGGGTCGACCGGTAGATCCGGGAGGCGGCGGCGGCGGCTCCGGGCAGCGCCTCTCCGCCGAGCGGGTCGGCGGCCCCGCCGCCGATGAGGTCGGACTGCTCGGGGCCGGTTCCCGGTTCGGCGCCCGCCGCGTTGTCGGACTCGGGGCTCTGCTGCTGAGGCTGAGGGTTGCCCTGCGGAGGCTGGGGCTGCTGCGCGTTCACCGGTCACCGCCCTGAGGGTTGATGTTGATGGTGTCGATGCGTCCGCCGGCGATGAACTGCCCGCTGCCGTGGTGGTGGTTGTTCATCACCACGCCGTCCCCGCCGGCTTCGGGCGCCGGCCGGGGCGGGGTGTCCCGGCCCGGCTCGGCCGGTTCGGGCGGCCGGGACAGCCCCGGGACCATGAACCAGGCGCGCCTGGGGCCCTCCTTGAGGTCCACGGTGTGCGCGCGGTAGTGCTCCGGGTCCACCCAGCGTCCGCCGGCGCGGACGACGTCCTCGTACAACCGGTCGGAGGCGGCCACCACCAGAGGGGCGTCGTGCGAGGCCGTGAGGATCGCCTTCGCCGTGGCGCAGTCGCCGAGGCGGCAGGCCAGGTCGACGGCCTGCCCGGAACGTCCGTGCGCGTCGGCTGTGACCGGGCCGATGTGCAGGCCCGCGCGCAGCCGCAGCGGGGTCTTCAGGCCGCGGTTGGCCTCCCGCAGGTTCTGGTGGAGGTACTCCAGCCACTCCCCCATCACCCGCCGGGGCGGCACTTCGGGCGCGAGCACGCTGAGGATGCCGTCGCCGCGGTCCTCCTGGTAGAGGCCGGGCGCACGGATGCCCGCCTGGTCGAACGCGGCGCCCGTGACGCCGTAGAGCCTCCTGCGCATCTCGGGTTTCTCGGTGTCGGACAGCAGGCCCGAGCCCTGCGCGTCCACGTTGACGATGAAGCCGTACGCGGCTTCCCCCTCCATCGTTCTTCCCCTCCCTGCCGTCCCGCCGGCCGTCGGCTCCCTGGATGTTCGCGGAGTCGAGGGCTCGTCGCTGTAGCCGTTTACACAGCACGGGACTCGGTTCTTCTAGGTCTCCGTGCGCTGCGGCTGTCCGGCGGCGAGCAGGCGGAGCGGGTCCAGGTCGGCGACGGCGAGGGTGCCGGGGCCGGTGCGGACCAGGCCCTGTTCTCGCAGCAGCCGCAGAGCCTTGGCGACGGCCTCGCGGGTGGATCCGACCGACGCGGCCAGTTCGTGCTGTGCGAGGGGCAGCCGCAGGGTGACGACCTCGTTCTCCAGCCGGCCGGTGCGGTCGGCGAGTTCGACCAGGCGCTCCGCGAGCCGCTGGAGCACCGTCATGGAGGCGAGGGCACGGCGCTCATGGTCCGCGCTGCGCAGTCGCTCGGTGAGCTGGCTCATCATCAGGGCGTTGGCGTGCGGTCGCGACGCCAGGAACCACCGGAAGCGCTCACCGGGTACGACCAGTCCGGTCACCGGGCCGAGTGCGCTCACCGAGGCGCTGCGCGGACGGCCGTCGAGCGCCGCCATGTCGCCCACGGCCTCACCGGCCCGCCGCAGGGCCAGGATCACCCGGCCGCCGCGCTCGGTCGGTGTCCACACCGTGCACCAGCCGCTGAGCAGGACCACCACGAACGTGGTGCGGTCGCCCTCGGTGAGAACCATGTCGTACGCCGGGTACTCGTGCCGGGTGCCGAGACCCGTCAGCGCCTCTCGGTCCGCCGGACCGAGGCCCTCTAAGAAAGTACGCCGCTCTCCGAACAGCCCCACCGTCGTCCCCCGACCCCGCTCGCCCCCGACCGGACCGCAAGCGGAACCCCCAGGTGCCCCACCGGTCCGTCTGCACCCGCCGTCGCCCGCCAGACAGGGGTCACACAGTAGCGCTCCGGGCACACATGGTGCCGCCGATTACCGGAACGCCGCCCAACCCCTCCCGCAGGTACCCCTGCCGGGTATACGGCGCCCGACCGGGAGCCTCGCACCGGTGCGCCGGTGCGCCGGACCGCCACCGGCAGGGGGACGTCAGAGCTCGGGGCCGTCGCCCGGCTCCTCCTGGTACGAGTAGCGCTGTTCCCGCCAGGGGTCGCCGACGTTGTGGTAGCCGCGCTCCTCCCAGAAGCCGCGGCGGTCGGCGGTCATGTACTCCACGCCGCGGACCCACTTGGGGCCCTTCCAGGCGTACAGCTGGGGCACGACGAGGCGCACCGGGAAGCCGTGCTCCGCGGTGAGCAGCTCGCCGTCCTTGTGGGTGGCGAGGATCGAGCGCTCGGACGCGAAGTCGTCCAGGCGCAGATTCGAGCTGAAGCCGTACTCCGCCCAGACCATGACGTGGGTGACGGCCGGTGCGGGCGGGGCGAGGTCCAGGATCGTGCGGGCCGGGACGCCGCCCCACTCCGCGCCGATCATGCTGAACTTGGTGACGCAGTGCAGATCGGCCACCACCGTCGTATACGGCAGGGCCGTGAACTCGTCGTGGGTCCAGCAGTGCTTCTCGCTGTCGGCGGTGGCCCCGAAGACCCTGAACTCCCAGCGCTCGGGGCGGAACTTCGGTACGGGCCCGTAGTGCGTGACCGGCCAGCCCTTCTGCAGTCGCTGTCCCGGTGGAAGCTCCGCCTTCGCTGCTTCCCCAGATTCACGACCCACCGGCTGACCCATGACTCCATCCTGACAGACCCGGCACGGTGGGCACGACCAGGTCCGTACCCACCCGACCAATCGGAACAATATGGACTAAGCCTGTACTTACTTACTAAGCATGCACTTACTGGACGATCTTCGACGCCGGTGCAATCATGCGGCGCAACCCACCAGTTCCCCTTGCCTGGAAGGAGCCTCTGCGATGCAGGGCGACCCCGAGGTCATCGAATTTCTCAACGAGCAGCTCACCGCCGAGCTCACCGCGATCAACCAGTACTTCCTGCACGCGAAGATGCAGGAGAACTTCGGCTGGACGAAGCTCGCGAAGTACACGCGGAGCGAGTCCTTCGACGAGATGAAGCACGCGGAGCTGCTGACCGACCGGATCCTCTTCCTGGACGGCCTGCCGAACTACCAGCGGCTCTTCCACGTCCGGGTCGGCCAGACGGTCACCGAGATGTTCCAGGCGGACCGGCAGGTGGAGGTCGAGGCGATCGACCGGCTCAGGCGCGGCATCGAGGTCATGCGGACCAAGGGCGACATCACGTCCGCGAACATCTTCGAGTCGATCCTGGAGGACGAGGAGCACCACATCGACTACCTGGACACCCAGCTGGAACTGGTGGAGAAGCTCGGCGAGGCGCTCTACATCGCGCAGCTCATCGAGCAGCCCGAGAGCTAGCACCGGGTGAGGAACCGGGCCGCGACCGGGCCGGGCCCGCGGTGGGGCTAGGCGGCCTCTTTCAGCGTCGCCGTCTCGGCCGGCTCCGCGCCGGAGAGCACGGCCACGCCCTGGTCCGCCGGCTCGCGAACGGGGTACGCGCCCCGGCCCAGCAGTGCCTGGATACGCCGTACACAGGATCCGCAGTCGGTGCCCGCCTTGCAGGCGGACGCGATCTGCCGGGGAGTGCAGGCGCCGCCCTGCGCGTGCTCCTTCACCTGTGCCTCGGTCACACCGAAGCAGTTGCAGACGAACACGCGGTGCCACCTCCCGACGGGATGCGATAGGTCGTGCCATCCCGAAGATCGGTGAGGCTAACCTAACCTTACCCGTCGAGTCCGGGCCGCAAAAGTGCGGTGGGGCGCGGATCGTATGTGATCCGCGCCCCACCGCACAGGCTCGTGACAGCCGGGACGGCTGGTGATCCGCTACTGGTCGCGGTACATCTCCGCCACCAAAAACGCCAGGTCGAGGGACTGGCTGCGGTTCAGCCGCGGGTCGCAGGCCGTCTCGTAGCGCTGGTGCAGATCGTCGACGAAGATCTCGTCGCCGCCGCCCACGCACTCGGTGACGTCGTCACCGGTGAGCTCGACGTGGATGCCGCCCGGATGGGTGCCGAGCGTCTTGTGGACCTCGAAGAAGCCCTTGACCTCGTCGAGCACGTCGTCGAAGCGCCGGGTCTTGTGGCCCGAGGCGGCCTCGTACGTGTTGCCGTGCATCGGGTCGGTGATCCAGGCGACGGTCGCGCCCGAGGCGGTGACCTTCTCGACCAGCTCGGGCAGCTTGTCGCGGACCTTGTCGGCGCCCATGCGGACGATGAAGGTCAGCCGGCCCGGCTCACGGTCCGGGTCGAGCCGCTCGATGTACTGGAGCGCGTCCTCGGCGGTCGTCGTCGGGCCGAGCTTGATCCCGATCGGGTTGCTGATCTTCGACGCGAACTCGATGTGCGCGCCGTCCAGCTGCCGGGTGCGCTCACCGATCCACACCATGTGGCCCGAGACGTCGTACAGCTTTCCGGTGCGGGAGTCGACCCTGGTCAGCGCCGACTCGTAGGCGAGGAGCAGCGCCTCGTGGGAGGCGTAGAACTCGACGGTCCTGAACTCCTCCGGGTCCGCCCCGCAGGCCTGCATGAAGTGCAGCGCCTGGTCGATCTCGCGCGCCAGCTGCTCGTAGCGCTGCCCGGACGGCGAGGTCCGTACGAAGTCCTGGTTCCAGGCGTGCACCTGGCGCAGGTCGGCGTACCCGCCGGTGGTGAAGGCGCGGACCAGGTTGAGCGTCGAGGCGGAGGCGTTGTACATCCGCTTCAGGCGCTCGGGGTCCGGGATCCGGGCCTTCTCGTTGAAGTCGAAGCCGTTGACCGAGTCGCCCCGGTACGTGGGCAGCGTCACGCCGTCGCGGGTCTCGGTGCCCTTGGAGCGCGGCTTGGAGTACTGGCCGGCGATCCGGCCGACCTTCACGACCGGCACGGACGCCGCGTAGGTGAGGACGGCGCCCATCTGGAGCAGGGTCTTCAGCTTGTTGCGGATGTGGTCGGCCGACACGGCGTCGAAGGCCTCGGCGCAGTCGCCGCCCTGAAGAAGGAACGCCTCGCCCTTGGCGACGGCCCCCAACCGGGCGCGCAGCTGGTCGCACTCGCCCGCGAAGACGAGTGGCGGATACGACTCGAGGTCCGCGATCACTTCGCGCAGAGCCTCGGCATCCGGGTACTCGGGCTGCTGCGCCGCGGGCAGGTCTCGCCAGGTGTTGCCAGCGCTCGCGCTGGTCTTAACGTTCACGGTCACGCCCTCAACATTACGGGGTCGTGTCGGGCGTTCCTCCCCATGCTCAGCAATTGAGACAGCCGATCATGGGGTAGGGTGCGCCCATGTCCGCGCACTCGACCCAGAACCAGAACTGGTGGTGGCCCGCTCTTCCGGCGGCCCACTGACTGCGCGTACGCACGACTTCGCGAAGGCCGCCCGAGGGGCGGCCTTCGGCGTTTCCGCGACCGGGACCGTTCCTCCCCACCGCTCTCTCCCCCAGCGCTCTCCACCCGAGACGCCGGCAAGCCGAGAAGCCGAGAAGGAACCCGGACCCATGAACCTGCTCGATCTGCTGGACGATCCCCGCCCGTTCGCCCTGCTGCGCCGCCGCACACCCGGCCACGACCACGACACCGTCGAGGTGCTGCTCGGCCCCGTGCGCGAGTACGAACGGCTGGCCGACATCCCCGAGGGGCTCGCCCTCGTCCCGTACCGCCAGATCCGCGAGCGCGGCTTCGACGTCCACGACGACGGCACCCCGCTCTCGGTGCTCACGCCGGAGCTGGCGTTCGGACTCTCCCTGGAGCAGGCCCTGTCGGAGCTGCCCGTGCACGACGTGCGGGTCGAGGACGGCGGGTTCGACGTCACGGACGAGGCGTACGCCGAGATCGTCGGGCGGGTGCTGCACGAGGAGATCGGCCGGGGCGAGGGCGCGAACTTCGTCGTCCGGCGGACGTACGAGGGGCGGATCCCGGGGTTCGGGCGGGCCGACGCGCTGGCGCTCTTCCGGCGGCTGCTGGTGGGCGAGCGGGGCGCGTACTGGACGTTCGTGGTGCACACCGGGGAGCGGACGCTGGTCGGGGCCAGCCCCGAGGTGCATGTGCGGATGTCCGGCGGGACCGTCGTGATGAACCCGATCAGCGGGACGTACCGCTATCCCGCCGAGGGGCCGACCCCGGAGGGCCTGCTGGAGTTCCTGGCCGACGGCAAGGAGATCGAGGAGCTCTCCATGGTCGTCGACGAGGAACTCAAGATGATGTGCACGGTCGGCGACATGGGCGGGGTCGTGATCGGGCCGCGGCTGAAGGAGATGGCTCATCTCGCGCACACCGAGTACGAGTTGCGGGGCAAGTCGTCGCTGGACGTGCGCGAGGTGCTGAAGGAGACCATGTTCGCCGCGACCGTCACCGGGTCGCCGGTGCAGAACGCCTGCCGGGTGATCGAGCGGCACGAGGTCGGCGGGCGCGGCTACTACGCCGGGGCCCTCGCCCTGATCGGGCACGACGCGGGCGGTGCCCAGACCCTGGACTCCCCCATCCTCATCAGGACCGCCGACATCGACGGGGGCGGAGGGCTGCGGGTGCCGGTGGGCGCCACGCTGGTCCGTGGGTCGGATCCGGCGGGCGAGGTCGCGGAGACCCACGCGAAGGCGGCGGGGGTACTGGCCGCGCTCGGCGTACGCCCCGGGCGGCCGGGCGGGAGCGGCGCGCGGCCCGGTCTCGCGGACGATCCGCGGGTACGGGCCGCGCTCGACGGGCGGCGGGCCTCGCTGGCGCCGTTCTGGCTGCGGATGCAGGGGCCGGCGGGACGGTCCGCGGGGCAGTCCGCGGGCCATGCGCTGGTCGTGGACGGGGAGGACACCTTCACGGCGATGCTGGCGCATCTGCTGCGTTCGTCCGGTCTCGCGGTGACCGTGCGGCGGTACGACGAGGCGGGGCTGCGGGAGGCCGCCCTCGCCCACGAGGGGCCGCTGGTGCTCGGCCCCGGTCCTGGCGACCCGTCGGACATGACGGACCCGAAGATGGCGTTCCTGCGCGGGCTCACCGCCGAGGCGCTGCGCGGGCACCGGCACGGGGTGCTGGGGGTTTGCCTCGGCCATGAGCTGATCGCGGCGGAGCTGGGGCTGGAGATCGTGCGCAAGGACGTGCCGTACCAGGGGGCCCAGACGGACATCGACCTGTTCGGGCGGCCGGAGACCGTCGGCTTCTACAACAGCTTCGTGGCACGGTGCGACAACGAGGCCGCGGGTGAGCTGGCCGCTCACGGGGTCGAGGTGGCGCGCACCCGGGCGGGTGAGGTGCACGCGCTGCGGGGGGCCGGGTTCGCGGGGGTGCAGTTCCATCCGGAGTCGGTGTTGACGCTGCGTGGGGTGGACGTGGTGCGGGAACTGGTGGCGCGGGTGGGGGCGGGAGCGGGCACCGGCACGTTCTAGGGAGCGGGGCCTTCCCTCGCCCCCGAACCCCCGTTGCGCAGTTCCCCGCGCCCCCATATGGGGGCGCGGGGAACTGCGCAATCTGTTGGCGGGGGTCTGGGGGCGCAGCCCCCAGGGACGGGACGGGAAGGGGCGGCGGGGGCGAGGAAACTCGGGCCGGGGTCAGCCGAAGAAGACTCCTACCTCCTCGTACAGCCGGGGGTCCACCGTCTTCAGGCGGGCCGTGGCCTCGGCGATGGGGACGCGGACGATGTCGGTGCCCCGCAGCGCCACCATCTTGCCGAAGTCCCCGTCCCGCACGGCGTCGATGGCGTGCAGTCCGAACCGCGTGGCGAGCCACCGGTCGAAGGCGCTGGGGGTCCCGCCCCGCTGGACATGCCCGAGGACCGTCGTCCGCGCCTCCTTGCCGGTGCGGCGCTCGATCTCCTTGGCCAGCCACTCCCCCACCCCGGACAGCCGCACGTGCCCGAAGGAGTCCAGCGTGCCGTCCTTCAGGACCATGTCGCCGTCCTTGGGCATCGCGCCCTCGGCGACGACCACGATCGGCGCGTACGAGGCCTTGAAGCGCGAGGTCACCCAGGCGCAGACCTGGTCGACGTCGAAGCGCTGCTCGGGGATGAGGATGACGTTCGCGCCGCCCGCGAGGCCGGAGTGGAGCGCGATCCAGCCCGAGTGCCGGCCCATCACCTCGCAGACCAGCACCCGCATGTGCGACTCGGCGGTGGTGTGCAGGCGGTCGATCGCCTCGGTCGCGATCCCGACGGCGGTGTCGAACCCGAAGGTGTAGTCGGTGGCGGACAGGTCGTTGTCGATCGTCTTCGGTACGCCGACGACGGGCACCCCGTACTCGTCGGTGAGGCGCGCCGCGACCCCCAGCGTGTCCTCACCGCCGATCGCGATCAGGGCGTCCACCTCGCACTTGGCGAGGTTGTCCTTGATCCGGCGGATACCGTTCTCGGCCTTCAGGGGGTTGGTGCGCGAGGATCCGAGAATGGTGCCGCCGCGCGGCAGGATGCCTCGAACGGCGGGAATGTCGAGCCGGACGAAGTCGCCTTCCAGCGGACCCCTCCAGCCGTCCCGGAAGCCGGTGAAGTCATAGCCGTACTCCTGCACGCCCTTGCGGACGATGCCCCGGATGACGGCGTTGAGCCCGGGGCAGTCGCCGCCTCCGGTCAGTACTCCGACCCGCATGGAAAGTCCCTTCGCCATGGGTGGCTGACGGAACTCACGCTAATAGTGATCCAGGTCACTCAAGGAGGGGGCGGAAGGTCAATTCCGGTGCAATGTGCGGGAGTTGATCACCTGCCATCACTCGTTGGTGTGTATCGGTGGGTTTACGCGTCGTCGAGGCCCCGCTCTATGGCGTAGCGCACCAGTTCCACCCGGTTGTGCAACTGGAGCTTGCCCAGGGTGTTCTGCACGTGGTTCTGCACGGTGCGGTGGGAGATGACGAGGCGCTCGGCGATCTGCTTGTAGCTCAGGCCCTTGGCCACCAGCCGGAGCACCTCGGTCTCGCGGTCGGTGAGCTGCGGGGCCCGCGGCTCACCGCCGCCGACGGCGGGCCCGGGGTCGGAGGCGAGCCTGCGGTACTCGCCGAGGACCAGGCCCGCGAGCCCCGGGGTGAACACGGGGTCGCCGACGGCGGTACGGCGCACCGCGTCGATCAGCTCCTCCGTGGAGGCCGACTTGAGCAGATAGCCGGTGGCACCCGACTTGACCGCCTCCAGGACGTCGGCGTGCTCGCCGCTCGCGGAGAGGACCAGGACGCGCAGGGCGGGGTTGAAGCCGACGAGCTCCTTGCAGACCTGCACGCCGGGCTTCGCGGGCAGGTTCAGGTCCAGTACGAGGACGTCGGGCCCGACGGCCTGTGCGCGGCGCACCGCCTGTTCGCCGTCGCCCGCGGTCGCGACCACGTCGAACCCGGACTCGGCCAGGTCGCGCGCCACCGCGTCGCGCCACATGGGATGGTCGTCGACCACCATGACCCTGATGGTCGGGTCCTGTCGCTCGGTCATGCGTTCGCCGCCTTCGGTACTTTCAGTTCGACTTCCGTGCCCTGCCCCGGAACCGAGATCACCTCGGCCGTGCCCCCGATCTCGCGCAGCCGGCCGCGGATCGACAGGGCCACACCGAGCCGCCCCTCCCCCTCTGCCTGGGCGAGCCGCCCCTCGGGGATGCCGGGGCCGTCGTCGCGCACCGTCACGATCACCGCGTCCGGTTCGTCCTCGACCAGGATCCACGCCCGCGCGCCCTCGCCCGCGTGGCGGTCCACATTGTCCAGGGCGGCCCCGACGGCGGCGGCCAGTTCCCTGGCGGCTCCGGCCACGAGCGGCACCGGGGCGCCCGGCTCGGAGAGCGTCACCTTCGCGGTGGCGTACGGGGCGAGCAGCGGGCGCAGGTCGCGGGGGGCCAGGTCGTCCTGCGGGTCGGGCTCGTCCACCGTGCGTACGACGGCGCCCTCGGCCTCGTCCTCCGACACCCGCGAGACGGATACGAGCCCGCCGGAGACCAGGGTGCGCAGCGCCACCTCCTGCTCGCCCGCGAGGCGCCCCAGGTCCGCGGCCTCGCCGCCGATGGCGGAACCGCGCCGCTGCACCATGGCGAGCACCTGGAGGACACCGTCGTGGATGTCCCGGGCCAGCCGCTCGCGCTCGCGCGTCGCCGCCTCGATCTCCAGGGCGCGGGCCAGGGTGCGCTCGGAGGCGCGGGCGACCTCGACCACGTACCCGATGGCGATGGAGGAGACCCAGACCAGGACCACGTTGTGGAGGGTGTCCTGGCTGAGGGCGCCGCGCTGTACGACGTTGGCGACCCCGACGAGCGCCGAGGCGAAGGCCGCCCAGCGCCAGCCGCCCTTGATCGCGAACGCCAGCACGGAGCCCGCGGTCCATATCGACGGGAGGGTCGGGCCGCCCGCCACGATCCGCTCGTGGGCGTCCGCGACCGGGGTGAGCAGGATGCCGGTGAGGGCGATGGTCAGGTCGGCCGCGAGGAAGCGCTTGGTGCAGCCCGCCGCGCTCGCCACCTTGGGCAGCGTCGCGAAGGTCCACACGAAGAGCACCAGGAAGTATCCGACGGCCACTTCGGGACGTACGAACTTGTCGTAGTGCGTGACGAAGAGACCGATCGCGTAGAACAGCGTCAGGACGCGGTACCCGGTGAGCGCGCGCCACAGCGGCTGTTCGACCGACATCCTCATGACTCGCTCGCGCTTGGCCATGTCCCCCACTACCCCATCCCCCGACGGCCGCGTCTAGGAGCCGGTCTGCTCGGCTTCCTTCTGCGCCTGCTTCTGTGCCTTCGCCTCGTCCGCGATCCGCCGCTTGGCGGCCGTCGCGTAGATGTCGACGTACTCCTGCCCGGAGAGCTTCATGATCTCGTACATGACCTCGTCGGTCACCGCGCGCAGGACGAAACGGTCGTGCTCCATGCCGCTGTAGCGGCTGAAGTCCAGCGGCCTGCCGATCCGGATGCCCGGACGCATCAGCTTGGGCATCACCTTGCCGGGCGGCTGGATCTTCTCGGTGTCGATCATGGCGACCGGGACGACGGGCGCCCCGCTGGCCAGGGCCACGCGCGCGAGGCCGCCGGGCTTGCCCCGGTAGAGACGGCCGTCGGGCGACCGGGTGCCCTCCGGGTAGATGCCGAACAGCTCGCCGCGCTCAAGCACGTCGATACCGCTCTTGACCGCCGCCTGGCCCGCGCCGCGTCCTCCGGAGCGGTCCACGGGCAGCTGGCCGACCCCTTTGAAGAAGGCCGCCGTCATCCGGCCCTTGACGCCCGGCGTGGTGAAGTACTCGGCCTTCGCGATGAAGGTCACTTTGCGGTCGAGGACCGCCGGCAGGAAGAACGAGTCGGAGAACGACAGATGATTGCTCGCCAGGATGGCCGGGCCCTCGGCGGGAATGTTCTCCAGGCCTTCCACCCAGGGCCTGAAGGCGAGCTTCAGCGGCCCTCCGACGGAAAACTTCATTGCGCCGTAGATCACCCGAGTGCCTCCCGTATCTGTCGATCAGACCATAACCCGGGGCACTGCCAATGGGCCCGACGGCCCTGGTCGGTGTCAGTGCCGTCGCGTACGGTGAAGTACGCCTCGAAGCTTCGGGGTGATCATCGTGTCGGGCCTCGGGTGATCATCGCGTCGCCCCTGAACGAACAGGAGACCGAAGGTGCCGGTCCTTCCCGGAGCTGAGCCGTTCCACCACGAGGGCGGAGAGGTCGGGGTCCTCCTCTGCCACGGCTTCACCGGTTCCCCGCAGTCACTGCGCCCCTGGGCGGAGT
The DNA here is from genome assembly GCF_047444975.1 of Streptomyces sp. CWNU-52B. Taxonomy (NCBI): domain Bacteria; kingdom Bacillati; phylum Actinomycetota; class Actinomycetes; order Kitasatosporales; family Streptomycetaceae; genus Streptomyces; species Streptomyces sp. CWNU-52B. The sequence continues at coordinate 102,531 of NZ_JBLFJV010000044.1, read as the reverse complement.
ACCTGGCCGAGCGCGGGCTGACCGTCGCGCTGCCCCTGCTGCCCGGACACGGCACCCGCTGGGAGGACATGCAGCTCACCGGCTGGCAGGACTGGTACGCGGAAGTGGACCGTGAGCTGCGCGCCCTGCGCGAGCGCTGTACCCAGGTCTTCGTCCTCGGCCTCTCCATGGGCGGCGCGCTCGCCCTGCGGCTCGCCGCGAAGCACGGGGACGAGGTCAGCGGCCTCGTGGTCGTCAATCCGGCGAACAAGGTGCACGGCCTCGCGGCGTACGCCCTGCCGGTGATCCGTCACTTCGTCAGGACGGTGGACGGCATCACCAGCGACATCGCCAAGGAGGGCGGCGTCGAGATCGGCTACGACAAGGTGCCGCTGCACGCGGCCCACTCGATGCGCACCTTCTACCAGTTGCTCGACGGCGAACTGCCGCAGGTGACCCAGCCGCTACTGCTCCTGCACAGCCCGCAGGACCATGTCGTGCCGCCCGCGGATTCCGCTCGTGTCCTCAGCCGGGTGTCGTCCGTGGATGTGACGGAGATACTTCTGGAACAGAGCTACCACGTCGCGACGTTGGACCACGACGCGGACCGGATCTTCGAGGAGAGCTTCGCTTTCGTCTCCCGGCTCGCACCCGGTGCCGGCAAGGAGGCAGGCGCGGGTCAGGCAGGTCAGCAGGAAGGGACGGCCACTGGTGGCTGAGCACGACGCGGACCGCGAGCCGGACGAGAAGGACGCGCCGCCCGGCGGGGAACAGGGCCCCTCGTTCGACGAGACGGCGGCGTGGGAGGCCATCGTGGCGGGGTACGGCGACGAACCGCCGGACCCGCCCGGTGCCAAGCCGTTCAAGTCGGTGGAGGACCTGGCGCTCCTGGAGCCCGAGACGAACGACGCCGGCGGCGGCTCCGGCGGCCCTGGGGACTCCGACACGAAGACCGCCGCGACGCCCACGGGCACCAAGGGCGCCGAGGAGCAGAAGGGCGGTACGGACACCACGGACCCGGAGTCCGAGACGGGTTCCGAGTCCGGCGCCGAGAAGCCGCTCGGCAGCTCGGTGGCGTTCGCGCCCGGCGTTGCGGGTCCCCGCGACTACACGACGCCCGAACCGGCCGAGGAGGACTTCGACGGGGACGACGAGGGCCACTTCGTACCGCCCGAGCCGCCTCCGCTGCCCGCCTCGGACGCGACGGCCAGGTTCGCCTGGCTGGGCGTGATCGGCGGCCCGATCCTGCTCCTGCTCGCGGTCCTGCTCGGCTGGGAGATGACGTGGTGGCTCGCCACGCTCGGCATCGGCGGGTTCCTCGGCGGGTTCGCCACGCTGGTCGGGCGGATGCGCGGCGACGAGGAGGACGAGGACGACCCGGGGCGCGGCGCGGTGGTCTGACGAGGGCTGCCGGTGGCTCAGGCGGCCGGGATCCTGAGGGCGGCCAGGACCGGGAGGTGGTCCGTGGCCGCCCTCAGGTCCGCCTCGGTCACCCCCGGGTGGCCCACGGGTACGCCGCAGGCCAGGACCTCCACGCCCGCGGTCGCGAAGAGCGCGTCGATACGTTGCCGGGGGTCGCTGGGGGTGGAGGTGTACTCCTCGCCCCAGGGGGACACCGCCCAGCCGTCCTGAAGCTGTGCCGCGAGGCGGGTGAAGGTACGGCCGTTCGGGCGCTCGTTGAGGTCACCGCCGGCGACGGCGTGCGGGGTGTCCAGCGCGGCGAGGTGGTCGAGGAGCAGGCCGCCCTGTGCGTACCGCTCGTCCTTCTGGAGCGAGAGGTGACAGCTCAGTACGCCGACCCGGGCGCCGCCGAACCGTACGACGGCGGTGGCGAAGCCGCGGCGGTGCAGGCCGGGGGTGAGGGGGAGCAGCACGTCCTCGGTGCGCTCGACCGTGGCGCGCAGGGAGCAGAGGAGGGCGGGGCCGGACGCCGTGCCGCCGCCGGACAGGAGGACCTGCCCCGAGGCGGCGGCGAGGCGGGCCAGCTTCTTGCGCCAGCGGAAGAAGCGGGGGGCTTCCTGGACGAGGACCAGGTCCGGTTCGCAGGCGGTGATGACGCGGGCGAGTGCGGCGGTGTCGTCCCGCAGGGAGCGGACGTTGTAACTGAGCACCCGGACCACGGCCGAACCGTCGGACTCGGTCCGGGAACTGGGCAGCGGACTGGCTGTGGGGCTGGTCGGCATGTGATCAAGATATACGCCGACCGCGTTTCGCCCGCGGGCCGGTGGGGGCAGCCGAAAGCCTCAGGGGCCTGCTCTTCAGGGGCGCGGGGAACGGCGCGAGCAACCACGACGCCGGGACAGCCGAAGTCTTCAGGGGCGCGGGGAACGGCGCGATCGGCCCCCACCGGGCCGCAGGCGGGCGCGGTGGGGGCCGGGGCGCTACATGATCGGGTCCGGTTCCCGCGCCAGGTCCGCCGCGCCGACCAACCCCGCCTCGTTCCCCAACTGCGCGGCGATCACATCAGCGACCGGCCGCCAGTTCCCTCCCACCAGCCACCGCTTGTACGACTTGCGGATCGGGTCGAGGACCAGCTCCCCCTCGTCCGAGAGCCCCCCGCCGACGATGAACGCGGACGGGTCGAAGAGCGACGCGAGGTCCGCGAGCCCGGCGCCCGCCCAGCGGGCCAGCTCGCGGTAGGAGTCCACCGCCACCGGGTCGCCCTGCCGCGCGGCCATCGAGATGTGCTTGCCCTCGATGCCGTCGGGCGAGCCGTCGCCCAGCGACAGCAGGATCTCCGCGTTCTCAGGTGTCGCGTTCGCCCGCTGCTTCGCGTACCTCACCAGGGCCCGCCCGGACGCGTACTGCTCCCAGCAGCCCTGGGAGCCGCAGCCGCACAGCAGGCCGTCCGGGACCATCCGGATGTGTCCGAACTCGGCGGCGACGCCGAAGTGTCCGCGGCGCAGCTTGTTGCCGATGATGATGCCGCCGCCCAGGCCCGTGCCGAGCGTGATGCAGATGACGTTGCGGTGGCCCTTGCCCGCGCCGAACTTGTACTCCCCCCAGGCAGCCGCGTTCGCGTCGTTCTCGACGACGACCGGCAGGCCCACCCGGCCCTCCACCTCTTCCTTCAGAGGCTCCTGCCGCCAGTCGATGTTCGGCGCGAAATAGACCGTCGAGCGCTGCCTGTTGACGTACCCGGCGGCCCCGATCCCCACGCCGACGATCTCGTGCCCTGCCCTGGCACCTTCGACGGCCGCGGCGATCGCGTCCACGATCGCCTGCGGCGTCGTGGGGGTCGGCACCTTGAAGGTCGAGAGGATGTTGCCTTCCTCGTCGACCACCCCGGCCGCGATCTTCGTGCCGCCGATGTCGACGCCGATGGTGAGTCCCATGAATCCCTCAGTTTCGGTCGAGCCCCGCTACGGCCAACCGTACCCGAGCGGCTTCAGTCGAGGTCGATGTGTTCACCGCTCCCGGTGCCCTCGTCACGGGGTCGCGCGGCGGTGTCGCGGGTCGTCCAGCGCCGCTCCTGCGCCTCGACGGCGGAGCGGTACGCGGCGAGCAGTTCGGAGCCGGCGCTCGCCAGATGGTCGAACACGTCGGGGTTGCGCTCGATGACGGGCTCGACGGCGGCCTTGGCCTGCTGCACGACCTGGTTCACCACCTGCTGGGCGGCGCCGCCCGCGACCGCGCCGAGCAGCGGCGACTGCAGTGCGGACAGCTTGTCGGTGACGGCGTCGACGAGTTTGCGCAGTTCCTCGGCGGCCGAGCCGGGCGGCTGGCCGTACCGGGCCCGGCGGCGGGCCTTCTCCGCGGCGAGGTCCTCGGCGCACGCCTTGGCCCAGGCGTCGTCGTCGGTGGCCCGGACCTCGTCGCGCTCCTCGTCGTGCACCGTGCCGAGCGCGTCCTCCCCTGCGTCGGACACGGGGTGCTCATCGCTCATGGCGGACTCCAAGCATCGGCTCTGTGTCTCTCGACGTTACCCGAACGGGTGAGGCCGTTCACCGTGTCCGCGGCCACAGATCCGGGTCGGGCACGAACCGGACCCGTAGTTCGCCCTCGCGCAGGGAGGCGCCGTCCACGGCGCAGCGGCGCAGCGCGGAGGGGAGCGGGACGATCCGGCGGAACGGTCCGACGGTGACGAGGAGTTCGTCCCCGCGCCGCACCAGGTCGAGTTCCTCGCGTATCGCGCCGGGGAGCGGGATGTGCCAGACGAGCACGCCGTCGTCGGCGAGCCGGTCGTCCACGGGCCATTCGACCGGCCCGGGAGTGTCGCCCGGGGCGGGCACCGGCACGGGTAGCGCGGTGAGGTCCTCGGCGCCGCGCGGGTCACGGCCGAGGTGCGGGACCTCGTACACGTCGTACGTCCGCCCCCGCCCGTCGTCCCCGCCGTCGCCCCGCTCGGCCCGGTACTCGTCCCGCCACTCGTCGAGGGACTTGCGCTGCTGGACGGCGAGTCCGGCCAGCCAGGTGTCGGGGGACGCGTCGGGCAGGACCCGGTTGCCGATCAGGGCGTCCACGCGCAGACCGCGCAGGGCGAGGCCGGTGACGGCCGAGCGTACGGCGTCGGTGCCGGCCGGGCCCGGCTCGGCGACCAGTCGTACGGTCGTGGCGGGATCCTCGACGGCCCCCTGGACCGCGGCCAGCCCGGCGTCCCAGCGGGCCGCCGTCTCGTACAGCCGGTCCGTCGGCATCGGGACGCCGGCCAGGCGGCCGAGGATGGGGCGCAGGGCGCGGGCCGCCTGGCGTTCGGCGGGCAGCAGGCGGCGCAGGTACCGGCGCAGTTGTTCGGGCAGGGCCAGCAGGGCGAGGGCCTGCGGGGCGGCCGGCAGGTCGACGACCAGCAGGTCGAACGTGTCCGCCGCGGCCGCGTCGCGCAGCGCGTGCAGCAGGGCGAGTTCCTCGGCGCCGGGCAGCGGGGTGAGCTCTTCGCCGTCGAGGCGGGCCGAGCCCAGCAGGTCGAGGGCGGTGGCGGCCTGTTCCTGGAAGGCCAGGAGGCCGGTGCGGAAGCTCTCGCCTGCGTCCGGCCGCCAGGCGGTGAGCCCGGGGGCGGCCTCGGCCGGTGTGCCGCCGGTGGAGGTGCCGAGGGCCGCCCCGAGGGTGTCGGTGCGGTCCGCGGAGAGCACCAGCGTGCGGGTGCCCCGGCGGGCGGCCGCCAGCGCGGTGGCCGCGGCGACGGTGGTGCGGCCCGAGCCGCCGGGGCCGGTGATCAGGATGGTGCGCATGGAGGTGAACGGTACGTGGTGCGACGGCGGTGTCGGCGGGCCCCTGTGCGCCGCCTACTTGTCGCCCGTCTCCGTACCCGTCGCGGTGCCCTGGTCCGCGCCGCTCTCCACGCGCTTCTTCAGCCCGGCCAGCGCGCGGTCGATGATGACCTTCTCCGCCTTGCGCTTGATCATGCCGAGCATCGGGATCTTGACGTCGACGGTGAGCCGGTACGTGACCTCGGTGGCGCTCAGGCCCGCGGGCTTGAGGATGTACGAGCCGTCCAGGGAGCGGAGCATCTGGGACTTGACCAGGGTCCAGGAGACCTCGTGGTCGCCGGTCCAGGTGTAGCCCAGGGTCTGGTCGTCCTTGATGGCGCCGGCGTCCATGACGAGACGTACCTGCTCGGCGCGGCCCTTCTCGTCCGTCGCGAGCACCTCCGCCTCCTTCACCTCGCCCGTCCAGTCGGGGTAGCGGGCGAAGTCGGCGATGACCGCCATGACATCGGCCGGTGCCGCCTCGATCGTGATGCTCGAGCTGGTGTGTTCCGCCATCGCCGTGGCTCCTCCAGATGCGGTCCGGACAGGGGGTTCTTCGGGATACGAACGCTTTCTGCCTGTGTGTGCAGCGTGAAGGCTACCGCGCGGTGGAGGGCCCGCCGCCCCCCGGCCCGTCCGGCGCCGGTGCCCCGCCCTGAGCGCGAGTGCCCCCGCGAGTGCCCACGTGGGCGCCGCCCGCCCTCACCACTCCAGGACCCAGGGCTTCCCCGTCCCGGCGAAGTGCCCCACGTTCACGCACTCCGTGGCCCCGATCCGCATCCGCCGGGCGAGCGGCTGATGGACGTGCCCGAAGAGCGAGTAGCGCGGCCGGGTGCGCCGGATCGCGTCCAGGAGCGCCCGGCTGCCCCGCTCGAAGCGCCGCGCCACCGTGTCGTAGACGAGCTCGGGCACCTCGGGCGGGATGTGCGTGCACAGCACGTCGACCTCCCCGACGGCCTCGATCTTCGCCGCGTACTCCTCGTCGCTGATCTCGTACGGCGTGCGCATGGGGGTACGCAGTCCGCCGCCGACGAAGCCGAAGACCAGGCCGCCGATCTCGGCCCGCTGTCCGTCGAGCACGGTGGTGCCCGGCCCTGCGTACTCCGGCCAGAGAGACGGCATGTCGACGTTGCCGTAGGTGGCGTACGTCGGAGTGGGGAACGCCCCGAAGAGTTCGGCGTACTGCTTCCGTACGGCCTTCTCTATGGCGGGGCCCCGGTCGACGCCGGCCCACAGCCGTGCGCCGAGGGCCCGCGCGTCCTCGAATCTGCGGGCGGTGCGCAGCTCCACGAGGCGGTCCGTGTTCTCGGTGCCGAAGAGGTCGGGGAAGATGCCGCGGGAGTGGTCGGCGTAGTCGATGAACAGGACCAGGTCGCCCAGACAGATCAGGGCATCGGCACCCGAACCCGCCCTGACCAGGTCACGGACGTTGCCGTGCACGTCGCTCACGACGTGCACCCTCGTCCGCGGGGTCTCCCGGATGTCACCGTTGTCGCCGCCGTCGCGGCCGTGGGCGCCTTCGCCGCCTTGTGTACCTGCCATGGCGATCAAGGGTATGCCTGTGGAGCAAACGTGTGTAGACGCGGGCGGACCTGCGGTTACTACCCAGTCAGTAACGGGTTGGACTACCCTGCGCGAAGGAACGCCAACACGTGTGACGCGGGGAACATCTCTCCGGCTCCCCTGTCGTAGAGGCAGTACCGGCGGGTAACGTCCGGGCAGTCCGGTCGTGCTCAGGGTTTCGCCAACAGACTCCCGGAGCACCTTGCCCGAGCCTTGGACCGCTCCGTCGCATCACACGAAGTCGTGGCGCCGGCGCCCTATGAGGAGCAGCAGTCTTGCGCGAGTTCAGCCTTCCGGCTTTGTACGAGGTCCCTGCGGACGGCAATCTGACCGACATCGTCCGCAGAAACGCCGCGCAGCATCCTGACGTGGCGGTCATCGCCCGCAAGGTCGGCGGTACCTGGACGGACGTCACGGCCACCGCTTTCCTCGCCGAGGTGCAGGCGGCCGCCAAGGGCCTGATCGCCTCGGGGGTGCAGCCGGGCGACCGCGTCGGTCTGATGTCCCGCACGCGTTACGAGTGGACGCTGCTCGACTTCGCGATCTGGAGCGCGGGCGCGGTCACCGTGCCGGTGTACGAGACCAGCTCGCCGGAGCAGGTGCAGTGGATCCTCGGCGACTCGGGGGCCATCGCGATCGTCGTCGAACTGGACGCGCACGCGGCCGCCGTCGAGTCGGTACGCGACCGGCTGCCGCACCTCAAGCACGTCTGGCAGATCGAGGGCGGCGGTGTCGACGAGCTCGGCCGGGCCGGCAAGGACGTCACGGACGCCGCGGTCGACGAGCGCAGCTCGCTCGCCAAGGCCGACGATCCGGCGACGATCGTCTACACGAGCGGGACGACCGGGCGCCCCAAGGGCTGTGTGCTGACCCACCGCAGTTTCTTCGCGGAGTGCGGCAACATCGTGGAGCGGCTGCGGCCGCTGTTCCGTACCGGCGAGTGCTCGGTGCTCCTCTTCCTTCCGCTCGCGCACGTCTTCGGACGGCTCGTGCAGGTCGCGCCGATGATGGCGCCGATCAAGCTGGGCATGGTCCCGGACATCAAGAACCTCACCGACGAACTGGCCTCGTTCCGGCCGACGCTGATCCTCGGTGTGCCGCGCGTCTTCGAGAAGGTCTACAACTCGGCGCGGGCCAAGGCACAGGCGGACGGCAAGGGCAGGATCTTCGACAAGGCGGCGGACACGGCGATCGCGTACAGCCGCGCGCTGGACACCCCGGCGGGCCCGTCGATCGGCCTGCGGATCAAACACAAGACATTCGACAAGCTCGTCTACAGCAAGCTGCGCGCGGTGCTCGGCGGCAAGGGCGAGTACGCGATCTCGGGCGGGGCGCCGCTGGGTGAGCGGCTGGGCCACTTCTTCCGGGGTATCGGCTTCACGGTGCTTGAGGGCTACGGGCTGACCGAGTCCTGTGCGGCCACCGCGTTCAACCCGTGGGACCGCCAGAAGATCGGTACGGTCGGGCAGCCGCTGCCGGGCTCGGTGGTCCGTATCGCCGACGACGGTGAGGTGCTGCTGCACGGCGAGCACCTGTTCAAGGGGTACTGGAACAACGACGGCGCGACCGAGGAGGCGCTGGCCGACGGCTGGTTCCACACCGGTGACATCGGCACGCTCGACGAGGACGGCTACCTCCGGATCACCGGCCGCAAGAAGGAGATCATCGTCACCGCGGGCGGCAAGAACGTCGCGCCGGCGGTGATCGAGGACCGTATCCGCGCGCACGCGCTGGTCGCGGAGTGCATGGTGGTCGGGGACGGGCGGCCGTTCGTGGGCGCGCTGGTCACCATCGACGAGGAGTTCCTGGGCCGCTGGGCCGACGAACACGGGAAGCCTGCCGGCTCGACCGCGGCGTCGCTCGGTCTTGACCCGGATCTGCTCGCGGCGGTGCAGAGTGCGGTGGACGACGGCAACGCGGCGGTGTCGAAGGCGGAGTCGGTACGGAAGTTCCGTGTGCTGTCGCACCAGTTCACGGAGGAGTCGGGGCATCTCACGCCGTCGCTGAAGCTGAAGCGGAACGTGGTGGCGAAGGACTACGCCGACGAGATCGAAGCGATCTACCAGCGCTGAGGCCGCGAACCCACCGTGCGACCGCGCAGTTCCCCGCGCCCCTAAGACCTTCGCCTGACCCGCCGTCGTGGCTGAGCGCGCAGTTCCCCGCGCCCCTAAAAAACCTTCGGCCGTCCCACCGTTGTGGCTTGTCGCGCCGTTCCCCGCGCCCCTAAAGGCCGAAAGCCGGGGCGCAGCCCCGCTTGCAGGGGCGCGGGGAACTGCGCGCTCAGCCACTGACGGCGGTCACCGGACGTACGAGCCTCGGACACCCCGGCGGCCCGCAGGGGCTACAGGAGTTCTTTGAGGTCGTTCGCCAGTAGGTCCCAGCGCCATTTCTCCTGCACCCACTCCCGCCCCCGCTCCCCCATCCGCCGCCGCAACTCCCCGTCACCGAGCAACGCCACGATCCGGTCGGCCGCGCCCTCGGCGGAGCCGCCACGCACCACCCACCCCGTCTCCCCGTCCAGCACCGCGTCCGGCGCACCCCCCGAGTCCCCGGCGACCACCGGAAGCCCCGTCGCGGAAGCCTCCAGGTAGACGATCCCGAGCCCCTCCACGTCCAGCCCCCCACGCCGCGTACGGCACGGCATCGCGAAGACGTCCCCCGCGCCGTAGTGGGCCGGCAGCTCCGCCCACGGCACCGCCCCGGTGAAACGCACCGACCCCGCGACCCCGGTCTCCCGCGCGAGCCGGCGCAACTCCTTCTCGTACGGCCCGCCCCCGACGATCAGCAGCACCGCCTCCGGCTCACGCGCCAGGATCCGCGGCATGGCGAGGATGAGCGTGTCCTGCCCCTTGCGCGGGACCAGCCGGGAGACGCACACCACGACCGGCCGGTCCGTCAGGCCCAGCCGGGCCCTGACCTCGTCCCCTCCCGAGCCCGGGTGGAAGGTCTTCTCGTCCACCCCCGGCGGCAGTTGCACCATCCGCCCGGCCGCCTCGGGGCTCAGCGCGGTGGCGATCCGGGAGCGCGTGTACTCACCGAGGTACGTGACCGTGTCCGTCGCCTCGCCGATCCTGCCCAGCAGCTGGCGCGCGGCCGGCAACTGCGCCCACCCCGCCTCATGGCCGTGCGTGGTGGCCACCAGACGCTCCGCGCCCGCCTTGCGCAACGCCGGCGCCAGCAGCCCCAGCGGTGCCGCCGCGCCGAACCACACCGAGCGGCAGCCGTGCTCCCGCAGCAGCCCGACGGCCCGTCGGGAGACCCCTGGAGTGGGCAACAGCATGGTAGTTCGGTCGCGTACGATGACGAAGGGCTGTTCGGCGTCGAAGGCGGCTGTGGCCTCGGCTCCTTCCCGGCCCCGCTTCCACGTGGAGGCGTAGACGACGAGCCGCTCGGGGTCCAGCCGCAGCGCCATGTTGTGCAGGAAGGCCTGGATACCGCCCGGTCTCGGCGGAAAGTCGTTGGTCACGATCAGCGTCTTGTCCATCGCCGACGACAGTACCGAACCCGCCCCTCACAGCCGGGGCCGGCCGCGCGACCGAGGCACCCGCGGCGCGCGGGATCCGTACGGAAAGAGGCAGGTGCATGGCGGGAGCCAAAGGTCAGAGGTTCCCGTACCTGGTGCTGGTGACCTGGGGCCTGACGAGACTTCTCCTGCTGCTCTTCGTCTTCAAGGTGTTCGTCTTCCCGGGACCCGACGTCACGAGCGACGTCTCGGTGACCTACCAGAACTGGTACGAGGTCCTGCGCACCGGCACGTTCCCGCTGGACGACGTCACCTGGCAGTACCCGCCGGCCGCCGCCCTCGCCGTCCTCTCCCCCGCGGTGCTGCCGTTCCTCGCCTACACGGAGGCGTTCTTCGTCCTCGCCTTCGCCGCCGACCTGGTCGCCTTCGGGCTGCTCCTGTACGCGGGCCGGCGCCCCGGCGAGAGGTCGCTGCGCGGTGTCTGGGTGTGGGTGGTGGGCGTGCCGCTGCTCGGCCCGACGGTGTACTCGCGGTACGACGTGATGGTGACCGCCGTCGCCGTGGCCGCGGTCCTCGCGGGCGTCCGGCACCCGAGGGCCATGGGCGCGCTCGCCGCGTTCGGGGCGATGCTGAAGGTGTGGCCGCTGCTGCTCCTCGTGGGGACGACCGGGCGCAGGGCCTGGGGCGCCGCGGTGGCCGCGGCGGCCGGCATCGCGCTGGTGTTCGCCGTGTCGATGCCGGGCGCGTTCGCGTTCCTGACCTTCCAGCGCGACCGCGGGACCGAGGTCGAGTCCCTCGGCTCGCTGGTCTTCCACATCGCCCGGCACCACGGCTGGCAGGGCCAGGTGCTGCTCAACTACGGCTCGGTGGAATTCCTCGGCCCGTACGTCGACGTGGTCAGCACGGTGGCGCTGATGCTGACCGGGCTCGCGTTCGGCTGGCTGCTCCTGTGGCGGCTGTGCGCGAGGCGGTTCCTGGTGCACACGGTCGCGGACGCCGCGTTCGTGGCGGTGCTCCTGTTCGTCACGACGAGCCGGGTCATCAGCCCGCAGTACCTGGTGTGGCTGGTCGGTCTGGCCGCCGTGTGCCTGGTCTTCCGCGGCAGCCGGATGGGCCTGCCGGCGGGGATGGTGCTGGCGGCGAGTTTCTTCACCGTCCTGGAGTTCCCCGTCCATTTCGCGCACGTCGTCGGCAGCGACGGCCTCGGCATCACGCTGCTCGTCGTGCGCAACGGCCTGCTGGTCGCCGCGAGCGTCACCGCGGGCGTGCTCCTGTGGCGCGACACCGTGTCGTACCGGACCGTGCTCCCCCGGCAGGGGCCCAGCTGGGCGAAGCCCGCCGACGAGGAATCACTGACCCGCTGACCCTCGGCCCCGTCCCGTTCGACCCACCGCGCCCCGCCCCTCCGACGCCCGCCCTCCGGACCTCACACCAACTGCTCCCGCACATAGGCCCGCCACTGCCGGGTGAACTCCGCCACGGACGTGTCCAGGACCTCCCGCAGCCCCGTCTCCACCGCTCCCGCCCGCTTCTCGTGCGCGCCCACGGCCCGGTAGAACTCGCCCAGCCGCGCCTCGCCCCACCGCTCGGCGATCATCCGGCAGGCCAGCCACCCGCTCTCGTACGCCCGCGCCAGCTTCCCCGCGTCCCCGCCGAACCCGAAGTCCCCGTCGGCGGGCAGCTCGGCGGGGGCGCGCCCGTCGACCGCCGCCCTCGTCAGCTCGGGCGCGACCTGGGTCGCCGAGCGGTCGGTGCCCCGGTAGCCGACCCAGTCCGCGTACCCCTCCGACAGCCACAGCGGGGTCGACGCCGAGGTCGCGGCACGGGTCGCCACATGGGTCGTCTCGTGCGTGAGCACGACCTGCCGGCCGAAGGAACCCAGCACCCCGTACGCGTCGGGGTTCACGATGATCCGGTCGGCGGGCGCGCTCCCCGAACCGCCCGCCTCCCCCGTGGTGACCGCCGCGATCCCCCGGTACCCGGACGCGGGCGCCCCCAGCAGCTGCGCCATGTCCTCCAGCGACTTCGGTACGAGGACGACGACCTGCCCCGGCCACTCCTCTCCCCAGACCTCCCGCACCGCGGGTACCGCGCGGTCGGCCAGGCCCGCGTAACCGCGCAGCGCGCCACGGGACTGCCCCACCCCCAGGACGAGGCTGTGCTCGCCGCGCACGGCCACCACGGCCCCCTGGTCCCACAACTGATGGCCGGCGTCACGGGCCGGCCGGTCGCCGGTCACGTACCAGCGTCCCTCGGAGCGGGTGAGGCGCAGCGTGCGGGCGGTCACGACGGGCGCCCGGTCGTAGCCGTCCATGCGGTAGCGCAGGTCCACGTCGGCCGTGGCGCTCCCGCCCGAGCGGCGCAGACCGGTCACCCGGTACGACCAGTCGGTCAGCGGGACCGCCCGCAGGTTCCTGAACTCGGTACGCGCCTCGGCCGGCTCACCGGCGGCCACGGAACCCGGCGCCGCCGTCGCCACGAAGGCCTTCTCGTTCCCGTCGCGCACCGCGGCCGCCCGCCGGTCCAGTACGCGCTGGACGTCCGCGGACGCGGCGTCGGCCCGCGGGGAACCGCCACAGCCGACCAGGCAGGCCGTACCGGCTGTCCCGGCCAGCAGCAGCCCCACCATCCACTTCGGCGCACGTCCACGACCAGCCACGATCCTGATCGTATCGGCGCCCGGTCCGTGGGGTGAGGGGCGCGTCAGGGGCGCGTCACGGCGGAGACCGGCATCATGCCCACGGGGTCGTAGCGCACGGGGGCACCCGGGTGGGGTGCGTGGATCACCTGGCCGTTGCCCATGTACATCGCCACATGGCTGGCGTCGGACCGGTAGGTGACGATGTCACCGGGCTGCGCCTGCGAGAGCGGCACCTGGCGCCCGGCGTGCGCCTGGGCCTGCGAGGTGCGCGGCAGACCGACACCGGCCTGCGCGTACGACCACTGGGTGAGGCCCGAACAGTCGAAGCCGGTGGGTCCGTTGGCCCCCCAGATGTACGGGCGGCCCAGGACGGAGCGGGCCGCGGCGACGGCGGCCGCCGCGCGCCCCGAGGACGGGACGGCGCCGGTGAGGTCGGGGGCCCGGCCGGAGCGGGAAGCCCGGTCGTAGGCGGCGCGGTCGCCGTCCGGCATCGAGTTGAGCAGGTGGCGCGCCTTGGCCAGTTTCCGCTCGACGGTGCGTTTGTGCCGGGCGACGGCCTGCTTGCTCCTGTTCAGCTCGGTGAGTTTGCGGGTCGTCTCCTCGCGTTCCTGGGCGAGGTCGCGCATGACGCGCTGGAGATCCCTGAGTTCACCGGCCTGGCGGGCGCCGATCCGGTCGAGCGCGGCCGCCTTGTCGAGGTACTCGTCCGGGTCGTCGGCGAACATCAGCGCCAGCGCGGGATCGAGGCCGCCGGAGCGGTACTGGGCCCCGGCGAGCGAACCGAGCGCGTCCCGCATGGTGTTGACGCGTTCCTGCTGCCGGGCGATCCGGTCCTGGGCCCTGCCGACCTGCTCGTGCAGGGCGTCGGCGCGCTCGTCGGCCTTGTTGTACGACTCGGTGGCGTGCTCGGCCTCCTCGTACAGCCGGTCCACCTCGCCACGGGTGTCGTCGTGCGGTGCGGCGCCGGCCGGCAGGACGCCGAGGGCCGCGGCCGCGGCGGTCAGAACGCAGAGGGTGGCGCCTCGGGCGCCCCGGTCGAAGCCGGACGGTGCAAGGCGGCGATGGGACCCCACAGGAAGCCGCACTCCCTTCCGCTGACGAACCCCCGGAGTTGAGGGAATCGCGGCAGACAGTAGCCGTGCGACTACACAGTGGCCAAAGACCCTCGCGGGCACACAACGTGACGCCCCGCCTCAGACGCAGGTCATCGGCGGGGCGAGGGGTCAGCGACAGTCACCGGAATTCGCCCGTTCGGGCGGCGCGGCGGCCGGTCGCGAACGACGAAGCCCGACCGGGCGGCGAGGCCAGATCGGGCGACGGACTCGGACCGGGCGCCAGGGCCCGGCCGGAAAGGGTCAGCGGACAGCGGTCAGACGCGGACGCCGAACTGGAAGGAGCCGATCGTGCTCATCGACTCGAGGCGGACCACGGCGCCCGGCTTCGGGGCGTGCAGGACCACACCGTTGCCGGCGTACAGGCCGACGTGCGCCAGGCTGTTGAAGAAGACCAGGTCGCCGGGCTTGAGCGCGTCGCGGCCGATCTTCGCGCCGTCGTTCTGCTGCGTGTAGGTGGTCCGGGATATCGACACACCGGCCTGACCGTAGGCCCACTGCGTCAGACCTGAGCAGTCGTACGAGTTGGGGCCGCTGCCGCCGGAGACGTACGGCTTGCCCATCTGGCTGCGCGCGGCGGCGAGGGCGGCGGCGCCGTAGTTGGAGCCCGCGACCTCGTTGCCGAGATCGATGCGGTCACCGGCGGAACGGCTGGCACGCTGGTCGGCGGCGGCGATGTCCGCCTTCTCCTTGGCGGTGAGGCTGTTGAGCAGCTTCTGCGCGTCGGCGAGCTTGGTCTGGACTTCCTTCTTCTTCTTGCCCAGGGTCTTGCGGGTGTCGGAGAGCTCCTTGAGCTTGCCGGCCGCCTCCTCGCGCTGCTGGGCGAGGACCCGCTGCTTGTCCTGGACCTTCTTCAGCGCCTCGACCTGCTGAGAGCTGAGCTGGTCGATCGTGGACGCCTTGTCGAGGTAGTCGTCCGGGTCCGCGGAGAGGAAGAGCTGCACGGAGGGGTCGATGGCACCCGTCCGGTACTGGGAGCTGGCCATCAGGCCGAGGCCGTCACGCATGGCGTTGAGATCGTCCTGGCCGCGGGCGACCTGGTCCTGGAGAGTGTCGATCTCCTTCTCCAGCTTCTCCTGCTTCTCCTCGGCGCCGTTGGCCTTGTCGGTGGCGAGCTCGACCTCTTCGTAGAGCTTGTCGACCTTGGCCTTGACCTCGTCCTTGCCGGGCTTCTCGCTGGGGGCGGCGTTGGCCGCCTGCGCACTGAGGGCAACGGCTGCAGCGGCGGCAGTGGTGAGCACGGTCACCCGGGTGCGGCTCGGCTGCTTCGGTCGACGGTGGGACGCCACGGAGGCGAGCTCCTTCATTACCTCAGCCGCCCACCGAAGACGCCGGTTGGCGGTGCCCCTTCACCGTCACTCCCATTGAGTGATCACCCGAGCGAAGGTTCGAGGCCTGACCCTAGTGACCACCCTGTGATCAGTTCAAATCCTCTTGAGGAAAATCTCGCTCACCGATCGCATTCTTTACAATCAACTCACGTGCAGTAACGATCGATTGACCCTACGTGGCGTGAAGGTTTCGCCAATCGGGGCAAGGCGAGCATCTGTTGCTCTTGGTGCGTCCGTCGCGTATGAGGCGTACGGGACAGAAGGGCGACCGCGGACCACCCAAGTGACGAGGCTGCCCGCGAACGGCGGGTTCAACCCCTCGAAAAGCGCTTGAGCAGCACCACGGAGGCCACCGGCCGAGCGCCCGCGGCGGCCACGCCGTCGGCCACCTCGCGGTCGGTCGAGACGACGATGACGGGCCGCCCCGGCGGCTCCGCGCGCACCAGCTGACGGATCAACTCGTCCGCCGTGATGCCCGCCTTGGAGAACAGCACCCGCACCCCGCGCGGCGGCGCGAGGAGCACCGGGGCGGCCAGCTCGGCCCCGTCGAAGACACAGGTGACCTCGGCGCCGGACTGCGCGGCGAGCTGCGAGAGCTGGCCGAGGAGCCGCAGCCGCTGTTTCTCCAGCGGCATCTGGGGATAGCCGGTCTTGGTGACGTTGTAGCCGTCGACGACCAGATGCGCCTGCGGCAGCGCCAGCAACTGGTCGAGGACGGCGGGATCGTGCTCGGACAGGGCACGGGCCGCGATGTCCTTGGGCGTCATCCGGCCCGGCTCGACCGCGTCCACGGTCTCCGCGGGCCGCACCGACACCGGCGGCAGGGCGAGTTCACGCCGCAGCCCCTGTGCCGCGTCGAGCACGGTGTCCAGGAGCAGTCGTACGCGCATGTCCTCGACGCTGCGGCCTTCGCGGGCCGCGCGGCGGGTGGCCTCCAGGGAGCCCTCGACCTCGCCGAGCCGCTGCTTGAGCCGCCGGGCCTCGCTCTCGGCGGCCGACAACTGGACCTGCGCCTCGCCGCGCACGGCGTCCATCTCGCCGCGCAGCTTGCGCAGCGCGGCCTCGCCGCGCTTGACGTCACTGAGGGCGCCGCGCAGCTTGCGGTGAAGCGATTCGGCTTCCTTCTTCGCCGCGTCGAGCTCGGTCCGCAGCCGCTCCGTCTCGGCCCGGGTCTGGCCACGGGCCTCGGCGAGCTCCCCGCGCAGCCGCTCCAGCTCGGCGCGGCTCTCCTCGTCGGCGCGCTCCGCGTCCGCGCGCAGGGCCTCCTCGCCCGCGGCGGTGACCAGTTTCACCCAGCCGGGGGGGCGCAGCACATAGGCCGCGGCCGCCACGTCCAGCGGGTCCGCGGCCGGGGGCGGTGAGCCCGAGTCGAGAGCGCCGGCCAGCTCGGGCTGGGCGTCCCTGAGCTTCTCGGCGATGCGCTGTCTGAAAAGCGGGTCGGTCTCCATGGCCGCGGCCATCGCGGTACCCGCGAACTTGGCACGGCGGTTGGGGGCGAACCGGGCGTACTGTCTCAGCTGCGTGGGCAGTTCGCCCACGGTCAGCCCGCCGAAGCCGTCGGAGACGATCTGCACGACCCTGCGGCGCACGCCGTCGGGCAGCGGACGGTCGAGCACCTCGGCGTCGCCGTCGTCCGGCTCCCCGCCTGTGGCCTCCACCATCCTTCACCCCTCGTCCGTGCGGGGCCCGCTCCCGTCAGGAGCCGGCGCCCGGCCTGTCCACCAGTTCCACCTGATCCACCGCGTTGCACCAGCGACAGCGCACGGACTCGATGGTCTCACTGACCACTTTGCTCTCCTCGACCTTCGGTTCCCCGGCCAGGTCCAGATGCACGTACTCGACGACCTTCGACGAACGCGTCACGTCGAAGCGCGTGAGGTTGCCGCAGAGCGTGCAGCGCCACCGGGTCTCGGCAGTCGGAAGGGGAACCGTCATCGTGGCAGTCGCTCTCTTTCCTGAATCTCCGTGCCGCACCAGATTCCCTGGAGCGTGTGGCTCGTAACCCTACGGCCTGGCGGGTACTCGACGCCCGTCCACCTGGAGCGGCGAGGCGATCTGCGCGACTTGGTCCCGTTACGTCATGCTCTGCTCATGCTCGCCAACTGGGGTCGCCCCCTCGACAGGGCGGCCAGGACGGTCAGGGCCCTCCGGCATCACCCCGCTCCGGTGACCTACGGGCTGATCGCCCTGTGCTGCGCGGTCTTCGTGATCAGCCCTGCGGCGGGGCTCAGTCCCGCGTACGGCACCGGTGACCGGCTGCTTTCCGCGCAGCGGGCCTATTTCGAACAGTGGGGCGTGGTGCCCGTCGAACTGTTCGAGGGATCACTGCGGGCCGCCGTCACCCCCGCCACCGCGCTCTTCGTGCACGGCAGCTGGCTGCATCTTCTGGGGAACATGCTCTTCCTCTATGTCTTCGGGGCGATGGCCGAGGAGCGGATGGGCCACGTCCGCTTCGCCCTCTTCTACCTGGGCTGCGGCTATCTCGCCCTGTTCGGCTACGCGGTGGTCCACGCCGACTCGTCAGGGACCCTCGTCGGCGCGTCCGGGGCGATCTCCGCTGTCCTCGGCGCGTTCCTCTACCTGTTCCCCAAAGCCCGGGTGACCAGTCTTTTCCCGTTCCTCTTCTTCCTGCCGCTGCGGTTTCCCGCCTGGGTGGTGCTGCCGTTCTGGGTGTCCCTGCAGTGGCTGGCCGCGGGCCGCGCGTCCCAGGGGCCCGGGGTCGCCTATCTGGCGCACCTGCTGGGGTTCTCCGCCGGGTTCCTCTACGCGTGGGTGGCGTACGGCCGTCCGGCTAGAGTGAAATCCCCAGCGCCGGCCCCCGAGGGAGAAAACCAGCCGTGATCACCGCGATCGTGCTCATCAAGACCAGCGTGGACCGGATTCCCGAGATCGCCGAGTCGGTCGCGGCGCTGGAGAGCGTCAGCGAGGTCTTCTCCGTGACCGGGACGTACGACCTGATCGCCATGGTGCGGGTGAAGGCCCACGACGACCTGGCCGACGTCATCCCCGGGATGATCAGCAAGATCCCGGGGGTGGAGGGCACGGACACGCATGTGGCGTTCCGCACCTACTCCCAGCACGACCTGGAGGCGGCGTTCGCCATCGGCGGCGACAACTAGGGCTGTTGCGGAAGCGGCCCCAGGACACCGCCCCTCAGGAGTGGGCCGCCGTCAGGCCGTGGGGACGCAGCGGCCGTCCTGCGTGCGGTAGTTCCAGCGGGCGCCGTCCTGGACCAGTTCCCGCACGGCCCGTACGAAACGCTCCACGTGCTCGTCGGGGGTGCCGGCGCCGAAGCTGACGCGGATGGCGTTCAGGGACTTCTCGCCGGGCGCGGCCTCGGGGGCTCCGCACTCGCCCTGGGACTGCGGGTCGCTGCCGAGGAGCGTACGGACGAGAGGGTGGGCGCAGAAGAGGCCGTCGCGGACGCCGATGCCGTACTCGGCGGAGAGCGCGGCGGCGAAGTGCGAGCTGTTCCAGCCCTCGACGACGAACGAGATGACGCCGACGCGCGGGGCGTCGTCGCCGAAGAGGGACAGGACGCGGACCTCGGGCACCTCGGCGAGACCGGCGAGGACGGTGTCGATCAGGTGCCGCTCCCGGGCGACCAGCGAGGTGAAGCCGGCCTCGGTGAGGGCCTTGCAGGCGGAGGCGATGGAGTAGGCGCCGATGACGTTGGGCGACCCGGCCTCGTGCCGTGCGGCGCTCTCGTGCCACTCGACGTCGACACCCCCGTCGACCCGCCGCGTCACCTTGCGCGAGGCGCCTCCGCCGGCGAGGTACGGCTCGGCCTCGGTCAGCCAGTCCGCGCGTCCGGCCAGCACACCCGCCCCGAACGGCGCGTACAGCTTGTGCCCGGAGAACGCGACCCAGTCCACGTCCAGCTCCCGTACGGAGACCGGGTGGTGGGGCGCGAGCTGGGCGGCGTCGAGCACGATGCGGGCGCCGTGGGTATGGGCGGCGGCGGCCAGCTCCCGTACGGGCCACAGCTCACCGGTGACGTTCGAGGCACCCGTGACGCACACGAGCGCCGGTCCCCGCGGGTCGCGCTCGGCCAGGGCCCGCTCCAGCGTGGCGACGGCCTCGCCCGGGGTGCGCGGGGCGTCGAGATAGGTGACCCGGGCGTCCCGCCAGGGCAGCAGCGACGCGTGGTGCTCGGTCTCGAAGACGAAGACCTGGCAGCCGGCGGGGAGGGCGGCGGCGAGGAGGTTCAGCGAGTCGGTGGTGGACCGGGTGAAGACGACCTGGTCGCCGTCGTCCCGGCAGTCGAGGAACTCCGCGACGGTCCTGCGGGCGTTCTCGAAGAGATCCGTGGAGAGCTGGGACAGGTACCCGGCCCCGCGGTGCACGCTCCCGTAGTACGGGGCGTACGCGGCCACGTCGTCCCACACCCGCTGGAGGGCGGGGGCGCTGGCGGCGTAGTCGAGCGCGGCGTAGGTGACCTCGCCGCCGGTCACGAGCGGGACGGTGACGTCCCGGCCCAGCACGGGCAGCGATCCGGACCCGGAGACGTCCTGACACCCGGTCTCGACGGACTCGACGGACTGGACAGCCTGGACGGACCGGTCGGCGGCAGCGGTGGAGACAGACATGGCGAACTCCTGAGAGGCAGGCGAGATCACTGTGCGGGCCGCGGGCGGGCAGGCCTCGGCGGCTCGGCACAGGAGAGGTGAAAGGGGTACGCGGAAGTGGGGCTCGGCGCCCTATCGCATTCGCTTGCTCATGAAAGGCTCCCTCGAACGACCAGGACCCCTGGTGTGTCCGCTCCAGCGAGCGGTGAGGGGTCCGCGCTTGCCGTAGACCTCACTGCCTACGACCTGGTCTTCACCCGGGGCACCCCGCCACGGACGGAGGGTTGCCGGACAGTCGGCCGGGGCCTCATGACTGTCACTCATGACCTGCCAGCATCTTGCCACACGATCTTCCGAGCGCACTACGGATGTCCGTATACCGGGACGGCGTGGGTCGCGGTGCCGGGCGCGCGGTCCTTTCCGGGGGGCGAGGAACTGCGTCTCTCGGGGGCGCGGGGAACTGCGCGACCAGCCCCACCCGCCCAGCTACCGGTTGGTGGCAGCCACCCACCGGTCGAGCGTCCGCAGCGCCGCCCCCGAGTCGATCGCCTCCGCGGCGCGAGCCATCCCCGCCCGGATCTGCTCCGCGAGCGGCCCGGCGCCCGGCGTCAGCGCCACCAACGCCGCCGCGGAGTTCAGCAGCACCGCGTCCCGGACCGGCCCGGTCTCCCCCTGCAGCAGCCGCCGCGCGACATCCGCGTTGTACGACGCGTCAGCCCCTCGCAACGCCTCCACGGGCACCAGCTCGATCCCCACGTCCCGCGGGTCGAAGGCCTCCTCGCGGACCTTCCCGTCCCGCACGACCCACACCCGCGAGGTCGCCGTCGTCGTCAGCTCGTCGAGCCCGTCGTCACCGCGGAAGACCAGCGAGGAGTTGCCGCGCTCGGCGAACACCCCGGCCATGATCGGCGCCATCAGCGGGTCGGCGCACCCGACCGCCTGTGCCTTCACCCGCGCGGGGTTGGTCAGCGGACCGAGCACGTTGAACACCGTCCTGATGCCCAACTGCCCCCGCGCGGCACCCACATGACGCATCGCCGGATGGAACTTGGCCGCGAAGCAGAAGGTGATCCCGGCCACCTCGGCGACCTCCGCCACCCGATCCGTCGGCAGCGCCAGATTGACCCCGAGCTTCTCCAGCACGTCGGAGGCCCCGGAGGCGGAGGAGGCCGCCCGGTTTCCGTGCTTGACGACCTTGGCGCCGGTCCCGGCGATGACGATCGCCGACATGGTGGAGATGTTGACGGTCTTCGCCCCGTCGCCGCCCGTACCGACGATGTCGACGGTGTCCCCCGGCACCTCGATCACGTTCGCGTGCTCGTACATGGCCCGGACGAACCCGACGATCTCCTCGACGGTCTCGCCCTTGGCCCGCAGCGCCACCACGAACCCGGCGATCTGCGCGTCCGTCGCCTCGCCCCGCATGATGAGGTCCATCGCCCAGGCGGTGTCGTCGGCACTCAGATCGCGCCCGTCCAGCAGCCCGTTCAACAGGACGGGCCAGGAACGGACCGCCGCGGTGTCGCCTCCAGCGGGGGTCACAGCGCTCATATGCCGCTCCTGGGTCCGTCCGTCCCGCGATGGGGACTCCTGTGGGGATGCGCCCGTAGCTCGTGGCCCGTACGGGAACGGGTCCCACCCTATCCAGCCCCCGGGACGGCGAAGAGCCCCGTCCAGGCAATGGACGGGGCTCCTGCCGTGGCGAACAGGCGGAGGATCAGTGGTGGCCGTGGCCGCTCGTGATCTCCTTGTACTCCTCAGCGGTGGGCTTCGGGATCTGGTTGTCCTCCCCGTAGTACGCGTTGCTCAGCTTGGAGCGCAGCTTCTGCGGGGCCTTCACCTTGCGCTCGACACCGTTCTCGTCGGTCCTCGCGCCGATCGCGGCCGGCTCGTACTGCTCGTGGGCCGTGAGGGTGTGCAGGGCCTCCTGGCTGAGCGGCTCGTGCACCTCGACGAACTCACCGTGCGGCAGGCGCTTGATGATGCCCGACTCGCGGCCGTGCAGCACCTTGTCCTTGTCGCGGCGCTGGAGGCCGAGGCAGATCCGCTTGGTGATGATGAACGCCAGGACGGGCGCCACGAAGAACGCGATGCGCACGAACCAGGTGATCGTGTTGATCGACAGGTGGAAGTGGGTCGCCCAGAGGTCGTTCCCACCACCGATCAACAGAACGAAGTACCAGGTCATCCAGGCCACACCGAACCCGGTACGGGTCGGGACGTTGCGCGGGCGGTCCAGGATGTGGTGCTCGCGCTTGTCACCGGTGACCCAGGACTCGACGAACGGGTAGACCGCGATCGCGACCAGGACCAGCGGGAAGATCATCAGCGGGATGAACACGCCCAGCGCGAGCGTATGACCCCAGGCGTTGATCTCCCAGCCCGGCATGACACGGATCAGACCCTCGGAGAAGCCCATGTACCAGTCGGGCTGCGCACCGGTGGAGACCTGGTCCGGCCGGTAGGGGCCGATGGCCCAGATCGGGTTGATCGTGGCGATCGCCGCGATCACCGCGATGAACCCGAAGACCAGGAAGAAGAAGCCTCCGGCCTTCGCCATGTACACCGGCAGCAGCGGCATGCCGACGACGTTCTTGTTCGTCTTGCCGGGACCCGCGAACTGCGTGTGCTTGTGGTAGAAGACCAGGATCAGGTGGGCCACCAGCAGGCCCGCCATGATGCCCGGCAGCAGCAGGATGTGCACCGAGTAGAACCGCGCGACGAAGTCACCGCCCGGGAACTCCCCGCCGAAGAGGAACATCGACAGGTACGTACCCACGATCGGCACGGACAGGACCGCGCCCTCCATGAAGCGCACACCCGTACCGGAGAGCAGGTCGTCCGGCAGCGAGTAACCGGTGAACCCGGTGAACATGCCCAGCACGAACAGCAGGAAGCCGAACAGCCAGTTGACCTCACGCGGCTTGCGGAACGCGCCCGTGAAGAAGACGCGCATCATGTGCACGAACATGCCGGCCAGGAAGACCAGGGCCGCCCAGTGGTGGATCTGCCGGATGAGCAGTCCGCCCCGCACGTCGAAGCTGATGTTCACCGTGGAGGCGAAGGCCTCCGACATCAGCTGCCCCTGGAGCGGGACGTAGCTGCCGTGGTACTCGATCTCGTTCATCGAGGGGTGGAAGAACAGCGTCAGATACACACCCGTGAGGATGATGATGATGAAGCTGTAGAGGCAGATCTCGCCCAGCATGAAGGACCAGTGGTCCGGGAAGATCTTGCGCATGTTGGCCTTGGCCAGGGAGTAGATCCCCAGCCGGCCGTCGGCCCAGTCGGCGATCTTCTCGCCGGCCGGTGCCTTCTCTCGCGAACGCCCCGGCGCGCCGGCGCCCGAGGTGTTCGGGGGGGTCGTAGTGCTCATCCGCGCTCCCAGAATGAAGGACCGACGGGCTCTTCGAAGTCGCCGAGCGCCTCGAGGTAGCCCTCGTCGTTCACACCGATACGCAGCTGCGGCAGGGCGTGACCGGCCGGGCCGAAGATCACTCGGGCACCGTCGGAGAGGTCGAAGGTGGACTGGTGGCACGGGCAGAGGACGTGGTGCGTCTGCTGCTCGTACAGGGAGATCGGGCAACCGACGTGGGTGCAGATCTTCGAGTACGCCACGATGCCCTCGTGGGACCACTCAAGCTCCTGCTTGTCCTTGATGTTCTCCGGCTGGAGCCGGACGATCATCAGGGCCGCCTTGGCGATCTCGGTCTGGAACTCGTGGTCCTCCTCCTCCAGGCCCTCGGGCTTGGCGAAGGTGAGCGAGCCCACGGCGACGTCGGAGGGGCGCAGCGGCTCGTCCGTGTTCACGTTGACGAGCAGCTTGCCCTTGGACCACAGCGTGTGCCGCAGCTTGTCCTCCGGCAGCGGACCGAGGTCGCGCAGCAGGACGATGCCGGACAGCGGGAACAGGGTCAGCGCGCCGAACATCGTGTTGCGGATGAGCTTGCGGCGGCCGAGCGCGGACTCCTTGGCGCCCTGCTTGAAGTCGGCCAGCACCTTGGCCTTGACCTCGGGCTCCGCCGCGATGGGGTGGCGCTCGTCGGCGATCTCCTCGTCGGACATCAGGGTGCGGGCCCAGTGGACCGCGCCCGCGCCGATGCAGAACAGCGCCAGGCCGAGCGTCATGCCCAGGGCGAAGTTCAGACCGCTGATGTGGCCGAGCGGGAAGATGTAGACGATCCGGTCGGCCGGGATCGTCACGAAGGACGCGATGAATCCGACCGTGGCCAGCATCGAGAGCGTGAACAGCAGGGCGACCGTGCGCTCGGACCGCTTGGCGGCCCGCTCGTCGATGTCCTGGATGCGGTGCTCGTGGGGCGGCAGACCGGGATCCGCGAACGGGTCCTTCTCGTCCGCCACGCTCACGGCTCCGTGCGCGTGCTCGTCGACGGCCCGCTCGGCGGGCAGGTTCTCTTCTGGAATGTCTTGGCTACTCATGACTTCTTGGCCTTTGCGGTCCGGGCGGCGACCCATACGGCGACCGCGATCAGTCCGCCGAGACCGAAGATCCAGCCGAAGAGGCCTTCACTGACCGGCCCGAGGCCGCCCAGCTCCATACCACCGGGGCTCTCCGAGTCGTCGCTGTTGACCGCGTCGAGGTACGCGATGATGTCCTTCTTGTTCTTCTCCGTCAGCGTGGTGTCGGGGAAGGACGGCATGTTCTGCGGGCCGGTCTGCATGGCCTCGTAGAGGTGCTTCGGGTCGACATCCTTCAGCGTCGGGGCGAACTTTCCGTTCGTCAACGCGCCGCCCTTGCCCGTGAAGTTGTGGCACTGGGCGCAGTTGGTGCGGAAGAGCTCGCCGCCCTCGGCGATGTCCGCGCCCTCGGGGTTGTACTGCTCCTCGGTCGGCACACCCGGGCCGGCGCCCAGCGAGGCGACGAACGCCGCGAGCTGGTCGATCTCGGCCTGCGTGTAGATGACCTTCTTCTTCGGAACCTGTGCGCCCGGCTGCTGGGCCGGCATACGGCCGGTGCCGACCTGGAAGTCGACGGCGGCGGCGCCCACGCCCACCAGGGAGGGGCCGTCGGACGAGCCCTCACCGCCGGTGCCGTGGCAGCTCGCGCAGCCGACGGCGTAGAGCTTCTTGCCCTCGTCGATGGCGAGGGACTGGGCGACTGTTTCTGCCTGTGCCTTGTCCGCGGGCGCGAACGCGGTGTACAGCCCCCCGGTGGCCGCCAGCGCGAGGAGTAGGACGACGACCGCCGCCAGCGGATGGCGTCGTCGTGCGGAGAGCTTTTTCACGGATTACCCCGGTGTCAGGATCTTCTGCGTCGATGCTGCTGGAATGTGCGCGGGAACGGGCCCGGCTACTTGATCATGTAGATCGTGGCGAAAAGGCCGATCCAGACGACATCGACGAAGTGCCAGTAGTAGGACACGACGATGGCGGCGGTCGCCTGCTCATGCGTGAACCTGCGGGCCGCGTAGGTGCGCCCGAGGACCAGCAGGAAGGCGATGAGACCACCCGTCACGTGCAGGCCGTGGAAGCCGGTGGTCAGGTAGAACACCGAGCCGTACGGGTCGGACGAGAGCGAGAGGCCCTCGTGCTTGACCAGCTCGGTGTACTCGTACACCTGGCCGCCGATGAAGATCGCACCCATCACGAAGGTAGCGATGAACCACATCCGGAGCTTCTTCACGTCTCCGCGCTCGGCTGCGAACACGCCGATCTGGCAGGTGAGAGAGGAGAGCACCAGGATGGTGGTGTTGGTCGCCGAGAACGGGAAGTTCAGGGCGGACGCCATTTCCTTCCAGTGGTCGGGACCGGTCACCGATCGGATGGTGAAGTACATCGCGAAGAGGGCCGCGAAGAACATCAGCTCGGAACTCAGCCAGATGATGGTTCCGACGCTGGTGAGGTTCGGCCGATTGACCGACGGGTGCGCGTGCCCGGTATCTACTGTCGTTGCTGTCGCCACGACCGACATTATGTCGGTCGCTTATCCCGCCCTCACTCCGGGGGGTGCCGTTCGGGGTGTCTGCGGGGTGTGTCCAGCCCGTATGGCCCATCGAAGCCCTGTCCGAACCGGTGTTGACCACGGGTTCGAGGGAGTAGCATCCGCGCATCGGACCCTGTCCGTACCTGTCTCTACAGTCTGTCTCTACGACGCTGACGTCCCGGAGGAAGAATGCAGCCGACCGCAACGGTGCTGGTCTACAGCGACGACTCCAACACCCGCGAACAGGTGCGGCTCGCGACGGGGCGCAGGCCCGCGACCGATGTCCCCCAGGTGGAGTTCGTCGAGTGCGCGACCCCTGCCGCGGTCATCAAGGAACTCGACCGCGGCGGCATCGACGTGTGCGTGCTGGACGGTGAGGCGGTTCCCGCGGGCGGGATGGGGATCTGCCGGCAGCTCAAGGACGAGATCTTCAACTGCCCGCCGGTGCTGCTGCTGATCGGGCGGCCGCAGGACGCGTGGCTCGCCACGTGGAGCCGGGCCGAGGCCGCGGTGACCCTGCCGGTGGAGCCGGTGGAGTTCGCGGCTGCCCTGGCCGGGCTGCTCCGCGACAAGCCGGCCTTGAGCGCCTAGCCGCCCGGCCGCCTGCGGCGGGCTCGCGCCGTACGCGAGTGCGGGTGCGTCAGTGGCTGGGCGCGCGCCGTTCCCCGCGCCCCTGAAGGGGCCCTGCGGGCCCTCCGGGGGGGCGCTATACCGACTCCGGGGTCAGTCTTGCGCGGTCCTCCGGGGGCTGGCCCGCTGCGGTGTCGGGGGTCAGGGCGCTGCCCTGGCGCCATTTGGGCCAGGTGAGGTTCCAGTCGCCGAAGCCGTTGCCGAACGGGTCCATCATGTCGCCGTCGGAGTTGACGACCTTGACGATGTCGCCGGCCCGGACGGTGTCGAAGAACCACTCGGCGTTGGCGGTGCTCATGCCCGTGCAGCCGTGGCTGACGTTGGCCGCCCCCTGGGAGCCCGTGGACCAGGGCGCGGCGTGCACGTACTCACCGCTCCAGGTCACCCTGGTGGCGTAGTACACGGGCAGGTCGTAGGAGTCCGCGCTGCCCTCGGCGATGCCGATGCTGGTGCCGCGCATCCGTACGAAGTACTCCTTGCCCAGGACGACCTTGACGCCGTTGCGGGTGTCGAAGCCCGGCTTGCCGGTGGTGACGGGGATCGTGTTGATCTCCTCACCGTTGCGGTAGACCGTCATCGAGTGGGCCGCGGCGTCCGTCACGGCCTCTATGCGGTCGCCCGTGGTGAGCGTCAGGGGCTTGGCCTCGCCGCCCCAGAGCCGCTCCGCCACCTTGATGCCCGTGAGGTTGCTGGTGGCCCGCACAGTGGCGTGGGCGGGCCAGTACTCCTTGGGGCGGTAGTGCAGATTCGTGTCGTCCACCCAGTGCCAGGCGCCCTGGACCGCGGGCTGCGACTGGACCTTGAGGGCCCGCTCGACGACGGCGCGGGCGGCCTTGTCCTTCACCGGGGCGCTGAGTTCGGCGGTGACGGGCTGCCCGACGCCGTACGTGCCCTTCTCGGGGCCGAACGTCACGCCGAGCCGCTTCTTGGTCCGGGGGGTGCTGGTCTCGAAGTCGATGACCTTGCGCCCCGGCGCGCCGTCCTCGTCCTCGGTGCTCACCCGGACCGTGTAGCGGGCGCCTGCGGCGAGCGGCGAGGTGCTGTGCCACCGGGCTCCGTCGGCCGACAGTTCGCCCGCCACGTAGCGTCCTGCGGCGTCCAGGGCGGTCACGTCGGTGATGCGGCCGCCGGAGTCCTTGGCGGTGATCTCCAGGGGCTTGTCGGGGTCGGCCTTCTTCCCGTCGCTCACGGCGACGCTCAGGGAGATGTCCCGGGCCGCGTCGTAGGGCTCGGCCGACAGGGGGTGGCCGTCGGAGCCGCAGGCCGTGACGCCCACGCCTATGACGACCATCAGTGCCGTGCAGCCGACGGCGGTACGGTTCCGCGGGCGCGCCGTACCGCCGGCGGCGCTCCTGGAGGAAGCTGAGTGGGTCATGTCCCCAACGTAGGAACCACGGTCGGTGGCGGCGCGCCGATTGGGCCGTGCGGGGGACGAAACGTGTGGCGAACGGGGGAAGCCCGGACCTCCTGACGGAGTGTCCGGGCTTCCTTCGTTCAGCGCGTGTTACTGATTCTGGTTCTCTCCGCGGTAGTACTCGAAGACCCAGCCCCACAGGCCGATCAGCAGGAGCGGGGCCGAGAAGAAGGCCAGCCACCAGCCGAAGACGACGCCCATGAAGAGGAGCGCGCCGCCGATCCCCAGGGAGAGCGGCTGCCAGCTGTGCGGGCTGAAGAAGCCCACCTCGCCGGCGTCGTCCGCGACGTCGGCCTCCTTGTTGTCCTGGGCACCCACGTCGACCCGCCGGGCCGTGAAGGCCAGGTAGTAGCCGATCATGATGCACAGGCCGAAGCCCAGGAAGAGCGCCGTGGTACCGGCGGGCTCCTTCGACCACACGCCGTAGACGATCGCCATGACGAGGACGAAGACCGCGAGCCAGATGAACAGCTTGCCTTGGACCTTCACTTGCCCGCCTCCTTGCCGCCGGCGAGGACCTTCTCACCGTGACCGGCGTTCTCGAGCTGGTCGATGGCCGCGATCTCGGGGTGGTGCAGGTCGAAGGCCGGGGATTCGGAACGGATCCGCGGCAGCGTGAGGAAGTTGTGCCGCGGCGGCGGGCAGGACGTGGCCCACTCCAGCGAGCGGCCGTAGCCCCACGGGTCGTCGACCTCGATCTTCTTGCCGTACTTGGCCGTCTTCCACACGTTGTAGAAGAAGGGCAGGATCGACAGGCCGAGCACGAACGAGCTGATCGTCGAGATCGTGTTCAGCGCGGTGAAGCCGTCGGCCGCCAGGTAGTCCGCGTAACGGCGCGGCATGCCCTCGGCACCCAGCCAGTGCTGGATGAGGAAGGTGCCGTGGAAGCCGATGAACAGCGTCCAGAAGGTGATCTTGCCGAGGCGCTCGTCGAGCATCTTGCCGGTGAACTTCGGCCACCAGAAGTGGAAGCCGGCGAACATCGCGAAGACGACCGTGCCGAAGACCACGTAGTGGAAGTGCGCCACCACGAAGTACGAGTCGGAGACGTGGAAGTCCATCGGCGGCGAGGCCAGGATGACACCGGTCAGACCACCGAAGAGGAAGGTGATCAGGAAGCCGGTGGCCCACAGCATCGGGGTCTCGAAACTCAGTGACCCCTTCCACATGGTGCCCAGCCAGTTGAAGAACTTCACGCCCGTCGGCACGGCGATGAGGAACGTCATGAAGGAGAAGAACGGCAGCAGCACGCCGCCTGTGACGTACATGTGGTGCGCCCACACGGTCACGGACAGGCCGGCGATCGCGATGGTCGCGCCGATCAGGCCCATGTAGCCGAACATCGGCTTGCGGGAGAAGACCGGGATGATCTCACTGATGATGCCGAAGAACGGCAAGGCGATGATGTACACCTCTGGATGGCCGAAGAACCAGAAGAGGTGTTGCCAGAGCAAGGCCCCGCCGTTGGCGGCGTCGAAGATATGTGCCCCGAATTTCCGATCCGCCTCCAGCGCGAAGAGCGCGGCGGCCAGGACCGGGAAGGCCAGCAGAACGAGGACCGCGGTCAGCAGCACGTTCCACACGAAGATCGGCATGCGGAACATCGTCATGCCGGGGGCGCGCATGCAGATGATGGTGGTGATGAAGTTGACCGCGCCCAGGATGGTGCCGAAGCCGGAGAACGCCAGACCCATGATCCACATGTCGGCGCCGATGCCCGGTGAACGGACCGCGTCGGACAGCGGGGAGTAGGCGAACCAGCCGAAGTCGGCCGCGCCCTGCGGGGTGAGGAAGCCACCGACCGCGATCAGCGAGCCGAACAGGTACAGCCAGTAGGCGAACATGTTCAGCCGCGGGAACGCCACGTCCGGCGCGCCGATCTGCAGCGGCATGATCCAGTTCGTGAAACCGGCGAACAGCGGCGTCGCGAACATCAGCAGCATGATCGTGCCGTGCATCGTGAACGCCTGGTTGAACTGCTCGTTCGACATGATCTGCGTGCCGGGACGGGCCAGCTCGGCGCGCATCAGGAGCGCCATGACGCCACCGATGCAGAAGAACGCGAACGACGTGACCAGGTACAACGTACCGATCGTCTTGTGGTCGGTGGTGGTCAGCCACTTGATCACAACGTTGCCGGGCTGCTTGCGCCGTACCGGCAGCTCGTTGTCGTACGAGTCTTCGGCCGCGGCGGCACCCTGGGGTTCATTGAGGATGCTCACAGGTTGTTCGTCTCCCGGTTCTTCTCGTGGTCCGTCTGCTCGATGCCGGCCGGGACGTAACCGGTCTGACCCTTCTCGGCGAGCTCCTTGAGGTGGGCCTCGTAGCGCTCGGGAGAGACGACCTTCACGTTGAAGAGCATCCGGGAGTGGTCGACGCCGCAGAGCTCGGCGCACTTGCCCAGGAAGGTGCCCTCCTTGTTGGGGGTCACCTGGAAGGAGTTGGTGTGCCCCGGGATGACGTCCTGCTTCATGAGGAACGGCACCACCCAGAAGGAGTGGATGACGTCCCGCGAGGTGAGGACGAACCGGACCGTCTTGCCCTTGGGGAGCCAGAGGGTCGGGCCGGGGTTGCCGGTCTGGGGGTTCTTCGTGGAGGGCGTACCGACGTCGTAGACACCGCCCGCGTTCGCCGGGAACTGCTTCTTGAAGCGGTCCGGGATCGCGTCCAGGTTCTCGTCGGTCTTCGCGTCACCGGTCGAGCCGTCGACGTTCTCGATGTAGTTGAAGCCCCAGCTCCACTGGAAGCCGACGACATTGACCGTGACGTCGGGCTTCTTGTCGAGGCTGAGGATCTTCGACTCGTCGCGGGCTGTGAAGTAGAACAGCACGGAGACGATGATGAGGGGGACCACCGTGTACAACGCCTCGATGGGCATGTTGTACCTGGTCTGCGGGGGAACTTCGACCTTGGTGCGGCTGCGCCGGTGGAAGAACGCGCTCCACAGGATCAGGCCCCAGACCAGCACGCCCGTGGCGAGTGCTGCGGCCCACGAACCCTGCCACAGGGAGAGGATCCGCGGAGCCTCTTCCGTGGTCGGGGTGGGCATACCAAGACGGGGGAAGTCCTTGTATGTGCAACCGGTGGCGGTCGCCAGGACCAGGCCCGCAGTCAGTGCCTGCAGCAGCTTCCGCCGCATCGGGCGCCGCGGCGAGCGGTCGGAGCCGTAGGGACTCACGTAGCGCCTTCCCGAGAGTCTCGCCCGCGCGTGTTGGCTGCGGCCTTCTCGGTGGTCCGGTCGCCGCCCTGCGTCGGGCAGGGGTTTGGATGTTTATGCGGAGCAAACCCTACTGGACGCTTTTTGGGGTCGCGCGGGGAGGGTCCCCAACGCGCCGCGGCTCACTCCGAAGAGGTGGAATACGGGGCTCCGGGACGCATGTGACGACCCGTCGCGGGGGCCTCCGGCCGGGGCGGGCCGGTTCGTCGTCGGGTGCGGGTGCGCTGTGGCTGGTTGCGCAGTTCCCCGCGCCCCCAGGTACCTGGGGGCGCGGGGAACTGCGCGGCCGACCCCCACCGGTCCGCGGCCGACGCAGCACCCCAGGCACCCCCCCACCTCGGCGAGCGTTAGCGTAATCACGTGTCCTACTTCGACGTCGCGTCGTCCGCGCCCCTTCACCCGGTGGCCCGCCAGGCCCTGCACGCCTCGCTCGACGAGGGCTGGGCCGACCCGTCCCGCCTCTACCGCGAGGGCCGGCGCGCCAGGCTGCTCCTGGACGCCGCCCGCGAGGCCGCCGCCGAGGCGGTCGGCTGCCGTCCGGACGAACTGGTGTTCACCTCGTCGGGCACGCGCGCGGTGCACACAGGGATCGCCGGCGCCCTCGCGGGACGCCACCGCGTCGGACGCCACCTGGTGGTGTCCGCGGTCGAACACTCCTCGGTGCTCCATTCGGCACAGACCCACCGCGACGGCGGCGGGACCGTGTCCGAAGTGGCCGTTTCGCGGACGGGTGCCGTCTCCCCCGACGCGTACGCCGCCGCCCTGCGGCCCGACACCGCGCTCGCCTGCCTCCAGTCCGCCAACCACGAGGTGGGTACGGAGCAGCCGGTGGCCGCGGTCGCCGAGGCGTGCCGCGCGGCGGGGGTACCGCTGCTGGTGGACGCGGCGCAGTCGCTGGCCTGGGGGCCGGTCGCGGGCGGCTGGTCACTGCTGACGGGCAGCGCCCACAAGTGGGGCGGACCCGCGGGGGTCGGGCTGCTCGCCGTGCGCAAGGGGGTGCGGTACGCGCCTCAAGGCCCCGCGGACGAGCGGGAGTCGGGGCGGGCCCCCGGGTTCGAGAACATCCCGGCGGTCGTCGCGGCGGCGGCCTCGCTGCGTGCCGTACGGGCCGAGGCCGCGGCGGAGTCGGCCCGGCTGCGGGAACTGACGGACCGGATCCGCGCGCGGGTGCCCGAACTGGTCCCGGACGTGGAGGTGGTGGGCGATCCGGTCGGCCGGCTCCCCCATCTCCTCACGTTCTCCTGTCTCTATGTCGACGGAGAGACTCTGCTGCACGAGCTGGACCGTGCGGGGTTCTCGGTCTCGTCCGGGTCGTCCTGCACGAGCAGCACGCTGACCCCCAGCCATGTGCTGAGGGCGATGGGTGTGCTGAGTGAGGGGAACGTCCGGGTGTCGCTTCCGCTGGGTACGCCGGCGGAGGAGGTGGACCGGTTCCTGGAGGTTCTGCCCCGTGCGGTCGCGGCGGTCCGGGAGAAGCTGGGGGCTCCGGGGGCCGCCACGGGGGTGCCCCTCCGGAGCGCCTCGCCCGCCTCGCCCGCCTCGGACGTCCTCGTCGTGGACGCGCTCGGCAAGCTCTGCCCGATTCCGGTGATCGAACTCGCCAAGGTGATCACCGAGGTTCCCCTGGGCGGCACCGTACGGGTCCTCGCGGACGACGAGGCGGCGCGGCTCGACATTCCGGCGTGGTGCGAGATGCGGGGGCAGGAGTATGTGGGAGAAGAGGCGGCGGAAGCCGGAACGGCGTACCTGATCCGCCGCGTGGCCCTGTAGGCGCCCCAGAACCCGGACGGCCCGGTCCGCCGGCGACTGCGGGTGCGTGGTGGTTGCTCGCGCCGTTCCCCGCGCCCCTAAAAACCCCCGGTCCGTCGACCTCCGCGGGTACGTCGTGGTTGCTCGCGCCGTTCCCCGCGCCCCTAAAAACCCCCGGTCCGTCGACCTCCGCGGGTACGTCGTGGTTGCTCGCGCAGTTCCCCGCGCCCCTAAAAACCCCGGTCCGTCGACCTCCGCGGGTGCGTGGTGGTTGTTCGCGCCGTTCCCCGCGCCCCTCAAAACCCCGGTCCGTCGGCCCCCGCGGGTACATGGTGGTTGCTCGCGCCGTTCCCCGCGCCCCTCAAGACCTAGGGGCGCGGGGAACTGACGGCGGGGCGGCGGGGCTAGGAGAGGTGGTCCTGGACCTCCGCGGCCGCGTCGTGGCCGTACGCCTTCGTGAACCGGTCCAGGAAGCCCGCGCGCCGCAGCTCGTACTCCTGCGTGCCCTTGGTCTCGATGACCAGCGTCGCGAGCATGCACCCGACCTGCGCGGCCCGCTCGTGCGAGACACCCCAGGCCAGCCCCGACAGGAACCCCGCGCGGAAGGCGTCGCCGACACCCGTCGGGTCGACCTTCGCCGTCTCCTCCGGAACGCCCACCTCGATCGGGTCCACCCCGACACCCTCGATCCGCACCCCGCGCGCCCCGAGCGTCGTCACCCGGTGGCCCACCTTGGCAAGGATCTCCGCGTCGCTCCAGCCGGTCTTGGCCTCGATGAGCCCCTTCTCGTACTCGTTCGAGAAGAGGTACGTCGCCCCGTCGAGGAGCAGGCGGATCTCGTCGCCGTCCATCCGGGCGATCTGCTGGGAGAAGTCCGCTGCGAAGGGGATCGAGCGCGTCCGGCACTCCTCGGTGTGCCGGAGCATCCCCTCGGGGTCGTCCGCGCCGATCAGGACGAGGTCGAGTCCGCCCACCCGGTCGGCGACCTTCTTGAGCTCGATGAGGCGCGCCTCGCTCATCGCACCGGTGTAGAAGGACCCGATCTGGTTGTGATCGGAGTCCGTGGTGCAGACGAAGCGCGCGGTGTGCAGCACCTCCGAGATCCGGACGGACTCGGTGTCGACGCCGTGCCGGTCCAGCCAGGCCCGGTACTCGTCGAAGTCGGAGCCCGCGGCCCCGACCAGGATCGGCGAGGAACCCAGCTGGCCCATGCCGAAGGCGATGTTCGCGCCTACGCCGCCCCGGCGTACGTCCAGGTTGTCGACCAGGAAGGAGAGGGAGACCGTGTGCAGCTGATCCGCGACCAGCTGGTCGGCGAAGCGGCCGGGGAAGGTCATGAGGTGATCGGTGGCGATGGAGCCCGAGACAGCGATACGCACGGCTAGGACACACTCCTGCGAGGAGGGGGATTGACAGTTCACGCTACCGGGTCGAAGTACGGCCGTCAGTGGGATCTGGTTGAACTCCCAGCCATGAAGCAGGCAAAACTACCCGATAGTAGGGCTTTTCCGTCCGGCTTCCGGTGCATACGGTTCCGTTATGACGAACCTCAAGATCCACGGCGACGCTCCACTCGGCCCCCTGGGCGCCGAAGGCATCGAGGGCGGCCTCGCCGAGCTGCGGGGCGACTGCGCGCGCATGGCCTCGTACTGGGAGGCACCCGCCCGGATCACTGCCCGCCCGGTGTCCCCGGCACTCATCAGCGGTGTGACCGTTCCGTCGGCCTCCGCCCGCCTGCTGGACGGCATGTCCGACTACGGCGACTGACGACCACCCGGGATCTCGAAGCCTCCCCCGTCCGAAGGGAACCGCACGCTCCTCCGCCGCGTCCCATCGCTGTCCCCCGTAAAGGGGAGGCAGGATACGACCCCGCTGTTGCCCTGACCCGGTCAGGGACGGGTCCCGTGGGACGACGGCGGCGTGGCAGAAGGAGCAATGCGGTGGACACCGAGCGACCCGACAACGACGCGGCCACGGCCGCCGACGAGGACCGGCCGCGCCGGCGGCGTTCGCCGGTGGCCGTCGCCTCGGTGGCGGCAGCGGTGCTGCTCGCGGGTGGCGGCGGGGCGTACTTCGCCGCCACCACGTCCGGCGGCTCCAGCGGCTCCGGTGGCGAGGACAGCTCCGGCACACCGCGCGGCGACGCGACTCCCCCGCTCCTCGCTCTCGACGGCTGGACGGAGAGCGGCACGAGCGGCACCGCGGGCACGGGCGGTATCGCGCCCGGCGAGCCCGACCCGAGCGGCGCGACCTACCGCGCCGAGGGCGAACTGCCCGACGGCCCCTCCTCCGCGGCGGTCTACCGCGCGAAGGGCACGGTCGGCGCGGCCGAGGTGGCACGGCTCGCGAAGGCTCTGGGCGTGGAGGGCACCCCGAAGACGGAGGGCGACGCCTGGAAGGTCGGTGCCACGAAGGACGCGTTCGGCCCCGGGCTGCGAGTGAGCAGGAAGGCGCCCGGCACCTGGACCTTCAGCCGCTTCGCGCCCGGCACCGACAACTGCAAGGGCACCACGACCTGCGCGAACCGGAGCGGGGACGGGAGTGCGGACGGGGGCGCGGACGGGGGCAAGGCCGCGAACGAGAGCGCCAAGGGTGCCGACGTGGACCCCGTGAGCGCGGACGCCGCGAAGAAGGCCGCCTCGCCCGTCCTCAAGGCGGTCGGCCAGGACGACGCGAAACTCGACGCCGGGCAGCTGATGGGCGCCGTGCGCGTGGTGAACGCGGAGCCGAGGATCGGCGGCCTGCCCACCTACGGCTGGACGACCGGCGTCCAGATCGGCCCGGACGGTCAGGTGGTCGGCGGCAGCGGCCAGTTGAAGGCGCCGGTGAAGACCGACACGTACCCCGTCCTCGGTGCGGAGAAGACGCTCGACCTGCTGAACGGGTCCGGGACGGGCGACGGGCGCGTGGGCATCGGCGGCTGCGCCAGCCCCGTACCGCTGAAGGACAAGAACGAGTCTCCCTGCGAGACCTCGACGTCGAGCGCGGCACCGAAGGCCGAGCCGGTCGTCGTCGAGGGCGCGGTGTTCGGGCTCGCCACGCACTCCGTGGAGGGCGGCCGGCAGGCGCTGGTGCCGTCCTGGCTCTTCGAGGTACGGCCCTCGGGGGCCGACGACAGCTTCACCGTGACCCATCCCGCGGTCGACCCGAAGTACCTGACCGCTCCGCGGCCGCCGGGGACCGCCCCGAGCCCGCGGCCGAGCGGGCCCGGTGACGGGACGAGCGCGGCGCCCAGGACCCAGGACGTGCGGGTCGAGGGCTACAGCGTCGACGGCAAGGAGCTGACCGTGCGCTTCACGGGCGGTGTGTGCAGCGACTACGCGGCCTCGGCGAAGGAGGCCGACGGCAAGGTCACGGTCCGGGTGACCGGCAAGCCGTGGCAGGACAAGGTCTGCATCATGATCGCCAAGGTCTTCCACGAGAAGGTCGCGCTCGACAAGCCGCTCGGGGACCGCGAGGTGGTCGGCTCGGACGGCAAGGCGGTACCGCCGGAGAAGGACCTGCCGAACCCTTAGGGGTGACGACACGGCCGGGACCGGGCACGGCCCGGACCAGGTGCCGACCGGTTCCGGGTACGCGGAAGGCGGCGCCCCGTTGGAGGGGGCGCCGCCTTTCCGCGTCACTCGGGGTGCCGCTCCGAACGGCTCTGGACCAGGAACCGGACAGTCCTGGCAGAGCCGGACAGGTCCTAGCTGAAGGAGTCGCCGCAGGCGCAGGAGCCCGTCGCGTTCGGGTTGTCGATCGTGAAGCCCTGCTTCTCGATGGTGTCCACGAAGTCGATGGAGGCGCCGCCCAGGTACGGAGCGCTCATGCGGTCGGTGACGACCTTCACGCCGCCGAACTCCTTGACGACATCGCCGTCCAGGGAGCGCTCGTCGAAGAAGAGCTGGTACCGCAGGCCGGAGCAGCCGCCGGGCTGAACGGCGACGCGCAGCGCCAGGTCGTCGCGGCCCTCCTGCTCGAGCAGGCCCTTGACCTTGCCCGCGGCGGCGTCCGACAGGAGGATGCCGTCGCTCACGGTGGTGGTCTCGTCCGATACGGACATCTGCTTCTCTCCCGGGTTGTACGGAGACTGCTTGCCGACGGTTGCAACCGCCGGGGCCGCGGATTCATTCCGGGCCGAGCGGGTGTCTTTGGCTCTCTCTTCATGCTCGCACACCCGCCTGGAAGCGGAAAACGCCCTGTGGACAACCGTCTGGACCAGGCCCGTGGACCGGCCGGCGGCGACCCGTGGACCGGGCCCCGCGGACCCGACGGGATTCACGTCACATAGACGTTATGGGCGTCGTCAAAGTGACGTGAAGCGGATATGATAGATAACGTCATTTCGACGAAAAGGCGTGGTCCTGCTTGATCGCTCCAGTCGGTCGATCCAAGCGAGCCGCAGAACAGAAAGGGTGTGTGTCGTGACCACCGCCCAGACCCAGGAGCTCGACGTACAGCCGACGCCCCTCGCCCTGCTGCTGCTCGGCCGCGAGGCCGACCCGCGGAGCGAGCGCGGCGTCGAGTGCCCCGGTGACCTGCCCTCGCCGTCCGACCCG
The DNA here is from genome assembly GCF_047444975.1 of Streptomyces sp. CWNU-52B. Classification (NCBI taxonomy): domain Bacteria; kingdom Bacillati; phylum Actinomycetota; class Actinomycetes; order Kitasatosporales; family Streptomycetaceae; genus Streptomyces; species Streptomyces sp. CWNU-52B. Next base: position 65,193 of record NZ_JBLFJV010000044.1, on the reverse strand, counting down.
AACCTGGTGGAGCGCGCCCGCGCGGCCAAGGAGAAGCTCGGGAGCAAGGTCTTCGTCCTCGGCCACCACTACCAGCGCGACGAGGTCATCCAGTTCGCGGATGTCACGGGCGACTCCTTCAAGCTGGCCAAGGACGCCGCGGCGCGCCCCGAGGCCGAGTACATCGTCTTCTGCGGTGTGCACTTCATGGCCGAGTCGGCGGACATCCTGACCTCCGACGACCAGAAGGTGGTCCTGCCCGACCTGGCCGCCGGGTGCTCGATGGCCGACATGGCCACCGCCGAGCAGGTCGCCGAGTGCTGGGACGTACTGACCGAGGCCGGGATAGCCGAGCAGGTCGTGCCCGTCTCGTACATGAACTCGTCCGCGGACATCAAGGCGTTCACGGGCAAGCACGGCGGCACGATCTGCACGTCGTCCAATGCCGAGAAGGCGCTGAACTGGGCGTTCGAGCAGGGGGAGAAGGTACTTTTCCTGCCCGACCAGCACCTGGGCCGCAACACCGCCGTACGGGACCTGGGTCTGTCGCTCGACGACTGTGTCCTCTACAACCCGCACAAGCCGAACGGCGGCCTGACCGTCGAGCAGCTGCGGAACGCGAAGATGATCCTGTGGCGCGGGCACTGCTCGGTGCACGGGCGCTTCTCGCTGGAGTCGGTGGAGGACGTGCGCGCGCGGATCCCCGGGGTGAACGTGCTCGTCCACCCGGAGTGCAAGCACGAGGTCGTGTCCGCGGCGGACTACGTCGGCTCGACGGAGTACATCATCAAGGCGCTGGAGGCGGCTCCGGCCGGCTCCAAGTGGGCCATCGGCACGGAGCTGAACCTCGTCCGGCGACTGGCGAACCGTTTCGCCGCCGAGGACAAGGAGATCGTCTTCCTCGACAAGACGGTCTGCTTCTGCTCGACCATGAACCGCATCGACCTGCCCCACCTGGTCTGGACCCTGGAGTCCCTGGCCGAGGGCACCCTCGTGAACCGCATCGAGGTGGACCGCGAGACGGAACAGTTCGCGAAGCTGGCGCTTGAGCGGATGCTGGCGCTGCCGTAGCCCGCAGACAGCGTCCAGGTGCCTGCGGGCGCGGAGAAGTGGGCGGTGGCCCGAATCCTGGCCACGTGAAGAGGACGGCCGTGGCACCGACACCTCAGTCGGTGCTGCGGCCGACTCGCCGGCGCGGTGAAAGAACAACACATCGCCGGATCCGTACGCGTCCCGGCATCGACCTGCCCACCGCCCTTGACGGAGTCATTTCTCCGGCAACCGCGCCCCGCGGCTCGCGGCGATCCGCAGTGCGTCCCCCAGTGCCTCCGCCAGGCGCACTCCCGTGAAGCGCAACTCCCACTCCCCCACGCCCATTTCCGCGAGCAGCGGCTTCGACTCCGTCAGGACGAACTCGGCCGAGTCGAGCAGGTCCGCCTCCAACTCGTCGGCCATACGGGACAGGCGGCTGCCGGAGTCGTCCGTGCTGAGGTAGCACGGGGCGCCCTCCGGCGTGGTCCAGGGCAGCAACCGCAGTGGGGCACCCGATCCGTCGCGCATCATCTTGCGTAACTCCCTCCGAAACAGCCCCGGCAGCGGGCCTGGACACCGATAGTTACCGTGTGTGTCGCAATCGTCGCTGTGTGACATACGTCCTCGCCAGGGGCGCCCCGTCCCAAGGTCGAGAACGGGACAACAGAGAGGTGAGACCAGTGACGTTCCAACCGCAGGCCCTGACCCCGTACCTGTCCGCCCGCCACTACTTCGGCTCCGAGCAGCGCCGCTGCCGCCAGGACGCGGACCTGTCACTCGTACAGCTCGCGGGCATCGTGAACTCCAGCAAGAGCACGCTCGCGCGCGTCGAGACGGCGGAGTTGATGCCGCCGCCCGACCTGCCGTCCCGGCTCGACGCGGCGTTCGGGACGGACAAGCACTTCCATGGCCTGTACCAACTGGCCAGGCGGGAGGCCCACCCCGACCAGTACCGCCGGTTCATGGACTTCGAGAACCACGCGGAGGTCATCGAGAACTACGAGTCCCAGCTCGTCCCCGGCCCCCTCCAGACCGAGGAACACGCCCGTGAACTGCTTCGCTGCCAGGACGACTTGACTGAAGAAGAGGTTGAGGCACGAGTCGCCGCACGCATGGCCCGCCAGGAGAGTCAGCGGTCGGACTCGCCTCCGCTGCGCTGGGCGATCATCGACGAGTCGGTGCTCCGACGACAGATCGGGAGCGCCGAAGGCATGTACAAACAACTGGCTCGGCTGCTCGACCAGGTGGATACTCCGGACAGCAAGGTTCAGGTGCTGCCGTTCAGCGCAGGTCCGCATTCGTTGATGGGCGGCGGCGGGCTGACCCTGCTGACACTCCCCAACGGCTCCACGGTCGCCTACGAGGAGGGCATCCTGGCCGGTCACCTCTACGAGGACCGCGACACGGTGAAGAGGTGGCGGCGGCAGTATGAGGTGTTGCGCGCCAACGCCCTCCCCCTGGCCGACTCGGCGGAGCTGATCCGACAGGCGATGGAGGACTACAAGCCATGCGACATGCCCCCGAGTTGAGCCACGCCCGCTGGCGCAAGAGCAGCTACAGCAATACCAACGGGGGTAACTGCGTCGAGATCGCCGAGGGCCACCCCCGGCTCATCCCCGTACGGGACAGCAAGAACCCCCACGGCCCCATACTCGTCGTCCCAGCCGCCGCCTGGGCCGGGTTCGTCAACTCCCTGAAGACGTCTCTCTGAAGGCGTAGGGAACTCGAACACGGCTGTGCCCCCGTACGTCCGGCGTACGGGGGCACAGTCAGCGGTCAGACGCCCGCCGGCTCCGGCTTCGGCTCGGCCGCGGCCTGCCGCTTCGACGCCTTCTTGGCCGCGCGGCGCTCCTTGCGGAGTTCGACCATCGCGTACAGCGTCGGGACGAGCAGCAGGGTCAGCAGCGTCGACGTGATCAGGCCGCCGATCACCACCACCGCCAGCGGCTGGGCGATGAAACCGCCCTCGCCCGTGATGCCCAGAGCCATCGGCAGCAGCGCGAAGATGGTCGCCAGGGCCGTCATGAGGATCGGGCGCAGACGGTGCCTGCCGCCTTCCACCACGGCCTCGACGACACCGTAACCCTGCCTGCGGTACTGGTTGATCAGGTCGATCAGCACGATCGCGTTGGTGACGACGATGCCGATGAGCATCAGCATGCCGATCATCGACGGCACACCCATCGGCGTACCGGTGACGACCAGCAGACCGATCGCGCCCGTCGCCGCGAACGGGATCGAGACGAGCAGGATCAGCGGCTGGATCAGCGACCGGAAGGTCGCCACCAGCAGCATGAACACGATCGCGATCGCCGCGAGCATCGCGAGGCCGAGGGACGCGAACGCGTCGTCCTGGTCCTCGGACACCCCGCCGATGGAGGCCGTGGCACCGGCCGGCAGCTTCAGCGCGTCGAGCTTCGACGTGAGGTCGGCGCTGACCGCGCCGGTGTTGTCGCCGGTCGGCTTCGCCGTGATGGTGGCGGCGCGCTGACCGTCGATGCGGGTCATCGACACCGGGCCGTCGACCAGCTTCACCGTCGCGATGTCACCGAGCTTCACCGGGCCGAGCTTGAGGTTCCGCAGCTCGGACAGCGTCTCGGCCGGCTTCGCCGACTTGATGACGACGTCCCGCTCGGTGTCGTCCAGGATCGCCTTGCCGCTGGTGGTACCGCGCACCGCCTGGCCCACGGCAGCACCGAGGGTGGTGTCGTCGAACCCGGCCGCGGCGGCCTTGTCGTTGGCCTTGACCGAGATCCGCGGCACGGACTGGGCGAGGTCGCTGGTGACGTCCGTGACGTCGTCGAGCTCGGCGACCTCGTCGCGGACCTGCTCCGCCGCCTTGCGCAGCACGTCGGCGTCGGCGGCCTTCACCACGACGCTCAGGTCCTGGCTGCCGAAGCCGTCACCGGCCGCGACCGTGGTCGTACCGATCCCGGAGAGCTTGCCGAGCCCCTCCTCGATGCTGTCCTGGACGTCGTCGAAGGAGGCGACCGAGTCGTCGACCTTGACGGTGTACGAGGCCTGGTTGGTGTCCGTGCCCCCGCCGAACGCGGCGAGGAAACCGGAGGAACCGATCGTGACCTGGTACTCCTCGACGCCCTTGACCCCGTCGAGCAGCTGCTCGACCTTCTCGGCCTGCGCGTCGGTCGCCGCCAGGCTGGTGCCGGGCTTCAGCTCCTGCTTGACGGTGAGGACTTCCTGGTCGCCCTGGTCGAAGAAGTTCGTCTTCAGCAGGGGCGCCATGCCGAACGTACCGAGGAGGATCACCACCGCGATCCCCACACTGGTGAGGCGGCGACGGGTCGCGAAGCGCAGGACGGGGACGTAGAAGCGCTGGAGCCGACTGCGCTCCTCCTTCTCCTCGGCCTTGCGCCGTGCCTCCTGCGGGTCGGCTCCGCGCAGCTCCTTGGGAGCCCGCAGGAACCAGTACGAGAGCACCGGTACGACGGTGAGCGAGACGACCAGCGAGGCCAGCAGGGCCGCCGTGACCGTCAGCGAGAACGAGCCGAACAGCGCGCCGACCACACCGCCGGTCAGACCGATGGGCAGGAAGACCGCGACGGTGGTGAGGGTCGAGGCGGTGACCGCGCCCGCGACCTCGCGTACGGCCTTGAGGATCGCCTCCTGGCGCTCCTCGCCGTAGCCGAGGTGCCGCTTGATGTTCTCCAGGACCACGATCGAGTCGTCGACGACCCGGCCGATCGCGATCGTCAGGGCGCCGAGCGTCAGGATGTTGAGCGACTCGCCGCGCACCCACAGCACGATCAGCGCGAGGACGACCGACATCGGGATGGAGACCGCGGTGACCAGCGTCGAGCGGAGCGACGCCAGGAACACCAGGATGACCAGGACCGCGAAGAGCAGGCCGAGGCCGCCCTCGGTGGTCAGGCCCTTGATGGACTTGGAGACGGCGGGACCCTGGTCGCTGACGACCGTCAGGGTGGCGTCGGAACCGAGGTCCTTGCGCAGCCCTGGCAGCTTGTCCTGCACCGCGTCGGAGACCGCGACCGCGCTGCCGTCCTGGTCCATGGTGACGGAGACGGCGAGGCTGGGCTTCCCGTCGGTACGGGTGATGGACTCCGTCTTGGCGGGCTTCTCCGCGACGGTGGCGACGGTGGCGAGGCGTACGGGCTTCTTGCCGCCCTCGCCGGTGACCATCAGGTCCTCGATCTGCTTCAGCGAGGTGAACCCACCGCCGACCTGGACCGTGCGGTTGCTGCCGTCCTCGTCGAAGGACCCGGCCGGTACGGTCGCGCCGCCCGCCTGGAGGGCCTGGCCGAGCGCGGCCGTGGTCAGCCCCGCCCGCGCCAGCTTCGCGTCGTCGGGCGTGACGGCGACCTCTAGGTCCTGTACGCCGTCGACCGTGACCTGGGCGACGCCGTCGATGCCCTCAAGCGCGGGCACGACGGTACGGTCCAGCTGGTCCGAGAGGGCCTGCTGGTCCTTGCCCGAGGTGACGGCGAGGACGACGGTCGGGATGTCGTCGGTCGAACCGGCGATCACCTGCGGGTCGACGTCGTCCGGCAGTTGGGCGCGGGCGCGGTTCACGGCCTGCTGGACGTCGGCCACGATCTGGGCGGAGTCGTTGCCGTAGTCGAAGGAGGCCAGGATGAGGGCGTTGCCCTCACTGGCCGTGGAGGTGACGCCCGAGATCCCGTCGACCGCTTCGAGGTTGTCCTCGATGGGCTCGACGACCTGCTTCTCGACCACGTCGGGGGACGCGCCCTGGTACGGCGCCAGGACCGACACCACGGGCAGTTCGATGGTGGGCAGCAGCTGCTGCTTGAGTTGCGGTATCGCTATCGCCCCGAAGACGAGCGCGATGATCGAGATCAGCCCGATGAGGGCACGCTGGGCGAGGCTGAAGCGGGACAGCCAGGACATGGGTGACGGGTCTCTCTTCTGTGGCTTGGGTCCGAGTGGTGGGGCGGTGGCGCAGTGGGGCTTAAGTCCGGAGAGCGGCGCCAGGGACTCATGTGAGCGTCCGCCCTATCACTCTGAGCCATGGGTGGGGCGCCACCCGTCGCCCCCAGGTCCCGTTTCCTTATACGGCGCATACCGCGACCGCAGTACGTACGGGTGGAGCTCACTCCACCCTTGGGCGTACCAGTCCCGACTCGTACGCGATCACCACGAGCTGGGCGCGGTCGCGCGCCCCCAGCTTGGCCATGGCCCGGTTCACATGCGTCTTCACCGTGAGCGGGCTGACTTCCAGGCGTTCGGCGATCTCGTCGTTGGAGTGGCCGCCGGCGACCTGGACGAGCACCTCGCGCTCGCGGACCGTCAGCGCTTCGAGGCGCTGGGCACGGGCGGGGTCCCGCTCGTCGTCGTCGCCCTGCGCCAGGAACTTCGCGATGAGGCCCTTGGTGGCGGCGGGCGACAGGAGCGCGTCGCCGCCGGCCGCGACCCGGATGGCGTTGAGCAGCTCCTCCGGCTCGGAGCCCTTGCCCAGAAAGCCGGAGGCGCCGGCCCGCAGCGACTGCACGACGTACTCGTCGACCTCGAAGGTCGTCAGCATGACGACGCGCACCTGGGCGAGGCCGGGATCGGCGCTGATGAGCCGGGTCGCGGCCAGTCCGTCGGTGCCGGGCATACGGATGTCCATCAGGACGACGTCGGCGCGTTCCTCCCGCGCGAGCCGCACCGCCTCGGCGCCGTCCGAGGCCTCTCCGACGACCTCCATGTCGGGCTCGGAGTCGACCAGGACGCGGAAGGCGCTGCGCAGCAGGGCCTGGTCGTCGGCGAGCAGGACGCGGATGGTCATGCGGGGTTCCCCTTGGATGCCTTGCTCACGGGTGCGGATGCGGGTGTGGAGGCGGGCTTGGGCGCGGACTTGGGCGCGGGCTTCGGCGCGGGCTTGGGTGCGGGTGCCGCGCCGCTCTTGACCGGCAGGATCGCATGCACCCGGAAGCCGCCTCCGTATCGGGGTCCCGCGGTGCAGGTGCCGCCGAGCGCGGTGACCCGCTCGCGCATGCCGAGCAGTCCGTGGCCGCCGTTCTCCTCCAGGCGGGCCGCCGCGTGGTCGCCGGGGCCGTTGTCCAGGACGGTGATCTCCACGTCCGGGCCCACCCGTACGACGCTGACCTCGGCCTTCGCCCGCTGGCCCGCGTGCTTGCGCACATTGGTGAGGGCTTCCTGGATGATGCGGTACGCGGCCAGGTCGACGGCGGCGGGCAGCGTCGTGCCCTGGTCGGTGCGGGCCACCTCGACGGGCAGGCCGGCGCTGCGGAAGGTGCCGACGAGTTCTTCGAGGCGGTGCAGGCCAGGCGCCGGTTCGGTGGGGGCCTCCGGGTCGCCCGACTGACGCAGCAGGCCGACCGTGGCGCGGAGTTCGTTGAGCGCGGAGCGGCTGGCCTCGCGGACGTGGGCGAGTGCTTCCTTCGCCTGGTCGGGGCGTTTGTCCATGACGTGCGCGGCGACACCGGCCTGCACGTTGACGAGGGCGATGTGGTGGGCGACGACGTCGTGCAGGTCGCGGGCGATGCGCAGGCGCTCCTCGGCGACCCGGCGGCGGGCCTCCTCCTCGCGGGTGCGTTCGGCTCGTTCGGCGCGTTCCCTGATGGCGTGCACGAAGGCGCGGCGGCTGCGGACCGCGTCGCCCGCGGCTGCGGCCATGCCCGTCCAGGCGAAGATCCCGAGGTTCTCCTGGGCGTACCAGGGCAGGGGCCCGGCGAGCATCGCGAAGCCGGTCAGGACCGCCATGGTGAGGAGGCCGACGCGCCAGGTGGTGGGGCGGTCGGTGGTGGAGGCGACGGTGAAGAGGGCGACGACGGCGGACATCGCGACGGGGGCCCGGGGTTCGCTGGTCACGAACTCCACGACGGACAGGAGGCCCGTCGCGGCGAGGACCCGCATGGGGTTGCTGCGGCGGAAGACCAGGGCGGCGGCGGCGAGCAGCATGAGGGTGAGGCCGAGGGCGTCGGGGGTGTAGGCGCCCCAGTCGGGACCGTGGCTGCCTTTCGGGCCGGCGAAGGAGCCGGCGACCATGCAGGCGAGGACGGCCGCGGCGAGGACTCCGTCGGCTACGAGGGGGTGGGTCCTCAGCCAGTCTCGGGCGCGCTTCAGGGTGCTCACACCTGTTTACGGTACGGGCCCCTGCGGGGGGCGGAACGGGGTGCTGGTGTCTGTGCCTGTGCTGATCGGCGGGTGCGGGTGGGTGTGTGCTGGTCGCGCAGTTCCCCGCGCCCCTGAAAAACCGGGCAGCACCCGCGCCTTCCCCGGCCCAACCGCCAAGTGCAGGTGGCTGAATGCTGAGCGCGCAGTTCCCCGCGCCCCTGAAAAACCCGGCAACGCCCGCGCCTTCCCTCGCCCGACCGCCAAGTGCGGGTAAGCCTGAAAAGCGGGGCTTCGCCCCTGTCTTTCAGCCCGTCCGGCGTTTGAGGACGAGGCCGTTCAGGCCGATCGGGGGTCTGGGGGCGGAGCCCCCAGGGACGGGAAGGTCAGGTCGGGAGTAGGCCGCCGTCGTCGTTCAGCATGGTCCGGACCTCTGACAGCGTCGCGTCCGGGGACGGGAGGATCAGCTCGGACGGCTCCAGCGAGTCGTCGGCAAGCGGCGCCCCGAGGCGGCGGACCGCGTCGAGCAGCGCTCCGAGCGTCCGCCGGAACCCCTCCTCGTCACCGGACTTCGTCTCCGCGAGGAGCTCGTCGTCCAGCTCGTTCAGTTCGGTGAGGTGGACGTCGTCCAGCCTCACCTGTCCCTCCCCCATGATCCGTACGATCATGACGCCCTCCTCGGCGTGGGACGCGCACCTACTGCTTGTCGAAGCGCGGAGTGTCCTGCGGCGGCTGCTGCTGGGACTGAGTCTGCCCCTGACCGCCCTCGATCGCCTGCTGGGACGACGAACCGCCGGCCAGCTCGGCCTTCATCCGCTGCAGCTCCAGCTCCACGTCCGTGCCGCCGGAGAGGCGGTCCAGCTCGCTCTGGATGTCGTCCTTGGCGAGCCCCGAGTGGTCGTCCAGCGCACCGGACGCGAGCAGCTCGTCGATGGCACCGGCGCGCGCCTGCAGCTGGGCCGTCTTGTCCTCGGCCCGCTGGATGGCCATGCCGACGTCGCCCATCTCCTCGGAGATGCCGGAGAAGGCCTCACCGATCCGGGTCTGCGCCTGGGCGGCCGTGTACGTCGCCTTGATCGTCTCCTTCTTGGTGCGGAAGGCGTCGACCTTGGCCTGAAGCCGCTGCGCCGCAAGGGTGAGCTTCTCCTCCTCGCCCTGCAGCGTCTGGTGCTGTGTCTCCAGGTCCGTCACCTGCTGCTGGAGGGCAGCACGGCGGGACAGGGCCTCCCGGGCCAGGTCCTCACGTCCGAGCGCGAGCGCCTTGCGGCCCTGCTCCTCCAGCTTGGAGGACTGGCCCTGGAGCTGGTTCAGCTGCAGCTCCAGGCGCTTGCGGGAGGTCGCCACGTCGGCGACGCCGCGGCGCACCTTCTGCAGCAGCTCCAGTTGTTTCTGATACGAGTAGTCAAGGGTTTCGCGCGGGTCCTCGGCCCGGTCAAGGGCCTTGTTCGCCTTCGCGCGGAAGATCATCCCCATACGCTTCATGACACCGCTCATGGGCTTCGCGCGCCCCCTTCTGACGGACTCCAGCTCCAGCGACTACAACAGAACCCACAGTACGGGCCCTGCATCCATTACCGCACTGTTCGGGGACGGATGCGCTCATCCCCAAGGACGACTGATGACGATCTTGCTCCGGCGTAGGGAGTAGGTGACCCCCGGGGTTCGATCCGGGGTTCGATCCGGATCGATCCGGGACGCCCTCCAGGATCATCCGGTCCTGGGGGCACTCGCGGTTCGCTTCCGGCTCGCTCCCGCCCGTCCCGGTGGACCGGCGGAACCGCTGCGCACCGCCACCCCGTTTCGAGCCTCTCTGTCCCCTACAGACGACCGGTGTTGCCGGATCGTTCCCCCCTCGGCCGTCGTCCATGCCTGCGCACCCATTACCCTTGGGTTTTGTGTTCCGTAGCCGATCCAAGGATGAGAAGGCCCACGCCGACAAGGCGTCCGTGACCGACTCCACTCAGACCCGTGACCCGCAGGCCCCCAAGGGTCGGCCCACGCCGAAGCGCAGTGAGGCCCAGTCCCAGCGCCGCAGCGTGGCCAACTCGACGACGTCGCGCAAGGAGGCCGCCAAGCGACAGCGCAGTGACCGCCGTGCCCACATGGAGAAGCAGCGCCAGGCGCTGGCCAGCGGGGACGAGCGTTATCTGCCCGCCCGGGACAAGGGTCCCGTGCGCAAGTTCGCACGGGACTTCATCGACTCGCGGTTCTGCATCGCCGAGTTCTTCCTGCCGCTCGCCGTGATCATCCTCGTCCTGAGCATGGTCCGGATCCCGCAGCTGCAGAACATCGCGCTGCTGCTGTGGCTCTTCGTGATCGTGCTGATCGTGGTCGACTCGATCGGCATCGCGATCCGTATGAAGAAGCAGCTGAACGCGCGCTTCCCGGACGAGCCCAAGCGCGGCGCCGTCGCCTACGCACTGATGCGCAGCCTCCAGATGCGTCGCCTCCGGCTGCCGAAGCCGCAGGTCAAGCGCGGAGAGCGGCCCTGAGCGCGGCACCTTTCACAGGCGGCGCGGCGGACGCCTGGCTGACCAAGCTGGGCGGCCTGCGTGATGTCGTACGGCAGGAGCTGGTGGCCCGGCAGCTCGACGAGCAGATAGCCGGGCGGTTCCCGGTGGGACAGCGGCTGCGCGTGCTCGACGTGGGCATGGGCCAGGGGACGCAGGCCCTGCGGCTGGCACGGGCCGGGCACCAGGTGACCGGCGTCGAGCAGGACTGCACGATGATCTCCGTGGCCCGTGAGGCGCTCGCCGCCGAGCCCGAGGGGATCCGCGGCCGGGTGCGGATCGTCGAGGGCGACGGGCGCGACACCGGCGTCCACTTCCTGCCCGGCAGCTTCGACGTGGTCCTGTGCCACGGCGTACTGATGTACGTCGAGGAGCCCGACGCGCTGCTCGCGGGGCTCGCCCGGATGCTGGCCCCCGGCGGACTGCTGTCCCTGCTGGTGCGCAACGCCGACGCGCTGGCCATGCGGCCGGGGCTGGCCGGCGACTGGCCGGGAGCGCTGGCCTCGTTCGACACCAGCGCGTACACGAACCGGCTCGGGCTCGACGTCCGGGCCGACGGGCTCGACACCCTCACCGGCACCCTGGCCGGGATCGGGGCGCCGCTGCACGCCTGGTACGGGGTGCGGGTCTTCACGGACACGGCCACCGACGACGCGGCGGTGCCGGACGACGTGGAGGCGCTGCTGGCCGCCGAGGAGCGGGCCGGGCGCACCGATCCGTACCGCCGGGTGGCGGCACTGCTTCACCTGTGCGGCGTACGGGGCTAAGCGCTCCGCCGCTGGCCCGCCTGCCTGCCTTCCGCCTTCCCGACCTCCCCGTACGGCAGGAGGCCGCGACCGTCGATCCGGTCGCGGCCTCCTGCCGATCGGTGATCGGTGATCGCCGGAGCCGCCGGCCTAGGGTGCCTCGGCGTTCAGGCCCATCGGGCCGTAGACCTCCGAGGCGTCCTCGAAGATGCGGACCTGGTCCGCGCCCCCTTCGGCCAGTTCCTTCCAGTTCTCGCCGAGCCAGGACTCCGCGTCGCCCTGAGTGGTGAACTCCTCGGGCTGGACCGCGGGCTGGACCTCCGTCCCGTCGGCCTTCTCGAACCGCCACGTCCATGCCGCCATGTCAGCCTCCCAAAAGTACCGAGCAAGTACCGCGCCAGTACCGCGCAGGTACCGAGCAAGATCGGGCTCCTGGCGTCAGCCTAGGCGCTCCCCCGGTTGTCCGGTGTACAAAAGCGCAGGTCGAGAACTGTGGGGTGCCGGTGCCGAGTGTGCGGTGGCAGGACACGCGGTCCGCCGCGCCCCTGAAGTGGCGCACCCTTGTGCACCCCCTGGCGGGCACGAGCCGCGCCGACACGGAAAAATCGACCCCGTGGAAGTGACTCTGCTCGGTACCGGCGGCCCTCTGGGACTGCCCAGGCCCGATTGTTCGTGCGCCGCCTGTGCGGTGGCACTCGGTGTGGACGCCCGTGCGGCCACCGCTCTGCTGGTGGACGGGACGTTGTTGCTCGACCTGACCCCCGGCGCGGCCTTCGCGGCGGCGCGGGCCGGGCATTCGCTGAGCGGGGTGCGCCAGGTGCTGCTGTCGCATCCGCACGACGGGCCCGCCGTGGAGGTGCCCGCGGGACTGCCGCAGCCGGGGCGGGTACCGGACGGACGGGAGCTGACGCTGCTGACGGGGCACCGGGTACGGGCCCTGTCGATGGACGCGCCGGGGACCGGGTACGCGGTCACGGGCCCGGACGGGCAGCGGCTGCTCTATCTGCCGCCGGGCGCGGCCCCCGCCGGTCTGGACGAGACCGCCGACACGGCCGGGACGTACGACATGGTGCTCGTCGACGTCGTGGGGCGGCCGGACGCGCTGGCCCGGCTGCGGCTCGCGGGTGCGGTCGGGCCTGCCACCGACGTGATCGCGGTGCACCTCGACCACGACGTGCCGCCGGGCCGTGAGCTGCGGCGGCGCCTGGCCGCCGCGGGGGCGCGGGCGGTGCCGGACGGCAGGACGCTGACCGTGGGGGTGTACGAGGACGTGCCCGACGTACCGCGCCGGACGCTGGTGCTCGGCGGGGCGCGGTCCGGGAAGTCGGTGGAGGCGGAGCGCCGCCTCGAAGCCTTCCCCGACGTGCTCTACGTGGCGACGGGCGGCGCGCGCAACGGGGACGGGGAGTGGGCGGCCCGGGTGCGCGCGCACCGTGAACGGCGGCCCGGCTCCTGGCGTACCTCCGAGACCTGCGATCTCGTACCGGTCCTGAAGGAGGACGGGGCGCCGGTACTCATCGACTGTCTGTCCCTGTGGCTGACGGACGCGATGGACTCCGTGCACGCGTGGGACGACGACGAGTGGGCCTGCGGCGGCGAGCGCGCGCTGCGGGCGCGCGTCGAGGAGCTGACGGCCGCCGTCCGCGAGTCCCGCCGCACGGTGGTCGCCGTCTCCAACGAGGTCGGCTCCGGCATCGTCCCCGCCACCCCCTCGGGCCGCCGCTACCGCGACGAACTGGGCCGTCTCAACGCCGCGTTCGCGACCGAGTGCGAGCACGTGCTGCTGGTGGTGGCGGGCCAGGCGCTCACCCTCAAGGTCTGAGCCACGGCGTCCGAGCCACGGCCGGCCAGAGGGACGGCGTGCTAGCAGGACGGCGGGCTAGAGGGCCTGCGCGCGGGGGTTCTTGCGGGCGATGATCCGGTACGCGTTCGAGAAGCGGGTGCGGCGCAGGAGCGGGGCCAGGGCGTGGTCCAGTACGAAGGCGGAGGCGAGCAGCGGGGCGGTGGCCCGGGTGAGGGCCGTACGCAGGGTGCGCTGGAGGTCGGTCGGCGCGGTGGGCCGCCAGGGCTCGTCCCCGCCCGGCAGCCGGCTGCCGATCGCCAGGGCCAGGGCGCCGGTCAGGTCGTACGGGACGTGCGGTTCGCGGCGGTCGGTGGAGACGACCGAGCAGCCCAGTTCGTCGAGTTCGTCGAGCAGGTTGCGCAGCGGCATGAGATGGAGGTGCTGCGGCTGGCAGTACGACACCCACCACTTGCCGAGGAGCGCGCCGAACGCGCAGTCGGGGTCCGGGACCTCGACGAGCAGATGCCCGCCGGGGCGCAGTACGGCGAGCGCGGCGCGCAGTTCCGCGCGCGGGTCGGGGCTGTGCTCCAGGTGGTGGAACATGCTGACCACGTCGTAGCGGGCGCGCAGCCGCTCCACCAGGTCGGGCAGCCTGCCCCGGTGCGCCTCCTCGATCCGGCCCGCGAGCCGGGCCTTCTCGACGCGCGAGGTCGGGTCGAGCCCGTCGAAGGACGTGTACGTGAACAGTTCCTTGGCCGCCGCCGGGAAGTGTCCGTGGCCGGTGCCGACGTCCAGCCAGCTCTCGGGTTCCGGGAACGGGAGCATGGCGCGGGCCGCGGCCTCGTGGCGGCGCCGCCCGAGACGGGAGCGCAGGGTCCGCTCGGCGAAGCTTCCCTGATCTCCTTGGCCGCCCTGGTCTCCCTGCTCTCCCTGGCCGCCCTGGCCCGCCTGTGCCTCGTGGAAGTCCCGGTAGTAGAAGGCGAGGCCCTCCGTGGTGAGGCGGGGGTTCTGGAAGGCGTGGGCGCAGTCCTCGCACTCGTCGACGACGAAGGTGCCGGGCTTGTGCTGGAGCAGGTCCGGGGTGCGCAGCCGGGTACGCAGCCGCGCCGAGCCGCACCAGGGGCAGTCGGCTCGGCGCGGTTCGTGGAAGTGGGCGGTGCCCTTGGCGAGTTCGCCCAGGTACGCGGCGCGGCGCTGGGCGACGCTCCCCCGCAGGGGAGGTGTGGGGGGTGTGGGGGGCATGGTCTGTCTGCTCCTGCCGGTCCGACGGGGTAAGACCCTGTAGAGGCTGATATGAGCTGTTGTCAGCTGATACAAACCGGTATGACAATCCACTGCAAACCGGAACGTATGGGATCGCGATCTTCGAAGCAACGACCCGGCACCGCCCACTGGCCACCCACTGACCGCTCACTGACCGCCCGTCAGGATCCCGGTCCGATCACTGCCGGTACTGTTCGGCGAATGAGCTCGCTTAATCTCGACGACTTCACCGATCTGATCGAGCGCCCGGACGGTGGCGTACGCCGTGACGCCGAGGCGCGCCGGGAACGCCAGGTCGTGCCGCCCGGGTCACTGGGGCGCCTCGACGAACTCGGCGAGTGGCTGGCCGCGGCGCAGGGGGCCGTGCCCGTGCGGGCGATCGAGCATCCGCGCGTGGTGCTGTTCGCGGGCGATCACGGGGTCGCCGGGCTCGGGGTGTCGGCGCGGGCCGCCGGGAGCGCGGACGAACTGGTGCGCTCGGTGCTCTCCGGCGCGAGCCCCGTGTCCGTACTGGCCCGGCGCCTCGGGGTGCCCGTCCGGGTGGTCGACATGGCGCTCGACTGCGAGCCCGAGGGGCTGCCCGACGAGGTCGTACGGCATCGGGTGCGGCGCGGGTCCGGGCGGATCGACGTGGAGGACGCGCTGTCGCTTGAGGAGGCGGAGGCCGCCTTCCGCGCGGGGGTCGCTGTCGCGGACGAGGAGGCGGACGCCGGGACCGATCTCGTCGTGCTCGGGGATGTGAGTGTCGGCGGGACGACGGCGGCGGCCGTGCTGGTCGCGGCGCTGTGCGGGACCGACGCGTCGGTGGTGACCGGGCGTGGCGGGGAGGCGATCGACGACCTCGCCTGGATGCGGAAGTGTGCGGCGGTCCGTGACGCGCTGCGGCGGGCTCGGCCGGTGCTCGGGGACCAGTTGCAGTTGCTCGCGACGGTGGGCGGGGCCGACCTCGCCGCGATCACCGGGTTTCTGTTGCAGAGTGCGGTGCGCAAGACGCCGGTGATTCTCGACGGGGTTGTTTCGGCGGCCTGTGCGCTGGTGGGGCAGCGGGTGGCTTTCCGGGCGCCGGACTGGTGGCTGGCCGGGCAGAGCAGTGGGGAGCCGGCGCAGGCGAAGGCGTTCGACCGGATGGCGCTGGAGCCGTTGCTGGCTCATGGGGTGACGGTCGGGGAGGGGGCGGGGGCGTTGCTTGCGTTGCCGTTGGTGGAGGCGGCGGCGGCGTTGGCAGCGGAGCTGCCGGAGGCTTCCTCGGTGTCCGAGGGCCTGGCGGCCCTGGACGCCTCGGAAGCCGAATAGGGCCTGGGGCGGGTTTTCGGGTGCGGGTGGGTGGGGGCTGGTCGCGCAGTTCCCCGCGCCCCTGGGGTGGGTGGGGGCTGGCGTCGTGTGTTGCGTGACCACCGGCCTGGGCTGAGCGCGCCGTTCCCCGCGCCCCTTCGGGTGGGCGGGGGCCGGCGTCGGGTGTCGGGTGACCGTCGGCCTGGGCTGAGCGCGCCGTTCCCCGCGCCCCTTCAGGTGAGTGGGGGCTGGCGTCGTGTGTTGCGTGACCACCGGCCCGGGCTGAGCGCGCCGTTCCCCGCGGCCCTTCGGGTGAGCTGGCGGCGTGTTTTTTTTGGGGGCGCGGGGAACTGCGCGAACGGGCCCCACCGGGGGGCCGTTCCCGTTGTAGGGCGTTTTGGGTGAAGTGGGTGCATATCATGCGCGGTCATGGGAAACGTCCGAGTTACCGTCGCCCCGAAGCCGGCGGCAGCCGCGAGCCTCGCCGTCTGGTATCTCCGTGTCGTCGCGTTCCTCAACTTCCTCAGCGGGGTCTGGCTCTCCCTCGGCCAGGACGTGCGCCGCCACAACACGGAGAACTACTTCACCCCGTACCTGCTGACCGCCGGCTTCGCGTCAGGCGTGTTCACCATGTTCCTGGCGATCACCATGCGCCGGCGCAAACGAGCCGCCTGGATCCTCAACCTCGTCCTCTGCGGAGCCTTCCTCCCCCTGCTCGCCTTCGCCATGTTCTTCCCGGAGATCCGCCGCCACCCGCAGAACTGGCTCTCCCTCGTCCTGACCGCCGCCTTCACCGCCTCCCTCCTCGTCGGCCGTCGCGAGTTCTACGCCAAGGGCGACCGCTCCAACCCCAGGCTCGCCGCCCTCGTGGCCGCCGGCGGCAGCGTGGTCTGCTCCCTGCTGGCCACGCTCCTGGTGACCGTCACGAACCGCTCCCCCGACGCGCACCTCTCGACCTTCACCGACCGCTGGCGCTACGGCACCCTGCGGCTTGTCTCCGTCGCCGCGGACGACTCCCGCTTCCCCGGGATCACCACCCCCAACTGGGTGAACGTCGCCATCAACGTACTGAGCACCCTGCTCGTCCTCGCCGTCCTGTACGCGGCCTTCCGCTCCCGCCGCGTCGTCGACCCGCTCACCGCCGACGACGAGCGACGGCTGCGGGCGCTGCTCGACCGGCAGGGCGACCGCGACTCCCTCGGCTACTTCGCGCTGCGCCGCGAGAAGAGCGTGGTGTGGTCGCCGACCGGCAAGGCCGCCGTCGTCTACCGGGTCGTGGGCGGCGTCTCGCTGGCCTCCGGCGACCCCATCGGCGACCCCGAGGCCTGGCCCGGCGCCATCGAACCCTGGCTCCGCGAGGCGCGTACACACGGGTGGATCCCGGCCGTGATGGGCGCGAGCGAGGAGGCCGGCACCGTCTACGCCCGGCACGGCCTGGACGCGCTGGAGCTCGGTGACGAGGCCGTCGTCGAGACCGCCGAGTTCACCCTCGACGGGCGCGCCATGCGGACCGTCCGCCAGGCCCACAACCGCGTACAGCGAGCCGGCTACCAGGTGCGCGTCCGGCGCCACGAGGACATCCCGGCCGACGAGATGGCGTACCTCCTCGCCCGCGCCGACGACTGGCGGGACGGGGCGACCGAGCGGGGCTTCAGCATGGCGCTGGGCCGGCTCGGGGACCCGGGGGACGGGCGGTGCGTGATGCTGGAGTGCCGGGACGGCGGTACCGGGGGCGAGGAGAGCGCGGGCCGGGGCGAGTTGGCTGCCGTGTTGTCCTTCGTGCCCTGGGGGCCCCGCGGGCTCTCCCTCGACCTCATGCGGCGGGACCGGGACTCCGAGAACGGGCTCATGGAGTTCATGGTCATCGAACTCCTCCAGCGGGCCCCCGAACTCGGGATCACCCAGGTCTCGCTCAACTTCGCCATGTTCCGGTCCGTCTTCGAACGCGGCGCGCGGCTCGGTGCGGGGCCGGTGCTGCGGCTGTGGCGTTCGCTGCTCAGCTTCTTCTCGCGGTGGTGGCAGATCGAGTCGCTGTACCGCGCCAACGCCAAGTACCGGCCCATCTGGGAACCGCGGTTCCTGCTCTTCGAGAAGAGCCGCGACCTGCCACGCATCGGGCTCGCCGCCGGGCACGCCGAGGGTTTCCTGGAGGCGCCCGGTCTGCCGAAGTGGCTGCACCGCAAGCAGTTGCAGGCGCACGGCCGGCCGGTCGCGCGGGGGGCTCGTGGGCGGCTCCCCGGTCGCCGGGTAGCCTGCGCCGATGCCCAAGCCCCCGCCCGAGACGCCTGACACACCTGAGACGCCAGAGACGCCAGAGACGCCAGAGGTTCCTGGATCGCCCGACACGCCCGACAGCGCCGAGGCTTCCTGGGGGGACGGGCTTCGGTTCGCCTTCGGCACGCTCACCGTGTTCCCCGTCGCCGTTCGCCGGTGGGACCGGGGGGCCGCGCGCGCCGGGATGCTGAGCGCGCCCGTGGCCGGGCTGGCGGTGGGTGTCCTGGCCGCCGCGGCCGGGCTGTTCCTGCTCGTGCTCGGGGCGGGGCCGCTGCTCGCCGCCGTCGCGACGGTCGCCGTGCCCGCCGTCCTCACCCGCGGTCTCCATCTCGACGGGCTCGCCGACACCGCCGACGGGCTCGGCAGCGGGAAGCCCGCGGTGGACGCGCTGCGGGTCATGAAGCAGTCGGACATCGGTCCGTTCGGGGTCGTCACGCTGCTGTTCGTCCTTCTCGCCCAGGTGGCGGCGCTCTCCCAGGCGTACGGGGACTCCTGGACCCGGGGTGCCCTCGCGGCCGTCGTGGCGGGGGCCGCCGGTCGGCTCGTCCTCACCCTGGCCGCCCGGGTGGGCGTGCCGGCGGCTCGGCCGGAGGGGTTGGGGGCGGTGGTCGCGGGGACGGTTCCTGGGCGGGGGGCGTTGCTCGTGGGGGTCGGGGTGACTGTTCTGGCTGCCGGTGCGGGGGTGGGCCTCGGGGGGTACGGGGTGCTTGGCTCGGGTTTGGCCGTGGTGTTGGCGTGTGGCGGGGCGGAGGGGTTGTCGCGGCACTGCGCTCGGCGGTTCGGGGGTGTGACGGGGGATGTGTTCGGCGCGCTCGAAGAGACCGCGGTGACGGTGGCGCTGGTGGTGTTCTGCCTCTTCGCGTAGGCAAGGGGCAAGGGTTCCTCGCCCCCGCCGCCCCTACCCGTCCCGTCCCTGGGGGCTGCGCCCCCAGACCCCCGCCAAAAGACCGCGCAGTTCCCCGCGCCCCTGAGGTCACCTACCCGCACCGGGCGCGCGGCCTCGCGCGTAGGCTCGTGGTCGGGACTCAGAACGCCCCGGGCCGCCCTCACCCCCGACGGCCACAGCAACTCAATGGAAGCGAGATTTCACCACCGTGACTGCTCTCACTCTCAGCACCGCCGCGGCGCCCGGTCTGCGCACCGACGCGATCGTCGTCGGTGTCGCCAAGACCACCGGAAGCAAGTCCGGAGACCTCGTCGTCGCCCCGGGCGCCGAGGACGTGGACAAGGCGTACGACGGCAGGCTCGCCGGCGTTCTGGAGACCCTCGGCGCCTCGGGCGGCGAGGGCGAGGTGACGAAGCTGCCGGCGCCGTCCGGCTTCAAGGCTCCGCTCGTGCTTGCGGTCGGCCTCGGGGCCCTCCCCGAGAAGGACGCCTCCTTCTCCGCGGAGACGCTGCGCCGCGCCGCGGGCGTCGCCGCCCGTGCCCTGGCGGGCACCAAGAAGGCCGCGTTCGCCCTGCCGATCACGGACGCCGCGGACGCGGGCGCCGTCGGCGAGGGCGTGCTGCTCGGCGCGTACTCCTTCGACACGTACAAGGAAAGCGTCAAGGACGGGAACGGCGCCAAGAACGGCAAGGCCCCGCTCGTCGAGGCCGCGCTGCTCGGCGGCAAGCCCCGTGACAAGGCGTTCAAGGCGGCCGTCGAGCGCGCCACGGCCGTGTCCGAGGAGCTGAACCGCGCCCGTGACCTCGTCAACACCCCGCCGAACGACCTGAACCCGGAGGCCTTCGCGGCCGTCGCGCAGGCCGCGGCCAAGGAGCACGGCATCAAGGTGCAGGTGCTCGACGAGAAGGCGCTGGAGAAGGGCGGGTACGGCGGCATCCTCGGCGTCGGCGCCGGCTCCGCGTCCACGCCCCGCCTGGTGAAGCTCTCGTACACCTCCTCCAAGGCGAAGAAGCACCTCGCCTTCGTCGGCAAGGGCATCACCTACGACTCGGGCGGCATCTCTCTCAAGCCCGCCGGGCACAACGAGACGATGAAGTGCGACATGAGCGGTGCGGCGGCGGTCTTCGCGGCCGTGGTCTCCGCCGCGCGCCTCGGCCTGGACGTCAACGTCACCGGCTGGCTCGCGCTGGCCGAGAACATGCCGTCCGGCTCCGCCACCCGTCCGGGCGACGTGCTGCGCATGTACAGCGGCAAGACCGTCGAGGTCCTCAACACCGACGCCGAGGGCCGGCTCGTCCTCGCCGACGCGCTCGCCAAGGCGTCCGAGGACAAGCCCGACGCGATCGTCGACGTGGCGACCCTGACCGGCGCGATGATGCTGGCGCTCGGCAACCGCACGTTCGGGATCATGGCGAACGACGACGCGTTCCGCACCGCGGTGCACGAGGCGGCCGAGGAGGTCGGCGAGCCGGCCTGGCCCATGCCGCTCCCGGACCACCTGAAGAAGGGGATGGACTCCCCCACCGCCGACATCGCCAACATGGGTGAGCGTTACGGCGGCGGTCTCGTGGCCGGGCTGTTCCTGAAGGAGTTCGTGGGCGAGGGCATCACCTGGGCGCACCTCGACATCGCCGGGCCCGCGTTCAACGAGCAGGGGCCGTTCGGGTACACGCCCAAGGGCGGGACCGGGTCGGCCGTACGGACCCTGGTCCGGCTGGCCGAGCTGACCGCCGCCGGAGATCTGGGCTGACGCCCGCCCCACAGCCACCGAAGCCACCGGCCCGGACCCGTCGTACGGCGGGTCCGGGCCGGTGGGGGCCGCGGCGCGGGGCCGCCATGTGATCGATCAGACGTCTCACAGCCCGGCCCGGCGTCCCGCGTGCCGCCGACAAGTGCGAAGATGGGTCCTCGGCAGGACAGGGCCCACCACAGGGCCGAAGAAAGAGCGGCCACACCAGCCGCCGCCCGGTCACTGGAGACCGGCGCCGGCGCACATGCATGGAGGACGTGACGTGGCGAACGACGCCAGCACCGTTTTCGACCTAGTGATCCTCGGCGGTGGTAGCGGCGGCTACGCCGCGGCCCTGCGCGGAGCGCAGTTGGGCCTGGACGTCGCCCTGATCGAGAAGAACAAGCTCGGCGGCACCTGCCTGCACAACGGCTGCATTCCCACCAAGGCCCTGCTGCATGCCGGCGAGATCGCCGACCAGGCACGCGAGGCGGACCAGTTCGGTGTCCTGACGACGTTCCAGGGCATCGACATCAACGCCGTCCACAAGTACAAGGACGACGTGATCAGCGGCCTCTACAAGGGCCTGCAGGGCCTCGTGGCCTCCCGCAAGGTGACGTACATCGAGGGTGAGGGCCGGCTGTCGTCCCCCACCTCCGTGGACGTCGGCGGACGGCGCGTCGAGGGCCGTCACGTGCTCCTGGCGACCGGCTCCGTGCCGAAGTCGCTGCCGGGCCTGGACATCGACGGCGACCGCATCATCTCCTCGGACCACGCGCTGACGCTGGACCGCGTCCCGAAGTCCGCGGTGGTCCTCGGCGGCGGCGTCATCGGCGTCGAGTTCGCCTCCGCGTGGAAGTCGTTCGGCACCGACGTCACGGTCGTCGAGGGCCTCAAGCACCTCGTGCCGGTCGAGGACGAGAACAGCTCCAAGCTTCTTGAGCGCGCGTTCCGCAAGCGCGGCATCAAGTTCAACCTCGGCACGTTCTTCGACAAGGCCGAGTACACGCAGGACGGCGTCCGCGTGACCCTCGCCGACGGCAAGACCTTCGAGGCCGAGATCCTCCTGGTCGCCATCGGCCGCGGCCCGGTCTCCGCCGGTCTCGGTTACGAGGAGCAGGGCGTCGCGACGGACCGCGGGTACGTCCTGGTCGACGAGTACATGCGCACCAACGTGCCGACCGTCTCGGCCGTGGGCGACCTCGTCCCGACGCTCCAGCTCGCGCACGTCGGCTTCGCCGAGGGCATCCTGGTCGCGGAGCGTCTGGCCGGTCTCAAGACCGTCCCGATCGACTACGACGGCGTGCCCCGGGTGACGTACTGCCACCCCGAGGTCGCCTCCGTCGGTATCACCGAGGCCAAGGCCAAGGAGATCTACGGTGCGGACAAGGTCGTCGCTCTGAAGTACAACCTCGCGGGCAACGGCAAGAGCAAGATCCTCAAGACCGCGGGCGAGATCAAGCTCGTCCAGGTCAAGGACGGTGCCGTGGTCGGCGTCCACATGGTCGGCGACCGCATGGGCGAGCAGGTGGGCGAAGCCCAGCTGATCTACAACTGGGAGGCGCTGCCCGCCGAGGTGGCGCAGCTCATCCACGCTCACCCGACGCAGAGCGAGGCACTCGGCGAGGCCCACCTCGCCCTGGCCGGCAAGCCGCTCCACTCGCACGACTGAGCCCTCGGGCGCGACGACACAGACTTCCGCAATTCGTAAGGAGCAACCGAAACCATGGCGGTTTCCGTAACCCTTCCGGCGCTCGGCGAGAGCGTCACCGAGGGCACTGTCACTCGCTGGCTGAAGGCCGAGGGCGAGCGCGTCGAGGCCGACGAGCCGCTGCTCGAGGTGTCGACCGACAAGGTCGACACCGAGATCCCCTCGCCTGCCGCCGGTGTGCTCGCCTCCATCAAGGTCGCCGAGGACGAGACGGTCGAGGTCGGCGCCGAGCTGGCCGTCATCGACGACGGCTCGGGCGCGCCCGCCGCCGAGCCGGCCCCCGCGGCCGCCGAGGCTCCGGCCCCGGCCCCGGCCGCCGAGCCCGAGCCCGCCCCGCAGGCCACCCCGTCCACCGAGGCCGCCGCTCCGGCGCCGGCCCCGACCGCCGAGGCCGCCTCGGGCGGCGGCAGCGCCGAGGGCACGGACGTCGTCCTGCCCGCGCTCGGCGAGTCCGTCACCGAGGGCACCGTCACCCGGTGGCTGAAGGAGGTCGGCGAGGAGGTCGCGGAGGACGAGCCCCTGCTCGAGGTCTCCACGGACAAGGTCGACACCGAGATCCCCTCTCCTGCCGCCGGTGTGCTGCTGGAGATCGTGGTCGGCGAGGACGAGACCGCGGAGGTCGGCGCCAAGCTGGCCGTCATCGGTGCTGCCGGTGCGGCTCCGGCCGCGGCGCCCGCTCCGGCTGCTCCGGCACCGGCGCCCGCCGCCGCTGCTCCGGCACCGGCTCCGACTCCGGCACCGGCTGCTCCCGCGGCCCCGCCGGCCCCGGCCGCACCTGCCGCTCCGGCTCCGACTCCGGCTCCGCAGCAGGCCGCTCCGGCCCCCGCGCCGGCTCCGGCCGCGCCTGCGCCTGCGCCCGCTCCTGTCGCCCCGGCCCAGGCTCCGGCTCCCGCCGCGGCCTCCGGTGACGACGGCGCGTACGTGACCCCGCTGGTGCGCAAGCTCGCCGCCGAGAACAGCGTCGACCTGTCCACCGTCAAGGGCACCGGCGTGGGTGGCCGTATCCGCAAGCAGGACGTGCTCGCCGCCGCCGAGGCCGCGAAGGCCGCCGCTGCCGCACCGGCTCCGGCCGCTGCTGCCGCCACCGCGCCGAGCGCCGGCAAGAAGACGCCGACGCTGGAGGTCTCGCCCCTCCGCGGGCAGACCGTCAAGATGCCTCGCATCCGCAAGGTCATCGGCGACAACATGGTGAAGGCGCTGCACGAGCAGGCCCAGCTGTCCTCGGTCGTCGAGGTCGACATCACCCGGCTGATGAAGCTCCGCGCGCAGGCGAAGGACTCCTTCGCGAGCCGCGAGGGCGTCAAGCTCTCCCCGATGCCGTTCTTCGTGAAGGCGGCGGCCCAGGCGCTGAAGGCCCACCCGGCCGTCAACGCCCGGATCAACGTCGACGAGGGCACGATCACCTACTTCGACACCGAGAACATCGGTATCGCGGTGGACTCCGAGAAGGGCCTGATGACTCCGGTCATCAAGCACGCGGGTGATCTCAACATCGCCGGTATCGCCAAGGCCACGGCCGAGCTGGCGGGCAAGGTCCGGGCGAACAAGATCACTCCGGACGAGCTGTCCGGTGCGACGTTCACGATCAGCAACACCGGTTCGCGTGGTGCGCTCTTCGACACGATCATCGTGCCGCCGAACCAGGTCGCGATCCTGGGCATCGGCGCGACGGTGAAGCGTCCGGCGGTCATCGAGACGGACGAGGGTACGGTCATCGGCGTCCGGGACATGACGTACCTGACGCTGTCCTACGACCACCGGCTGGTGGACGGGGCGGATGCCGCGCGGTACCTGACGGCGGTCAAGGCGATTCTGGAGGCCGGCGAGTTCGAGGTGGAGCTCGGGCTGTAGTCCTTCCTGCGCCGTATCGCACACGACGAGGTGCCCTCGCCCGGTTTCCGGGCGGGGGCGCTTTGTCGTTCGCCACCTGTGCCTGTGCCTGTGCCTGTGCCGGCGGCTGGCGGGGACGGGGTGGTCGTGTCCGCATCACCTGCGGGCCGGTGGGGGCCGGTCGCGCAGTTCCCCGCGCCCCTTCGGTGGGTGGGGGCTGGCGTCGTGTGTCGGGTGGCCGACGGCCTGGGCTGAGCGCGCCGTTCCTCGCGCCCCGTGCGTCGTGTGGCCGGCGGTCTGGGCTGAGCGCGCCGAACTGCGCGGTCAGCCAGTGCTTGGCTGCAGGTGGTGGGGGACCGTGGTTCGCGGCGAACCCGGTGGAGCCGCGTGTGCGGCTCATCTCACCTGGGTCAAAGCAGCCCCACGGACCCTTCCCGGAGGGACCCGCGGCCTTATTGTCTAAAGGTCAAAACGAAGGAGCCTCCCATGACCGCGCCCGTCGTCCACTCGCTCCGCGAACAGATCCGCGAGCACATCGTGGAGGGGATCGTCAGCGGCCGCTGGAAGCCGGGCGAGCGGATCGTGGAGCGGCGGATCGCCACCGAGCTGGAGGTCAGCCAGACCCCCGTACGGGAGGCCCTGCGCGAGCTGGAGTCCCTGCGGCTGATCGAGTCGGCCCCCAACAAGGGCGTACGCGTACGCAACCTGACCGCCGCCGACCTGGAGGAGAGCTACCCCGTCCGGGCCGGCCTGGAGGCCATCGCGGCCGAGCTGGCCGCCGAGCGGCTCGCCGCCGACTGCTCCGCCCTGGAGCCCCACGTCGCCGCCCTGTACGAGGCCGACCGCCGGGCCGACGGCACCGGCCAGGTCCGTCACACCGTGGCCTTCCACCGCGAACTGGTACGCGCCGCGGGCAACTCCGTGCTGCTGCACACCTGGGAAGGCCTGGGCATCGAGGTCTTCACCGCCCTGTCGATCCGCTGGCTCGGCACGGTCCAGCAGTCGTACGCCGAGGAGCACGAGGCCCTGGTGGAGGCGTTCCGGCTCCGGGACCCGCTGATCGCGGAACTGGTGAAGGCGCATGTACTGGGATGCGCCCCGCGGACCGGCAACGAACCCGCTTGACGGTCCGTCCCCCTGTCGCCGCACTTCGCTCCTCTAGCGCCTCACCTGCGAAAACAAGGCACGGCGTGCCTGAGGCCGGGGCACCCAGTGCCTACTTTCTCGTGATCAAGAGGTTTTGCCTTTCAACCCTTTGATCGATCATCGATCAGCGAGTTACAGTCATGGCGGACTCCCACCAGAGTCCGCCGCCCTGTCCTGCCAAAGACCAAGGGCAACCTCCCGAGACACCCCTTGCCGACGAGGGAACCCCCTCCGCATCCGGAAGGCGGCGCTATGACCGACCCCACCGCAATCCAGCCGAGCGAGCTCGACCAGCTCCCGGACCGCGACCCCGAGGAGACCGCCGAATGGCAGGCCTCCCTCGACGCCGTCACCCAGGCGGCCGGGCCGCACCGTGCCGCGTATCTGATGCGCCGCACACTGGAGCGCGCCGAGGGCAACGGACTCGCGCTGCCCCAGCTCCTCGAGACCGACTACATCAACACCATCCCGACCGCCGCCGAGCCCGCAGTGGACGGCGACGAGGAGATGGAGCGCCGCATCACCGGCTGGAACCGCTGGAACGCGGCCGCCATGGTGACCCGCGGCGCCAAGCACGGCGTCGGCGGCCACATCGCCACCTTCGCCTCCGCGGCCTGGCTCTACGAGACGGGCTTCAACCACTTCTTCAAGGGCAAGGAGGCCGACGGCTCGGGCGACCAGCTCTACATCCAGGGCCACGCCTCCCCCGGCATCTACGCCCGCGCCTTCCTCGACGGCCGCCTCGACGAGGCGCACCTCGACAACTTCCGCCAGGAGGCGGGCGGCAACGGCCTCCCGTCGTACCCGCACCCGCGGCGCCTGCCCTGGCTGTGGGAGTTCCCGACGGTGTCGATGGGCCTCGGCCCGCTCTCCGCGATCTACCAGGCGCGTTTCAACCGCTACCTCACCAGCCGCGGCGTCAAGGACGTCTCGGCGTCCCACGTGTGGGCGTTCCTCGGTGACGGCGAGATGGACGAGCCCGAGTCGACGGCGGCACTCGCACTCGCGAGCCGCGAGGGCCTGGACAACCTCACCTTCGTCATCAACTGCAACCTGCAGCGCCTCGACGGCCCGGTCCGCGCGAACTTCAAGATCGTGCAGGAGCTGGAGGCCCAGTTCCGCGGCGCCGGCTGGAACGTCATCAAGTCCCTGTGGGGCAACGCCTGGGACGAGCTGTTCCGGCTCGACACCACCGGCGCCCTCGTCCGCCGCCTCCGTGAGGTCCCGGACGCGCAGGTGCAGACGTACCAGACCCGTGACGCCGCCTACATCCGCCAGGACTTCTTCGGCGCGGACCCCGCGCTCGTCGAGCTGGCGAAGCTGCTGAGCGACGACAAGATCCTGGAGTGTTTCCACCTCTCCCGCGGTGGTCACGAGGCGCGCAAGGTGTACGCCGCGTACAAGGCCGCCGTCGAGCACAAGGGCGCTCCGACGGTCATCCTGGCCCAGACGGTCAAGGGGCACACCCTCGGCGAGGGCTTCGCGTCGAAGAACGCCAACCACCAGATGAAGAAGCTGTCGACGGACGAGTTCAAGCAGATGCGTGATCTGCTCGAACTGCCCATCAAGGACAGCGACTTCGTCGACGGGGTCGTACCGTACGGCCACCCGGGTGCCGACTCCCCCGAGGTCCGTTACCTCCAGGAGCGCCGCGCGGCCCTCGGCGGCCCGGCCCCGGCCCGCCGTACGCACCCGGTCGCGCCCCTCCCCGCCCCCGCCGACAAGGCGTTCGCCGCCTTCGACAAGGGCTCCGGTTCACAGAACGTCGCGACGACCATGGCGTTCGTACGCCTGGTCAAGGACCTGGTCCGCGACAAGACGTCCGGCAAGCGCTGGGTGCCGATCGTCCCCGACGAGGCGCGCACCTTCGGTATGGAGAGCCTCTTCCCGTCCCTGGGGATCTACTCGCCCAAGGGGCAGACGTACGAGCCGGTCGACCGTGACCAGCTGATGTACTACAAGGAGGCCAAGGACGGCCAGATCCTCAACGAGGGGATCACCGAGGCTGGCTCGATGGCTGACTTCATCGCCGCGTCCACCGCGTACAGCACGCACGGCGAGACGATGATCCCGTTCTACATCTTCTACTCGATGTTCGGCTGGCAGCGCACGGCCGACCAGATGTGGCAGCTCGGCGACCAGCTGGGCCGCGGCTTCCTGGTCGGCGCCACGGCGGGCCGTACGACGCTGACGGGCGAGGGCCTGCAGCACGCGGACGGGCACTCGCCGGTCATCGCGGCGACGAACCCGGCGGCGCTGTCGTACGACCCGGCGTTCGCGTACGAGGTCGCGACGATCGTCAAGGACGGGCTGCGCCGGATGTACGGCGAGGCGGCGCCCGGCGAGGACCAGAACGTCTTCTACTACCTCACCGTCTACAACGAGCCGATCCCGCAGCCGGCGAAGCCGTCGTCCTCCGGTGTCGACGAGGGCATCGTCAAGGGCCTCTACCGCTTCAACACGGCGGAGTCGGCGGGCCTCTCGCCGGTCGCCAACGCCGCGCGCATCCAGCTCCTCGGCTCCGGTACGGCGATCCACTGGGCCCTGGAGGCGCAGCGGCTGCTCGCGGAGGAGTGGGGGGTGGCCGCGGACGTCTGGTCGGCCACGTCCTGGACGGAGCTGCGGCGCGACGCGCTGGAGTCCGACGCGGCGCTGCTGCGCGGCGAGGACCGGGTGCCGTACGTGCGGCAGGCGCTGCAGGGGGCCGAGGGGCCCGTCCTCGCGGTCACCGACTACATGCGGCAGGTGCCCGACCAGATCGCGCAGTGGGTCGAGCAGGACTACTCGTCGCTCGGCACGGACGGGTTCGGCCTGTCCGACACGCGCGCGGCGGCTCGGCGGCACTTCGGTGTCGACGCGCAGTCGATCGTCGTGGCGGCACTGGCACAACTCGCCCGCCGCGGCGACGTCAAGGCAACAGCAGTGAAGGAAGCCCGCGAGCGCTACGGCCTGTAGCTCCCGTGCAGCACCGTTGCGACTGACCGCACAGTTCCCCGCGCCCCCGCTTTCGCCTCTAAGGGGCGCGGGGAACGGCGCTTTCGCCTTTAAGGGGCGCGGGGAACGGCGCGTTTGCCTTTAGGGGCGCGGGGAACGGCGCGAGCAACCACGACGCCGCCGCACCCAACACCACACTCCCAGCCCCACCCCCCCCCAGGGGCGCGGGGAACGGCGCGAGCAACCACAACGCCGCCGCACCCGACAACCCACCCACACCCACACCCACCCCGCCTGCCCACCCGGCGGAGCCACCGGCATCATGGGGCCTATGCGTGCTGCCCGGCTCATCAAGATGGTGTTGCTCCTGCAGGCCCGGTCCTCCATGACCGCCGCCGAGTTGGCGCGGGAGCTGGAGGTCTCCGAGCGGACGATCACCCGCGACGCCGGAGCCCTCTCCGAGGCGGGCGTCCCGGTGTACGCGGACCGGGGCCGCACCGGCGGCTACCGCCTGGTCGGCGGCTACCGTACGCGCCTGACCGGCCTGGCCCGCGGCGAGGCCGAGGCCCTGTTCCTGTCCGGCGTCCCCGGCGCCCTGCGCGAGATGGGCCTGGAGGACGCCGCCTCCGCCGCCCGGCTGAAGGTGTCCGCCGCGTTGCTCCCCTCCCTCAAGGACGCCTCCCGCACCGCCGCACAGCGCTTCCACCTGGACGCCCCCGCGTGGTTCGCCGAGCCGAAGGCGCCCCCGCTGTTGCCGGCCGTCGCGGAAGCGGTCTGGGACGACCGCCGGGTCACCGCGCGCTACCGGCGTGACGAAGCCGACGTCGAGCGGGACCTCGAACCGTACGGGCTCGTCCTCAAGGCGGGTGTCTGGTACGTGTGCGCCCGGGTCACCGAGCCCGGCTCCTTCCGTGTCTACCGCATCGACCGGTTCACGTCGGTCGAGCCCGGCACCGAGCGCTTCGCCCGCGACGAGTCGTTCGACCTGCCGGGTTTCTGGGCGGAGCAGGCCGCGCTGTTCGCCCGCTCGCTCCTGCGGGCGACGATCGTGGTGCGGCTCACCGAGGCGGGCGCGCGGCGCCTGAAACACACCGTCGACCCGCTCTCGGCCCAGGAGGCCCTGGCCGAGGCGGGCCCGCCCGACGACGAGGGCCGGGTCACGCTCACGCTGCCGGTCGAGTCGTACGACGTCGCGTACGGCCAGTTCCTCTCCCTCGGCCCCGAGGCGGAGGTGCTGGCGCCGGCCGAACTGAGGAAACGTTTCTCTGATGCGGCCGCCAGGACAGCGGCCTATTACGACACCGAGGACTGACCACTGCCCCGCGGGCCGGCCCGGCAGACCGGGTCGGCGGCTACCGGTAGCCGGTCACGTCCGCCGGCCTGCCCTGCGCCTCCACCTCGGTCAGATAGCGCCACGCGTCCGGCGCCGAGCCGTCGACGTCCGTGAAGCCGTACTCCTGGGCGAGGCCGCCGCTGGACAGCGACTGTCCGTTCCAGCGCGCCCTGCCGGGGTCGGCGGCGAGCGCGACCAGGGCCCGCCCGACATAGGTGGGCGTCTCCGAGATCGCGAAGTGCGGCACGTACGCGCAGGCGTCCCGCCAGTTCTCCTCGGTGACCTTGAAGGCCGTGTCCAGCATGGCCTCGGAGCGCAGCCACCCCGGGGTGACGCAGACCGCCGTACAGCCGTGCTCCTTCAGCTCCTCCCCGAGGCCGTACGCCATCCTGATCGGGGCCGCCTTGGCGAGGTCGTAGAACAGCGGTTTGCGGTAGCGCCGGTTGTACTCCTCGGTGCCGTCGGTGACCTCGACGAGCAGCCCCCCGGGATTGCGGACCAGGAGCGGCAGCGCGCAGTGACTGGTGACGAGGTGCGACTCGATGCCCAGGCGCATGATCCGCAGCCCCTTGTCGAGGTCCATGTCCCACAGGTCGGGCTGCTTGTCAGCCGTGAAGTCCAGGTGGACGTCACCGCCCCAGAGGTCGTTGACGAGGAGGTCGAGTCGGCCCTGCTCCCGGTCGATACGCGCCACGAGCGCGCGCACCTGCTCCGGTTCGAGGTGGTCCGTCGGTACGGCGATGCCCCGGCCGACGGCGCCCGCCGCCGCGTCGACCAGTTCGGCCGTCTCCTCGATCGTCTCGCTGGTCCGGCCGACCTCGCTGACGCGCTCACGGGTCGTGCGTCCCGTCACGTACACCGTGGCTCCCGCGCGCCCCAGCTCCACCGCCATCGCCCGTCCGGCGCCCCGGGTGGCGCCCGCGACCAGGGCGATCCTTCCGTCGAGCCGCCCCGCCGCTCCTTGGGCGACCGCCTTCGCCACCACCTCCGACGTCGCCTCCGACGTCGCCTCCGACGTCACTGACGTCACCTCGGGCACCGCTTCTGCCGCCTCTGTCGCCACCCCTGTCACCGCTGCCGCCCGTGTCGCCGCCTGCCTCGTTTTCTCCATACGCCGAGCATCGCGCCGAATGCGGACACCTGCTGTCGGGTTTTCCGCAGGCATGTTCGTCATAACGATCCGCCTGTCCCCGGGTGCGCGGGCCGGGTACAGGCCCGATGCTTGTCCCGTGATGGACGAGACGGAGTTCTGGGAGCTGGTGGACGCGACCCGCGAGGCCGCCGAGGGCGACCCCGAGGAGCAGGCCGACCTGCTCGTCGAACGGCTGGTCCTGCTGGACCCCGAGATGGTCCTCGACTTCGCCCGCCACTTCGAGGCCCGCTACAACCGCGCGTACACCTGGGACCTGTGGGGCGCCGCCTGGATCCTGCTCGACGGGGCCAGCGACGACGCCTTCGACTTCTTCCGCTGCTGGCTGATCGGCCAGGGCCGGGAGACGTACGAGGGCGGTGTGCACGACCCCGACAAACTGGCCGACCTGCTCACCGACTTCGACGACGAGGTCGACGGGGACGGCGAGGAACTGGGCTACGCGGCGGACGAGGCGTACGAGCAGCTCACCGGTACGGTCGCCCCCGACCTGGGTATCCCGGCCGCGCCGCCCGAGCCGCTGGGCACCTCGCTCGACCTGGAGAACCAGTCGCTGCTCGCGGAGCGCTTCCCGCGGCTGTGGGACCGGTTCGCGGACTGATCCGGCGGCCGGCCGCCGTCTACCGTCTAACGTCTACCGTCTACCGTCTACCGAGTGAGTGGCGGCGCCGCGTTCGCCCGGTCCAGCGCGGACGCGGTGGCGGCCGAGGGACCCACCACGACCGCTGCCACCGCACAGGCGACCGTCCAGGGGCTGCGCGCGGCCCGCGCCCACCGGGACGTACGCGTACGACCGTTCGTGTTCCTGCGACTGTTCATGGTGTCCCCGCCTCCGGTCGGTGCCTGGCCCGACGGTAGAAGGCGTGGCTCGGGGTGATCCGTGAGCCCGCTGTGGCGTACCTGTGGGACGCGTCAACGTCTGCCCTGGAGGCGGGCCGCGTGCTGTCTGATCTCGGGGAGCCTGGCCATGAGCGCGGCCCCCGGGCACACCGTCCAGTAGCCGTCGCTGTGGCCGGAGACCGCCGTGAAGGTGGCCCGGGTGCCCGCCGGGTACTTGCTGAGGCTGTTGGTGGAGACGAGGCGTACGGGGGCGCGCGGGTCGATGCCCGTGAGCCCCAGTTTCCAGGCGGCGACGGCCGCGATGGAGTCGGTCATGGCCTTGGGGACCGGCACGCCCGCGGTGAAGGTGCCGATCGCGGCGATGCCCGTCGTCCCCACGTTGAAGCCCTGGGTGTGGGCGCCGACCACGGGCCGGTCGGCGCCGCCCGCCCGGCCTTCGTAGATGGTGCCGCAGCGGTCGACGAGGAAGTTGTAGCCGATGTCGTCCCAGTGCCGGACCCCGGCCTGGCCCGTGTACAGGTACTGGATGATGTGCGGGACGTCGGCGCAGTCGTAGCCGTTCGGCGAGTCGGTGTGGTGCACGAAGACGGCCGACACGCGGTCGGCGTACCGGGTGGGCGGCTGGCTGGCGGCGGCGTCGCCCAGCCAGCGTTCCCGCGGCACCACGGGGGGCTTCGGGGCCTTGTGCCCGACGGCGGCACGGGCCGCGACGGGGTGTTCGGCGTCGCCCGGCGTCCGGTCGACGCCCACGGCGCAGAGCACCAGCGCGGCGACGGCGGCGAGACCGGGCAGGCAGCCGAGCACGACCCGTACGGGGCGGGGTATGCGGGCCGTGCGCGACGACGGACGCGCTCCGCCCGGCAGGCCCCGCGAGCCGCCCCGGGCGGGGTGGGGCGGCGGGGTCCGGTGAGCGCACATGGGACCCACTCTCCGGGACACTCAGGGCGGCCGCGACGTGTGGTGTGCCACCCGGTGGAACCAATGCCCCGGTCCGGGACGTTTTTACAGGTCCACGCGCGTGTGCGACCGCCCGGCTTCCACGCGCGCGTACCTGATCACTGGGCCCGCCCGGCGCGTACTAAGGGGCCCAAGAGAAAGGGAGCTCCGTGGACCTGCTCGACATCGTGCTGCTGCTGGTCATCCTCGCCTACGCGGCGTCCGGCTACCGGCGCGGACTGGTCGCCGGCTGTGTCTCGCTGGCCGGCTTCGTGGGCGGTGCCGTCATCGGCGTATGGGTGCTGCCCTGGGTGATGGACCTGGTGGAGGCGGGGACCACGGCCGCCACGGTCACGGCGGTGCTCACGGTGCTGCTGCCCGCCGCGGTGGGCCACGAGCTGGCGGGGCGGCTGGCGCTGAAGCTGCGCCGCGAGCTGGACCAGGGGCCGTTGCGGGTGGTCGACGGGGTGGGCGGGGCCGCGGCGAACACGGTCTCCGTGCTGCTCGTGGCGTGGGTGGCCGCGAGCGTGCTCGGCGCGTCCGCGTCGCCCGTCGTCACCTCGTCCATCCGTGGCTCCGCGCTGCTCGGCGCGGTGCAGGACGCGATGCCGGAGACGACCCCGGCGTGGTTCTCGCGGGCCACCTCGGCGCTCACCGAGGCGGGCTTCCCGCAGGTCTTCAACCCCTTCGAGAACGAGCCGACGGCCAGTGTCGCCGAACCCTCCGGGGACAGCGTCACCGCGGCCGCCACGCGGGCGTCGCAGCGCTCCACGGTGAAGGTCGAGGGCGCCGTCGGCACCCAGGGGCGCGAGGGCAGCGGGTTCGTGTACGCGACGGAGCGTGTGATGACCAACGCGCATGTGGTGGCGGGCATCGACGACCCGACCGTGCGGGTGGGCGGCACGGGCCGGGCGTACGAGGCGAAGGTCGTCCTCTTCGACCCGCAGAAGGACGTGGCCGTGCTCGACGTGCCGGGACTCAAGGCCCCCGTGCTCTCCTTCGACACCGGCGCGACCCGCGGCGACGCGGCCGTGGTCGCGGGTTACCCGCAGGACGGCGGCCTCGACCTCCAGGCGGCCACGGTCGCGAACAAGATCAACGCCAAGGGCCGGAACATCTACGGGTCCGACCTGGTCACCCGCGAGATCTTCTCGATCCGCTCCACGGTCCGCCCCGGCAACTCGGGCGGCCCCCTGCTGACCACCGACGGCAAGGTCTTCGGCGTCGTCTTCGCCCGCTCGACGAGCGACGCGGAGACGGGATACGTACTGACGGCCGACGAGGTCGCGTCCGACGCGGCACGCGCGGCGCGGGCCACGGCGCCGGTGGACACGGGGGACCTTGTCACTTCCTGAGGCGGGGTGGGCCGGGGCCGGGCCGGGACCCAGGCAGGCCAGGGGGCCGGGGCCGGACCGGGGGCCGGAGCCGGAGGCCGAGGCCAGGACCTGGGGCCGAGGCCGAGGCCAGGACCGGAGCCAGGACCAGGACCCGGGCCAGGACCGGAGCCAGGACCGAGGCCGCAGGTACGGGCCCGGGTCCGGGGCACGAGTTGGGCCGGCGCGCGGCAGGGCCGACGCGTGACGAGACCGACGCGCGGCGAGGCTCGCATGTCGGGACCGACGCGCGGCAGGAGCCGACGCGGCAGCACCGGCGTGACGGGACCGATGGGTGGCAGAACCCGCACGTGACCGAGTCGGCACGCGGCGGGGCGGGCGTGGCAGGGCCGGCACGTAACGAGCCGACGCGCGGCAGAACCTGCGTGCCGGGACCCACGTGCGGCGGGAGCCGATGCGTGGCAGGGCCAGTGCGTGGCGGGACCGGCGCACGGCGGGACCGGGTCGGCGCCCGGCAGAACCCCGCACGTGACCGAGTTGTCAGATTCTTCGGCCCATGAGTACGTCGTCCACGTACTCCCCGTCCAGATGGAATTCCCCCGGCTGGATCCCCTCGACCACGAAGCCCTCCGACTCGTACAGCCTGCGGGCGGGCGTGTTGTGGCCGAGGACGTGCAACGTGATCCGGCGCGCGCCCTGCCGGCGGGCCTGCGCGACGGCGGCTCCGATCAGCGCCCGGCCCACCCCGACGCCACGCGCGTCCTCGGCGACGGCGAGGCCCAGGATCTGCCGTACGTGCGCGTTGGACGCGAGCGAGGTGGGGGATCCGAGCCGCACATAGCCGACGACCCGCTCGCCCAGTTCGGCGACCTGGTGGTCACGGGGTCCGAAGCGCTCGGTGAAGAACGGCTCGTACGGCGGCCGGTCCCGGGGGTTGACCGCGTGCCGATGGGACCAGACCGCGCGGTCGAGACGGCCCAGCACCTCTTCGTCGTCGGGCACCGCGGTGCGTATGTACGGCTTGGGCATGGTTGTCACTCTAGAGCCGGCCCCACCCGCCGTGGGCCCCTCGACGTGGTGCTCCTGGGGACGGCAGCGCAGGATGGGGGCATGGAAGCTTCGCGAATCGTCGTGGCCGGCGCGTCCGGTCTCATCGGTACCGCTCTGGTGCGCTCGCTGACCGCCGACGGGCACGAGGTGCTGCGGCTGGTACGCCGTACGCCCCGCGCGGACGACGAGGTCCAGTGGGACCCCGAGCGGCAGACCCTGGACGCGGTGGGGCTCTCCGGCTGTGACGCCGTGGTGAACCTCGCGGGCGCCGGTATCGCCGACCGCCGCTGGTCCGACGCGTACAAGCGGACGATCCGGGACAGCCGGGTCCTCGGCACCGCCACGCTCGCGGAGGCCGTCGCCTCCCTCGACCGGCCGCCGCGGGTCTTCCTGAACGGCAGCGCCGTGGGCTTCTACGGCGACACCGGCGAACGCGCCGTCGACGAGAGCGCGCCGCCCGGGGACGGGTTCCTGCCCTCGGTGTGCGTGGAGTGGGAGGAGGCGGCGGCCCCCGCCCAGGAGGCGGGTGTACGGACCGTCTTCGCGCGGACCGGGCTGGTGGTGGCCCCCAAGGGCGGCGCCTGGGGCCGGCTCTTCCCGCTCTTCAAGGCGGGACTCGGCGGGCGCATGGGCGACGGGCGGCAGTACTGGAGCTACATCGCGCTGCACGACCACGTGGCCGCGCTGCGGCACCTGCTCGACTCCGAGTCCCTGTCCGGGCCGTTCAACCTGACGGCCCCGCACCCCCTCACCAACAGCGAGATCACCGCTGCCATGGGGCGTGTCCTGCACCGGCCCACGCTCTTCACGGTGCCCGCGCCCGTGCTGAAGGGTGTGCTCGGCGAGATGGCGCAGGAGGTGCTGGGCAGTCAGCGTGTGCTTCCCACCCGGCTGTTGGAGTCGGGGTTCGCCTTCGCGTTCCCCGGGATCGAGGAGGCCGTTCGGGCGGCACTGGCTCAGGCGTAGGTGCAGGCGCCGCGCGCTGTCAGCAACCGGCCTTCCCTCGCCCCCGCCGGAAGATTGCGCGGTTCCCCGCGCCCCCAGGTGCCCGGGACGCGCCCCTGAGGACAAACAGTTGGCCCATGCACACGTCTTGGGCCCCGCTCCCTGCCACATGCGACCGGCGTGCGACCGTGCCCTGCTCGTGCGCGAGTTCCCGCGGGCTGCCGCGGCCCTACCCTCGTCCCGAACTCGGGTATTTCGTATACCCGTTGGGGGCAAGGCGCTCCCAGCAGCCGCGCGACCTCGAGGAGGGGCACGTGCTTGAGCCCGCTTGCCAGGCGGACGTCGTCATCGTGGGGGCCGGGGTCGCGGGACTCTCGGCCGCACATCGGCTGAACAGCGCAGGTGTATCGACCGTCGTCCTGGAAGCCGCCCCTCATGTGGGTGGCCGCATGGCGACCGAGAAGATCGACGGTTTCCGTCTCGACCGTGTCGGACGGCTCCTCTCCACCGCGTACCCGGAACTGCGGCTGACCCCGGGCCTGGACGCCCTCGTCCTGCGGCCGTTCGCCCCCGGCGTCCTCGTCCATGCCGAGGGGCGCGTGCACCGGGCGGGTGAGCCCGCGAGCGCCGGGGGCGCAAGGGGCGCACTCGACGCGGCACGCGCCTTCGTGAGCCCTCCTCGAAGGATCCGGCAGCTCCGACAACTGCCCCCGGCCGCCGTCGCGCCCGTGTCACGGGCGTTCCCGCCCCTCGGCAGCGCGCTCGACCAGGCCCGGCTGGCCGCGGCCCTCGGCCGGATCGCGACGGTCCCCGTGGAACGCCTGCTGGCCCGGCCCGACCGGCCCGCCGGACGGGCACTGGCGGCACGCGGCATGCCCGCCCGTACGGTCGAGGGCTTCCTGCGCCCGCTCCTGGCCGCGCTGCTCTGCGACCCCGATCTGACCACGTCGAGCCGGTGCGCCGACCTCGCGCTGCGGGCCTTCGCCGCCGGGCGGCTGTGCGTCCCCGAGGGCGGCGCCGCCACCGTGCCCGAGCTGCTCGCGGACGCCCTGCCGCCGGGGACGGTCCATACCGGGGTGCGGGTCACCTCCCTGTCGACCACGTCCGTGACGACCGCCGAGCACGGTGAACTGCGCTGCCGGGGCGTCCTGGTGGCGACCGGCGCCCGCGACGCCGCCGAGCTGCTGCCCGGTCTGCGGGTGCCGGCGTTCCACCCGGTGACGGTGGTGCACCACACGGCGGACGAGCCGCCCCTGGCCGACGCGGCGCTGTTCCTGGACGCGGACCGCCGGGGCCCGGTGGCCCACACCGCGGTCATGAGCCAGGTCGATCCGTCCCGGGCCCCCGCGGGCCGCGCCCTGATCTCGTCGACGGTCCTGGGCGCACCGCCCGCGGACACGGACCTGGACACGGACCGAGCGGTACGCGCGCACCTGGCCGCCCTCTACGGCACCGCCACGCACCGCTGGGAGCTGCTCGCGGTCCACCGCACGCCGGACGCGGTGCCGACGATGCTGCCGCCGTACGACCTCAGGCGCCCGGTCCGCCTGCTGGCGGGCCTGTACGTCTGCGGCGACCACCGCGACACCGGCACGGTCCAGGGCGCCCTGCACTCGGGCCACCGGGCGGCGACGGCCCTCCTGACGGACCTGGGCGTCGGCTCACCGGCGACGGCGGCACCGCTGCCGACGCCCACGGCCGCGTAACGGGGCCGACAGCCGGGGACGACGGAGACCGGATACCGGGATACCGGGATACCGGGATGGAGGCCCTGTCACGGGGCAGGACCTCCATCGCATCGCCTCTTCCACGGTTCCGTGGCACCCCGTCGGAGGCGCCCCTGTCAGGGGCGTCCCCGTCAGGGGCGCGGGGAACTGCGCGACCAGCCACGACGGGCCCGCAGCCGCCACACGACCGCCCCCGGCCCCGGCTCTTCGGCCCCCTCAGCCGAGCGCCGCGACCTTGTCGCGATACCCCCGCACCGGCGCCGCGTCCCGGTACGGCTCCAGCCGGCGCTCGAAGTCGCGTACGTACTCCAGTGCCCGTACCGACCGCATCTCCGAGGCCTGCGTCGCCGCCTCGGCGCCCAGCTGGCAGGCCTGGTCGAGCTCGCCGAGCCCGAGCCTGGCCGAGGCCAGGACCACCCGGCAGAACAGCCTGCTGCGCGCGAACCCCGGGGCACGCAGCTGGAGCGAGCGCTCGGCGTGCTGGGCCGCCGCCCGGTACTGCTGGAGATCGCGGTGGCAGTGCCCGAACTCGTCGGCGAGCTGCGCCTCGTCGAAGAAGCGCGCCCAGTACGGCACTTCGTCGCCCGGCCTGGCGACCTCCAGGGCCCGCTCGGCCCGCACCAGCGAGGCCGTGGCCGCGCGCACCTCGCCGAGGACACCGTGACCGCGTGCCTCGACCGCGTACAGCAGGGCCTGGACGACAGGCGGCGCCGCGGAGCCCACGCCCTGCTGGGCGACCCGGGCCAGCTGCACCGCCTCGCGGCCGTGCCCGAGATAGACGGCTTGTCGACTCATCGTCACGAGCACGTACGAGCCGTACGCCCGGTCCGCCGCCGCCTGTGACAGCCGCAGCGCCTGTACGAAGTACCGCTGCGCCAGTCCGTGCGCGGCGATGTCGTACGAGGTCCAGCCGGCCAGCCGGGTCAGGTCGGAGGCCGCCGAGAACAGACGGCGCCCCGTCTGCTCGCCGTACGTGCCGCGCAGCATCGGCTCCAGTTCGTGCTCCAGGTACCGCACGAGGGCCTGCCGGGCGTGCCCTCCGCCGTACGCGTGGTCGAGCGTGCGGAACAGCTCGCCGACCGAGCGCAGGGCCGCGATGTCGCCCGCGGTCACCCGCTGCCCGGGGCCGCGCTCCGTCCCCGCGCGCTGCCGGGACGCGGCTCTGCCCTGCTCGGGCACGACGGAGGGCCGGACGGAAACCGGACGGCCGACCTGCCCCGCGTGGCTTCCGTGACTTCCGTGGTTTCCATGACTTCCTTGGCTCCCATGGCCTGTCGGGGTCGCCAGGCCTCCCGGACCCCCTGGACCTCCTGGGGTTCCTGGGCCTTGCTGTACCGGGATGCGTGCGGTGGCGGCGGGGTCGCCGCGGCCCACCCGGTCGTCGGCCCGGCCGATCAGCCAGTCCCGGCTGGGTACGACGAGCCCCGCCGGGGTGAACGCGATCTTGCGTAGTTCGGCGTGGCTCCCCGAGTCCTTGCGCCACAGCCCGCCGACGATGTCGACGGCCTCCTCGGGCGTGCCGGCGAACTCGAGCCCGGCGTAGACGGGTGCGCAGGCGT
This sequence comes from Streptomyces sp. CWNU-52B, assembly GCF_047444975.1. Lineage (NCBI taxonomy): Bacteria > Bacillati > Actinomycetota > Actinomycetes > Kitasatosporales > Streptomycetaceae > Streptomyces > Streptomyces sp. CWNU-52B. The sequence continues at coordinate 26,171 of NZ_JBLFJV010000044.1, read as the reverse complement.
CGAGTCCGAGGTCCTGTGCGCTGAGCCGGCGGCCGAGGCGGCGGGTGAACACCTCGGCGATCAGTGCCGGTGTGGTGCCCCGGGGCTGCTGTCCGCGCAGCCAACGGGTCACCGATGTCTTGTCGTATCTCAGATCGAGACCGTGTTCGAGGCCGAGCTGGTCCACTCGACGGGCGAGCCCCGCGTTGGAGAACCCCGCTTCTGCGATAAGTGCGGCGAGCTGACGGTTGGGGGTGCGCTGCGCGGGTCGTTCCGACATCTGCGGTGCGAACTCCTGCCTTCCGGGCTGGGGGCCTGTACGGGCAGGCCCGGGGCGAGGTCGGCCGCCATGCCTTGAGCAGCCCTGATGAGCCTCGTGAACGGCGCGAATGTAGCGCTCCGTAAACAGCCGATCGCACACTTCGACGCGCATTCATCCGATCGTGTGAGGATTGCCCTCAGAGCTGACGCATATCGGTCGGACGTACAGTGACGTGGGGCCGTCATGAGCCTTACGACTCTTGCAGGGAGGCGCTTGCCGTGAGTGAGCTGCGGTTCGTCCGCATGGGTTTCGGTGCGGACGCCGTCGAGTACCAGGAGGCCTGGGACGAGCAGCGCCGCGTCCATACGGCCCGCTTCCAGGACGAGATCCCCGACACCTGTCTGCTCCTGGAGCACCCTCCGGTCTACACGGCCGGCCGGCGCACGGCGGACAGCGAACGGCCCCTCGACGGCACGCCCGTCGTCGACGTGGACCGGGGCGGGAAGATCACCTGGCACGGCCCGGGGCAGCTGGTCGGTTACCCGATCCAGAAGCTCCCGCGACCGGTGGACGTCGTCGCCCATCTCCGGCGCCTGGAGGACGCGGTCATCCGTGTCTGCGCGGAGTTCGGCATCGAGACGAGCCGGGTGGAGGGGCGGGCCGGTGTCTGGGTCCTCGGCGATCCGGTGGAGCGGCGGGCGGCGCTCGGCGGGCTGTCCCTCGACTTCGACCCGCGGCTGACGGACGACGAGTTCGACCCGCGGCTGGACGGGCCCGAGTACGCGCCCTCCAACGCCGGGCAGCGGCGCGAGGACCGCAAGATCTGCGCCGTGGGGATCCGGGTGGCCAAGGGGGTCACCATGCACGGCTTCGCCCTGAACGTGAATCCGGACACGTCGAGTTTCGACAAGATCATTCCGTGCGGGATCCGGGACGCGGGGGTCACGTCGCTCGCGCACGAGCTGGGACGCGACGTCACGATCGAGGAGGTGCTGCCGGTGGCCGAGCGGCACCTGGGGGATGTCCTGGAGAACGCGGACCTCAAGCCACGCGAGGTCGAACGGACGGCGGCGGTGTAAACCTTCCCGCCCCTTCCGGGGGCTGCCGCCCCCAGCCCCCCGCATCGGCCTGAACGGCCTCGTCCTCAAACGCCGGACGGCTGAAAACCGAAAAGCAGGGCGCAGCCCGCTTTTCAGGGGCGCGGGGAACTGCGCGCCCAGCCACACACCCCCCGCACCCGACAGACAGCCGGGGAGGCGAAGGCGAAGCCCCGCCCACAAGGGGCGCGAGGAACGGCGCGCTCAACCACACCCGACCCGCACCCGACAGACAGCCGGGGAGGCGAGGGCGAAGCCCCGCCCACAAGGGGCGCGGGGAACGGCGCGACCAGCCACAACCGGCCCGCACCCGACTGCCGCCCGGTGCGGAGCAAACCCCCGGGAATGCACCCCCGTTCCCGAAGGTTGACCACCCCGGGGGCCAAGAAGCGCACGGGCGTACCCTGGTGTACGCCGAAGAATCGAAGCTACAGGGAGCCGATGTGTCCGCAGTCGCACCCGACGGACGCAAGATGCTGCGCCTGGAGGTCCGGAACGCCCAGACCCCCATCGAGCGCAAGCCCGAGTGGATCAAGACCCGGGCTAAAATGGGTCCCGAATACACCAAGATGCAGAACCTCGTGAAGAGCGAGGGCCTGCACACGGTCTGCCAGGAGGCGGGCTGTCCGAACATCTACGAGTGCTGGGAAGACCGCGAGGCCACGTTCCTCATCGGCGGCGACCAGTGCACGAGGCGCTGCGACTTCTGCCAGATCGACACGGGCAAGCCCGAGCCCCTCGACCGTGACGAGCCCCGCCGCGTGGGCGAGTCCGTGGTCACCATGGACCTCAACTACGCGACCATCACCGGCGTCGCCCGCGACGACCTCGACGACGGCGGCGCCTGGCTCTACGCGGAGACGGTCCGCCAGATCCACCAGCAGACCGCGTCCCGCGCCGAGGGCCGGACCAAGGTCGAGCTCCTGGCCCCGGACTTCAACGCCGAGCCGGCCCAGCTCGCCGAGGTCTTCTCCTCCCGCCCGGAGGTCTTCGCCCACAACGTGGAGACGGTCCCGCGCATCTTCAAGCGCATCCGTCCGGGCTTCCGCTACGACCGCTCGCTGAAGGTCATCACCGAGGCCCGTGACTACGGTCTGGTCACGAAGTCGAACCTGATCCTCGGCATGGGCGAGACCCGTGAAGAGGTCAGCGAGGCCCTCCGCCAGCTCCACGAGGCGGGCTGCGAGCTGATCACCATCACGCAGTACCTGCGTCCGACCGTGCGCCACCACCCCGTCGAGCGCTGGGTGAAGCCGCACGAGTTCGTGGAGCTGAAGGAGGAGGCCGAGCAGATCGGCTTCTCCGGAGTGATGTCGGGCCCGCTGGTCCGTTCCTCGTACCGGGCCGGCCGCCTCTACCAGATGGCGATCGAGAAGCGCGGTGCGTACGTCGCCTCGCAGGCGGTCTGAAGCACACCGGACACTCCGCCGAATGGCACGCAGTGCCACCCTCGACGTGTGAACCTGCGCACAAGCGGCTACCCATCGGTAGTGGCCGATACGACGCGGTCCTGACCGTCCCCGCAGATGGGGGCCGTCTCAGGGCCGCGTCGGGGTTTCAGCCCTGCACAGCAAGGCTTCACTGGCGTTTGACCGGTCGGTCACGCCCTGGTAACACCATTCAGTGACCCTGGTCCTACACCCCGTAGAGCCCTAGCCAGAGCCGCCGTCCCGAGGGGGGACTCCCATCATGCAGGCCGCGCCCGTACGCGCCACAGCGATTCCGTCGTTCACCGATGCACTCCGTGCCGTCGAGTCACTGCTCATGAGCAGCGGCCAGCGCACCGCGCGCCGCAACGCCTGGACCTCCGTCCTGGAAGACCGCCGCCGCGCCAAGGACCGCGTCGAGGCACAGCGTGTCCTGGAGCAGTCCCTCGTCACGCGTCACTGACCGACGCGCACCACCGAGCACGGACACAGCACGGACACAGCACGGACTCGGACCACAGCACGCACCGAGCACCCACCGAGCAACACGCGCCACCGCACGAGGAGACGGGTCGAGGGCCCCGACCCGGCACCGGCGTCGTCGGCGCTTCCCCCGCCACGTAGACTTCATGCCATGGCGAGGAAGGAACCCGCAGCGGACGCTGCGAACCCCGGGCGGCTCAAGCAGATCGCCCTGACTTACAAGATGACCCGCAAGGCCGACAAAATGATCGGTCTTGTACTCGCGGCTGTCGGAATCGTCACCCTTGGTGTCTTCCTCGCGATCGGCTTCTGGATCGGTCACCCGATCTATCTCGGCATTCTCGGCCTCCTGCTCGCCTTCCTCGCGTCGGCCATCGTCTTCGGACGCCGGGCCGAGCGTGCGGCCTTCGGGCAGATGGAGGGCCAGCCGGGCGCGGCGGCGGCGGTGCTCGACAATGTCGGGCGCGGCTGGACTACGACTCCGGCCGTGGCGATGAACCGCAGCCAGGACGTGGTCCACCGGGCCGTCGGCAAGGCCGGCATCGTGCTGGTGGCCGAGGGCAACCCGAACCGGGTGAAGACCCTGCTGGCCGCCGAGAAGAAGAAGATGGCCCGCATCGTCGCGGACGTGCCGGTGCACGACATCCTCGTCGGCACGGGCGAGGGCAAGGTCGAGCTGAAGAAGCTCCGTACGACGATGATGAAGCTCCCCCGGGTGCTGACCGGCCCGCAGGTCACCGCGACCAACGACCGGCTGCGCGCCCTGGGCGACCTGATGAGCAACATGCCGCTCCCCAAGGGTCCGATGCCCAAGGGCATGCGGATGCCGCGCGGCGGCAAGATGCGCTAGCACGGCCTCTGAGCTCCACTGGAACGGGGCGTCCCGGAATCACCGACGGTTCCGGGGCGCCCCGTTCTCATGCCCGCAGGGCGGCCCGGTCCGGGCACAGCCGCACGGCCCCGTTCGGTGCGACCCCGTTCGGTTCAGTCCGGGCGGTTCAGTCCGGGCGGTTCAGATCCTGACCTCGACCGTGCGGGCCAGGCGGTCGTGCAGCCCGCGCCCGTCGCGGTCCCAGATCAGGGCCGGGATCGCGAGGCACAGCAGGACCGTACGCAGCAGCACGCGCAGCGGATTGACCGTGCCGGTGTCCAGGGCCAGCACCCGCAGGCCGAAGAGGCGCTTACCGGGGGTGAAGCCGAGGGTGCCCACGGTCAGCACGCTCAGGGCGAAGAAGAGGAGCAGCGCCCAGTTGCCCGTAGCCTGGCCGTAGCCGTCGGTGATCAGGCCGTATGCGATCAAGGTGCACAGCGCCCAGTCGACCGCGAGGGCGCCGAGACGCCGTCCGGGCCGCGCGACGGATCCGGGGCCCGACTCGGGCAGACCCAGCTGCTCACCCCGGTATCCGAAGTCCGCACCGGCGTCCTCCGCGGCCGCGCGGGGTCCGGACAGCCACGATCCGATTGCTTGCCTGTTGTCCACCCGTCCACGGTACTGCGCCCGTTTTGCCATGCGGACACGTGGGGTACACCGGACCTCGTCCGGTTAACTTGGGCGAAACAAATGGGTCACGCTGGAGAAATCACCCGTCCTTAAGGTCGGGCTCAGCGTGTGCCACCGCACTGGCCGCACGAACGAACTACCACCCCGGTCCGAAGTGGGCGGGAGTAGGAGGAGCTGGATGTTCCAGAACGCCGACGAGGCCAAGAAGTTCATCGCGGACGAGGACGTCAAGTTCATCGACGTCCGCTTCTGCGACCTTCCGGGTGTGATGCAGCACTTCACGATCCCGGCGGAGGCCTTCGACCCCACCGAGGAGCTGGCGTTCGACGGATCCTCGATCCGCGGCTTCCAGGCCATCCACGAGTCCGACATGGCGCTCCGCGCCGACCTGTCCACCGCGCGCGTCGACTCCTTCCGCCGCGACAAGACGGTCAACATCAACTTCTTCATCCACGACCCGATCACGGGCGAGCAGTACTCCCGCGACCCGCGCAACGTGGCGAAGAAGGCGGAGGCGTACCTCGCCTCGACCGGTATCGCCGACACCGCCTTCTTCGGTCCCGAGGCCGAGTTCTACGTCTTCGACAGCGTGCGCTTCGACACCAAGTCGAACGAGGCCTTCTACCACATCGACTCCGAGGCCGGCGCCTGGAACACCGGCGCGATCGAGAACAACCGCGGGTACAAGGTCCGCTACAAGGGCGGTTACTTCCCGACCCCGCCGGTCGACCACTTCGCCGACCTGCGTGCCGAGATCTCCCTGGAGCTGGCCAAGTCCGGCCTCCAGGTCGAGCGTCAGCACCACGAGGTGGGCACCGCGGGACAGGCCGAGATCAACTACAAGTTCAACACGCTGCTCGCCGCGGCCGACGACCTCCAGCTCTTCAAGTACATCGTGAAGAACGTCGCCTGGCGCAACGGCAAGACCGCGACCTTCATGCCGAAGCCGATCTTCGGCGACAACGGCTCGGGCATGCACATCCACTCGTCGCTGTGGGCCAACGGCGACCCGCTGTTCTACGACGAGGCCGGTTACGCGGGCCTGTCGGACACCGCCCGCTTCTACATCGGCGGCATCCTCAAGCACGCCCCGTCGTTGCTGGCCTTCACCAACCCGACGGTGAACTCCTACCACCGCCTGGTCCCCGGCTTCGAGGCCCCGGTCAACCTCGTGTACTCGCAGCGCAACCGCTCCGCGGCCATGCGTATCCCGATCACCGGCTCGAACCCGAAGGCCAAGCGCGTCGAGTTCCGCGCGCCCGACTCCTCCGGCAACCCGTACCTCGCCTTCGCGGCGCTGCTGATGGCGGGCCTCGACGGCATCAAGAACAAGATCGAGCCGGCCGAGCCGATCGACAAGGACCTCTACGAGCTGGCTCCCGAGGAGCACGCGGGCGTGGCGCAGGTCCCGACCTCGCTCCCGGCCGTCCTCGACCGCCTGGAGGCCGACCACGAGTTCCTGCTCGCGGGCGACGTGTTCACGTCCGACCTGATCGAGACGTGGATCGACTACAAGCGCACGAACGAGATCGCCCCGCTCCAGCTGCGCCCGCACCCGCACGAGTTCGAGCTGTACTACGACGTGTAACCGACGTGTGACCGATCCGGCGGACCCGCACGGTCTCGCCTCGCGTCACGTCACGGTTCTCGCCGGAGCCCCGTCACCGCCCCCTCGGGCAGTGTGGCGGGGTTCCGTCGTTCTTGGTCCTCGACCCTCGGTCCTCGACCCTTCGTCCTTGATCCTTGGTCTTTGGAGGCCGGGTTCCCGGTGCCGGGTGGCTCACTTCCTGGTGTTCCAGGGGCGTTCGCGGCGGTAGCGGCGCTCCCACTTGGCCATCCGGTCACGGCGTTGGCGGTACGCGCGGTAGTTGCTGTCCATCCGCCCCGAGCCGCCACCGGACCCTCCGCCACCGCCGCCTCCACCGCCTCCGGCGGACCGGCCCGAGGCTCCGCCGGTCGACGACGAGCCGGGGGATCCCGGGCCGGTGCGGATGTGCCGGACGTACAGGTAGAGCAGGGCGGCGGCGGCCAGCCACCAGACGGGGTCGGTGAACCCCAGGACGACCAGAGCGAGGGTCGCCAAAATGATCAAGGCACCCATGGCGGGTCTCCTTGTACGTGAGTGTGGTGGGCTTTGAAGCTCTCCGACGGGGCGCCGGGCTGTGCGCCGGGCCGTCGGTGACGTCGAGAGTAGCCCTCAGGATGCCGGGCGATGCCTGTCCGACGGAAACGAATAAAGGGCGGCTCCGCTTACAGGCGGTCACATATCGCCTCGGAGTCAAGCTAAATCGTCACAGAGAGGAGCAATAGGGGTGCCTCCTGCCGAGCACATCCACATCCGGGGCCACCGCTTCCCGTACCCCCGAAGCCAACTCAACCCCGCCCTCCCTCACGTCGACGCGCCGCCCGCGCCGCCCGCGGCACGGGCGGCGCCACCGGCGTGAGCTCAGCGGGCGTACCTCATCAGGGCCCGGACCATGCGGCAGGTCGTGTCCGACGGGGGGTGTACGCCGATGAGTTCGGCGGTGCCGCGGATCCTCTCGTCGCGCGCCTGGCTGGGCAGGTAGACACCGGAGTCGAGGAGGGCGATGGCGAGCCGCATCGCCTTGAGGCGGCGGTTGTGCGTGATGTACCACTCGCGGGGGCGCCCCGGTGGCAGCGGACGCTTCTCGACGGGCCGGTACGGCCGGTCGAGCAGGACCGCCCTCTTGGATGTGGACTGGGTGGGCAGCGGAATGAGTGCGGCAGCGGGCACAGCCATCCTCCTGTCGCGGTCGGGGCACCGGCCGGCGTCTCCGGCGGAACTCTCGAACACTGCTCCCAGTCTACCGCCCGCCACTGACATCCGGACAGTCCGCAAAGCCCACCATAAGGCCAGGTGGGACAGGTAATTGACGTGATGTCACAGCAGCTCCACGAGAGACGTACGGGGTGCCGCTAAAATCGAACAGACCCTCCGGCGCACGCCCCCTTCGAGGTACCTTGTCCGGCATGGAGATCTGGATCAATCCGGCCTGTTCCAAGTGCCGCAGCGCCATCGGCCTGCTCGACGCGGAGGGGGTCGCGTACACGGTGCGGCGCTATCTGGAGGACGTGCCCGACGCGGCCGAGATCCGGGAGGTCCTGGAGCGGCTCGGGCTGGAGCCCTGGGACATCACCCGGACCCAGGAAGCCGAGGCGAAGGAGCTGGGACTCAAGGAGTGGGCCCGCGACGCCGGTTCGCGGGAGCGGTGGATCGCGGCCCTGGCCGAGCACCCCCGGCTCATCCAGCGGCCCATCATCACCGCGCAGGACGGAACCGCGGTGGTCGCCCGCACGGGCGACGCGGTACGGGACGCGCTGCGGCGGTAAGCCCCGGCGGAGACCGGAGGGTGACTCCTGTGTGATCTACGTTACTCGGGTGACTCTCGTGACGAGTGAGTAACTCCGTTCGGTATCTCGTACGTAACGGCGGACGGCCGCTGCCAGGGGCGGCCGGGGACAGGAGCCGCTCATGTCGCGCAGAAGAACTCTCGGCACGAAGAAGAAGATCGCCCTGCTGGTGACCGCCGCGGCGGTGGCCGGCGGTGGGGCCTTCGCGCTGGCCGCCACGTCGAACGCGGCGCAGACCGGGTCCACCGCCCAGCCCGCGGCGCAGTCCTCCGTGGTGTGCGACGGACTGGCCACCGCCCTCGGCAACAACGAGAAGTTCATCGAAGGGCAGCGCACCAGCCCGGACGCCCAGTCCGAGGCGCGGATCGCCAACCGCGAGGCGGTCATCGCCCAGATCAAGGTGCAGCAGGAGGCGTCCGGGTGCACCGTCGGTGAGTCCGACGCCAATGTGGGCGCCGGAGCCGAGGCCGGCGCGGGTGCCGGAGCCGAGGCCGGCGCCGAGGTGCCCGCCGAGCAGCCGTCGCAGGGCGCGTCCGCCCCCGCCGCTGTCGGTGAGCAGGTCTGCAACGGTTCCACGGTCACCCTCTCCGGTGAGGCGGGCGCCCCGGCCGCGTCCAGCAACCAGTTCCCCGCCGGTACGAAGCTCAAGGTCACGAACCTGGACAACAACAAGTCCACAACCGTCGAGGTCACCTCGGTCTCCGGCAGCTGCGCGCTCCTGAACAACGCGGCGTTCGAGGAGGTCCGCGAGCCCGGGAAATTCCTGATCCGCAGGGCCGTCATCGAGAAGGTCGGCTGACGGGCCGAGAGGCGCACGTGGAGACGGCAGGGTGGCGGCGACGGCCGCCACCCGACGCGTGTCCGGACCCCGCCGCGGCCGAAACCCATCGCATACGAGGACCAGGGGGCCGGGGCGTACGCGTGGAGGCCCTCGTTCCGGGCGCCGGTACGCCGTCAGGGACCCTCTCCGCAGGTGACCCGCGGCACAGAGGCACCAGGTAACACGGGGTTCACTCCTGAGCAATGATCGGGAAATCGCCTGTTGACAGGCTTCGGGCATCCTCCGCGGCGCCACCAGTGCCGCAGCGCCGCAGCTCCCGCACCGCGCTTAGAGACCCACCCCGAAGGATGTGGCCCGTGACCTTCAAGGCTGAGTACATCTGGATCGACGGCACCGAGCCGACGGCCAAACTCCGTTCGAAGACCAAGATCCTGGCCGACGACGCGAAGGGTGCGGAGCTGCCGATCTGGGGCTTCGACGGGTCCTCCACGAACCAGGCCGAGGGCCACGCCTCGGACCGCGTCCTCAAGCCGGTCGCGACCTTCCCGGACCCGATCCGCGGCGGTGACGACGTCCTCGTCATGTGCGAGGTCCTCAACATCGACATGACGCCGCACGAGTCCAACACCCGTGCCGCACTCAGCGAGGTCGCGGAGAAGTTCGCCTCCCAGGAGCCGATCTTCGGCATCGAGCAGGAGTACACCTTCTTCGACGGCGAGCGTCCGCTCGGCTTCCCCGTGGGCGGCTTCCCTGCCCCGCAGGGCGGCTACTACTGCGGCGTCGGCGCGGACGAGATCTTCGGCCGTGACATCGTCGAGGCCCACCTGGACAACTGCCTCAAGGCCGGCCTCGCCATCTCCGGCATCAACGCGGAGGTCATGCCGGGGCAGTGGGAGTTCCAGGTCGGCCCGGTCTCCCCGCTGGAGGTCTCCGACCACCTGTGGGTGGCCCGCTGGCTGCTCTACCGCACCGCCGAGGACTTCGACGTCTCCGCGACGCTGGACCCGAAGCCGGTGAAGGGCGACTGGAACGGGGCCGGTGCGCACACCAACTTCTCCACGAAGGCGATGCGCGAGGGGTACGAGGCGATCATCACCGCGTGCGAGTCGCTGGGTGAGGGTTCCAAGCCGCTCGACCACGTCAAACACTACGGCGCGGGGATCGACGACCGGCTGACCGGTCTGCACGAGACCGCCCCGTGGAACGAGTACTCGTACGGGGTGTCCAACCGTGGGGCCTCGGTGCGGATTCCGTGGCAGGTCGAGAAGGACGGCAAGGGGTACATCGAGGACCGGCGTCCGAACGCGAACGTCGATCCGTACCTGGTGACGCGGCTGATCGTGGACACGTGCTGCTCCGCGCTGGAGAAGGCCGGGCAGGTCTGACTCACCTGAGTTTCGAAGGGGCGCCCACTTGATCGGTGGGCGCCCTTTCGCGTGCCGCAGGCTGGGAGGGGTGGAGTGGTGAGGTCCGTGGGCGGATGCGGGCCGGTGGGGGCTGGTCGCGAAGGACCCCGCGCCCCTGGGCAGGCGATCCCTCGGCGAGTGGGAAAGCAGCCGTCCCCCGGACGAACGAAAGGCAATCACCTCAAGCCGATGGCAAGGAGGTGTCCGGAGCGTGAGAGAAGGCTGCTGTTGGTGGGCTCGGTCTGCTTCAATGGGGGTATGGCCAACTTCCAGGAGTGCATCGCTACGGGTCGTCACGACCTCGAGCCCTTCTGGCCTTCCCGGCAGCACCATGATTTCGACCGGGTGTGTTGTCGCGCGACGAACGCGCAGGCCCTCTAAAGCCGCATCCCGGCCTTCGGCCCGCGCGCACGGTGTACGTCCTCAGACGACCTCTCGCGCGAAAAGAGCTGACCCCTCATGGCGAACACCCGCCCCTTCTCCTCCGTGGCCACCGCCGCTTCCCCCGCTCCCGCCACCGTCCCGGCCCGCCATCGGCTGCGGGCAGTCGACCGGGACGAGGTGGTGGATGTCACCGACCTCCTCCCGCCGGGCGCCACCTGGCTGCCCGCTCCCCCGCACACCCTGCCCACGCTGCCGGGCCGGCCGCCGATGATCGGGTACCTGGTCCTCGTACCGGCCGACCAGCCGCCCTTCCTGCCGGTCGCCGTACCGGAGACGGACGCGGCGCCGCCCGACGGGTCCGACAGGGCCGACGGGCCCGGCGAGAGCGGCGGTGACTTTCCCGTGCGTGTCGACGCCGGTCAGCGCACCGCCGAGGTGGACGGACGGCCCCTCGACCTCACGTACCTGGAGTTCGAACTGCTCGCGCACCTGGTGGCGCACCCGCACCGGGTGCACACCCGCGACCAGCTGGTCACCACGGTGTGGGGCTACGGGCACGTGGGCGACGGCCGGACCGTGGACGTCCACATCGCCCGGCTGCGCCGCAAGCTCGGCGTCGAACACCGCGACACCATCCGCACGGTACGTCGCGTCGGCTACAAGTACGCCCCGCCGACGGGCAGTTGACCCACCGCACGAACGGCTGAGCACGGCCCGGCGGCGGAACGGTCCTCGAACGGCTCCGGAACGTTTGCCTGTGGGCAGAATTCCGTTCCGCCGCACGGCCGGCCGGGGCAGGCTCGGCGCATGAGACTTCTGATGCTGGGCGGTACGGAGTTCGCGGGGCGCGCGGTCGTGGAGGCGGCGCTCGGGCGCGGCTGGGACGTGACCGTCTTCCACCGCGGCCGGCACGCACCTCCCGCGGGCGTGCGCTCCCTGCACGGCGACCGCACCGCGCCCGACGGACTCGCGGCCCTCGCGGAGGGCGAGTGGGACCTCGTGGTCGACACCTGGTCGGCGGCTCCCCGCGCGGTGCGGGACACGGCACAGCTGCTGAAGGACCGCGTCCGGCGGTACGTGTACGTGTCGAGCTGTTCCGTGTACGCGTGGCCGCAGCCGGCCGGTTACGACGAGGACAGCCCCCTGGTGGCGGACGCCTCCCCCGACGCCGGGCAGACCGACTACGCGCGCGACAAGCGCGGCGGCGAACTGGCCGCGCTCGACGCGTTCGGCGCGGAACGGGCGCTCCTGGTGCGGGCCGGGCTGATCCTCGGCCCGTACGAGAACATCGGGCGGCTGCCCTGGTGGCTGACCCGTGCGGCCCGTGGCGGCCCCCTGCTCGCACCGGGCCCCCGCGAACTCCCGCTCCAGTACATCGACGTCCGCGACCTCGCCGAGTGGATCCTGCGGGCCGCGGAGGACGGTACGGGCGGGGCGTACAACCTCATCAGTCCGTCGGGGCACACCACCATGGGGGCGCTGCTCGACACCTGTGCGCGGGTCACGGGCGGCCGGGCCGAGCCGCGGTGGACCGAGCCCGAGGTGATCCTGGCGGCCGGCGTCGAACCCTGGACGCAGCTGCCGGTGTGGGTGCCGCCGGGCTCGGAGCTCCACGACATGCTGCACCGGGTGGACGTGTCGAAGGCAGTGCGGGCGGGGCTCAGGTGCCGTCCCGTCGCCGACACCGTGGCCGACACCTGGAGCTGGCTCCAGGACCTCGGCGGCCGCGCTCCCCTGCGCCCCGACCGTCCCGCCGTAGGACTCGATCCCCTCGTGGAGGAGAAGATCCTGCACGGCTGAGGGGTGGTGCCGGCACCACCCCCTTCCGGGTGGCCCGGCCCCCTGACCACGGCGGCGGGATGCGCGAGACTGAGGGCATGGACATCGACGGGGACGGCGCGGGCCGCGCGGACGGCGGGGCGGACGGCACGGCGGGCGGCCGGGTGCGTGCCACCGCGCTCGTCGGGGCGCGGTCCCTGGCGCTGGCCGTCGTGGTGCCGGTCGGGGCGATCACCCTGTTCGTGCTGAGCGTCGTGTCGATCGTCCTCGTGCCCCTGGGCATCGGCGTCGTCACGACCCCCTGGGTGCTGGCCGCCGTACGCGGCTTCGCGAACTGGCGGCGGCTGGTGGCGGCCCAGTGGAGCGGGGTGCGGATCCCGCCCGCGTACCGGCCGGTGCCCGAGGGCGCCAATCCGTGGGGACGGTGCTTCCACCTGCTCCGCGACCCGGCCGTCCGGCGGGACCTCGGATGGCTGCCCGTCGACATGACCGCGGGTTTCGTCACCGCGCTGCTGCCCGCCGCACTGATCGTCTACCCCTTCGAGGGGTTCGCCCTCGCCGCCGGGCTGTGGCGGGTCTTCACGGACGGCACGTACGTCGGCTGGTGGTACGGGTTCGTGCCGGTCGGCGGGCAGCTCAGCGCCCTCGCGGCGGGTGTGCTGGGCGCCGCCCTGCTCGTCGCGGGCGTCCACCTGGGCCCGTACCTCCTGCGCGTGCACTTCCTGCTGACCCGGTCCGTCCTGGCGTCCGGACAGGGCGCACTCGCCGAGCGGGTCCGCGTCCTGACCGAGACACGGCGGGACGCCGTCGACACCTCCGCGGCCGAACTGCGCCGGATCGAGCGGGACCTGCACGACGGGGCCCAGGCGCGGCTGGTCGCGATGGGCATGGACCTGGGCACCATCGAGGCCCTCATCGAGAAGGACCCGGCGAAGGCCAGGCTCCTGGTCGCCCAGGCCCGCAGGTCCTCCGCCGAGGCGCTCACCGAACTGCGGGACCTCGTACGCGGCATCCATCCGCCGGTGCTCGCGGAGCGCGGACTCGGCGACGCCGTACGGGCGTTGGCGCTGCGGACGCCGATCGGCACGGAGGTCGACGTGGACCTGCCGGGGCGGCTCGGGGAGCCGGTGGAGTCCGCGGCGTACTTCGCCGTCAGCGAGGTCCTCACCAACGCGGTCAAGCACTCGGGCGCCGAGCGCATCTGGGTCGACCTGCACCACACCCCGGCGCGCGGCGGGACGCTGCGGATCTCCGTCACCGACGACGGCCGGGGCGGCGCCACGCTCGGCGCGGGTTCGGGACTCTCCGGAGTCGAGCGGCGACTGGGTACATTCGACGGCGTCCTGGCCGTCAGCAGTCCTGTGGGCGGCCCCACCATGGTGACCATGGAGATCCCTTGCGCGTTGTCCTAGCCGAAGACCTGTTCCTGCTGCGCGACGGCCTGGTCCGGATGCTGGAGGCGTTCGGCTTCGAGATCGCCGCCGCCGTCGAGAGCGGCCCCGAACTGACGCGCGCGCTGGCCGAGTTGCAACCGGACGTCGCCGTGGTCGACGTACGCCTGCCGCCCTCGCACACCGACGAGGGGCTGCAGTGCGCGCTGGCGGCCCGCCGGGCCAGACCCGGGCTGCCGGTGCTCGTCCTGTCGCAGCACGTCGAGCAGTTGTACGCGCGTGAGCTGCTCGCCGACGGGACCGGCGGGGTCGGCTATCTGCTCAAGGACCGCGTGTTCGACGCCGAGCAGTTCATCGACGCGGTACGCCGGGTGGCGGCCGGCGGTACGGCGATGGATCCGCAGGTCATCCAGCAGCTGCTGACGCGGCGCCAGGCCGACGACCGGCCGCTGGGCCGGCTGACCCCGCGCGAGCTGGAGGTTTTGGAACTGATGGCGCAGGGCAGGTCGAACGTGGCGATCGCGGGCCAACTCGTGGTCACCGAGCGGGCGATCGCCAAGCACACGTCCAACATCTTCGCGAAGCTCAGCCTGGACGTCTCGGACGACGACAACCGTCGCGTCCTGGCCGTTCTCGCCTATTTGGACCAGGGCCGCTGAAAGGGCCCCGAACCAAGGAAAATCAAGGGCCGGCGATGACCGTTCCCGAGTTCCGCAACCGCTGAATGATATTCAGCGACACGGCTTCAACGGCCGTTGTTTCAGGGGCTTCTGGGCCCCTTGCGCCGGGATTGCGCCACGGAACTCTCATCAATTTCTGAGGCCTCTGAACGCCCCAGGAACCTCCTCCGTATTGAACGACGCCGCTTCACCTCCTGCCGGGCGCCTCGATGCCCCCGCAAGGAAGCCAGAGGAGTTCCATGGGACGCACGAACAGAAAACGCCGCTCCACGCTCGCCAACCGGGCGATAGCCGCATCGGCGGCTCTCGCGCTGGGCGGCGGCGGTCTGCTTGCGGCCAACATCTACGCTTCCGCGGGCGAGGGCAAGAGCTCGACGCGGAACGCGCAGACGACTGCCGCCTCGGTGGCCACGATCAAATGCCCGGACGTCGGACAGAAGCTGACCGATGTGCCGAGGGGCGCACGCGCCGGTGTCGACAAGGAGCTGGCGAAGCTCGACCAGCAGGTCACGGAGGCCTATAAGCGTCTTGCGGACACACGTCAGGCTCAGGCGGGGGACCCGGGCTACGTCGACAACGCCATCCTGGGCCCGCTGAAGTCCAAGCGCGTGGCGACGATCGACCGCATCACCAACAACATCAAGCGTGCCGGCGGCAAGGGCCCGAGAGGAGGAGGCAAGTTCGCAGGGTGCCAGGGCGTGCCTGCCGACCAGCCCGCCGGCGGTGGCCAGGGCAACAACGGCGGCCAGGGGGGCAATGGCGGCCAGGGCAACAACGGTGGCCAGGGCGACAACGGCGGTCAGGCCGGCAACGGCGGCCAGGGTGACAACGGCGGCCAGGACGGCGGCAACGGTGGCCAGGACGGCAACGGGCCCGTGGCAGCCGACTTCCAGGACATCACCCAGGTCCAGCCGAACGGCGGACCCAAGGGTGTGGGTGCGAACGGGCTCGCCGCGAACGGCGACGGCGGTTCCACCGGCTCCTTCACCACGAGCTGCGGCACCAACGAGAACGAGCTCCGCAACTCGGACAACGTGATCGTCGCCCCTGGTGTCAGCAACGGCGCCCAGCACCAGCACGACTACGTCGGCAACCAGTCCAACGACGCTTTCGCGAGCGACCAGGACCTGGCGGCGGCCGAGACCACCTGCCAGAACCAGGGTGACAAGTCGTCGTACTTCTGGCCGGTCCTGCGTGTGCAGGACGGTCAGGACGATGTCGACGCCAACGCCCCCGGTGGCGGTCAGGACGGCAACGTCGGAACGATCGCCCAGGTCAGCGATGTCACGCTGAAGTTCGTGGGCAACCAGCAGAGCGATGTCGTGGCGATGCCGCAGGCACTGCGCATCATCACCGGTGACGCCAAGGCGTTCGTGAACGGCCTGGGCAACGCCAACACGAACTGGAGTTGCACCGGGTTCGAGGACCGGCAGCTGACCGACAAGTACCCGATCTGCCCCGAGGGCAGCTCCGTGGTGCGGTCGAGCAACTTCCAGAGCTGCTGGGACGGTCAGAACATCGACAGCGCCAACCACCGCACGCATGTGGCCTTCGTCCAGGAGGACGGCACCTGCGCCAACGGTTTCCAGGCCATCCCCCAGCTCCAGGTCCGGCTGGTCTACGACGTCGCGGCGCCGCAGATCGAGAACGGACAGGTCACGAACCCGTTCGCGGTGGACTCCTTCCCGGACCAGCTGCACAAGCCGATCACCGACCACAACGACTTCATCAACTTCTTCGACGAGAACACGATGAACCAGGTGGTCGACTGCATCAACAGCGGCCAGGAGTGCAAGTAACCAGGTAACCGAACAGCACAGCGAATAACTCAGTAGGCGGCAAGCAGAAGAAAGCCGGCGGTGGGAATTCCCACCGCCGGCTTTTGCCGTTCCGCCGCTCTCCCGCTGCTGCTCTTCCGCGGACTCGCCCGCTGATCCCGGCCCCGGTGATCCGCCCCTGGCCCGGACGGTCAGCCGTTGTGACCGCCGCTGTTGTGACTGCCGCCGGGATTCATGTGCTCGGAGCCCTCCTCCATGGTCCCGCCGATCTCACCGCGCAGCGCGGCGACCGTCTTCTGCTCGCCGACGGCGACCCACTTGCGGCCGACGAGGTAGTAACCGCCGTAGTCCTTGGCCCCGTTGAGCCACTCGCGCTGGCCGCGGTCGGTGGCGAACGTCGCGAGGATGTACTTGCCGTCGGAGCTCTTGCAGATGGCCTGCCGGATCGTGTCCGCGTCCGTCTGCATGTTCGGCTTGCAGCCCGCCTCCCGCGCGATGTTCTCCAAGCTCCCTGACGCGGTCTCGGGGACCTTGTCCCCACCGTCCTCGGAGCCGCAGCCGGTCACCGCCAGCAGTGCCATGACCGCCCCGGCCGTACCGGCCGCGAGCCTCTTCGTCGTCACACTCATTCGTACGTACCTCCGGGTCCGTTCCGGCCTGGGAGGGTCGGTCCCGACCCACGCCGCCGGGAGCCCCGGCAGAAGGGCCCCGTCTTCGATACGGCTCCCGCGGGCCCAGCGCTCAATCGACGGCGGCCGGGCACGCGGACGGACCCCGGTCTCCGCTCTCCGGTCAGCCGGCGGCGAGGAGTTCGAGGGTGTCGATCACGCGGTTCGAGAAGCCCCACTCGTTGTCGTACCAGGCGACCACCTTGATGTGGCGGCCTTCGACACGGGTGAGCTCCGAGTCGAAGATCGCCGAGGCCGGGTTGCCGGTGATGTCGGACGACACGAGCGCGTCCTCCGAGTACTCCAGTACGCCCGCGAGCGGTCCCCCTGCCGCGGCGCGGTACGCCGCCAGCACGTCCTCGCGCGTCACGTCACGGGCGACGGTCGTGTTGAGCTCGACGATCGATCCCACCGGGACCGGCACCCGGATCGAGTCGCCGGACAGCTTGCCCGCCAGGTTCGGCAGGACGAGGCCGATCGCCTTGGCTGCGCCCGTCGTGGTCGGCACGATGTTGACGGCTGCGGCGCGGGCCCGGCGGGCGTCGCGGTGCGGGCCGTCCTGCAGGTTCTGCTCCTGCGTATAGGCGTGCACCGTCGTCATGAAGCCGTGCTCGATACCGGCGAGGTCGTCGAGCACCGAGGCCAGCGGCGCCAGCGCGTTGGTCGTGCACGACGCGTTCGAGACGATCGTGTGCGCGGCCGGGTCGTACGCCTCGGTGTTGACCCCGTACGCGAGGGTGACGTCGGCGCCGTCCGCCGGCGCGCTGACCAGGACCTTCTTCGCGCCGGCGTCGAGGTGGGCACGGGCGGCCCCGGCCGACGTGAAGCGGCCGGTCGCCTCCAGCACGATGTCGACGCCCAGCTCGGCCCACGGCAGGCGCGCCGGTTCGCGCTCGGCGAGCACGGCGACGCGCCGGCCGTCGACGACGAGGGCGGCCCCGTCGACCGTCACCGGGCGGCCGAGCCGTCCCGCCGTCGAGTCGTAGGACAGCAGCCGGGCCAGGGCGGCGGGCTCCGTGAGGTCGTTGACGGCGACGACCTCCAGGTCGCTGTCGCGTTCGAGCAGGGCGCGCAGCACATTGCGGCCGATCCGGCCGAATCCGTTGATGGCGATACGAGTCATGAGTGAGTGTCCCTTCGGTTCGCCCTCAGGTTCCCTCGCGGCCTCAGCCGGTGACAGCGGCGTGATCGCCACGGTCCGCAAGGATCGCGCCACGCCGGTGGACACGGGGCGGCACGGGCTACTTCCCCCGGGCGAAGGTGCGCCGGTACTCGCTCGGTGTGGTGCCGAGGATGCGCTGGAAGTGCAGCCGCAGGTTCGCGCCGGTGCCCAGGCCCACGTCGGCGGCGATCTGCTCGACGCCCCGCTGCGAACGCTCCAGCAGTTCACGGGCCAGGTCGATACGGGCCCGCATGACCCACTGCATGGGCGTGTACCCGGTGTCCTCGGCGAAGCGCCGCGAGAAGGTGCGCGGCGACACCGCCGCGTGCCGGGCGAGCGCTTCGAGGGTGAGGGGCTCGCCGATCCTGTGCAGCGCCCACTCCCGGGTGGCGGCGAACCGCTCGTCGAGCGACTCGGGCACCCTGCGCGGCACGTACTGTGCTTGGCCGCCGCTGCGGTAGGGGGCGGCCACCAGGCGGCGCGCCGCGTGGTTCGACGCGGAGACGCCCAGATCGCCGCGCAGGATGTGCAGGCACAGGTCGATGCCCGAGGCGGCGCCCGCCGAGGTCAGCACGCTGCCCTCGTCGACGAACAGCACGTTCTCGTCGACGCGCACGAGCGGGCGCTTCGCCGCGAGTGCCCGCGTGTAGTGCCAGTGCGTCGTGGCGCGCTTGCCGTCGAGCAGGCCCGTGACGGCGAGCGCGAAGGCCCCCGTCGAGATGGCGGCGAGCCGCGCGCCCCGCCGGTGGGCGGCGATCAGCGCGTCGACGACGGCCTCCGGCGGATCGTCGCGGTCCGGATGCCGGTAGCCCGGCACGAAGACGATGTCGGCCCACTCAAGGGTGTCGATACCGTGGCCGACGTGGTACGACAGACCGTCGCCGCCGGCCACGAGACCGGGTGCCGCACCGCACACCCGCACCTCGTACGGCATGCTCTCGCGGGTCGTGAACACCTGCGCGGGGATACCGACGTCGAGCGGCTTCGCGCCTTCGAGCACGAGGACGGCGACGCGGCGCAGGGGTGAGACGGACACGGGAAGAGCGTACGTGGGCGGGGGCGCGGGCGGCGGTGGACGCCTCCGGGTGACGGGGTCCGGGGCGGTCGTGGACATGCCTGTGCGATGGTGTGCCGGTGACGACAGACGAAGACAGGGCAGCGGACTGGGACGAGCGTGTGGCGGCCGTCTGGAACGGCTTCGACGCCGATCCGGCGGCGGACGCGGCCGCCTTCCGCGCGGTGATCGACGCGCTCGTGGCCGAGCTGCCGGCCGGCAGTCCGGCCGGGCCCTTCGAGCAGGCGTCCGCCTGGGACTCGACGGGGCACTCCGACCGGGCCGTGCCGCTGTACCGGGAGGCCCTGGCGCTCGGCCTCGACGGCTACCGGGGCCGGCGCGCGAAGATCCAGCTGTCCAGCTCGCTGCGGAACCTCGGGCAGCCGGAGGAGGGCGTCCGGCTCCTCACGCCCGAACTCGTCGGCGTCTCGGACGAGTTGGACGACGCCGTACGGGCGACTCTCGCGCTGTGCCTGGCGAGTCTGGGCCGCGAGCGTGAGGGCCTCGCGCTGGTCCTGGGCGCCCTCGCCCCTCATCTGCCCCGCTACCAGCGGTCCATGGCGAACTACGCGCGTCTGCTCGTGGAGCCGGAGGGATAGGCCGGAGAGACGCCGGGCGGGACAACTCGCCGTGGGACCCGGGGAGTCCGGGGCCCCCGGGGACGCGGTCCGGGACCGGTCCAGGTGACCTACCGCCGATTCGCTCGTTCTGCTGAATGTGCAGTCACAGGATGTAGCCCCGCGCCCCCGCCCCGCCTCAGCCACCGCCCCCGGGCAGGCGGTCGACGTCGAGCAGGCCGAGGCCGCGCTCGTCGAGCACTACCCGCGGCTCGTCCGGCTCGCCTATCTGGTCCTGCCGCCCAGCCTCGGCCGCCACCGCCGGGTGCTCACCGCGCACGCGCTCACCCAGCGCGCCCTGCCCCGCGGCCGGACCGCAGAAGACATCTCCGTCCTCCCGGCCCAGAAGAGCGCCGCCCAGGGCCGCGACAGCGATCCCGGATACGCGTACGTGCGTCTGCGTGTCCTGCGGAGCGCGCTGGAGGCGGGCCGGCCGCTGACCTTCCGGGCCTGGCCCAGGCGGGCGCAACTGCCGCCGCTGCTCCCCCAGATGTGGGGCCTGCGGCTCTCCCCGCGCACGGGCGGCGCCGACGAACTCGCCCTGGACCAGCGGCTGTCGGCCCTCTCGGCCCCGGCCCGCGCCGTCTACGTCCTGCGCGGCCTTGAGCGGCTGGCCGACGCGGACGTACGCAAGGTGCTGGCCCGCGCGGGCGAGGAGGATCCGGCCGCCGCGCTCGCCGAGGCGGACCGGGCGGGCAGCCGGGACACGGCGGACGCGGCCGACGCGCGCTACGCGTTGCTCGCCTCCCCCGAGTTCGACCCGTGCGCCCTGCATGCCCGGCCCACCGATCTGATGCGCCGCCGCCAGCACATGAAGGCGGCGGTCGCGGCGGCCGCCGCGGTCGCCGTCTGCGGGGCGCTCCTCGGCATGCCCGGCGACGGCTGGGGCCCCAACGGCGCCGCCGCTCCCCCGTACGCGCAGAATCCGGCGGCCCAGGCCGCGCTGGACCCCGGCAGGCTGACGCGGGTCCCGGCGGCGGCCTGGGAGTCGTCGGCGCGCACCGACTTCTCCGTGTGGCCCGCGCGGGGCGGCCTCACCGGCGACAGGGCCCTGTTGCGGCGCGCGCTCGCCGTCTGGGCCAGGCCCGGCGGGTCCGTGCAGGTGTCGGCGACCCCGGGCACCCCCGCGGGCGCCCCGCCGGGACCGCCCCAACTGCTGTACGCGGGCGAGGTCGACCAGAGCCGGGTCGTGGTCCTGCACGACGGGCTGCGCATCGTGCGGTACGCCGAGCCGAAGGACGGCACCCAGGGCGCCGCCCTCGACTTCGCCCGGGTCGACAGCGCCACCGGCGCCGACGCGAGCGCCCTGGTCCTGGGCCGTGCCGACGGCAACGTCCGCTATCTGACGGCGCCGTGGGTGCGTACCACCGCCGTGCGCGACCTGCTGAAACCCGCCACGGGTACGGCCGAGACCGCCGGTACGACCCCGCTGGCGCGCTCCGCCGACGGCGTGAGCGAGCCGTTCGCCAGCCCCGCCGAGGAGACCGGCGCGTGCCGTTCCTGGAACGTGCTGGAGCTGACCGACCGGACGGGCACCCGGCTGCTGACCGACCTCGGGGAGCTGACCCCCGCCCGGCTCACCTCGGGCCGCCCCGGGCGGTCCCGCGACGCCTCGGCGGCGGCCTGGTCCCCGCTCGCCTGCTCCCTCGCGGCAGTCCGGGGCCAGGGGGTGCGCTCGGTGAACTCCTGGCAGTACGCCCGCCAGCAGCTCCCCGAGACGGGCGGCACCGCGGACTGGCTGTGCACCCGCGCGGACACCTGGCGCGGCGGCGGCCAGCGGATCCTCGCCCAGTTCCACGCGCGGGGGCAGCGGTACGGCGCGGTCGCGGCCAAGGCGGAGAACGTGGCCGCCTGCGGCCCGAAGGACCCCCATGTCCTGGCGGGTGTCCTGTGGAAGTCCCCCGGCGGCGACTGGTACCTGCTCGCCGCCGGCAGCAAGGACACGGCGTCGATCCGTGCGACGGGCGGCACCGACGGGTCCTCCCCGGGCAGCCTCCTCGCGGTACGGACCCGGGAGGGCGCGCAGGCGGGCATGAAGGGCACCCTGGAGAACGGGCGGGAGATCAGCGGGCTGCGCTGAGCCGGACGAACGGGCACGGCGCACCGTCCCGTTCGCGGCCGGATCCGATCGGTAAGGTGTTCGTATGACTACCGGGGTGCGCCGAAGGATGGGCGTCGAGGAGCGACGGCAGCAGTTGATAGGCGTCGCCCTCGACCTGTTCAGCCGACGCTCGCCGGACGATGTGTCCATCGACGAGATAGCCTCCGCGGCGGGCATCTCGCGGCCGTTGGTCTACCACTACTTCCCCGGCAAACTCAGCCTGTACGAGGCCGCGTTGAAGCGGGCCTCGGACGACCTGGCGGACCGGTTCGTCGAGCCGCGGGAGGGCCCGCTGGGTGCGCGGCTGCTGCGCGTGATGCGGCGCTACTTCGACTTCGTCGACGAGCACGGGCCCGGTTTCTCGGCGCTGATGCGGGGCGGGCCCGCGGTCGGCTCCACCCGGACGAACGCCCTCGTGGACGGTGTGCGGCAGGCCGCGTACCTCCAGATCGTGGCGCATATGCGGGTCGACGAGCCGCCCGCCCGACTCGAACTGGTCGTCCGCTCGTGGATCTCACTGGCCGAGGCGACCGCGCTGATCTGGCTGGACGGCCGCCGGATACCGCGCGGCGAGCTGGAGGTCCAACTGGTGCACGACTTCGCGGCCCTGGCCGCGGTCAGCGCCACGTCCGACCCGGAGATGGCCGCGCTCCTGCGCCGGGTACTGGCGGAAGAGCCCCCCAGGGGCCCGTTCTCCGACCTGGTGGACCGCCTGGTGGCCTTGGCGACCTAGCCGAGTGGGCCGCGCCGCAAAAGCGAAAAGATTGCGCAGTTCCCCGCGCCCCTGGGTAGCACGGGCCTTTCGCTTCTGGGGGCGCGGGGAACAGCGCGGGCTTTTCGCTTCTGGGGGCGCGGGGAACTGCGCAATCTTTTAGGGGCGCGGGGAACTGCGCGGCCGGCCCCCGCCCGCCCGCACCTCGAAGCCGGCCGCGGTGCCCCTCCCCGGAGGTCAGTCCACGAACCTCTGGTACGACGCGTCCAGATCCCGCGCCTCGGCGGACGCGTGCAGTGTCAGCCCGTCCACCGGCTTCACATACGCCCGCAACAACTCCAGCGTCCGAGACGTCAACGCGGACTTGACCTCGGCGGACCGCCCCGGAAGCAGCGCGAACGCGACATGCACGAGCGCGTGCCCCTCCCCCGCCTCCCCCACGACGACATCGTCGGCCGCCCGGAACCGGCACTTGCACGCCCCGATCGTCGCGGCGGCCGTCTCGACCACCATGGCGTGCAGCGCGACAGCGAACCCCCGCCGGTCGAAGGCATCGCCGAGCGACGTGGAGTAGTCGACGGTGATCTGCGGCATGAGCTCTCCTGTTCCGGGACAACACCACGCAGCCTAGCCTCAGCCGCCGGAGCCCCGCGAGAACACCGCCACGGTCCGCGCGGGAACGGCGAACGTGCCCGAGCCCCGCGCGTAGGAGGCGGACCTGACCACCGCGTCCGCGCCCCTGGCCTGCACGGGGTGCAGCGCGTATCCCGTGCCCCGCAGCTCCGGCACCTGCTGCTCCTGCGCCACCGGGGTCGCGTTGAAGACGACGACGAGGTCACCGAGTGCCATCGTGATCACCCCGGGCGTCTCGTCCGTGCCGGACAGCGGGAAGGACAGCTTCGACTGCACCTGCCCTGCGGTGCCGAGCCCGAAGTCGCTCTCGGCCGTACGGATCCGCAGCAGGTCCCGGTACGCGGCAAAGGTGCCCTCGATCTGCGGGCAGCCCACCGCGACGGACGTCAACAAGGGCTTGGCGTACGGCCATTTGGACTCGTTGTCGCCCGCCGGAGGCAACCCGCGGCCGAAGCCGTTGCCGTCCCGGCAGTCCCAGTGGATCGCGTTGAACCAGTCGCCGCTGTCGTACGAGTTGCGGTCCAGGGACTTCGACCGCAGCAGGTCGGTCCCCGCCTGGGAGAGCGCCGGGCCCTGCGACAGAGCGGCCGTGGCCATCGCGAGGACCTGCATCCGCGACCGGTCGGCCGCCGGGGTGGCCTCGGGCAGCTTGAACGCGAGCGCGTCGAACAGCGACTCGTTGTCGTGCGCGTCCACGTAGGCGAGGGCGTCACCGGGCGCGTCCGCGTATCCGGCGGGCGCGCCGTTGTAGTCGACCTCGGAGCCCTTGACCCGCCGGCCGGCGCTGTCGGTGAAGGCGTACCCGGCGAGGTTGCCGGACAGGCCCACCTTGATCAGGTCCTGGTAGTGCAGCAGACGGGCCTTCTGCTCGGCCGGCGTGCCGTTGCCCGCCGAGGAGTTGGGGTCGGTGTAGAGGCCGGACGCGAAACCCTGGACGCCCGGGTCCTCGTCGAAGGGGCCGCCGCCGCGCACCGCGTCCCGGGCCCGGTCGGAGAAGGTGGCGATGCCGGTCCCGGCCATGTTCTGCTGGGTGGCCTGGACGAACCGGGCGTCGTTCGCGACGGCGCCGAAGTTCCAGCCTTCGCCGTACAGGACGATCTTCTTGCCGTCGACGCCGTCCTTCGCGGGGGTGAGCGCGTCGAGGGCCTTCCTGACCGCCAGGATGTTGGCCTTCGGGTGGTGTCCCATCAGGTCGAAGCGGAACCCGTCGACCTTGTACTCCCTGGCCCAGGTGACGATCGAGTCGACGACCAGCTTGCCCATCATGGCGTTCTCGGTCGCCGTGTCGGCGCAGCAGGAGGAGGTGTCGACGGTGCCGTCGGCGAGGAGCCGCTGGTAGTAGCCGGGGACCACCTTGTCGAGCACGCTCGTGTCGGCCTGGCCTGCGGCGGAGGTGTGGTTGTAGACCACGTCCATGACGACCCGCAGGCCGTCCTCGTTGAGTGCCTTGACCATCTCGCGGAACTCGACCGTACGGCCCGTCCCGTCGGGATCGGTGGCGTACGAGCCCTCGGGCACCGTGTAGTGGTACGGGTCGTAGCCCCAGTTGTACGCGTCCTGCGCGGCGCTCTTCCCCACGCACGCCTGCTGCCGGTCGGAGTCGGCGGCGAAGGAGGCCAGGTCGCAGTCGGGCGTCGCCTGGTCCGCCCGCTTCTCCGGGATCGTGGCGATGTCGAAGGCGGGCAGCAGGTGCACGTACGAGGTCCCGGACTCGGCGAGTTTCCTGAGGTGGCGGGAGCCGGCGCTGTCCTTGTCGGTGAAGGCGCGGTAGGTGCCCTTGTCCCGCGCCGGGACGGTTCCGTCGCCGACGGAGAAGTCGCGGATGTGCAGTTCCTGGATCTGCGCGTCCTTCAGCGGCACGGCCTCGGGTTTCTTCAGGCCCGACCAGCCGCCCGGGGCGAGGGACCTGTCGTCCAGGTCGACGACGAGGCTGCGTTCGGAGTCGGCGGTGAGGGCGACCGAGTAGGGGTCGGTGACCTTGTTGGTGACGACCTCGCGGACGCTGGGCGCCCACACCTTCACGACGTACCGATAGGGCTTGCCCTTCCAGGACGCGGGCCCGGTGACGGACCAGACCCCGGTGACGGGGTCACGCTTCATGGCCGTGGTCCTGGCCGTGGTGTGGGCCGTGCCGCCGATCTCCAGGGAGACCTCCTGGGCGGTCGGCGCCCAGACGGCGAGCGTGGGACGGCCGTCGGCGCGGAACGTCGGACCGAGGTCCGCCTTCGTCGCGGCCGTGCCGTACACGTCGTCGAGCACACCGGCGATCTGTACGCCGGTGGCCGCCAGCACGGCTCCGTCAGCGGCTCGCTGGGAAGCGACCAGCTGACCGCGCAGGGCCTCGCGCACGCGGTCGCGGTCCCGCGGGTCGACGGACCAGGCCGTGTACTCCCTCAGGTGCGGGAACTCGGCCTTCTGCGCGTCGGTGAGCGTGGCCCTGACCAGCCGGAGCGACCGCTCGTCGGTGCCGGTGAGCGTGCCGTTCCCGGCCTTGATGCTGCCCGTGCGCGAGTACAGCAGCCGGGTGGAGGCGGCGTTGTCGTCGCCGTTCCAGGCGACGGTGTTCCGGTCGATCCAGACCGCGGCGGCGTCGGCGCCGGGGGCGGCCTGGGCGGTGAGGGGTTGGAGGAGAGTTGCGGCGAGGGTGACGGCGACGAGGTGTCTGCGCGACGGTTTCAGGACCACGGACGTGAACTCCTCTTTTCAGCAAGGACCTTGCAAGACCCGGAAACACATTCCAGCGACCGCCCCCGAACGGCACCGCTCAAAGACAAAAGACTGCGCAGTTCCCCGCGCCCCCAGGCAACACACCCCTGCCCCAGCCCAAACAGCGAGACAGCCCTGGGGCGAAGGCCGGGGGGGCGCGGGACGGGGGCGAAGGCCGGGGGGCAGGGGACGGGGGGC
>NZ_JBLFJV010000043.1:0-1672 GCF_047444975.1 Streptomyces sp. CWNU-52B | reverse complement strand
TCGTGGCGTTGCAGCGTCGGGATCAGCCGCAGGTGCGGACGGCGTTGGGTGCGTTGGCGCAGGTGTATGTGGCGGGTCATGATGTGGATTGGTCGGGGGTGTTCGCGGGGACCGGGGCGTCTCTGGTCGACCTGCCGACGTATCCCTTCCAACACCAGCCCTACTGGATGCTGGAGAACTCGACCGGCGGTGTGGTCTCGGCGGGACAGACGGCCGCGAGCCACCCCATGCTGGACGCCGTCGTACGCGTCGCCGACGCCGACGAGGTCGTGTTCACCGGCCGGCTCTCGGCACGCACGCACGCCTGGATCACCGAGCACGAACTGGGCGGCCGGGCCCTGGTGCCCGGCACCGCGCTGCTCGACATGGCGCTCTGGGCCGGCGACGAGGCCGGCTGCGACGGGGTGGCCGAGATGGTGGTCGCCGCGCCGCTGGTCATCCCCGCGAAGGGCGGCGTACGGGTCCAGCTCGTCGTGAAGGAGCCGCAGGACAGCGGAGACCGGCCGTTCTCGATCCACTCCTGCCGGGAGGGCGAGGACGAGTGGGTCTGCCACGCCACCGGCACGCTGGCCGCCTCGTCGCCGGCGCCGGCCTTCGAGCTGAGCGCGTGGCCGCCGGCCGGCGCCGAGCCGGTGGAGACGGACGGCTTCTACGACCGGCTCGCGGAGAACGGCTACGTCTACGGCCCGGTCTTCCGCGGACTGCGGACCCTCTGGCGCCGCGACGGTGCCGACGGCGCCGAGTTCTTCGCCGAGGTGGCACTGCCGGAACGTACGGACACCGCACGGTTCGGGATCCATCCCGCCCTGTTCGACGCGGCCATCCATCCCCGGGTCGTGGCCGCGATCACCGACGCGGGCGACGACTTCACCCTGCTGCTGCCGTTCGTGTGGAGCGGTATCAGCCTCTACGCCACCGGTGCGACCTCGCTTCGGGTCCGGTTGCTGATCGACGCCGAGACCGAGGGCGGCACGTCCTGCCTGGTCCAGTTCGCCGACGAGGCGGGCCAACCCGTGGGCGAGGTGCGTTCGGTGGAGGCACGCCCGGTGTCGGCCGACCAGTCGGCCGCCCAGGAGACGACGGCGGGCTCGCTGTTCGGTGTGGACTGGAGCCCGGCCGAGGTGACCCCGGCCGAGCCCGTGGGGCGCTGGGCGCTGGTCGGTTCCACCGGCCGGCCGGTCGGCGACGCGCTGGCGATCGACCGCCATGCGACGCTGTCGGACGCCGCCGGGGCCGATGTGCTGGTCGTCGCCCACGCCGCCGGACGGCCCGGTGACGACGTCGTGGCCTCGGTGCACGACACGACGGCCGAGGTACTGGAACTGCTGCGTGAGTGGCTGACCGACGACCGGTTCCTGTCGAGCCGCCTCGTCGTGCTGACCCGTGGCGCGGTCGTCACCGGTGCGGACGACACCGCTCCGGACCTGACGGGCGCCGCGGTGTGGGGTCTGCTGAGGTCCGCGCAGGCGGAGCACCCCGACCGGATCGTGCTGGCGGACGTCGACGACGACCCGGCATCCCTGCTGGCCCTGCCCGCCGTGCTGGCGGCCGACCACGACCAGGTGGCGATACGCGCCGGCGCGGTGAGCGTGCCCCGGCTGGCGCTGCGCTCCCCGGCGGAGGTGGTGCGGCCCGAAGTGCCGGCCGAGGGCACGGTGCTGGTGACCGGCGG
>NZ_JBLFJV010000042.1:0-1618 GCF_047444975.1 Streptomyces sp. CWNU-52B | reverse complement strand
TCGTGGCGTTGCAGCGTCGGGATCAGCCGCAGGTGCGGACGGCGTTGGGTGCGTTGGCTCAGGTGTATGTGGCGGGTCATGATGTGGATTGGTCGGGGGTGTTCGCGGGGACCGGGGCGTCTCTGGTCGACCTGCCGACGTATCCCTTCCAACACCAGCCCTACTGGCTGGACGGCACCTCCCCGGGCGGCCGGAGCACCACAGGGCTCAGCCTGGCGGCCATGGGCCATCCGGTGCTGACACACGCCATGGAGCTCGTCGGGAGCGACGGCGCGGTCTTCACCGGCCGGCTCTCCCTGCACACCCACTCCTGGCTCGCCGACCACCGCGTCGACGGGATCGCGACCCTGCCCTCCTCGGCCCTGGTGGACCTGGCGGTCCGGGCCGGCGACGAGGTGGGCCGCTCCGGAATCGCCGGCCTGACGGTCGACACCCCGATGACCGTTCCTGACCAGGGCGGGATCCAGGTACAGGTGACCGTGGGCCCGGTCGACGAGGACGACGGGTACCGGCGGATCACCATCGGTTCACGGCCCGACCGGGACGACCCGGCCGTTCCGTGGGAGGTACACGTCACCGGACTGCTCACCGAGGCGGCGCCGGCGCCCGAGGTCTCACTGGCCGCCTGGCCGCCGGCCGGCGCCGAGCCGGTGGAGACGGACGGCTTCTACGACCGGCTCGCGGAGAACGGCCACGTCCACGGCCCGGTCTTCCGCGGACTGCGCACCCTCTGGCGCCGCGACGACGAGCTGTTCGCCGAGGTCCGGCTCCCCGACGACACGGACCCGGACACGTACAGCATCCATCCGGCGCTGCTCGACGCCGCACTGCACCCGCTGCTCGACGCCGGGTACGTCAGCGACCTGTCCTGGCACGGCTTCAACCTGTACGCCGCCGGCTCGCGCGCCCTCCGGGTCCGCGTCCGGCCCCAGGGCCCGGACGCGTTCCGGCTCTGGCTGGCCGACGACACCGGCGAACCCGTCGCCGAGGTCCGTACGCTGCGGCGGAGTCCGGCGGCCCCCGCCCGGCAGGCCGACAGTGTCACGGACGACTCCCTGTTCCACGTGGCCTGGCCGCCGGTCGCCCTCCCCGACCGGGAGGACATCGTCCCCGCCCGCCGGGCCGCGCTCGGCACCAATGCGCTGGATGGCTTCGCAGATCGTGTCGAGAGCGTCGCCGACGCCGCCGGTGCCGTCCTCGTCGCGATGATCGACGAGGACGCCGGACACGACGGTGCCACCGTGGACGTGGCGCACCGGAACACCGTACGGGCGCTCGAACTCGTCCAGGAGAGCCTGGCGTCCGGAACCTCCCGGCTCGTACTGGTGACGCGCAACGCCGTCGCCACCCACGACGGCGAGGACGTCGCGGTCGGCACGGCCCCGGTGTGGGGGCTGGTCCGGTCGGCCCAGGTCGAGAACCCCGGCCGTATCACGCTGATCGACATCGACGACGACCCGGCGAGCAGCGAGCAGCTCCCCGCCGCGATCGCGTCCGGCCACGACCAGGTGGCCGTCCGCGCGGGACGGGCGAGCGCTCCCAGACTGGCCAGGGTCCGCCCGGCGGAGGTGGTGCGGCCCGAAGTGCCGGCCGAGGGCACGGTGCTGGTGACCGGCGG
>NZ_JBLFJV010000041.1:0-2247 GCF_047444975.1 Streptomyces sp. CWNU-52B | reverse complement strand
CCTCAACGAACGACCACCCCACCGGAACCCCCACCACCACCCGCTCATCCACCACGACCGTGGAGCGGAATCCTCCCTGCCAGATCCCCATCACCCGGTCTCCGACGGCCACACCCGTCACGGCGGAACCGACCTCGGTCACCACACCCGCGCCCTCACTGCCCATCGGGGCGTTCTCGGCGTCCGGGTACATCCCCAGCGTGATCAGCACATCGCGGAAGTTGAGTCCGACGGCGCGGAGTTCGACGCGTACCTCCCGCGCCCCCAGGACCCGGTCCCCGCGATGGGTGTCGTCCTTGTCGTCGTCCGGCGCCTGGCTCCAGGCGATGCCTTCGAGGGTGCCGTTCCCGGCATGGGTGAGACGGCGTTGCTCACGGCGCAGCTCGCGGCGTTCCCCGTCCGGTGCCGGAGCGGACTCGTCGCGGACGAGTCGCGGTACGAGGATGTCCTCACCCCGGACGGCGAGTTGCGGTTCGCCCGTGGACAGCGCCCGCAGCACCGGGCCCGGCTCCGAGCCTCGGGTCTCCTGCCCGGGGGCACCGAGCTCGTCCAGCAGGTCGAGGAGGACGAAGCGGTCGGGGTGTTCGGTCTGTGCCGTGCGCACCAGGCCCCACACGGGTGCCGCCGCGAGCCCGTCCACCTTTTCGCCGTGCCCGGCCTGCACCGCGCCGCGGGTGACGAGCACCAGCCGGGATGCGGCGAAGCGCTCGTCGGCCAGCCACTGCTGCACGAGGCCGAGTGCGTGCTCGGCGGTGCGCTCGGCGGACGCGGCGACGTCGTCACCGGTCCCCGTGGGCAGGCCGGCCGCCACGTCCACCAGGACGTGGCCGGGTGCGGTGAGTCCCTGCCGCGTCAGCTGCTCCCGCAGTGCGCCCAGGTCGGCGCATCCGGCGTAGGACGGCTCCGACGACTCGGGGAGGCCGGCGAGCGGTGCGCCGAGCACCGCGACGCTCAGCGCGCCGTCCGTTCCTGCCGGCGTCCGCACGGCGTTCCAGGCCACCCGGTACGGTGCGGCGCCGCTCCCGGCGGGCGCCGGGAAGCGTGCCTCGCTCAGCGGGCGGGTGACCAGGGCGTCGGCCGACAGCACCGGGCGCCCCTGGGCGTCCGTGACCCGCACCGACAGCGCGCCCTCGGCGGACGGAACGAGCCGGACCCTGAGCCGGGTCGCTCCCGTGGCGTGCAGGGTGACGCCGGTCCACAGGAACGGCAGCCGTACGCCGTCCTCCGCCTCCCCCGTGGTGTCCTCGCAGGCCAGCCAGGCGTGCAGGGCGGCGTCCAGCAGCACGGGGTGGATACCGAAGCCCGCCGGGTCCCCCTCCGGCAGGGTCACCTCGCCGAGCACCTCGCCGCCGGGGCCGCGCCACACGTCCGTCAGGCCGCGGAACGCCGGTCCGTAGGCAAGGCCCTTGTCGCCCAGCCGTTCGTACAGCCCGTCGATCTCCACGGGCTCTCCGTCCGCCGGGGGCCATGCCGCCGGTCCGGCGACCGTCGCGTATCCACCGCCGCTGGTCAGAGCGGCCCGCGCGTGCCGTACCCAGCCGTCGGACGGCGCGCTCCGCGGGCGGGCGTGGACATGCACCTCGCGGCTGCCGTCCTGGTCCGCCTTGCCCACGAGCACCTGTACGTGGGTCGGCTCGGTCTCGGTCAGGACCAGCGGGGCTTCGAGCGTCAGCTCGGCCACCCGGTCGCAGCCGACCGCTTGCGCCGCACGCAGCACCATGTCCAGCAGCGCCGTGCCCGGAACCACCACCAGGCCCTGTACGACATGGTCCCGCAGCCAGGGCTGGTCCGTCACCGACAGGCTCCCTGTGAACAGGGATCCGCCGGTCCCGGGCATGGGTACACCGGTGTCGAGCAAGGGGTGCCCGGTGGCGTCCATGCCGTCCCGGCCGCCCGGCAGACGGCGGGCCACGACGGCGGACCCTGCCGCCCAGTAGCGCTTCCGCTGGAACGCGTAGGTCGGCAACTCGGCCCGCTGCACGGGGATTTCGTCGTACGGCCGCGCCCACCGCACCGGTGCGCCGGTCACGAACACCTCGGCGACCGACCGCAGCAGGCGTGCCCGGTCGCCCTCGTCGCGCCGCAGCGTGCCCACGACGGCCACGTCCACGTCCCGGTCCTCGGCCGTGGCCTGTACCCCGGTCGTCAGCACCGGGTGGGGACTGACCTCCAGGAACCGTCGGAAGCCCTCGGCGGTCAACTCGCTTATGGCGTCCTGGAACCGGACGGTCCTGCGGAGGTTGCGCA
>NZ_JBLFJV010000040.1:0-9739 GCF_047444975.1 Streptomyces sp. CWNU-52B | reverse complement strand
GCCGCCAACGACACCATCACCGCCCACAACGCCGGCTGAACCACATCCACCCGCTCCAACGCCGCCCCGTCCTCCAACACCTCCAGCAGAGGAACATCGAGAAACGGCTCCAAAGCCGCCCCGCACTCCCGCATCCGCGCGGCGAACACCGGCTCCTCGGCCAGCAACTCCACCGCCATCCCCACCCACTGCGACCCCTGACCCGGGAACACGAAGACGACGCGGTCGTCGGAGGTGGTGCCGGTGCCGTGGACGACATCCGGTGTCTCGCGTCCCTCCGCCAGGTCCGTCAGTCCGCTCGCCAACTCGGCGCGGCTCGCGCCGAGCACCACCGCCCGGTGGCCGAACACGGCACGGGTGGTGGCCAGGGCATGGCCGATGTCGGCGGCCGGCGCCGCGTCCACGGTCAGCGGCAGCAGTCGCCGGGCCTGCTCCCGCAGCGCCGCTTCGGACTTCGCCGACAGCGTCCAGGGCACGGTCGTACCGTCGGGGACCACGGCGTTCTCCTGGGCCGCGGCGTCCGGGCCCTGCTCCAGGATGACGTGGGCGTTCGTACCGCTGATGCCGAACGACGAGACCCCGGCGCGCCGCGGGCGGCCGGTGTCCGGCCAGTCGCGCGGCTCCGTCAGGAGTTTCACGGTGCCGGAGGACCAGTCGACGTGTGTCGACGGCTTGTCGGCGTGCAGGGTCCGGGGCAACTCGGCGTGGCCCAGGGCGAGCACGGCCTTGATGACGCCCGCGACACCCGCCGCCGCCTGGGTGTGCCCGATGTTCGACTTCACCGAACCCAGCCACAACGGCCGCTCCGGGTCCCGCCCCTGGCCGTACGTCGCCAGCAGCGCGC
The DNA here is from genome assembly GCF_047444975.1 of Streptomyces sp. CWNU-52B. Classification (NCBI taxonomy): domain Bacteria; kingdom Bacillati; phylum Actinomycetota; class Actinomycetes; order Kitasatosporales; family Streptomycetaceae; genus Streptomyces; species Streptomyces sp. CWNU-52B. Next base: position 8,895 of record NZ_JBLFJV010000040.1, on the reverse strand, counting down.
CCGCCTCGATGGGGTCACCGAGAGCCGTCCCCGTACCGTGCGCCTCCACCACGTCCACGTCCGCGGCGGCCAGGCCCGCGTCCGCCAACGCGGCCCGGATCACCCGCTGCTGCGCCACACCACTCGGCGCGGACAGACCGTTCGACGCACCGTCCTGATTGACCGCACTCCCCCGCACCACCGCAAGCACCCGATGACCCCTGCGCCGCGCCACCGACAACCGCTCCAACACCAACACACCCACACCCTCGGAGAAGCCCGCACCGTCGGCGCCCACGCCGAACGCCTTGCTGCGGCCGTCGGGGGCCAGGCCGCCCTGGCGGGTGAACTCGGTGAACACTCCCGGGGTGGACATGACGGTGACGCCGCCGGTGAGGGCGAGGTCGCACTCGCCCTGCCGGAGCGACCGGACGGCGAGGTGCAGCGCGACGAGGGAGGCGGAGCAGGCGGTGTCGACGGTGATGGCCGGTCCCTCCGTACCCAGCGTGTAGGCGACACGTCCTGACAGCACGCTGCCGATGTTGCCGGTGGCGACGTATCCGGCGGTCTCCTCGGGGACGTCGGGGCTTATAGCCAGGTAGTCCCCGCCGTTGGTGCCGGTGAAGACGGCCGCGCGGGTGCCGTGCAGCGTCGTCGGATCGATGCCCGCCTGTTCGAGGGCCTCCCAGGAGGTCTCCAGCATCAGCCGCTGCTGCGGGTCCATCGCCAGCGCCTCGCGCGGTGAGATGCCGAAGAACTCGGCGTCGAAGTCGCCCGCGTCGTACAGGAAGCCGCCCTCATGGGTGCGTGAGGTGCCGACGCGGTCGGACCCGGGGGCGTCGAGGGCGTCCAGGTCCCAGCCGCGGTCGGCGGGGAACGGGGTGATGGCGTCGCCTCCCTCCTGGAGCAGGCGCCACAGGTCGTCGGGGGTACGGACGTCGCCGGGGAAGCGGCAGCTCATCCCGACGACGGCCACCAGGTCCTCGTCCTGCGCGTCTTCCGCCGTCGTGGCGGACCCTGGCGCGGGGGCGAGCGCCGGCACGGGCACGGACTGCGTGCCCGGAGCGTCACCGACGATCTCCTCCCGCAGATGGGCGGCGAGCGCGCGGGCGTTGGGGTGGTCGAAGACGATGGTGGCGGCCAGTCGCAGGCCGGTCACGCCGTTGAGCCGGTTGCGCAGCTCGACGGCGGTGACGGAGTCGAAGCCGAGATCCCGGTAGGCCACGGTGGGGTCGACCGCGTCGGGTCCCCGGTGGCCGAGGACCACCGCGACCTGCTCGCGGACGAGATTGAGCAGGAAGGCCTGCTGTTCGGCGCGGCCGCTCAGGGCGGCGAGCCGGGCCGCCAGACCTTCGGGTCCCGTGGCGGTGCCGGGTGCCGGCTGGTCCGCCGGTGCGGTCGCGGCGAGCCGTCGTACGTCGGGCAGGTCCGCGAGGAACGGGCTGGGCCGGGTGGCGGTGTAGGCGACATGGAACCTGTCCCACTCCACGTCCGCGACCATGACGGTCGGCTCACTGCCGCCGGCTGCCACGGTGAGGGCGGCGGCCGCGAGGTCGGGTGCCATGACGGGCAGGCCGTGGCGGCCGGCCGTCGCCTCGATGTCGCCCTCGGTCGCCATGCCCCGCTCGTCCCAGATGCTCCAGGCTACGGAGGTCGCGGGCAGACCGAGGGCGTGCCGCTGTTCGGCGAGGGCGTCCAGGTAGGCGTTGCCTGGGGCGTAGTTGCCCTGCCCGGAGGCGCCCAGGGTGCCGGCCAGGGAGGAGAACAGCACGAAGGCGTCCAGGTCGGTGTCCCGGGTCAGCTCGTGCAGGTGCCAGGCGCCGTCCGCCTTGACCCGCAGGACCCGGTCGATCTGGTCCGGGGTGAGGCGTTCGATGACGGCGTCCTCGAGGACGGCGGCGGTGTGCACGACGGCCGTCAGCGGGCAGTCCTGGGGCACGGCGGCGAGCAGCCGGGCGAGTTCCGCGCGGTCACCGACGTCGCACGCGGCCACGGTGACGCGTACGCCGACGGCCTCCAGCTCGGCGCGCAGCTCGGCGGCGCCGGGCGCGTCGGAGCCTCGCCTGCTGGCCAGCAGGAGGTGTTCGGCGCCGTTCCCGGCCAGGTGGCGGGCCACCCGGGCGCCGAGTCCTCCGGTGCCGCCGGTCACCAGGACGGTGCCGCGCGGCCGCCACGCCGTATGCGATCCGGTGGTGGCGGCGCGGACGAGCCGGCGGACGAAGGCGCCGGAGGGGCGCAGCGCGACCTGGTCCTCGCCGGTGCCGCCGGTGAGGACCGCCGCGAGGAGCCGGCCCGTGCGGGCGTCGGGCCGGGCGGGCAGGTCGACGAGGCCGCCGAACCGCTCGGGGTGCTCCAGGGCGGCGATCCTGCCCAGGCCCCACACCATGTGCTGTGCCGCCGCGTCGCCCCGGTCGGCCCGGACGTCCTGGACGTCCTGGACGTCCTGGCCGGTGGCGGAGCCCGGGGCGGCGAGGGTGACGGTGATCGTGTCGTGGGTCAGGCACCACAGGGGGGCGTCGGTTCCGGCGTCGCCGAGGGCCTGGAGCAGGGCGGTGGTCGTGGTGAGGCCGGCCCGGGAGACTCCGTGCTCGGAGGCCGGGCCGTCGGCGACGGACAGCAGGGACAGCACACCCGTGAACGGTCCCTCGGGCAGCAGCCGGGCGATGTCCTCCCGGGTGGCGGTGGCGGGCACGGCGAGGACGGTGACGTCACCTCCGTGGTCGCGGACGGCGGCGGTGACCAGGTCGGCGCATGCGGACGCGACGGCGGTGCCGGCGGCGTCAGCCGAAGAAGCGGCGTCAGCGGGAGAGGCGGTGTCGGCTGGTACGGCCAACAGCCATGTGCCGGTCAGGGCGGGGCTGTCGGGCAACGGCGCGGGAGCCCAGTGGGTGCGGTAGAGCCAGGAGTCGACGGTGGCCGTCGTGACGCGGTTCCGATGCCAGGTGCGCAGGGCGGGCAGGACGTGGGCTAGGGAGGTGCCGTCGGTGTCGAGGACGTCCGCCAGGTGCTCGGCGTCGCCGCTCTCCACCGCCGCCCAGAAGCCGGTGTCGTCGGTGGGACTCGCGGTCTCCTCGGGACCGGCGGCCTTCCGCAGGGTGGCGGGGTCCCACCAGTAGCGTTCGTGTTGGAAGGCGTAGGTGGGCAGTTCGACGCGGCCGGTCCCCCGGCCGGCGAACACGCGGGCCCAGTCGACGGGGACGCCGTGTGCGAAGACCTCGCCGAACGAGGTGAACAGGCGCCGGCTCCCGCCGTCGTCCCGGCGCAGCGTCCCGGCCACCACCGCCTCGTGGTCGGCCGATTCCAGGGTCTCCTGGACCGCGGCGGTCAGCACCGGATGGGCGCTGCACTCGACGAACGCGCCGAATCCCGCGGCGGCGAGGGCGCGTACGGCCTCCTCGAATCGGACCGACCGACGCAGGTTGCGCACCCAGTAGGCGGCGTCCGGCACCTCGTCGCCGAGCCAGCCGCCCGTGACGGTCGAGAAGAACGGAACCTCGGCACGGACCGCGCGGATCGGCCCGAGATCGGCCAGGATCCGCTCCGTCAACGCGTCCACCTGCGCCGAGTGCGAGGCGTAGTCGACGGCGACGGGCCGGTATCGCACCGCGTTCCGCTCGCACAGGGCACGAAGCGCCGCGAGCCCTTCGGGGGTGCCCGAGACCACGGTGGCGGTCGGTCCGTTGACCGCGGCGACGGCCACGGAGCCGGTCACGGAATCAGCCCCGGAACCGGCCTCGGAGTCCGTGAGGTCCGCCATGAGACGACGGACCTCGTCCTCGGGCGCCGCCACGGCCGCCATACCGCCGTGGCCTGCCAGTTCGGCGGCGATGACCCGGCTGCGCAGGGCCACCACCCGCGCCCCGTCCGCCAGCGACAGAGCGCCCGCGACCACGGCGGCGGCGATCTCACCCTGCGAATGACCCACCACCGCGGCCGGCCGCACCCCGTACGACTCCCACACCGCCGCCAACGACACCATCACCGCCCACAACGCGGGCTGGACCACGTCCACCCGCTCCAACGCGGCCGCATCATCCAGAACGCGCAGGAGAGGAACATCGAGGTACGGCTCCAGGGCGGCCCCGCACTCCCGCATCCGCGCGGCGAACACCGGCTCCTCGGCCAGCAGTTCCACCGCCATGCCCACCCACTGGGACCCCTGACCCGGGAACACGAACACCGTCCGTGGCACCGTGTCGTCGCCGCGTACCGCGCCCGCGTCACCGGTGCCGCGCGCCAACGCCCGTACGGCGTCGAGGAGTTCCTGCCGTGTGGTGCCCGCGACCACCGCGCGGTGCGTGTGCGTCGCGCGGCCGGTGACGAGCGAGGCCCCGACGGTGGTGGCGGACACCTCGGGCCGTGCCTCGACGAACGCGACCAGCTGCTCCGCCTGGCCCCGGAGCGCCGCACGGCCACGCCCGGACAGCACCCAGGGCACGACCGGGAGTTCGGCGCGTGCGGCGTCGGACTCGGCCGGTACCGGCGGCGCCTCTTCCACGATCACGTGCGCGTTGGTGCCGCTGATCCCGAACGACGACACCGCCGCGCGCCGTACCCGACCGGACCGCGGCCACGCGCGCGACCGGTCCAGCAGCCGTACGCCGCCGGAGGACCAGTCGATGTGCGGCGACGGCTCCTCGGCGTACAGCGTGGCGGGCAGCATTCCGTGGCGCAGTGCCTGGACCATCTTGATGACGCCGGCCACTCCGGCCGCGGCCTGGGTGTGGCCGATGTTCGACTTCACCGAGCCCAGCCACAACGGCCGCTCCGGGTCCCGCCCCTGGCCGTACGTCGCCAGCAGCGCCTCGGCCTCGATGGGGTCACCGAGGGTCGTCCCCGTGCCGTGCGCCTCCACGGCGTCCACGTCCGACGTGCCGAGCCCCGCGTCCGCCAGGGCTTCCTGGATGACCCGTTGCTGCGACGGCCCGTTGGGCGCGGTCAGGCCGTTGCTGGCCCCGTCCTGGTTGACGGCCGAGCCACGGACCACGGCCAGTACCCGGTGTCCCTTGCGGCGGGCGTCCGACAAGCGCTCCAGTGCCAGGACGCCCACGCCCTCGGAGAAGCCCGCTCCGTCGGCGCCCGCGCCGAACGCCTTGCTGCGGCCGTCGGGGGCCAGCCCCCGCTGCCGCGCGAACTGGATGAAGGTACTCGGGGTGGCCATGACGGTCACGCCGCCGGCCAGGGCCAGGTCGCACTCCCCCGACCGCAGCGCCCGAGCCGCCAGGTGCAGCGCCACCAGCGACGAGGAGCACGCCGTGTCCACCGTCATCGCCGGACCCTCGAAACCGAACGTGTACGCCACCCGGCCGGACAGGACGCTGCCGGTGTTGCCGGCCAGGACGAGGCCCTCGACGTGCTCGGGGATCCGGTCGAGGGCCGGGGCGTAGTCGTGGTAGATCTGGCCCGCGAAGACCCCGGTGCGGCTGCCGTGCAGGCCGTTCGCGTCGAGCCCCGCCTGCTCCAGCGCCTCCCAGGACGCCTCCAGCATCAGTCGCTGCTGCGGGTCCATCGCCAGCGCCTCGCGCGGCGAGATACCGAAGAACCCGGCGTCGAAGTCGCCCGCGTCGTACAGGAAGCCGCCCTCACGGGTGTACGACGTGCCCGGGTGGTCGGGGTCGGGGTGGTACAGCGCGTCGTGGTCCCAGCCGCGGTCGGCCGGGAAGGCGCCGATGCCGTCGGCGCCGGTGGACACCAGTTCCCACAAGGCGTCCGGGCCCGTCACACCGCCGGGGTAGCGGCAGGCCATGCCGACGATCGCGAGGGGCTCGTCGGCGGCGGGGCCGGTGGGCGCCGGGCTCTTCTCCTCGGCCGCGGAGGTCTCCCCTTCGGCCGTGGGGCTTTCCTCTTCGGCGGCGGTGTCCTCCTCTTCGGGCGCGGTGTCGGCTTCGGGCACGGTGTCGACCAGTTCGTCCACCAGGAACGCGGCCAGCACGGTGGGGGTCGGATGGTCGAACAGCAGTCCGGCGGGCAGGCGCAGACCGGTCTCGACCTTCAGCCGGTTACGTAGTTCGAGGGAGCTGAGCGAGTCGAAGCCGATGTCCTGGAAGGGCCGTGCGACGGGGACGCGCTCGGCCGTCGCGTGGCCCAGGACGGCGGAGGCCAGTTCCCTGATGAGGCCGAGGACCAGGTCGGTCCGCTCGTCCGGTGCCAGGGCCGTCAGCCGCTCGGCGAACGTCCCGTCGCCGCCCACCGGCCGGGAACCGCCCGCCGGGCGGGAGCCGTCCGCCGGGCGAGGCGGGCGGACGACACCGCGGAGCAGCGCGGGGATCCCGTCGCGTGCGGCCTGCTCGCGGACCGGCCGCGTGTCCAGCTTCGCGGGAACCAGCAGCGGCCTCCGGTCGGCGACCGCGCGGTCGAACAGGGCGAGGGCCTCGCCCTCGGGCATCGGCACCACTCCGAGCCGCGCCAGCCGCGTCCGGTCGGTGGTGTCGAGGTCCGAGGCCAGACCGCCGCTGAGGTCGTCCTGGTCCCACAGGCCCCAGGCGTGGGACTGGGCCGGCAGGCCGAGGTGGGTGCGGTGGGCGGCCAGCCCGTCGAGGAAGGTGTTGGCGGCGGCGTAGTTGGCCTGCCCCCCGCCGCCGAGTACGCCGGAGACCGAGGACAGCAGGACGAACGCGGTCAGCGGGTCCTCGCGGGTGAGTTCGTGCAGGTGCCAGGCTGCGTCCACCTTGGGGCGCAGCACGGCGGTGAGCTGGTCGGACGTCAGGGAGGTGACGACACCGTCGTCGAGGACGCCCGCGGCGTGCACCACCGCGGTGAGGGTGTGACCGGTGCGGATGCTCGCGAGAGTGGCGGCGAGGGCGTCGCGGTCCGCCAGGTCGCAGGCGAGTGTCGTCACCGCGCAGCCCGCCTCGGTGAGTTCGGCGGAGAGTTCCCTGGTCGCGTCGGGCCCGCGTCGGCTGACGAGGACGAGGCTGCGTACGCCGTGTTCCCGCACCAGGCGCCGGGCGAGCAGCCGGCCGACGTGTCCGGAGGCGCCCGTGAGCAGGACGGTGCCGTCCGGGCCGAAGGGGGTGGTGGTGTCGGCCGGTTCCGTGACGCGGGCCAGCCGGGGGGTGTGGGCCCGACCCGCGCGCAGCGCGATCTGGGGTTCGGGGCCGGCGACGACCGCGGGCAGCAGCCGCAGCGACTCCGGGCTCCGGTCCGTGTCGACCAGGAGGAATCGTCCGGGGCTCTCGGTCTGCGCGGTGCGCAGGAAGCCCCAGACGGTGGCCGCGGCGACGTCGGTCACCGGGTCGGGGCCTGCGGCGTTCTCGGTGACGGCGAGGAGGCGGGTGGCGGCCAGCCGGTCGTCGAGGAGCAGGGTGCGGGCCACGTCCAGGACCGCCGCCACATGCCCGTGGGCGGTGGTCACCGTGTCGTCGCCGTCCGGCCGCGGGACGAGCCACACGAGGACGTCGGGCGCGGTGGCACCGGCGTCGAGGGCGGCGCGCAGGTCGTCGAGGTCCCGGTAGGTGTCCGAGGCGGCGCCGCGCTCCCGGAGCACGGCCGAGGCCGGGCGGCCGCGGTCGCCGTCACTGTCGCCGTCGCCGTCGCCGTCGGTCAGCAGGGCCCAGTGGCCGGTGGCCGGTGTATCGCCGGGCAGCGACAGCGGTTCCCATGCCACGGTGTACAGCGAGCGGGCCGCCGCGCCCGAACCGGCGGTGAGGCGCGCGGTGTCGGCCGGCCTCATCGCCAGCGAGCCGATGCTCGCCACCCGGTGTCCGGACGCGTCGGCGAGGTCGAGGGCGACGTCGTGGTCGCCGGTGCGGGTGATCCGGGCGCGCAGCGAGCGGGCGCCTGCGGTGTGCACCGCGACCTCGCTGAAGGCGTACGGCAGCCGCAGTCCCTCTCCCGGCGGGCCGGTGGTGATCACGGCGTGCAGGACGGCGTCGAGGAGTGCCGGGTGGAGGGCGAATCCTGGTTCGCCGGCGGAACCTGCTGAGGCGACAGGGACGGCAGAGGCGGCGGTGTCCCGCTCGGGCAGTCGCGCCTCGGCGTAGACGGTTCCCTCGGGGGTCGTCCAGAGCCGGGTGAGGCCCTGGAAGGCGGGCCCGTAGACGTATCCGGCGTCGGCCAGTTCGGCGTAGGCGCCGGTGAGGTCGGTCTCGGTGGTGTCCGGGGGCGGCCAGGTGGTGGCCCAGTCGGGTGCGGTGAGGGGTGCGACGGGAGGCGGCGCGCCGAGTGCCGCCGTGGCGTGGTGCGTCCAGGGCGTCTCGGCTTCGCCGGTGCCCGGACCGGCGTCGGTGCCGGGGCGGGTGTGGATGGTGACGGTGGCGCGGCCCGGCAGGTCGGCCGCGGGGACGACGGTGACCTGGAGGTCCGTGGCGTCGCCCGGCGCGGGCAGCGGCACCGGGGCGTGCAGGGTGAGTTCGTCGACGTACGGGGTGCCGTACTGTTCGCCCGCCTGCGCGGTCAGTTCGAGCAGGGCGGTACCGGGCAGCAGCGGGAGCGCGTCGACGGCGTGGTCGTAGAGCCAGCGGTGGGTGTGGAAGGTGAGCCGTCCCGTCAGGACGAGGGTGTCGCCGGATGCGGTGCGGACGGCCGCGCCCAGCAGCGGGTGCCGGGTGGGGGTGAGTCCGGCGGCGGCCACGTCGAGGGTGCCGGTGCCGCTGTCGAGCCAGTAGCGCTCACGTTGGAAGGCGTAGGAGGGCAGGTCGACGCGGCGGGCTCCGGTACCGGCGTAGGTCTGGGTCCAGTCCACGGGGACGCCGTGTGTGAACGCCTCGCCCAGCGAGGTCAGCAGGCGCCGCAGACCGCCGTCGCCGCGGTGCAGCGATCCGACGACGACCGCCTCATGACCGGCTGTCTCCAGCGTGTCCTGTACGTTCCCGGTCAGCACCGGATGGGCGCTGCACTCGACGAACGCGCCGAACCCGTCGGCGGTCAACTCGCTTATGGCGTCCTGGAACCGGACGGTCCTGCGGAGGTTGCGCA
>NZ_JBLFJV010000004.1:0-5697 GCF_047444975.1 Streptomyces sp. CWNU-52B | reverse complement strand
ATCGTAGCGACCGCCAGCGCCGGGAGGTCGGAAGTGCTCTTACCGTGACGGCGGTTCGGTGGTGACCGGCGAGACGTCCCCGACTGCCCGTCCGGCGCTCGGGGGAAAAGCGCTGGCTACGGGCGCAGGTGGCAGGTGGCAGCCGGTACGGTCCGTCGCCGGGTACCGGCAGGTACCTCCCGTTCTTGTCGACCACGACATCCCGGCGAAGCAGGTGCCATCCGCGGTCGTCAACAACCGCTGTGTGAGACGTCGAAAAAGCCAGCCTCGGCCTGGGTACCGGGCCAAGGCCGACGCATGCTGGTCGAGCCTCAGACCCCCGCGGCCTCGCCGACCGGCCGTGTCGCGCCGAACTCGGCGAAGGCGAGGACAGAGTCCAGTCGGGCTCGCGTGGCGGCAAGGTCCCGCATGTGTTCGTCGAGGCGGTCCCGCTCGGCGCGAAGCCGGGCGATCATCTCCGGGCCGGCGATACCGGTGTGCACGCACGGCAGGAACTCCACGATCGTCCGGCTGCTCAGCCCGGCGGCGTAGAGGAGCTGGATCCACCGCACCCGCTCGACCGTGTCCGGCGCGTAGAGGCACTGCCCGCCCGCGCTGCGGCTCGACACGATGAGCTGCTGCTCGTAGTAGCGCAGCGCCCGCGTGCTCACTCCCGCGGCCGATGCCACCTCGCCGATACGCATCCCGTCGCTCCCTCCGCTCCACATGCCGCCGGGCCATCCCGGGGCTCGTCACCCGACTTGCCTTTGACGTCAACGTCAACGTCAACTTTTACACTCAAGCAGCCGGACAGCATGGCCTCGGATCTCCTGTTCAGGACCACGCGGATCGCACGGCATTCGGCTTTCTCTCGGGCGAAGGCGGTGCGCGCTATCCAGTCCCGTTCGACGCACCAGCGCATGGGGTTCGGTCAGATGGCGTACCGCAAGGACATCGACGCAGCCGTGGCCACCGCCCAGGACGTCGTCAACCGGATGGGCGGCGTCACCTCTGCGCGGCACCAGCACGCTGGACGACCTGCGCAAGAAGCCCGCCCGCCGTCGCCGACTTCCTGGACTACACCGAGACGAAGTGAGCACCTATGGTGCGCCCGCGTGGAGACCAGTGTCAGGACAGGGTGCGGGTGGTCACTGCGCGACGGCCTCGTTGCCGACCTGGAGGAGCAGGAGGTCGTAGACGGAGCCGCCGGGCTCGTTGCAATACGGGCCCGCGTACTTGTAGCTGAGGCGTTCGTACAGGGTCCTGCCGACGGTATTGTCCGGGCGGACCAGCAGCGAGGCGTAGTCGGGGTCGATGGCCTTGAGGAGCTCTGCGTGGAGTCGGAAGCCGATGCCCTGGGACTGCCGGGCGGGGGTGACAGCGAGCTCGCACACACGGCTCCATGGTCGGCTACGCCTTCCCGTGCACACCCGAGTACTGGTACGGCGAACTGCTCCCCGAGATCCCGGAGCACGTCCGGGCGGGCCGCCTCATGGGCGTGGGCAACGGTGGCGTCCGCCTTCACCGACTGCGAGTCCACGACCCCGGCACTGGGTTCCGGGCTGCGGTCCTCGCTGGTGCGGACGGCATCGCCCGCCATTTGATGCCGTTGTCGACCAGGTAGCGCACCTCATCGATCATCAGCCGGTGGCAGTAGCCCTCCGGACGCCCGCCGCGGCCCGAAAGCCAGCCCGGAACCGGCAGCAGATCCCGCACCAGGACCCACTCGGAATCACTCGTGTCCGAGCCGTACCGGGGTCGGCGATCCGGTCGGTCGGCCGCGTTCCCGAACCTGTGCGCGAGACAGTCACACCCGCGAGTGGACGAACTGGACTCAGACGTCATTTCAGTTGGTGAGCCTGCGGCGGCATATGAGGGTTGCGGCGATGGCGGTGAAGGCAAGGAAGTGTTCCGGCTTCCGTTCGTAGCGGCGGTGGAGGCGCCGGCAGCCGGACAGCCAGGACACAGTCCGCTCGACAACCCAGCGGTGCCGGCCGAGCCGTTGGGACGACTCGATGCCCCTGCGTGCGAGACGGTGCCGGATGCCTCGGGATGCCAGCCAGCGTCGCAGGTAGGCGTAGTCGTAGCCCTTGTCTCCGTGCAGTTTGCCGGGCCGTCGGCGTCGGGGCCCGCGCCGTGATCGGATGGGCGGTATGCCGCGGACCAGCGGGATGAGGGCCTGGCTGCCGTGGAGGTTCGCGGCGGAGATGCCGATGGACAGCGGCAGGCCGTTGCGGTTGACGATGAGATGGATTTTCGATCCGCTTTTGGCACGGTCGGTCGGATTCGGTCCCGTCAGCTGCCCCCTTTGAGGGCCCGGACGCTGACGGAGTCGATCGCGCATCGCGTCCAGTCCAGGCCGCCCTGAGCACCGAGTTCGTCCAGGACCAGGCGATGCAGCTTGGCCCATACTCGGGCCTCGGTCCACACGGTGAACCGGCGGAAGGCGGTCACGCCCGACAGTCCGAAGCCCGGTGGCAGCTGGTTCCAGGTGCATCCCGAGGTGGCCACGAAGATGATCGCGGCCAGCACTTCGCGGTCCCCTCTACGGCGGCGCCATCCGTTCGACAAGCGCAGCAGTCATCACCCCAGACTGCCGCAAGATCACGCCTACTGAAATAGCGTCCAAATATTCCTCCCGCCCCCTCGACGGCAAACATCGAATGATTTAACTTTCCCCGTCAACTGCCCTCGCGAGAGCCGTCCTCAACGAAGAGAGTGCTCGGCATGACGCATGCTTCAGGCCACGCGACCCCAACGCACAGCAGCGCGTTCCCCCTCCGCACACAGAATCTCCCGGCCCCCGAGCTCCGCGAGCTCCCCGCCCCGCCAAAACGGGTGTGGCCGATCATCGGCCCCGGCGTCGTAGCGGCCGGAGTCGGGCTCTCCTCCGGGGAGTTCATCCTCTGGCCGTACATCGCCTCGCAGGCCGGCCTGGTGTTTCTCTGGGGCGCCGTGGTCGGAGTGCTCACCCAGTGGTTCATCAACATGGAGGTCGAGCGCTACACACTCGCCACCGGCGAGACCGCCGTCTCCGGGTTCAACCGGTACTGGAAGCACTGGGGCGCGGTGATGGTGGTCTTCACCTACGCCGCCAACCTCTGGCCCGGCTGGGCGACCAGCTCCGCGACGATGCTGAGTTACGTCTTCGGCGGCGATCCGGCGATCATCGGCATCTGCCTGCTGGCCGCGATCGGGGCGATGCTGACCCTGGCTCCCGTGGTCTACAACGCGCTGGAGAAGCTGCTCTTCTTCAAACTGGCCGTCGTCGCCGTCTTCTTCGTCCTGGCCGTCCTGCTCGCCGTCGAGGCCTCCAGCTGGGGCGATCTCCCCGACGGCGCCACGCACTTCGGCCGGATGCCCACCGAGCTGGGCGTCGCGGTGCTCATGGGTGCCATCGCGTACGCGGGCGCCGGCGGCGGGCAGAACCTCTGCCAGTCGAACTGGATCCGCGAGAAGGGCTTCGGCATGGGCCGCTACGTGCCGCGGGTGGTCAGCCCGATCACCGGCAAGGAGGAGGCAGCCTCGACCACCGAGGCCGCCGCGGGCTACGTCTTCGACCCGGCCGACCGCGAGAACATGTCCCGCTGGCGGCGCTGGTGGCGGCTGGCCAACCTTGAGCAGGGCATGACGTTCGTCCTGGTCACCATCGTGACCATCGTGCTGACCTCGCTGCTCGCGCACTCCACGGTCTTCGGCATGGAGGGCCTGGCCAACGACGTCTCCTTCGTGGAGGCTGAGGGCAAGGAGCTGAAGTCGACCGTCGGCGGCTGGTTCGGTACGACGTTCTGGCTGATCGGCTCCTTCTCCCTCTTCACCGCGGCGACCGGCATCGTGGACTACACGTCGCGGATGGCGGCGGACATCCTCAAGTCGACGTATCTCCGCCGGCGCCCCGTCACCGAAAGCAAGCTGTACTTCTGGCTGGTGTGGGGGGTCGTCGCCGTAGGCGCCGCGATCCTGCTCGCCGGCTTCGACCAGCCGCTGGTGCTGCTCGTCATCTCCGCCTGTGTGTCGGGCCTGATGATGTTCGTCTACTCCATCCTGCTGCTCGTCCTCAACCGCAAGTCACTCCCCCGCCCCCTGAAGATCCGCAACTACCGGGTAGCGGCGCTGATCTGGGCGGCGTTGCTGTACGGCACCCTCGCCGCCCTCACGATCCGCCAGCAGTACATCGACAACTTCTGATGCCTCCGAGGTGCGAACCCCCGCGCCTGAGGTAAACGCAGCCGGCAACGCCGGCCCCGACCGTCGCAGCCAGTCCTGGTTCGGCGCCGAAGGTCGGGCCGGCATGATCTACCGCTCCTGGATGTGCACCCCGGGCTTCGGCCACGAGGTCTTCGACGGCCGCCCGACGATCGGCATAGCCGTCAGCGCCTCCGAGCCGGCGCCCCTCTCTTCCGCATGCCGCCGGCGTCGGCCTGCCGGCGGTGATGGTCACCGGCGGGCCGATGCCCATTGGCAGATACCGGGGCCGGGACGTCGGCTCGGGCACCGCGGCCAGACAGTTCGAGAAGGACCTCACGGCCGGCCGGATGCCCCAGGAGGAGTGCTTCTTCGCCGAGGGCCGCATGGCCCGCTCGACCGGCCGACGCATGACAATGGGCACCGCCTCGACCATGGCCTGCATGGCCGAATCGCTTGGCATGCAGCTGCCGGGATCGGCCAACTGGCCCGCGACCGACGCTCACCCAGCGCACCGGCGCTGACCTGCCGAACAAGATGATCCTGCTCCAGTGACCCTCTGCGACCGGTCCCCAAAATCTGTGCCAGAGCCCAAAAGTCACTGACGTTGATCAAGCCGACACCTCCCTGCCTGACTCCCGAAGTCACCACCAAACGACTCCCGAGGAAACAGGCACAGCCACCCGGGAGGCACCGCGGGCACTCCGGCTCCGGGTCGGCTCGGCAGTCGGAGTCGCCGTCCCCGCGGCCGGAGAAGGTGGCTCCGGCAGGCATCGGCCACTCAGATGTCCGGTGGGGTGGGTGCGCTCTGCCTGCTGGACCGGTCAGCGCGCCGAGTGTGCGTGACACGCCGTATGTCAGGACCTGGGCATGCTGAATGCCCGTGCGGCCTGAGCACGGGGAAGGCCTGCAGTTCTTTGCTACTGAGGCTGGACTCGTGGTGCCGTAGGGGGTGACGACTGGTCGGTGGCTGCGGTATCACCGAAGACAGGATGGTCGTGTCCCTCGTCGTGGTGTTGGGCGTAGATCTCGCTCATGCTGCCTTCGGGGAGGTAGCGGCGGGGGAAGGCGATCCATTCGTCGTGCATCTCGAAGAGCACGGCGGTGACCAGCCGGATGAGCGTGTCGTCGTTGGGGAAGACCTGGACGACGTCGATCCTGCGCTTGATCTCCCGGTTCACCCGTTCCAGCGGGTTCGTGGACTGGATCTTCTTCCAGTGCCTGGGCGGGAAGTCCGCGAACGCGGTCAGATCCTCCTTCGCTTCCAACAGCATCGCTTTGACCTTGGGGAACTGGGCGCCGAGCATGTCGGCGACGGTGTCCAGCTGAGTGCGCACGAGGCCGGCGGTGGGCTGGGTGAAGACCGTGCGGATCGTCGCGGCGGCTAGAGCCCCTGCGCCTCATCCCAGCGGGACCGGACAGCGCCACCGCAGCGTGCTCTCCTCACGAGGTGGCGGCCGGCCTGCTGCGGCCCAGACGGGTGAGGGCGCGGTCGTGGACGCGGCTCAGGAGCAGCAGGGCGCAGGTGGCACC
>NZ_JBLFJV010000039.1:0-135463 GCF_047444975.1 Streptomyces sp. CWNU-52B | reverse complement strand
CACCGCGATCGTCATCTGGCTCCGAGACACCGTCCAAGAGCCATCAGAAACGACCTAGTGTTCTGTCACCTTGCCCGCTGCCACCTCCAGGCGGCGGGTGGTGCGGACCGCGTTCAGCATGCGGCGGTCGTGGGTCACCAGGAGCAGGGTTCCCTCGTAGGAGTCCAGGGCCGATTCGAGTTGTTCGATCGCCGGCAGGTCCAGGTGGTTCGTCGGCTCGTCGAGGACCAGGAGGTTGACGCCTCGGCCCTGGAGCAGGGCCAGCGCGGAGCGGGTGCGCTCGCCCGGGGAGAGGCCGGCGGCCGGGCGCAGCACATGCTCCGCCTTGAGGCCGAACTTGGCCAGCAGCGTACGGACTTCGGCGGGCTCGGTGTCGGGGACGGCCGCGCAGAACGCGTCGAGCAGGGCCTCCGTGCCGTGGAACAGCTTGCGGGCCTGGTCGACCTCGCCGACGATCACGCCCGAGCCGAGCGAGGCGTGGCCCGCGTCCAGCGGCACGCGGCCGAGGAGGGCGCCGAGCAGTGTGGACTTGCCCGCGCCGTTCACGCCGGTGACGGCCACCCGGTCCGCCCAGTCGATCTGGAGCGTGGCCGGGCCGAAGGCGAAGTCGCCGCGCCGGACCTCGGCGTCGCGCAGGGTGGCGACCACGGCGCCCGACCGCGGGGCCGCCGCGATCTCCATCCGCAGCTCCCACTCCTTGCGCGGCTCGTCGACCACGTCGAGCCGCTCGATCATGCGCTGGGTCTGCCGGGCCTTCGCGGCCTGTTTCTCGCTGGCCTCGCTGCGGAACTTGCGGCCGATCTTGTCGTTGTCGTTGTTCGCCTTGCGCCGGGCGTTCTTGACGCCCTTGTCCATCCAGGAGCGCTGCATCTGGGCGCGGCCCTCCAGCGCGGACCGTTTGTCGGCGTACTCCTCGAAGCCTTCGCGGGCGTGCCGGCGCGCCACGTCCCGCTCCTCCAGATAGGCCTCGTAGCCGCCGCCGTACAGGGTGATCTGCTGCTGGGCCAGGTCCAGTTCGAGGACTTTGGTGACCGTGCGGGTGAGGAACTCGCGGTCGTGGCTGACGACGACGGTGCCCGCGCGCAGGCCCGAGACGAAGCGTTCGAGCCGCTCCAGGCCGTCCAGGTCGAGGTCGTTGGTCGGCTCGTCGAGCAGGAAGATGTCGTAGCGGGAGAGGAGCAGCGAGGCGAGTCCGGCGCGGGCCGCCTGGCCGCCGGAGAGCGAGGTCATCGGCTGGTCCAGGCCGACCGAGAGGCCGAGCGAGCCGGCCACCTCCTCGGCCCGTTCGTCGAGGTCGGCGCCGCCGAGCGCCAGCCAGCGCTCCAGGCTGTCCGCGTACGCGTCGTCCGCGCCCGGTGCTCCGTCGACGAGTGCCTGCGTGGCCTCGTCCATCACCCGCTGGGCCTCGGCCACGCCGGTGCGGCGGGCCAGGAACTCGCGCACGGACTCGCCGGGCCTGCGCTCGGGTTCCTGCGGCAGATGGCCGACGGCCGCGGCGGGCGGGGAGAGCCGCAGCTCGCCCTCGTCGGGCTTGAGCAGCCCGGCGAGCATCCGCAGCAGGGTGGACTTGCCCGCGCCGTTGGCACCGACGAGACCGATCACGTCGCCGGGCGCGACGACGAGGTCGAGTTCGGCGAAGAGGGTGCGGTCGCCGTGGCCGGCGGCGAGGTTCTTGGCGACGAGGGTGGCAGTCATCAGGGGGCCGATCCTAATCGCCGGGCCCGCGCGTCCGCGCCAGGGTTTCCGTCCGCCCGCGCCGGGGGCTCCGCCCGCCCGTCCGCGCGCGCCCGGCCCCTCCCCTGTGCGCCGCTCACGCGCCCGGGGTGTCAGTGGGCCATCACCTCCACGAGCACGCTCCCGGAGGTCCGCGCCACGAGGAACGACTCCCCCCTGGTCGCCTTCGCGTCCAGCGCGAGCCGGTGGCGGCCCGCTTCCAGGACGCCGTCGAAGACCTCGTACACATGGGTGCGGTAGAGGCGGTCCAGCCGGTACGCGGTCAGCTGGACCCGGCAGGGGGAGCTGACCTCGACGCCCGCCTCGCCGTCGGCGGCGACCAGTCGGGTCAGCCGGCGCTGTTCCCGGGGGCTGCGGTCCAGGGCGTGCTCCAGCTGCGCGACCAGGAGCGGGACGATCGGGGCCAGCCCGTCGACGTACGCGACGTCGACCCCGGCGTCCTCGAAGGAACGTCGCACGGCGGCACGTTCCTGTTCGGTGACGGCACGGCCGAAGGCGACGGCGCCGTAGGTGCGCAGTTCGTCGGCGGGGACGGCGGTGGCGTCCCCGGTGATGTCGGCGCCGATGCCGATGATGCGCAGGGCGGCGGCGAGTTTGGCCAGGACGGCCGCCCGCGCGCCGATGAGCAGGACCCGGCGGCGTTCGCCCCCGGTGCCGATGAGCAGGGAGCCCAGGGCGGCCCGGTATGCGTCACCGTGGAAGAGGAACGGGCCGATGCCGTGGTACCCGTTCCGTTCCAGGTCCGGGTGTTCGTCGGTCTGCCAGGCGAAGTCGCGCCACACGAAGTCGTCGCCGTGCCGGTCGATCACGGCGGTCACGGCGCCGCAGGCGAGGTCCTCGCACTCCGGGCAGCCGTATATGACGTACCGGCCGCCCGGCAGCGGAGGGTCCGCTTCCAGCAGCAGGCTGCGCACCTGGGCGGTGAAGATCGCGGGTGGTACGTCGGAGGCCAGGGGGGACACCGCGTCGAGGTCGGAGAGCTGGTACAGCAGCGGGCGTCCGTCGACGATGAAGTCCACGAAGTCCCGGTGCGCTTGGTAGTCACCGTTGGCAAGTACTCCACCGGCTCTCATCGCCGGTGCCAGGCCGAAGGTCGCGTACTCGGCAGACATGCTGTGAGTATTCCCGCACTGGACGGACTCTGAGCACGGCATGACATATTCCGCTAACGTCCCCGCGTGGCGGAAGAGCGAAGCGGTGACGTGATCGTGGTCGGCAGTGGTGTCATCGGGCTCACGACTGCCCTCACCCTGGCCGAGAGCGGCAGACGGGTACGGATCTGGACGCGGGAGCCCGCCGGGCTGACCACCTCGGCGGTTGCGGGCGCGCTGTGGTGGCCGTACGCCGTGCGGCCGGAGGAGCTCGCCCGTGAGTGGGCCCTGCGGTCACTCACCGTGTACGAGGAGTTGGCGGCGCGGCCCGAGGAGACGGGCGTACGCATGGTCGAGGGCGTAATGGGCGAGACGCGGCTGGACGAGCAGGGGGCGTGGGCCGCCGCCCGGCTGCCGGGGCTGCGGGCGTCCACGGCCGAGGAGTACGCCGGCACGGGGCTGTGGGCGCGGCTGCCGCTGATCGACATGCCGGTGTATCTGGGGTGGCTGCGCGAGCGGTTCCTGGCGGCGGGCGGGACGGTCGAGACACGTACCGTGACGGATCTCGCGGAGGCGCGGGCCGCGGCTGAGGTGGTCGTCAACTGCACGGGGCTGGGGGCGCGTGAGCTGGTGTCGGATCCGGCGGTCCGGCCCGTGCGGGGGCAGCTCGTGATCGTGGAGAACCCGGGGATACGGACGTGGCTCGTGTGGACGGACGCGGTGTCCGGGGCGACGACGTATGTGTTTCCGCAGCCGGACCGGTTGGTGCTGGGCGGGACGGCGGAGGACGGCGGGTGGTCGCTGACGCCGGATCCCGAGGTGGCGGCGGGGATCGTCGCGCGGTGTGCGGTGTTGTGGCCGGAGGTCGCGGGGGCGCGGGTGGTGGGGCATCGGGTGGGGTTGCGGCCCGCGCGGTTCGCTGTGCGGCTTGAGCGGGAGGGTGGTCGGGGTGGGGGTGGGAGTGGAAGTGGGGTGTTGGTGCACAACTATGGGCACGGTGGGGGTGGGGTCACTGTGGCCTGGGGGTGTGCGGGGGTTGTTCTGGGGCTTGTGGGCGGGTGAGTGGGTGCGGGGGTCGGGTGCGGGTGCGTTGTGGCTGGGTGCGCAGTTCCCCGCGACCCTCAAAAGGCGGGCGGGGCAGGGACGGTGGGCCCTGCCCCGGTTGTGGGGTCAGTTGTGGTCGTGGCCCAAGGGGTCGCCTTCCGTTTCGGTGCCGGCGCCCGGGCCGACCCTGATCTCGAAGTCGCCGTCGTACTTCTTGTGGCCCTCGATCACGGCGAGTTCGACCGCTTCGGAGCCCATCTCGTTGCGGACGATGACCGGGTCCCGGCGCAGGTCGCGCATGAGGGAGACGCACATGCCGATCATCACGAGGACGAAGGGCGCCGCGGCGAGGATCGTGAGGTTCTGCAGACCGGTGAGCGCGTCACCCTCCGTGCCGACGAGCAGCATGATGGCGGCGACCGCTCCGGTCACCACACCCCAGAAGATCACCACGAACCGGCCGGGTTCGAGGGCGCCCTTCTGGGAGAGCGTGCCCATCACGATGGACGCGGCGTCGGCGCCCGAGACGAAGAAGATGCCGACGAGGATCATCACGAGCAGGCTGGTCGCGGTCGCGATGGGGAACTCCTGGAGGACACCGAACAGCTGTCCCTCGGGGGTCGACTCGCCGCTGAGCGCGCCGCCCTCCTTCAGCTTCATCGCCGTACCGCCGAAGACCGCGAACCAGACGAGGCTGACGGTGCTGGGCACGAGGATGACGCCGCCGATGAACTGCCGGATGGTGCGGCCGCGGCTGATGCGGGCGATGAACATGCCGACGAAGGGCGTCCAGGAGATCCACCACGCCCAGTAGAAGACGGTCCAGCTGCTGAGCCACTCCGCGACGCCCTTGCCGCCGCTGGCCTCGGTCCGGCCGGCGAGCTGGGGCAGGTCACCGAGGTAGGAGAAGAACGAGGTGGGCAGCAGGTCGAGGACGATGATCGTGGGGCCGGCGATGAACACGAACAGCGCGAGCACCAGGGCCAGCACCATGTTGATGTTGGACAGCCACTGGATGCCCTTCTCGACGCCGGAGACGGCCGAGGCGACGAACGCCACGGTCAGCACGGCGATGATCACGACGAGCAGGGTGTCGCTGACGCTGTCCATCCAGTCCAGCTCCGTGAAGCCGGAGCCGATCTGGAGGGCGCCGAGGCCCAGTGAGGCCGCCGATCCGAAGATGGTGGCGATGATGGCCAGGATGTCGATCGCCCGGCCCGCCGCGCCGTTCGCGTGCTTCTCGCCGATGAGCGGGGTGAAGACCGCGCTGATGGTCTGGCGCCGGCGCTTGCGGTAGGTGCTGTAGGCGATGGCGAGGCCGACCACCGCGTAGATCGCCCAGGGGTGCAGTGTCCAGTGGAAGAGGGTGGTGGCCATCGCCGTCTCCATGCGCTCCGCGGAGTCAACGGGAGCGGTGCCCGGCGGGGGCGTCGAATAGTGCGAGAGGGGCTCACTCACGCCGTAGAACATCAGCCCGATGCCCATGCCGGCGCTGAACATCATCGCCACCCAGGAAACGGTGCGGAACTCGGGCTCCTCGCCCTCGGCACCGAGGTGGATCCTTCCGTAACGGCTGACGGCCAGCCACAGCGCGAAGACCACGAAACACGAGGCGGCGAGCATGAACGCCCAGCCGCCGTTGTGGATCAGGCCGTTGAGCATCTTCGTGGAGGCTCTGCTCAGGGAGTCGGTGGCCACCGACCCCCAGATCACGAAGGCCACGGTGAGCGCGGCGGTGACGCCGAACACCACCCGGTCGGTCTGGGGGCGGGTCGAGCCGCCGAGGGCGCCGGACGGATCGCCCCCGCTTCCTCTGTCCTTCAAGTCGTCGGTCATCGGCGGCACCTTCCCTGGAAAACGTCGGACACACATAACTGCTGGTGTGCCCTACGACCTACCACAGGTACCGCCGATCTCAACCGCCTCAACAGCGGGTGTCGGGCTCCACGACCGGGAGGGCCGCTGCCTGACGGGGTGTCATCGGCCGGCGCCCCCCGGGATCCGGTGTGTGGTGCGGGGCTCGCCGACTCCGTCGAGGATCGCGTCGGGCGTGATGTACGAGGATCCCGAGGTGGCCTCGGCGAAGGCGGCGGCGCCTCCGACGATCGGCACACCCGCCGACGTACGGGACAGGTCGAGCGTGAGCGTCGGGGTGCTCGACGGGGGGTCGATGAGGCCCTGGTCGGTTCCGGCGACGATCAGTGCGAGCCGATGGCCCGCGGGGACGACGTGGTCGCTCGCGTGCAGGTCGAGGGTGATGGAGTACGCCGTGCCGGGGGTGAGCGGGGCGCCCTGGTCGGAGGAGTGGTTGCCGAGGTCGGCCCAGCCGCGGCTGAACACCGTGTGGTCGACGTCGGTGGTCCTGGCCCGGGTCTCCTTGAAGCAGGAGCTGTCACCCGTGGTGCTCGGGCCCCAGCAGGTGCGCTCGGTGAGGGTCGAGATGCCCTCGCCCGAGGCGGCGTAGTCCCGGATCGTGGCGGGGCCGAGGTCGACGAGGACCGCGGACAGATGGGCGCTCGACGTGGTCGGCGTGGCGCTCACGGTCACCTTCGAGGAACCGGAAAGACGTACGTCGCGGGTGAGCGGCTTGGTGATGAACCCGGCCTTGGCGGACGTGGACCGGTCGATCTCGGCGGCCCAGTCGGACTCGTCCTGGCCCGGGTCGTCGGTGAAGGTCTCGGTGCCCGATCCGGCGCCCAGGGAGAGGGTGCCGACGCCCGCCTGCTCGCCCTTGCCCGGACGCAGCGGCACGGTGTCGGTGCTCCGCGGCGGCCAGACGTCCGAGGTGACCCACTGGTCGGGGGCGCGCTCGATGTCGGCCATGGGCTCGTCGTCGATGCCGTTGTCGTAGCCGAGGAGTTCGTGGTCGAACCAGCGGTGCAGCGTGTCTGCCCACTCGGCGCGGCGGAAGTCGAAGGGGTCGACGTGGCCGGTCTGGGAGAGCCAGATCTTTCGGTCGACGCCGTTCTTCGCGAGGCCGTCCCACCACTGGCCGAAGTGCTTCGGGCGGACGTTGAGGTCCTGCATGCCGTGGATGGCGAAGACGCTGGCGTCGACCTTGCTGACGTCCTTCACGTAGTCGCGTTCGGTCCACAGCTGGGTCCAGGCGCCGGTGCGCGGGGCCCCGTCGACGAGTTTCCGCTGGACGGCGGCGCACCTGGCGCGGGCGTCGGGGCTCTCGACGTAGTTCGACAGCCATTCGGGGCCGGAGTCGTAGAGGGGGGCGCCCTTGGCGAAGTAGTAGTCGTACCAGGAGGAGATGGCGGCGATGGGGACGATCGTCTCCAGGCCCTCGACCCCGGTGGCGGCGACTCCGTTGGCGATGGTGCCGTCGTAGCTCTTGCCGATCATGCCGGTTCTGCCGTTGGTCCAGCCGGCCTGAGCCTTGGTCTTCCCCGTACGGGAGGTGTAGCCCTTGCCCCGGCCGTTGAGCCAGTCGACGACGGCCTTCGCGGACTGCACGTCGGAGCGTCCGCCGACGTCCACGCAGCCGTCGGAGCGGTTGGTGCCGGCGAGGTCGACGCCCACGAAGGCGTAGCCGCGCGGCACGAAGTAGTTGTCGTAGTGCAGCGGCATCTGGACGACGTGGCCGTCCGCGTCGTACGTCTTCAGCTGGCTCTCGTTGCCCCGGCCGCAGCAGGAGTAGTACGGGCTGGCGTCCATGATCACGGGTACCTTGCGGCCCTGCTGGGCGGGCTCCCGCGGGCGCACGATGTCGACGGCGACGCGGTCGCTCTTCCCGTCGCTGTCGCCGTCCAGCCCGGTGTCCACCCAGACGGACTCACGGACGGCGTTCTCGTACGAGTAGACGGGGGTGCTCTCCCGCGGAGCGCTCTGGGCCACGGCCGGGGTGAGGAGCGTGGCCAGCAGGGCGGCGGTGGCCGCCGTGGCGAGCGATCTCCAGGTGATGAGGCGCATGTAGCGCGCAGGTGTCCGCATGCGCGGAAGGTACCCCGGTCAACTCCTGTGCAAAAGGGGGCCGTCGGGGTGCGTGGGCGGGGCCGCGGGGGATGCGGGCCCACGCGTGTCGGCCGAATGGCGATCGTGTGACAGGAGCGGCCATGGACAGGGGTGGGGCCACAGCGGATGAATAGGCTCCGAACAGGATTCGTGCCCCCTACCACTTGGAGCTTGACGTGCACCGCAGACTCATCGCCCCGGGCGCGCTCGCGGCCTCCCTGCTGCTGGCGGTCCCGGCGTCCGCCGCGAGCTACTCCCCCGGCGCGCCGGGCATCGGCGACCCCTACTACCCGGCCTACGGCAACGGCGGGTACGACGTCTCCCACTACGATCTGCGGCTCACGTACCAGCCGCGGACGGACCGCCTGGAGGGCACGGCGACCCTGCTGGCCAGGACCACAGAGGACCTCTCGCGGTTCGACCTGGACTTCCTGCTCGATGTGAGCGAGGTGCGGGTCAACGGCGCGAAGGCGTCGTTCACGACGTCGGGTGAGCACGAGCTGGAGATCACGCCGAAGAGCCCGCTGGCCAAGGACACGGCCGTCACGGTCGTGGTGCGCTACAGCGGGGTGCCGTCCTCGAAGACGGCGTACGGGTTCACCAGCTGGCACCGCACACCGGACGGCGGGGTCGGGGCGAACGAGCCCGAGGCGGCCTGGTGGTGGTTCCCCAGCAACGACCACCCGCTGGACAAGGCGACGTACGACGTGTCGGTGGCCGTGCCGGACGGCTCCCAGGCCATCTCCAACGGCACGCTGCAGTCGGTGAGTTCACGGGCGGGCTGGACGCGCTACAACTGGCGGTCGAACAAGCCGCAGGCCACGTACCTCGCCACGCTGGCCGTCGGGAAGTTCGACGTCACGACCGGGACGTCGGACAGCGGGATCCCGATCGTCAACGCGTACAGCAAGGACCTGGGCGACAACTACGGGGCCGCGCGGGCGAGCGTGGAGCGGACCGGGGAGGTCGCCGACTGGCTCAGCGAGTACTTCGGACCGTATCCGTTCAACGCTCTGGGCGGGTACGTGCCGAACACGGACACCGGGTACGCGCTGGAGACGCAGACCCGGCCGTTCTACAGCCCGCGGCAGTTCGCGAGCGGGACGAACGTGTCCGTGGTCGTCCACGAGCTGGCCCACCAGTGGTACGGCGACTCCGTGTCGGTCGCCGGGTGGAAGGACATCTGGATCAACGAGGGCTTCGCGCGGTACGCGCAGTGGCTGTGGTCGGAGCACGAGAACGAGGGGACGGCGCAGGAGATCGCGGACTACGTGTACGCGTCGCACCCCGCCGACGACACCTTCTGGACCGTCGCACCCGGCGACCCCGGCCCGGAGAACCAGTTCGACATCGCGGTGTACGACCGTGGGGCGCTGACGTTGCAGGCGCTGCGGAACGAGGTCGGGGACGAGGCGTTCTTCGCCGTTCTGAAGGGCTGGCCGCAGCGGCACGCCTTCGGCAACGCGACGGTCGGTGACTTCGTGCGGTACGCGGAGTCGGTGTCCGGACAGCCTCTCGCATCCCTGTTCGACACCTGGCTGTACGAGCCCGTCAGGCCGGGGGCGCCCGCGGCACGGGGTCTCTTCGAGGGGCCCGCGGCCCAGCCGAAGTCCTGGAAGAAGATCGCGGCGACGAACTCGGTGCACGACCACTGACCGAGGCACGCCCGCGCGGCGGAGCCGCACAGGTCACAGCCCCGCTCCTTCGGGGACCGGAAGGTCTTTCACAACGTGGGTGAGACAGCAATACTGTTACACCGCGGACCGCGTCAGGCCGTGACCGCGGTACCCGAAGGAGCAGGCATGGCGACGGACATCGAGGAGCCGACGCTCACCGTCGACGAGCTGGCCGCGCGGGCGGGTGTCACGGTGCGGACGGTTCGCTTCTACAGCACCCGGGGGCTGCTGCCGCCGCCCGTCATCGGGCCGCGCCGGGTCGGGCACTACGACCAGGGGCATCTGTCGCGGCTCGCGCTCATCGAGGAACTGCAGCAGCAGGGGATGACCCTCGCCGGGATCGAGCGCTATCTCCAGCAGCTGCCGGACGGGCTCAGCGCCCAGGACCTGGCCATCCACCGGGCCGTGGTCGCCTCCTGGGCGCCCGACACGGCGGAGGAGCTGAGCCGGGCCGAGCTGGAGCGCCGGGCGGGGCGTCCGCTCGGTGACGAGGATCTGGACCGGCTCGCCGCGATGAGCGTCCTCAGGGAGGCCTCGGGGCCGGACACGTATCTCGTGGATCTCGGGCTGCTGCGGCTCGGCGTCCAGCTGCTGGACGTACCGCTGGCGCACGAGTCGATCCTCGCCGCGCGCACGATCCTGCTCAAGCACACCCGCGCCGCGGCCCACGAGCTCTCCGCGCTGTTCCGGAGCGCGGTGTCGGGGCACGACTCCGTCGAGGCGGTGAAGGACCTCTCGGCGCACATGCAGCCCCTCGTGGTGCAGGCCCTCCTGACGACGTTCCAGCGCTCCCTCAACGAGGAGGTGCGGGAGTGGCTCGGGGGCGGGGGCTCCTGAGCCGGCGGTCTCACAGGTACGCCGACCCGCCGGCCACGTTCAACGTCTGGCCGGTCAGGAAGCCGCTGCCCTCGTCGACCACGTACAGCAGGGTGGAGATCAGGTCGGACGGCTCCTGGGTCCGGGGGACGGCCTGTTGCGCGCGCACGTGCTCGAATCCGCCGTCCGCGCCGACCGTGCGCTCGGCGGTCCCCGTGCGGACCATGCTCGGCGCGATCGCGTTCACGGTGATGCCGCAGGGGCCGAGCGCCGAGGCGAGCGCACGGGTGAAGCCGATGAGACCGGCCTTCGAGGCGGTGTACGCCACCATCGTGGGCGGGGCGGTGAGCACGGCGGCCGAGGCGATGTTCACGATGCGGCCCCAGCCCGCCGCCCTGAGGTGCGGCAGCACGGCGCGCGCCATCAGGAACGGAGCCTCCAGGTTGACGCGCATGACCCGGCGCCACTCCTCGGGTGTGATGTCCTCGAAGGCCGACTCCGGGTAGACACCCGCGTTGTTGACCAGGACGTGCAGCGTGCCGAACCGGTCCAGGACCCGCTTCAGGGCCGCGCGGATCTGCGCCTCGTCCGTGACGTCGGCGATCAGCTCCACGTAGTCCAGAATGCGGCCGGCCGTCTCCCGCTGCGGGACCAGGTCGAGTCCCGCGACCCGGTAGCCGCGGCCCGCGAGTGCGACGGCGAACTCCTGCCCGAGGCCCTGTGCCGCGCCGGTCACCAGGGCGGTACGCGTCTCCATGCGGTGAGTGTGGTGACCCGTCAGGCAGTCGGCAAGGGTGCGTTTCCGGACGGTGGAACGCCCTTCGGGGCAGGGGCCTGTTCCATTCGCCGGAACGTCCGTGTTGCCGCGTACGCCCGGTGGCCCGACGCTGCGGGCGGACCCAGCCGCCAGACGTTCGGGAGCCGTACCCGATGACCGAGACCGACCGTGCCGTGGACGACGCCGAGCGCGCCCGCGAACAGGGCGGAGGCGGACGGCGGTTCGCCCTGCCGTCCGGCAGGGCGTGGGCGGGCCGGCTCACATCCCGGTGGCTCCCCGACGAACTCGGCGTCCTGGTCGTCCTCGCGCTGCTCGTCGCCGGCATCGGCATCCCGTACCCGGACTTCCTCGACAGCGACAACCTGCTCACCACCGCGCACAACTCCGTCTACATCTCGCTGATGGCGTGCGGCATGGTCTTCGCGCTGGCGATGCGCGAGGTCGACCTGTCGGTGGGCGGCAGCTACGCGATGTGCCTGGTCGTCGGCGCGCTGCTGGTGCGGGACGGGGTCGCGCCCTGGCTCGCGGTCCCGCTGGTGCTGCTCACCGGGACCGGGCTGGGGGTCTTCAACGCCGTGGTCACCACCCTGCTGGCGCTGCCGTCGTTCATCGTCACGCTCGGCACCCTGATGCTGTTCCGGGGTGTCGGGCTCGCGCTCGCGGACGGCAAGCAGATCACCGATCTGCCGCTGGACGACTCGTTCTTCGCGCTCGCGGGCGGGGACGCGGGCGGGGTGCCGTTCGCGCTCTGGGTGCTGCTCGCCGTGGTGGCCGTCCTCACGCTGGTGCTCACCCGCACCCGTTTCGGCGCCCGGGTACGGGCGATCGGGTCCAATCCCGACGCGGCCGAGTTCAGCGGGATCCCCGTCGTCCGGACGCGTGTCCAGGCTCTCGCGCTGTCCGGTCTGACCACGGCGTGCGCGGCGTCGCTCGCGCTCGCGTACTACGGCGCCGGGGACCCCACGCTCGGCCAGGGATACGAGCTGCAGGCCATCGCCGCGTGCATCATCGGCGGCACCCCGCTGGCCGGCGGGCGGGGTTCGGCCGTCGGGGCGGTGGCCGGCGCGATGATCCTGTCCGTCGTCGCGTCGGGCCTCGTCTTCTTCGAAGTACCCATCAACTGGACGTCGTTCGCCACCGGCGGGGTGATCCTCGTCGCGGTCGCGGCGGACAGCGCCCTGCGCCGCGGGGGACGCCGCCGACGCTGACGTCACCGCCCCACCCCCGTCCGCCGCCCCCGCACGACGTGCCCTTGGAGGCCGTGATGCACTCCCCGTTCCGTACCCCCCGCGGGTTCCGCACCTCGTCCGGCCGTGCGCTGTCCGGCGCCCTCGGCGCGCTGCTTCTCCTCGGCGCCACCGGGTGCGGCGGCGACGGGGACTCCGGCGGCAAGGGCGGCGGCCGGCTCGACATGGGCATCGCGGTGGCCAACATCAGTCTCAACTTCGCCCACGAGATGGTGCTCGGCGCCGAGAGCGCCGCCGACCACGCGGGCGACGTGAACTTCAAGGCCGTCGGGCCGCCCAACACGGACGGGCCCGCCGAGGTCCAGCTCTTCCAGAACCTCACCACCCGCGCAAAGGACGGCATCGTCCTGGAGAACCTCGACCCGCCGATCTTCACCCGGCCCGCCGCCCGCGCGGTCGACCAGGGCATCCCGGTCGTGGCCCTGGACACCTCCCCCACCGACGGCAGCAAGGTCTCCTTCTACGTGGGCAACGACAACTACGCGCTGGGCGAGTCGATGGCCCGGGAGGCCCTGAAGCGGCTGGGCGAGGACCCGAAGGGCGAGATCGTCGTCGGAGTGCCCAACCCCGGCACGCCGGTGCTCGACAACCGGGCCAAGGGCATCGTCGACACGTTCAAGAAGGAGGCGCCGGGTGTGAGGACGCTCGGCCCCTTCCAGACGTACAGCGATCCCGGCCAGAACCACAGCTCGTGGGCGTCGCAGGTCGCCGCGCATCCGAAGGCGCTCGCCTTCCTCGGCGTCGGGGACGCCGACAGCTACAACCTCGCGAAGATCAAGAAGGAGAAGGACGGGAAGTGGCTGACGGCGGGCTTCGACGTCGACCCCAAGACGCTCGACGCGGTCAAGGACGGCTCGAACTTCGTCACCATCGACCCGCAGCACTTCCTGAAGGGCTACCTCTCCACGGCGATGCTGATCGAGTCGGTGCGCGACAACGACGGAAAGCTGCCCGACGGCTGGTTCCTGTCCCCCGGCGGCGTCGTGGACTCCTCCACCGTCGACGAGGTCATCGCGCGGCAGAAGTCCCCCGAGGCGGCGTACGACTGGTACGAGCCCGTGATCGACAAACTGCTCGGCGATCAGAAGGCGCGGCTCAAGCCGCTCGAGGACGCGCGCTGAGATGACTCACGAGGACAGTGCGAACAGCGAGGGCAACGGGCGCAGCAGGAACGCCGACCCGGACGAAGCCGTGCTGACCGCGCGGGCCCTGGTCAAGTCGTACGGCGGGGTGAGAGCCCTGGACGGGGCGGACATCCTGCTGCGGGGCGGCGAGGTGCACGCCCTGGTCGGGGAGAACGGCGCGGGCAAGTCGACCCTCGTACGCGTCCTGTCGGGGACCCTGGCGCCGGACGAGGGAGCGGTACGCCTCGCCGAGGAGGCGCGGGCGGGCGGGATCGCCGTCGTCTCGCAGGAGTTGAGCCTCTTCCCCGACCTGTCGGTCCGCGAGAACCTCTTCCCGCACCGCCCGCCGCGCCGCTTCGGGCTGCTCGACCGGGGCGCGATGGACCGGGCCGCCCTGCCGGTCCTCGCCGAACTGGGACTGGACGTCGACCCCGGCACCCTGCTCGGCGAACTCCCGCTCGCCGACCAGCAGGTGACGGAGATCGCCCGAGCACTGCTGCGCCGGCCCCGGGTGCTGATCCTCGACGAGCCGACGTCCGCGCTGCCGGCCGCCGCCGTGGACCGCCTCGAACGGGTCCTGCGCACCCTCACGGGGCGGGGCATCGCGATCCTGTACGTCACCCACTTCCTGGAGGAGGTGATGCGCCTCGCGCAGCGCGTGACGGTACTGCGGGACGGACGTGTCACCCTGGCCGGCGCACGGCGGGCGGAGGTCGGCGTGCCGGACCTGGTGACGGCGATGCTGGGCGGCGCGCCACCGCCTCCGGTACGCCGCACGCGCTCCGCGGCCGACGGGCCGCCGCCGGTGGTGCTCGCCGGGGTGTGCGTCCCGGGGCGGCTCACGGATGTGACGTTCACCGTCCGCGCGGGTGAGGTGGTGGGTGTCGCCGGCCTCCAAGGGGCGGGCCACCTGGAGGCGTTGGCGGTGGTGTGCGGTCGTTCGGCCGTCTCGGAGGGCCGGGTCGGCGTCGGCGACCGGGGGTTGCCACGCTCCGTGCGGGACGCGATCCGGGCGGGGGTCGCGTTCGTGCCGAGCGACCGGAAGCGGTACGGGCTGATGACCGACCGTACGGTGTGGGAGAACACCACGGCGGTGAGCTGGCTGGCCCTCGGCCGGGGCGGTGTCATGCCCTCCCGTGCCGAACTCGTGCGCAGAACGGCGGACTTGACGCAACGGCTACGGCTGCGCGGCGGCCCGCACGACGTGGTGGGCCGGCTGTCGGGCGGCAATCAGCAGAAGGTCGTCTTCGCCAAATGGCTGGCCACGGAGCCTCGTGTCGTCGTGCTCGACGATCCCACGCGGGGAGTCGACGTGGGGGTACGGGCCGAGATGCACCGCATCGTGGGCGAGTTGGCGGCGGGTGGCGCGGCCGTCCTGATCGCGTCGACCGACCTGGCCGAGCTGACGGAGGTCTGCGACCGCGTACTGGTCTTCGTGCGGGGGCGGCTCACCGGCGAGGTGAGCGGGGCGCGGCTCACCGAGCACGAGCTGGCGGCGGCGATGCAGGCCGGGGCGGACCTGGGGGTGGAGCCGGCGGCGGAACTGAGGAGTGACGGGCCCGCGGTGGGCGGGAGTTGACGGCGCGGGGTGGCGTCACTCGGACAGTGCCCGGGTGAGTGCGCGGGCCGCGGCGCAGACCCGGGCGCCGATGCGGTCCACGTCGAGGCGGCGGGTGCCGCCGGTCACGGAGAGCGCGGCGACGGGGCGGGCGTCCTGGGCGTAGACCGGGGCGGCCACGGCCGAGACGCCGACCTCGGCCTCCTCCAGGTTGACGCCGAAGCCGCGGGCCCGGGTGCGGGCGAGGTCGCGGGCGAGCTGGCCGGGCAGGACGAGGGTGCGCGGGGTGAGGCGCTGGAGGGGCGGTGCCGGCGGCCGGGGTGCGTGGGCCAGGAAGACCTTGCCGGTGGCGGTGCAGTGGGCGGGCAGCCGGCCGCCGGTGCGGGAGAAGATCGGCGTGGCACGGCGCCCTGTGAGCTTTTCGAGGAAGAGCGTGTCGGGTCCGTCGGGCACGGCCAGGTGCACGTTCTCACCCGTCGCCTCGTACAGGTCGCCGAGGAACGGCAGGGCGGCGTCGCGCAGTTCACGTGCGGTCGGCGCCGACTGCCCGAGCACGAAGAGCGCGATCCCGATGCGGTAGCGGCCGTCCGGCACTCGCTCCAGGAGCCCGAGCCTGACCAGCTCGGCCAGCAGCCGGTGGGCGGTCGGCTTGGGCAGCCCCGTGCGCAGTGCCAGGTCGGCCAGCCCCAGCGCGCCCCCCGACTCACCGCAGGCGCGCAGCAGCGCGGCTCCGCGCGCGAGCACCGACTTGGGTACCTGACTGTCCGTCATGGACCGATGATCGGGCCCCGGCGGGCGGGTGACAAGGTGCGGGTCCCTGTGAGTCGCGGCCGGCTCCTCCCCCGCTCCGGAGAGCGCGGCGCGGCACGCTCCCGCTCCTGTCCCCATCTCTTCCGCGAGGGCAGCTCTCCCCCTACCGCAGAGGCACGTCGACCAGCATCGGGCGGGTCAACTCGCCTGCCCCCGCGACGAGTTCGCGGAGCTGGTCCGCGCTCCCGGCCCGGACGGCGTCGACTCCGAAGAACCGGGCCGCCTGGGTGAAGTCGAGCCGCCCCAACTCGGTGCCGGGGCAGGCTCCGGTGCCGCCCTTCGCCTCGTAGGTGTCCTGGAGGGTCCGGTAGGCGCCGTTGCTCATCACCACGAACAGCACGGGAGCCGCGTACCGGGCCGCGCTCCACAGGCCCTGGAGCCCGAAGAGGGCGCAGCCGTCGCCCAGGACGGCGACGACGGGCCGGCCGGGTTCGCCCATGGCGCGGCCGACCGCGGCGCCGATCCCCCAGCCGAGGCCGCCGCCGACCGTGTGCGTGTAACTGCCGGGCCGGTCCAGGCGCACGAGTCTGCGGAGCAACAGGCCCATGGTGATGGCCTCTTCGACGACGGCCGTGTCCGGCGGCAGCCCGCGTGCCACGGCGTGGGCGGCGGCCCAGGGGGCCAGCGGCGCCGGGGAGTAGGCGGCGCGCGCGGCGGCCTCCGTACGGTTGCGTTCCGCGGTGTGGCAGTCGCCGGCGCGCAGCGCCCTGCTCTTCGCCGTGTGGGCGGGGATCCGCTCGGGCAGCAGTTCGGCGAGCCGGTCCAGGGACGGGCCGAGCGCGCCCACGAGGCCGTGGTCGGCGGGGAAGTTGCGGCCGATCTCGTCCGGGTCGGAGTCGAGCTGGATGACGGTGAGGCCGGGCGGCAGCGCGGGCCCCGGACTGTAGTGGTGCGGTGTGAAGGCGTGCGCGCCCGCGATGAGCACGGTGTCGTACGGGGCGAGCGCGGCCCGGATCGCGTCGTGCCGCGGCGGCAGCATGCCCGCGTACAGGGGGTGCGTGGTCGGGAAGTTCAGGCAGTCCGCCATCGGCTGGTGGTGCACGGGTGCTCCGCAGGCCTCCGCGGTGCGTACGAGCGCGGCCGTGGCGCCCTCGCGGCCCACTCCGTCACCCGCGACGATCACGGGCCGGGCGCCGCCGCCGAGCAGGACCGCGGCCCGGTCGAGTCCGCCGGCCGGCGCCGGTCTGGGCGGTGGCGTACGGGCGGGGATCTCGACCTCCGTGTCCTCCGCCAGCAGGTCCATGGGCACGGACAGGAACACGGGCCCGGCGGGCGGCCGTACGGCGAGCGCGAAGGCGCGGCGCAGCGCGAGCGGCAGGTCGCGGGCGTGCTGGATGTCGTACGCGGCCTTCACCGCGGGCGCGGCGAGCGCGACGAGGTCGCCGCTGAGCATGGGGTCCTGCTGGAGATGGCGGCGGTCCTGCTGTCCGGCCATCACGACCAGCGGGGTGTGCGAACGGCGGGCGTTGAGCAGGCCGATGAGTCCGTTGGCGAGACCGGCCGCGATGTGCAGGCTGACGAAGGCGGGCCGGCCGGTGGCGCGGGCGTATCCGTCGGCCATGGAGACGACCGCGCCCTCGTGGACTCCGAGGACGTACTCGGGGGCCCGCTCGGTGTCCACGAGCGCCGCCAGGAACGGCAGTTCGGTCGTCCCGGGGTTGCCGAAGACGCGGTCCACGCCCTCGCCGCGCAGGATGTCGAGCAGGGCGGAGGCGGGACGGGGGCCCATCGTTGGCTCCTCGTGGGGCGGGGACCGGTCACAGACTCCCAGCGTCGGGGACGCGTCTCGGGGGGAGCAAGGGGTGCGTACCACTCAGCGGTACCGGGCGGGGGCGGCTGCGGCGCCGTCGTGGCCGAGCGCGCAGTTCCCCGCGCCCCTGAAAAGCAGGGGCGCGGGGAACTGCGCGACCAGCCACCGCGGCGCCGCAGCCGACACACACCCCCCGGCGGTCCCTCACCTCATCGGTCGCTGAACCGCTCCCCCTTCTCCGCCTTCTCCACCAGCAGCGCGGGCGGCGCGAACCTCTCCCCGTAACGCTCCGCGAGCTCCCGCGCGCGGGCCACGAACGCGGCCGGCCCGACAGCCGCCCCCTCGCCGTGTCCCTCGTATCCGTTGATGTACTGCAGGACACCGCCCGTCCAGCCGGGGAAGCCGATCCCGAGGAGGGAGCCGATGTTGGCGTCGGCGACCGACGTCAGGACGCCTTCCTCCAGGAGCCGGACGGTGTCCAGCGACTCGGCGAAGAGCATGCGTTCCTGCATGTCCTCGAAGGGGATCCGGGCGCCCTCGCGGGTGAAGTGCTCGCGCAGTCCCGGCCACAGTCCGGCGCGCTTGCCGTCGGTGTACTCGTAGAAGCCCGCACCGCCGCTGCGGCCGGTGCGGCCGAACTCGTCGACCATGCGGTCGATGACGGTGTCGGCGGGGTGCGTCGCCCAGGTGCCGCCCGCCTCCTCGACGGCCCGCTTGGACTCGTCGCGGATCTTGCGGGGCAGGGTGAGCGTCAGCTCGTCCATCAGGGAGAGCACCTTGGCGGGGTAGCCGGCCTGGGCGGCGGCCTGCTCGACGGAGGCGGGCTCGATGCCCTCGCCGATCATCGCGACGCCCTCGTTGATGAAGTGCCCGATGACGCGGGAGGTGAAGAAGCCCCGTGAGTCGTTGACGACGATCGGGGTCTTCCTGATCTGCCGTACGAGGTCGAAGGCGCGCGCGAGGGCCTCGTCGCCGGTGCCGTCGCCCTTGATGATCTCGACGAGCGGCATCTTGTCGACGGGCGAGAAGAAGTGCAGCCCGACGAAGTCGGCCTGGCGCTCCACGCCTTCGGCGAGCACGGTGATCGGCAGGGTCGAGGTGTTGGAGCACAGCAGCGCGTCCGGCTCGACGAGGTGCTGGATCTCCTGGAACACCTTGTGCTTGAGCGCGGGGTCCTCGAAGACGGCCTCGATGACGGCGTCGCAGCCCGCCACGTCCTGGGGGTCCGCGGTCGGTGTGATGCGGGCGAGCAGCGCGTCGGCCTTCTCCTGCGTGGTACGTCCCCGGGAGACGGCCTTGGCGCAGAGCTTCTCGGAGTAGTTCCTGCCCTTGGCGGCGGCCTCGGCGGACACGTCCTTGAGGACCACGTCGATGCCGGCACGGGCGCACGAGTACGCGATGCCGGCGCCCATCATCCCGGCGCCCAGGACGGCGACCTTGCGGACCCGGCGGGGCTCGACGCCCTGGGGGCGGTTGGCCCCCGAGTTGACGGCCTGGAGGTCGAAGAAGAAGGCCTGGATCATGTTCTTGGCGGTCTGGCCCGCGGCCAGTTCCACGAAGTAGCGCGCCTCGATGACCTGCGCGGTCTCGAAGTCGACCTGGGAGCCCTCGACGGCGGCCGCGAGGATGCTGCGCGGCGCCGGGTAGGGCGCGCCGTTGGTCTGCTTGCGCAGGTTGGCCGGGAAGGCGGGCAGGTTCGCCGCGAACTTCGGGTGGGAGGGCGTGCCGCCCGGGATGCGGTAGCCGGGCCGGTCCCAGGGCTGGCTGGACTCGGGGTTGGCGTCGATGAAGGCGTGGGCCTTGGCGAGCAGCTCCTCCGGGGTGGCCGCCACCTCGTGGACGAGGCCGTGCTCCAGGGCGCGCCGGGGGCTGTACTGGGTGCCCTGGAGGAGCACCTTGAGGAGGGCGTCGGCGATGCCGAGGAGGCGTACGGTCCTGACGACGCCGCCGCCTCCGGGCAGCAGGCCGAGGGTGACCTCGGGGCAGCCGATCTTGGAGCCGGGCGCGTCGAGGGCGACCCGGTGGTGGCAGGCCAGCGCGATTTCGTAACCGCCGCCCAGGGCCGCGCCGTTCATGGCGGCGACGACGGGCTTGCCGAGGGTCTCGATGCGGCGGAGGTCGCGCTTGATGGCGAGGCCGGCGTCAAGGAGCTGCTGGGCGGTCTCGGGCGTGGCCCGGATCAGGTCCCGCAGGTCGCCGCCGGCGAAGAAGGTCTTCTTGGCCGAGGTGAAGACGATGCCGCGGACGGAGTCGGGGTCGGCCCGTACCGCCGTCTCCAGACGGTCGGCGATCGCGGTGAGCGACTCGCGGAACGCCTGGTTCATGGTGTTCGCGGACTGGCTGGGGTCGTCGAGGACCAGGGTGACGACACCGGTCTCGTCCTGTTCCCAGCGGATGGTGGTGGTCTGGGTCATGAGGGTTTTCTCCGTGGAAGTCCGTGGGGCCACTGGGGAGTTGGTCGGTCCTGCGGGGGAATCGGTCGGTCCGCCGGGGGCGGTCGGCTGGTTCCCCCGGGGGTTACAGGCGCTCCACGATCGTGGCGATGCCCATGCCGCCGCCCACGCACAGGGTGGCGAGGCCGAACCGCTTGTCCTGGCGCTCCAGTTCGTCGACGAGGGTGCCGAGGATCATCGCGCCGGTCGCGCCCAGCGGGTGGCCGAGCGCGATCGCGCCGCCGTTGACGTTGACCTTGTCGAGGGACAGGCCCATGTCGCGGGCGAACCGCAGGACGACCGCGGCGAAGGCCTCGTTGATCTCGACGAGGTCGATGTCGTCGATGGTCAGCCCGGCCTTGGCGAGCGCCTTGCGGGTGGCGGGCGCGGGCCCGGTCAGCATGATGGTGGGCTCGGAGCCGGAGACGGCCGCGGAGACGATCCGCGCGCGCGGGGTGAGCCCGAACCGCTCGCCCACCTCCTTGGACCCGACGGCGACCAGCGAGGCGCCGTCCACGATCCCGGACGAGTTGCCGGCGTGGTGGACGTGGTCGATCTTCTCCACCCAGTGGTACTTCTGCAGCGCCACGGCGTCGAAGCCGCCCAGGTCGCCGATGTCGGCGAACGACGGCTTGAGCCTGGCCAGGGAGTCGGCGGTGGTGCCGGGGCGCGGGTGCTCGTCGTGGTCGAGGACGACGAGTCCGTTGCGGTCCCGCACGGGGACGACGGACCTGTCGAAGCGGCCGTCCTTCGAGGCCTCGGCGGCGCGCTCCTGGGACAGCGCCGCGTACTCGTCGACGTCCCGGCGGGAGAAGCCCTCGATGGTCGCGATGAGGTCGGCGCCGATGCCCTGGGGTACGAAGTCGGTGGCGAGGTTGGTCATCGGGTCGGCGAACCAGGCGCCGCCGTCCGAGCCCATCGGCACCCGGGACATCGACTCGACGCCGCCCGCGAGGACGAGGTCCTCCCAGCCCGAACGGACCTTCATCGCGGCGAGGTTGACGGCTTCCAGGCCCGAGGCGCAGAAGCGGTTCTCCTGGACGCCGGCCACGGTGTCCGGCAGTCCGGCGGCGATGGCCGAGATCCGGGCGATGTCGGAGCCCTGGTCGCCGACCGGCCCCACGACACCGAGCACGATGTCGTCGATGGCGGCCGGGTCGAGCCCCGGGAAGCGGGCCTGGATCTCGTGGATGAGTCCGACGACCAGGTCGACGGGCTTGGTGCCGTGCAGGGCGCCGTTCGCCTTGCCGCGGCCGCGCGGGGTGCGGATCGCGTCGTACACGTACGCTTCGGTGGTCACTCGTGAGCCTTTCGATGAGAGCCCGGGGGACGAGAAGGGGAGGGAGAGAAGGGCGGCGAGAAGGGGGCGGAGAGGAGAAGCCCGTCAGCCGAGCAGGGAGCGGCCGATGATCTCCTTCATGATCTCGGTGGTCCCGCCGTAGATGGTCTGGATACGGCCGTCGGTGAAGGCCTTGGCTATCCGGTACTCCGTCATGTAGCCGTAGCCGCCGTGCAGTTGGAGGCAGCGGTCGGTGACGCGCTTCTGCAGTTCGGTCGCCCACCACTTGGCCATCGAGGCGTGCACCGCGTCGAGTTCGCCCGCCGTGTGCTCCTCGACGCAGCGGTCGACGAACGTGCGGGTGACGGCGCACTCGGTGGCCATCTCCGCCACCTCGAAGCGGATGTGCTGGAGCTTGGACAGCGGACGCCCGAAGGCCTCGCGCTCCTTGACGTACTCGGTGGTGATCTCCAGCAGGTGCTCGGCGGCGGCGATCCCGGCGACGGCGATGCTCAGCCGCTCCTGCGCGAGGTTCGTCATCAGGTGCACGAAGGCGCCGTTCAGCTCGCCGAGCAGGTTCTCCTTCGGGACGCGTACGTCGTTGAAGAACAACTCGGCGGTGTCCTGGGCCTTCTGGCCGATCTTGTCGAGGTTGCGGCCGCGCTCGAACCCGTCCGTGCCGCGCTCGACGACCAGCAGGGAGAGTCCGTGCGCACCGCCCTCGGGCGTGGTCCTGGCGACGACGATCACGAGGTCGGCCAGGATGCCGTTGGAGATGAAGGTCTTGGAGCCGTTGAGCAGCCAGTGGTCGCCCCGGTCCTCGGCGTGCGTGCGGATGCCCTGGAGGTCCGATCCGGCGCCGGGCTCGGTCATGGCGATGGCGGTGATCAGGGAACCGTCGCAGAAACCGGGCAGCCAGCGGCGCTTCTGCTCCTCGGTGCCGAGCCCGGTCAGATAGGGCCCGACGATGTCGTTGTGCAGCCCGAGCGCGAGCCCGGCGGCTCCCGCGCGGGTGAACTCCTCGGCGAGGGCCACGCTGTAGCGGAAGTCGGCGGTGCCGCCGCCGTACTCCTCGGGGACGGCCAGTCCGAGCAGGCCCTGGCGTCCGGCCGCCGACCAGGCGTCGCGGGAGACGATGCCGTCCTTCTCCCACTGCTCGTAGTGCGGAAGCACCTCCTTGGTGAGGAAGGTGCGGACGGTCTCACGGAACGCCTCGTGCTCGGGGCTGAAGAGCTGCCGCTTCATTCGGGGGTGCCTTTCAGGAGGTCCGGTACGTCCCAGTCGCGGGCCACGTCCTCGGTGCCGCTGCCCGGCAGGGCGGGCCCGCCGCGGACGGTGGTGGGGGTGGCGGAGAAGCGGGGTGCGGGGGCGGGCTGGGTGATGCCGTCGTGCTCGGTGAAGGTGCCGCGGGCCGCGAGGTGCGGATGGTGCGGTGCCTCGCGCAGCGACAGCACGGGCGCCACGCACGCGTCGGAGCCTTCGAAGACCTCGGTCCACTCGTCACGGGTACGGGTCCTGAAGCGGGCCGCGACCGCCTCGCGCAGCTCGCCCCAGCGGGACAGGTCCTTGTGCGCCGAGGCGTATCCGTCGAGGCCGAGCAGGGTCACGAACTCGGCGTAGAACTGGCTCTCCAGCGCGCCGACCGCCATGTGCCGCCCGTCGGCCGTCTCGTACGTGCCGTAGTACGGGCAGCCGCCGTCGAGGAGGTTGGCGCCGCGCCGGTCCTGCCAGCCGCCGCCGGCGAGCATGCCGTGGATCATCGAGCTGAGGTGGGCGGTACCGTCCACGATCGCCGCGTCCACGACCTGTCCCGCGCCGCCCGCGCGCGCGTGGTGCAGGGCGGCGAGGATGCCGACGACGAGGTACAGGGAGCCGCCCGCGTAGTCCCCGACGAGGTTCGCGGGGACGGCCGGAGGCGCGTCGGGGGCGCCGATCATGCCGAGGGTGCCGGTCAGCGCGATGTACGCGATGTCGTGCCCGGCGCGCGGGGCGAGCGGTCCGTCCTGGCCCCAGCCGGTCATCCGTCCGTAGACGAGCTTCGGATTGCGGGCGTGGCACGCCTCGGGCCCGACACCGAGGCGTTCGGCGACGCCCGGCCGGAAGCCCTCGATGAGGATGTCGGCGCGCCCGACCAGGCCGAGGACGCGGTCCGCGCCGTCGGGGGCCTTGAGGTCGACGATCACCGAGCGCTTGTTGCGGTTGGTGACGTCGTACGCGGGGTCGATCGCGAGTCCCCCGCCGGTCGGCCGGTCCACCCGGACGACGTCCGCGCCCAGATCGGCGAGGAGCATGGCGGCGAAGGGGCCCGGCCCGATGCCCGCGAGCTCGACCACGCGCACTCCGGCCAGCGGACCGTGCCCTGCTGTTCCTGCCGCTGTCATCAAGCCCCCAGCACTGTGACACAACCGATGTAACACCAATGATGTTATGAACGCGTTCCACTCCGCACAAGCCCTTGGCGAGCAAGCGCTTAGCCAATTCGCGCACAGCGCCCGTGGGACGGTTGCACCCGGCACCCACCCTCACATCAAAGGAGTGCTCTTGAGCAGCGAGATCGATGTGCTCGTCCTCGGCGGCGCCGGGGTCGACACGATCGTCTATGTGCCCGAACTGCCGTTGCCCTACGCGGACAGCCGTATGGTGCCCGCGATCGAGGCGCGGGCCGGGCAGACCGGTGACTTCGTGGCGCTCGGGGTGCACGCCCTGGGGCTGCGCACCCACCACCTCGACCTGCTCGGCGCGGACCACCACGGCGATCTGGTCCGAGCCCTGCACCGCGACCGGGGCATCGCGCTCACCGAGGTCCCCCAGCCGGCCGGCACCAAGCGGGCCGTGAACCTCGTCGGCCCCGACGGACGGCGCCTGTCGCTGTACGACAGCACGCGCCGGCACGACGACGACCGGCTGCCCCCGGAGACGGTACGGGCCCTCGCCGCGGTGAGCCGGCACGTCCATGTCTCCATCTCCCAGCCCTGCGCGCACAGCTTCCCGGTCCTGCGGGAGACGGGGGTGACCCTCTCGACCGACCTGCACAACTGGGACGGCACACAGGCCTACCACGAGCAGTTCGCGTACCAGGCCGACATCGTCTTCGTCTCGACGGCCGAACTCGCGGACCCGGAGAGGACCATGCGGCGGATCGCCGAGCGGGGCCGGGCCGAGGTGGTCGTCGCCACCGCCGGGGCCGAGGGCGCGTACCAGCTGCTCGACGGCGAGCTGACGCACATCCCGGCCGTCACGCCGACCGCCCCGGTCGTGGACTCCAACGGCGCCGGGGACGCCTTCGTGGCGGGTTATCTCTTCGGTCGGCTGACGGGTGAACCGCCCGAGCGGTGCGGTCTCTTCGGCTCGGTGGCCGGGGCCTACGCCTGCACGGTGCCGGCCACGCGGGCCGATGTCATCGGACGCGAGGAACTACGCACACACGCACGCGCGCTCGAAACCCGACGGCAGCCCCCACCCTGACGTTCCCGTCCGGGGGTGCCAGGCGGCACTGAAAGGCAGGGCCGCTTTTCAGGGGCGCGGGGAACGGCGCGCCCAGCCACACCCAACCCGCACCCGACGAACGACCGTGGGGGGCGAGGGCGAAGCCCCGCCTACAAGGGGCGCGGGGAACGGCGCGACCAGCCCCCACCGGACCCGCACCCCACCGAAAGACACAGACTCACGCTCACGCTCACGCGCACGCGTTCACGCCATGGTCGCCTTCAACGCCCGGCGGCACAACGCGTCCGCGTACCGGGTCGTCTCCGGGAGACGGAAACGCGGCGCGAGGTGGAGGGTATGGGCGCAGGCGGTCTCCAGCGTCACACGGTGGCCGACCGAGACGAACACCGGCTTGACCCCCGCCCGCGTGCGCAGCACCCGGCCGACCTCCTCCACCCCCGCACGCAACGGCGAGCCGGAGCCACGCGGAACGCCCGGCTCCTCGTACGTGAAGGTGAACGGGTTCTTGGCGACCCCGATCGTCGGGAGGCCGGTGAGGACGCCGAGGTGGCTCGCCAGGCCGAAGCGGCGGGGGTGGGCGAGGCCGTAGCCGTCGCAGACCACCAGGCCGGGCGCGCACGGCAGCGCTTCGAGCGCGGCCAGGACGGCCGGGACCTCCCGGAAGGCGAGCAGTCCGGGGACGTACGGAAAGGGCACCTGACCGACGGCCGTGGACTCGGCGACCACGTCGAGGGTCGCCGCGTCGAGCACGACGGCCGCGGCCACGACGACGTCGCGCTCGTCGTCGTACGCCACGTCGACCCCGGTCACCCGGCCCGTCCCCGGCGGCGGCCCCGGCTCGTCGAGGACCACCCGCCCCCTCAACTCGTCCTGCACGGACCGGGCCTGCTCTTCGGTGGCGGGCCAGCCCGCGGGGATGCGTACGGTCGTCATGGTGCCGCCGAGCCTAGGTCCTGCCGGCGCGTCAGGGGGCCAGGCGGGCCACCCTGCCCTGCTCGCCCGAGGCCCAGCAGGACCGGTCGGGGGCGCAGTCGACGGTGTCGTACGAGCCGGTGTCCAGCGGGCGCCAGGTGCGGCCGGCGTCCGTGGTGAGGTCGGTGCCGGTGGGGCCGACCGCGAGGGCGGCGGTGCGGCTGTGCGGGAGCCAGGTGACGCCGGAGCGGTAGGCCGGTGGCGGTGTGGTGGACGTGGTCCAGGTGCGGCCGCCGTCGCCGCTGACCGCTGCCGCCCGGGGCGAGGTCTGGTCGGCCCGGTAGTCGCCGCCGACCGCGATGCCGTGCGTCCGGTCGCGGAAGGCGAGGGCGAAGACTCCGCGGGCCGGATCGCCCGCCGGGACCGGGGTGTCGGTGACGGTCCAGTGGAGACCGCGGTCCGAGGAGTGCAGCACGCGCGCGCGTGTCGCCCCGCCCGTGGCGAGCCACACGTCGCGCGGCCCCGAGCTGACCAGGCACTGCCCGCCGGCCGCGAAGCCCGCCTCGCCCTCCTGCGCCGCGGGCATCCCCGCGCCGGGCAGCACCTTCCAGGAACGGCCGCCGTCGCCGGTCGACAGGATGCGGAACCTGCCGTCCACCGGGTCGCTCATCGCCAGGCCGTGGCGCCGGTCGAAGAAGGTCATGCAGTCGTAGAAGGCCTTGGCGTCGGTGTTGCGGAAGGACTCGGTCCAGGTCGCGCCGCCGTCCTCGGTCCGCAGCACCCTGGACGCCTCGCCCTCGCCGATGGCCAGCACGACGGCCCGCCCGCCGTCGAAGGCCTCGACGTCACGGAACTCCAACTCGGCGGCCCCGGGCGGCGATACGTTCCGCCAGCTCGCCCCGCCGTCCGTGGTGCGCAGCACGGTGCCCTTGGACCCGGCCAGCCAGGCGGTGTCCCGGCTGACGGCGGAGAGCCCGCGGAACCGCGCGTCCGTGCCGCTGTCCTTGAGCTCCCACCGGGGTCCCGCGGGCGGCTTCCCGTGTGACTGTTTTCCGCCACTCGGCCCGCGGTCCGACGGTCCGTGTGCCTGCGCCGGTGCCATGATCGCGGCTGCGAACGCCGCTCCGCACACCCCCACGGTCATCAACCGCCTCGTGAATCCCGGAATTCTCATGTGTCGCGTCTTGCCCAAGCCCCTCATGGCGGGCGAAGCTAGCCCACTCCCCCGGCGACGTCCAGATGCCCCGGGAGGCATCAGTGATCACGCGAGAAATCAATGATCACTCCTGTGATTGAAGGCGGTGACGGAGGTCACTAGGACTTCATGCGTTTTCGCAGGCACGGATTGGCCGATTCCGACGTCTCTACAAGTATCCGGCTCATCCGTCCGCAGTTCGTCCGTCCGTCACAAGGGAGCAAGGCGTTGTCCACCGTCATCGAGCAGCCCGTAGAGGCCCGCCTCGTCGCCGCCGCGCCGCGGATGCCGAGCATTCCCGCGACGCTCAGCTACGACCCCCGCGATCCCTTCGCCGTCCGCATGTCCTTCCCGGCCCCGTCCACGCTCGAAGGCGTGGAGGTGTGCTGGACCTTCGCCCGCGAACTGCTCGCCTCGGGACTGGAGGAGGAGGTGGGCCACGGGGACGTACGGGTGCGGCCGTACGGATACGACCGCATCGTCCTGGAGTTCCACGCCCCGGAGGGCACCGCCGTGATCCATGTGCGCGTCGGTGAGTTGCGGCGGTTCCTGGAGAGTTCGACGGAGCTGGTGCCCGTCGGTCTGGAACACCTGCACCAGGACCTGGACCACGACCTCGCCGAACTGCTGCGCGACTCCTACTGACGTTCCCCCACGAACGTTCTGCCACCTGCTACCTGTTACTGCCGCCTGTCACCTGTCACCTACCTGTCGCCTGTTGTCTGCTGTCCGCCATCTGCTACTGATGCTCTGAAGTTCCGGGAAGCGCCCTCCCTCGGCAGGCGCCGGCCGGCAGCTGCGTCCGCTCCCACGGTCGCGACAGCGGGGTGTGTGCTGCCCGCTCAGTCCCCCTGCCCCGCCACCCCGGACGCCGCCATCACCACGGCCAACGCCGACCGCACCTCGTGCACCGCCTGTTTCAGGGCCGGAGTCGCCGTCCCGCTGCGTTCCGCCAGGGCTTCCACCCGTTCGGCCCACTCGTTGCCGTGTCGCCGCTCCTTGCCGGACATGAGCGTGCGCAACCCGGCCGCGGCCGCCAGGGCCACCAGCGCCGCGTCCCGCTCGGACACCTCGTCGACCGGCACCGGGCCCGCCAGCACCAGCCGCGCCTCCTCCCGCAGCCCGTCCACGACGGCGACGCGGTCGATCTCGTACTCCACGGACGGGAACACCCCGAGCACACGTGTCTTCTCGGCGCGCAGATATCC
Source organism: Streptomyces sp. CWNU-52B (assembly GCF_047444975.1). Lineage (NCBI taxonomy): Bacteria > Bacillati > Actinomycetota > Actinomycetes > Kitasatosporales > Streptomycetaceae > Streptomyces > Streptomyces sp. CWNU-52B. The sequence goes on along the minus strand of NZ_JBLFJV010000039.1, from coordinate 107,402 downwards.
GTCGGCCGCGAGCTGCGCCTGTACGGCGTCCAGCGTGATGCGGGCCCGCAGGCTCACCCAGGTCTTCCACTTGTGCGGCCGGGACTCCTCGATGAGTTCCAGGAGCCCGTCGAGGACCGGGTCCCCGGTACGGCCGTCCGGGTCGGTGGGGGTGACGGTGCCGTCCACGTCCGCCAGCAGCCCGCGCTGCGCCAGCTCGGTGAGTGCGCCGGCCCGGACCAGGTGCGGGACCTGGGAAGCGCCGGTGATCTTGAGTTTCGTGGTGTCCCAGGCCAGCAGATAGAGCCGGGCGGGCAGCGAGAGCGGGCCATGGGGCACGGAGTCTCCTTCGGTCGAACCAGCAGGTCGGACGGGGTGGACAGGGTCGGACGGGGTCGGGAGCACGTTAATCCGTTGACAGCCCCTCGGCCGCCTCCTACGTTGTAAAGCGGTCCTGTTGCCGCCGAATGGAGAAGGACGTTGCTCGTCTGAGGTCTTGAGACACCGCGTCACACACGTCACGTTCCCGTGTGTGCGCAGCGTGCGACCTCGGCCAGCGAGCCGTCCCGCGGTACAGGGCTTTCGCCGTGTTCCGGGCAAGCCCGCGGGACCCCGTCCTTCCGGCCGTCGTCGCCTCCCGGTGTCTCGATACGTGTCGTCCCGACCGCGTCAAGCACTGCGAGGCCCTCATGTCTACTGCCCCCACTTCCATCACCTGCACCTCCCTCTCCTTCGCCTGGCCCGACGGCACTCCTGTCTTCGACGGTCTCCAGGTGTCCTTCGGCCCCGGCAGGACCGGGCTCGTCGGAGTCAACGGATCAGGCAAATCAACCCTGTTGAAGCTGATCGCGGGCGAACTCGATCCGGCCGACGGCACCGTCCGGGTCGCGGGCGACGTCGGCCAGCTTCCGCAGAACGTCACCCTCGACACCACGCTCCGGGTCGACGAGGTCCTCGGCATCGCCGCCCAGCGCACCGCGCTGCACGCCATCGAGTCGGGCGACGCGTCCGAGGCGCACTTCGACGTCGTGGGCGACGACTGGGACGTCGAGGAGCGCGCCGTGGCGACGCTCGGCGAACTGGGCCTGGGCCGCATCGGCCTCGACCGCACCATCGGCGAGGTCTCGGGCGGCGAGTCGGTCCTGCTGCGGCTGGCCGCGCTGCTGCTGCGCCGGCCCGACGTGCTCCTCCTCGACGAGCCCACCAACAACCTCGACCTGTACGCGCGCCGACGGCTGTACGCGGCCGTCGAGGCCTATTCCGGGGTCATGGTCGTGGTCAGCCACGACCGTGAACTCCTCGACCTGGTCGACCAGATCGCCGATCTGCGCTCCGGTGAGGTCACCTGGTACGGGGGCAACTACTCGGCGTACGAGGAGGCGCTGGCCGCCGAGCAGGAGGCGGCGACGCGCATGGTACGGGTCGCCGAGTCCGACCTGAAGAAGCAGAAGCGCGAACTGGCGGACGCGCAGGTCAAGTTGGCGCGGCGCAAGCGGTACGGCCAGAGGATGTTCGAGCAGAAGCGTGAGCCGAAGATCGTGATGGGGGCGCGCAAACGGGCGGCCCAGGAGTCCGCGGGCAAGCACCGCGTCATGCACGAGGAGAAGCTCGCCGAGGCCAAGGAGCGGCTCGACGACGCGGTGGAGGCCGTGCGGGACGACGACGAGATCCGCGTCGACCTGCCGTACACGGCGGTGCCGCCGGGCCGTACCGTACTGACGCTCCTGGACCTTGAGTTGGCGTACGGGGCGAGCGTGGCGGGCTCCTTCGACCTGCGCGGGCCGGAGCGGGTGGCGCTGATCGGGCGCAACGGCGCGGGCAAGACGACGCTGCTGCGGACGGTCGCCGGGGAGCTGGAGCCTGTCTCCGGGGAGGCGCGGGCGCATGTGCCGCTGCGGTTCCTGCCGCAGCGGCTCGATGTGCTCGACGACGAGTTGACGGTCGCCGAGAACGTGGCGCGGTTCTCGCCGGGCGCCACCAACAACCGGGTCCGGGCGCGGCTGGCCCGCTTCCTGTTCCGGGGTGCCCGCGCGGACCAGCGGGCGGCGACGCTCTCCGGTGGCGAGCGTTTCCGGGCGGCTCTCGCGGCGCTGATGCTCGCCGAGCCCGCGCCGCAGCTTCTGCTGCTCGACGAGCCGACGAACAACCTGGACGTGGCGAGTGTGCGACAGCTCACCACGGCGCTGGAGTCGTACGAGGGGGCGCTGGTCGTGGCCAGCCACGATGTGCCGTTCCTGGAGTCGATCGGGATCACCCGCTGGCTGCTGATGGAGGGAGAGCTCCGGGAGGTCGCGCCTGAGGCGGCGTGGCCCGGCGGCGTGGCCCGGCGGGGCTGAGGCAGTACGTCCGGCGACGGCCGGTGGGGGCTGAGCGCGCAGTTCCCCGCGCCCCTGAAAAACCGGGCCGCCGCCCGCGCGCCCCCACAGGCCCAGGCGGCACGCCCCCCCGACCGCCGGCGGGGGCTGAGCGCGCAGTTCCCCGCGCCCCTAAAAGCCGGGCGGCCGCCCCCGCACCCCCAGCGGTCGAGGGGGCTGTCGTCGGGACGGTGGGGGCTGCATGATGTGCGGGGACACACCCTGCCGAGACGGAGATCCGCACGTGCCCAGCCAGAAGGCCCTCATCCGCCGTCCCAGCCCCCGCCTGGCCGAAGGCCTCGTCACCCATCTGGAGCGGACGCCCGTCGATGTCGGCCTGGCGGTCGAGCAGTGGGAGGCGTACGCGGACGCTCTGCGGACGCACGGCTGGGAGACCGTCGAGGTGGAGCCCGCCGACGACTGCCCGGACTCCGTGTTCGTGGAGGACCCGGTGGTCGTCTTCCGCAACGTGGCGCTGATCGGCCGCCCCGGAGCGGAGTCCCGGCGCGAGGAGACCGCCAGTGTCGAGGAGGCGGTGGCCCGGCTCGGCTGCTCGGTGAACTGGGTGTGGGAGCCGGGCACGCTCGAAGGCGGCGACGTCCTGAAGGTCGGCGACACCCTCTACGTGGGGCTCGGCGGACGCACGAACGGCGCCGGCGTCCAGCAGCTGCGGGCCACGTTCGAGCCGCTCGGCGCCCGGGTCGTCGCCGTACCGGTGAGCCGGGTGCTGCACCTGAAGTCGGCCGTCACCGCGCTGCCGGACGGCACGATCGTCGGGTACGAGCCACTGGTGGACACGCCGTCGCTGTTCCCCCGCTTCCTGGCAGTGCCCGAGGAGTCCGGCTCGCACGTCGTCCTGCTGGGCGGCGGGAAGCTCCTGATGGCCGCGAGCGCGCCCAAGACCGCCGACCTGTTCGCCGGGCTCGGCCACGAACCCGTCCTCGTCGACATCAGCGAGTTCGAGAAGCTCGAAGGCTGCGTGACGTGCCTGTCCGTCCGGCTGCGGGACCTCTACGTCTGATACGTCCAAGGCATCCGATACACCCGAAACGTTCCGCCCGTCCGCCGGACGGTGTACTCCCCACGTAAAACGATTCGATCTTCGAAGAGATCATCGCTGATCAGGGCTCTTTACGACGCGCTTAACCTACGGTGTCGTAACCTACGGATACGTAGCCTACGATGCCGTAGGTTAGGTGAACGCGCTCAGTATTCACGTCCCCCTGGAGCCCCCGTGACGATCACTTCTCCCCATCTCGGCAGCCCGTCCTCCGACTGGACCGACGCCCGCTTGCTGTACGCGTTGGAAGAAGTGGTGGAGACCGAGCTCAACCGCCACCTGAAGGTCGCCAAGGACTGGATGCCGCACGAGTACGTGCCCTGGTCCGACGGTCGCAACTTCCCCGGCATCTTCGAGGACGGCGAGGCCTGGAACAAGGAACAGTCCAAGGTCACCGACCTCGGCCGCATCGCCCTCGTCGTGAACCTCCTGACCGAGGACAACCTGCCCAGCTACCACCACGAGATCGCCTCCCTCTTCGGCCGCGACGGCGCCTGGGGCACCTGGGTGCACCGCTGGACCGCCGAGGAGGGCCGCCACGGCATCGTGATGCGCGACTATCTGCTCGCGTCGCGCGCCGTCGACCCCGACCAGCTGGAAGCCTTCCGCATGATGCACATGAGTGAGGGCTTCGAGTCGGACAACCGGCACTCGATGCTGCACTCCGTCGCGTACGTCGCCTTCCAGGAGCTCGCGACCCGCGTCTCGCACCGCAACACCGGCCACCAGTCGGGCGACCCGGTCTGCGACCGCATGCTGGCGCGCATCTCGACCGACGAGAACCTGCACATGGTCTTCTACCGCAACCTCCTCAAGGGCGCCTTCGAACTCGCGCCCGACCTGACCATGCAGGCCGTGCGGGACGTCATCGTCCAGTTCCGGATGCCCGGACACGGCATGCCCGGCTTCGAGCGCGCCGCCGCGCAGATGGCGATCGGCGAGGTCTACAACATGCGGATCCACCACGACGACGTCCTGATGCCGATCCTGCGCCACCTCAAGGTCCTGCAGATCGAGGGCCTGGGCCCTGACGGCCTCAAGGCCCAGGAGGAGCTCGGCCTCTACATGGGCGGCCTGGACGCCGAGGCCCTCAAGTTCGACGAGAAGCTCGCGGCCCGCAAGGCCCGCATGGCGGCCCGCGCCGCCGCGGTCTGATCCCGCTTCCGCTTCCTGCGCCTCCTCACTCGTACGCCGTCACCTCGGCCAGCGCCCTGTCACGGACGTCGGCCACCGGGTGGCGGCGCAGTGCTCTGAGCTGTGCGCGCCACGGCGGCCCCCAGTCCGTACGGGTGCCGAGCGCGGCCGTGAGAGCCATGGCGAGCAGTCCCTGACCGTGTCCGCCGTGAGCGGTGAGCCGGTGGGCGACGTCGAGGAGGGTCTCGGCGTCGCCCTCGTGCGTCCTGCGGCCCAGCCGGTCGGCGAGTTCCGAGGCGGTCCTGGCCGCGAGCGCCGGACGCCCGTCCGTCAGCGCGGCCAGCCGGGTCAGGGCCTCCTCCACCCGCTCCGCCTCCGTGTCGAGGTCGAGATGGACGACCGTGACCGCGGCGGCCTGCGGCACGAACCCGTCGTACCGCGCGAGCAGTTCGGCGGCGCCGAGAGCCGCCGCCCGGATAGGTACGGCGGCCGTCGCTCCCTGCTGCGCGAGACGGGCGACGAGGTGGTCGACGCGTTGTCTGGCGGGCCGGTCGCGGCGGGGTTCGGCGTCGACGGGCTCTGATCCGGCGCCCGCGTCACTGCCCGGCGAGCCACCCACCGCCGTCCCGCCGTCCGCAGTCTCTGCCTCATCAGCCGTCTCTGCTTCCGCCAAGGCGTGCAGGGCCCTCCGCACGCCGTCGGCTCCCCGGTCCGAGCCCGTCGCCGCGACCACCAGACCCTGGACCGCGGTCCGCCAGCTCGTGCGGTTCGACAGGTCCGCGGCGGCGGAGGCCAGGACGGTGGGCGCGTGGGGGCACCAGGGCGCCCAGCGGGCCAGGGCGTCGAAGGCGAGGACGGCCGTCGGCGCGTCGTCGGTCGTGGACACGTCCCGGACGAGCCGCGCGTACCGCTCACGGTGGCGTTCCGGCAGATCGAGGGGTTCGACGCGCAGCACGGCGGCACGGAGCACCGGTTCGGCCCCGGCGGCGTCGTGCAGCAGCGTCCACACGGGCTCCTCGGCGAGCAGCGAGCCCGCGAAGGCGACGCACGCGGCACGGACGTCGAGATGGGCGCCCGGCCGTCGGTACGCGGCGGTGAGAACGTCGGCGGCCGTCGGGGCCGGGAGCCTGGCCGCGGCGAGGCGGACGGCCTCCTTGCGGCTGGTCACCTTGGTCTGCCGCGCGAACAGCACCTCGCGCAACCGGTCCGCGAGCAGGGAGGGCGCCACATGCCGGGACGCCTGGGTGGCCGCGTACACCGCGACGCGCGCCCGGTCACCGTCCGCGTACGCGAGAAGTTCGGGGAGGACGTCGCCGGGGCGGTCGGTGCGGGCGAGCGCGCCGAGCGCGGCCTCCGCGAGCACGACGTTCGACGAGCCGGTCCAGGCCCGTACGAGTTCCACGCCCCGTCCGGGCAAGAGCGCGGCCTGCTCGACGGCGGCGGCCCGGGTGTACGCAGGCAGGCTCGCGTCGGCGGCCGACGCGGCCAACCGCCGGGCCACGGCGTCCTGCTGGCGTGGCAGCCAGCGCCGTACGTCACGGCTCACGGGCACCGTCCACGGGCTGCCCCTGGTGAGGAAGCGCCCGTACGGCGGAGTGTCCGCGAGGAGCACGTCGAGGAGGTCGGTGCGGCGGCGGGTGATCACCGCCAGGACGGGCCCCAGGGTGCCCGCCGAGGGTTCGAGCGCCAGGACGCGGGCGGCGCGCTCGTCACGGGTGGCCGGTGGTTCCAGCCACAGTTCGACGGCGGCGCGTACCGTCGTGTCGTTCCCGAACCGGACGGCCTGCCACAGGAGTTCCTGCAGATCGGTCATCGCGGCGGCGCGCCGTCCCACCGCTCGGACCAGCGCGAAGGTGAGGCTGTGGTCGGCCTTCTCCGCACCGGCCTCGATCCACGGCCGCAGCGCCTCGTACACCCGGTGTTCCTGGCCCCGGCGCAGCGTGGCGTCGAGCCGGCCCAGGTCGGCGCCGCCGGTGTTGCCGGAGATCCGTACGAGGGTGCGCAGGGCCCAGTTGACCAGCTCCCTCGATCCGCCCGCGGCATGCTCCCGGAGCACGGACAGGGCGAGTTCGCTGAGGTTGCGCCGGCTGCCCGGCGAGGAGTCGCGGGCGTCGACGGCGTCGGTGACGATCACGTCGAGGTGCGGCTCGGCGTCCTCGGTGAACAGGACGGACGGGACACGGGACAGCGCCCACAGGGCCGGCTGGCGCACCGGGTCCTGTTCGTTGCGGAGCCGGGCGGACTCCGCCAGTACGGACACGACGGCCGCGGGGTCGCCGGAGCGGGCCGCGTTGGCGATGAGCAACGGCCAGGCCAGGGCCCGGTCCTCGGCGGCGGAGCGGCGCGTGGCCTCGACCAGCCGGTCGCGCACCTGGGTGACCGGCAGATACGACTCGGCGAGCAGGACGGTGCCCCAGGGCGCGCCGCTCTCGCGCGCCGCGTCCGCCATCCGCCGCGCCTCCTCGGCGACCCCGCTGCGCGGCAGGGCCTCCAGGACGGCGGTGTCGACGGCGTCGCCCCGCGGGCCGCGGCCGGCCATCGCGTCGAGGTAGAAGGCGAGACGCCGAGCGGGCGGCAGCACCGGAAGGAACGCGGCCAGGTGGCCGGATTCGGCCAACGCCCGGCCGAACGCGTCGAGTTCCGCGCTCCGCGACCGCGCCAGCGCGCGCATCAGCGAACGGCTGCGCACGACCGCGTACGGGAGGGTGTCGCGCGCGAGGAGCAGCCGGAGCACGCGTTCCGGGGCGACGGCGGCGAACGCGCGCAGCTGATCGTGGAGTTGCTGCGGGAGCCGGTCGGGTGCGTAGCGTTCGACCACCTCCAGCGCGCGTGAGGGCTCGACGGGCACGGTGACCGTCACGGCCGGCGCGTACCGCTGCCACCAGGCATCGCGCAGCGAGGGCGGCAACGCGGCCAGCTCGCCCTCCACCGCGTCCAGCAGGACTCCGGTGTGCCTCCTGCCGAGCGGCGTCCAGCCGCGCACGGCGTGGAAGAGCGAGGGCAGCAGGCGCGCGACCGTCGTCGGCGAGCATCCTGGCAGCAGCCGTGCCGCCTCCGCGTCGCCCCAGGTGTCCCGCAGCGGTTCGACGAGCCGGTCGGCCAGCGCGGTGCGGCGTCCCGCGACCACGGCACGCAGCAGCTCCCGGCGTATCGCCTCGGGTGCGTCGACGAGGGCCGACTCGTAGGCGGAGTCGGGCACCTGGAGGCTGTCGGCGACGCGCAGCGCGTGGCCGCGCACGAAGGAGTCCGGATCGGCGAGCCGTGCCCCGATCCACCCGGTGTCCCCGCTGACGGCCGCCGCGACGACGGCGAGCCCCCGCTCGTAGGATCCGCGCGCTTCGAGTTCGTCCAGCAGCGGACGTGCTTCGGCCGACTCCCGCACTCTGGCGGCGAGTTCCCGCATACGCAGGGGGTACGGCAGTGGATCGAGGGCGTTCAGCAGGCTCTCGGCCTGGTGCCGCGGCGTGTGGACCATGTGGTGGATTGTGCCTGCCGGGGCCCGTGGCGCGCGCCGAATTCCCGATGCGGCCCCGGGCCGCGCGGGCGCCGCCCTACTGCCGGACCACTGCCGGGCTCCCGCTCGGCCATTGCTGGGCGCGTCGGAGGCTGAGCCGCTCCTTCTCGGAGAGGCCGCCCCAGACGCCGAAGCGTTCGTCGTTGTCGAGCGCGTATTCGAGGCACGCGGAGCGCATCTCGCACAGCCCGCAGATCTGCTTCGCCTCCCGCACCGAGCTGCCCGGCTCGGGAAAGAAGAAGTCGGATCCGGTCTGGGCGCACAGTGCCTGTTCCTGCCAGGAGAGGTCGGGCGCGGCGGCGGTGTCGTTGTGCATGCGGGGATCGTGTCGCATACCGAAAAACGTTCGATCAACGCCGGATCAACGCCGGCGTGCCCGAGCCCGAGCGCGACTGCCGGAGCGAGCGGTCCCTCGTGGCACCCAGGGCCCGACAAGGCGCGACAGTGCCTGATGATGCCCCTGCCGACAGGCGAGCGCACAGCGGCGCGCGGCACCGTCACGGCAGGATCGCGACCGAAGCGGGCCGAAGTCGCGGCGGAAACGCGGTCGGTCGCCGAAACGGAGGCGCGTCGGCGGTGCCCGAGGGCTCCGCCGAATCACCGGAACGCCACGCCCCGGCCGGCCCGCACCCGACACCCACCCCCGAGCAGCCCCACCCGACGCGCCCCACCCCAGTGGAACGGCTACGCCGAGGCGCGCAGAACCAGCGTCGTGGGCAGCACGACACTGGACGGCGGCGCCCCTGCCTCCGCTTCACCCGCCACCGCTTCCCCCGCCACCCCGCCGGAGGCCGCCGCGGACGCCGGCCGGTCCAGCCCCCGCAACAGCAGCCGCGCCATCAGCCGCCCCATCTCCTCGATGTCCTGACGGACCGTGGTGAGCGGCGGGTCGACCTGTTCGGTGAACGGCAGCACGTCGTCGAAGCCGATCACGGCGACGTCCTCGGGCACCCGCCGTCCCCGCTCCCGCAGCACCCGCATGGCGCCCGCCGCCGTGAGGTCGTTGGCGGCGAACACCGCGTCCAGGTCGGGGCGGCGGTCGAGCAGTTCCCGCATGGCGCGCTCCCCGCCCCCCGGGGTGAAGTCGCTCTCCACGATCAGCGCCGGGTCGGCGTCCACCATGACGTCACGGAACCCGTCGAGCCGGTCGACCGCCGAGGTCTGGTCGAGGGCGCCGGTGATGTGGGCGATGTGCCGGCGGCCGAGCCCGACGAGATGCCGGACGGCCTCCCGCGCGCCGCCCCGGTTGTCGCAGTCGACGTAGACCGCGTCGCGCGACCCCGCGCTCCAGCCGGGGCGCCCCCCGTACACGGTCGGCACGCCGCGGATCAGGCCCGGCAGCGGGTCGTCTAGGTGCAGCGAGAAGACGAGCGCGCCGTCCACATGGCCCCCGGCGAGGTAACGCGCCACCCGGGCATGGTCGTCGCGCCCCTCCGTGAGCAGCAGCACGAGCTGCGAGTCGTGGGCCGTCAGCTCCTTGCTGATGCCCCGGAGCTGCAGCGCGAAGAAGGGGTCGGTGAAGACCCGGGTCTCCGGTTCGGCGATCACCACGGCGACCGCGTCGTGCCGTCGGGTGACGAGGCTGCGCGCGGCCTGGTTCGGGACGTAACCGAGCTCGTCGACGGCGCGTCGGACCCGCTCGACCAGTGGTTCGCGCACGCCCTCACCTCCGTTGACGACACGCGACACGGTGGCGCGGGAGACCCCGGCCCGGGCGGCCACGGCCTCCAGTGTCGGACGTGGCTCTGTCGACTGCTCGGTCACCTCGGGGCTCCTCAGGGCGGCGGTTGCCGATCAGGATAGCCCGCACCCACCCCACACTTGAGAGCGCTCTCACCCCCACGAGCCTCAGGAGGACAGGGACTCAACTCGCCACCCGCCCTGGAGGGCAGGGGCGCAGCCCCGCCCTCCGGGGGCGCGGGGAACTGCGCGCCCAGCCCCCACCCACCCGCACCCGACAACACACCCCGAACAACCTCACCCACTCACGCCGGGCCCAGCCGGACCAACCCCCCGGCCCAACCCCAGTGGAACGCTCAGTGCTCGTGGGGGGTGTAGCCCGGAATCGTCCCGTCCGCCTTCTTCACCAGGAACAACCCCGCCATCCCCATGTCCGAATGACTCTGCACATGGCAGTGGTACATCCACGCCCCCGCCCCGACGCCCTCCCCCGCGATCACCTGGAAGCCGAACGAGTCCGCGGGCCCCACGATCTTGTTGTCGATGACCTGGCTCGGATCGTCGGGCCCGGTCAGCAGCCCCGTGCGGTTGTCCGCCCAGCGGTGACCGTGCACATGGAACGTGTGGTAGTACTCGCCGTGCGTGATCATCACGAACTCGACCCGATCACCCAGGGTGGCCTCGAAGTTGGGGCTCTCATGGGCGGGCTTGTTGTTGATCAGCATGTCGTTGAAGACGACGGTCACGGTCCGGTCGGGAAGGATGTCGCCCTTGCGGCGGACGATCACCGGACCGTAGAGCCCCTTGCGGATACCGCCCGTGCCGTGCTCGGTGCCGACGACATGGTCGTGGTAGTGCCAGTACCCCGCGCTGCCCGCCCGCCAGGTGCCGTCCGCGCGGCGGCCCGGGGCATGCGTGCGCCAGGTGTACGTACGGGTGCCGCCCGGCTCGACATGGGAGTTGCTCAGCTTCGTGCCGTCGCTGGAGACCTCGTAGTCCAGGCCGTGGACGTGCAGACTCGCCGCCACGTCCAGCGTGTTCTCGACCTCGATGTACGCGGTGTCGCCCTCGTTGAGCTCGATCAGCGGGCCGGGGATCGAGGCCGCGCCCTTCTCGAACCCGTAACCGAGCTGGCCGTCGGCGAGTTTCTCTATGTACAGCTTGATCCGCTTCGTCTCGCCGCCCGCGGGGGCGGTCCTCGCCGTGCTCTCGGCGGGTGCCGCATCCTGCACCGCGACGAGCGACAACGATGTCGCGACCGTGGCGACGGCGGCCCCGCCCAGCATCATCCGGCGGCTGAAGCCGCGTCTGTCCATGTCGTCCGTGGTGGTGCCCATGCCGAACTCTCCCAACCTGCAGCCGAATTGACGGAAATCGATGGAATCGCCGGACCCGAGTGACAGAGACGAACTGGGGAGACGCTAGTGGCATCACAGTCGTTTATCCACACTCAGGACAAAGTTCGTGTCGTTCTGGTCATAGGTATTGGCGAGTTCCAGGAAAGGGTCTAGCTTCCATGGCGCTGTGCTGTGACGCGAGTGACCCGAAGAGACGCGACGCAGGTTGTAGCGCCCCGGAGGCGAACCGAGCCCAAAAGGGAACAGAGGGGTGGGTGACCACATGCGGCTCACACCGCATCGAACGCCTATGACAGTACGAAGGACGAGCAGAGGCAGACGCAGAGGCTGGGCAGCCGCGCTGGCCGCCGGAGTCGTCGCCGCGGGTGTCCTGTCGGGCCCCGCCGCGAGCGCGCGCCCCGCGCCTGAGCCACCGTTGACAACGATGTCGATCAAGTCGCCGCCCGGCGGCTCCGACGTGAAGGTGCTGATCTTCCACGGTTCCGCGGCCGGCGGCGAGGAGTCGCCCGTCGTCGACGCCGGGATCGAGGCGATCGAGGACATCGGTCTGACCGGCCCCGCGGCCGGGCGCTTCGGCGTGACGGCCACGGACGACGCCTCGGTCTTCACCGACGAGACGAAGCTCGGCCGCTACAACGCCGTCGTCTTCCTGACCGGCGGCGGAGACGTCCTCGAACCGGAGCAGGAGGCCGGTCTCGAGGCATACATGAAGGCCGGCGGCGGCTTCCTCGGCATCCATGACGCGGCCCGCGCGGAGCCGTACTCGGACTGGTTCACCGGACTCGTCGGTGCCCGCCCGGCGGCCGGCGGCCCGACGAACGTACAGCGGGCGACCGTCGAGGTCGGCGACCGCGTGCACCCCGCCACCAAGGACCTCCCGCTCCAGTGGAAGCGTCTCGACCAGTGGCTGAACTGGGAGAAGAACCCGTCGGGCGACGTGCACACCGTGGCCCGCGTCCGCGAGGCGACGTACCAGCCGGGCACCGGCGCCAACGGCGCGGACCACCCGATCTCCTGGTGCCGTGACTACGACGGCGGCCGCTCCTTCTACACCGGCATGGGCGGCACGGCCTCCTCGTACGACGAGGCGGACTTCCGCACCCATCTGCGCGGCGCGCTCGACTGGACCACCAGGATCTCCCAGGCCGACTGCAAGGCCACGATCAACGCCAACTACAAGGCCGAGCGGCTGACCCAGCCCAACCAGCCGGGCCAGAACGACCAGATCGGCGAGCCGCACGGCCTGGTCACCGCGCCCGACGGACGGGTGTTCTACATCGGCCGCGGCGGCGCCGACTCGTCGCAGCCCGTCGTCACGGACTGGAACAACCCGGACGTCGGCAAGGGCAAGGGCGAGATCCACGTCTACGACCCGAAGACCAAGAAGGTCACGCTGGCCGGCTACCTGACCGTCTTCGGCAACAAGGGCGGCGGCGAGGAGCTCACCAAGGTCGAAGAGGGCCTGCTGGGCATCGAGCTGGACCCGCGGTTCGAGGAGAACGGCTGGGTGTACCTGCACTACACGCCGCACTCCAAGATCAACCGTGACACCCAGATGGCCGAGCGCTACGTCTCCCGCTTCACGTACAACTCGACCACCGCCAAGCTCGACATGAGCAGCGAGAAGGTCCTGCTCAAGTGGCCGGTCCAGATCCACAGCTGCTGCCACGCGGGCGGCGGCCTGGCCTGGGACTCCAAGGGCAACCTGTACATCGCCACCGGTGACAACAACTCCAGTGGATTCAGCGACGGTTACTCCGGCAACAACCCGCAGCCCAACTACAAGGGCGTCTCCTTCGCGGACGCCCGCCGCACGGCGGGCAACACCAACAACCTCAACGGCAAGATCCTGCGCATCCACCCGGAGCAGGACGGCACGTACACCCTGCCCGAGGGGAACCTCTTCACGGGCAAGGAGACCGCCGAGGGCGGCGGCAAGACCCGCGGCGAGATCTATGTGATGGGCGTCCGCAACCCGGCGCGCATCTCGATCGACAAGAAGACCGACACCCTCTACGCGGGCTGGGTCGGTCCTGACGCCTCGGAGCCGTCGACGACCTGGGGTCCGGCGAAGTACGACACGTTCGCCGCGATCACCAAGCCGGGCAACCACGGCTGGCCGTACTGCATGGGCAACAAGCAGCCCTACCGGGACCGCAACCTGCCCGATCCGACGAAGCCGCTCGGCTGGTACGACTGCGACGCCCCGAAGAACGAGTCGCCCAACAACGACGGTCTCGTCAACCTCCCGCCGGTCACCTCGAACACCATCTGGTACTCGCCCCAGGGCGGCGGCCCGGACTTCCCGCGGGACGCCAACGGCATCCCGTCGTACAAGACGGCGGAGCAGAAGTTCCTGCTGCCGTGGCTGAAGGGCGGCGGCCAGGCTGCCATGGACGGACCCGTCTACCGGTACGACGAGAACCGGGCCGGTGCGGGCAAGTGGCCCGCGTACTGGGACGGCAAGTGGTTCGTGGGCGACTTCTACGACGCGGACCAGCCCCGGCACGCCGTGCTCCTCGACCCGAAGACGGCCGGACAGGGCGGCATCCCGGTGCACGCCGAGTCCCTGAAGAAGATCGTCCCCATCGGCAACGACGGCATCAAGAACCTCATGGACTGGAAGTTCGGCCCGGACGGCACGCTGTACGTCCTCGACTACGGCCGTGGCTTCTTCACATCGGACTCCAAGTCCGCGCTGTGGCAGGTGACGTACAAGGGCGGCGGCCCCACGCCCGCCGCCGATCAGCTCGCCAGGGAGGCGCAGTGACGCGCGTGACGAACATCCGAAGGCGAAGAACTGGACGGCTGTGGACGGCGCTGCTGGCGTCGCTGCTGATGGTCCTGGGACTCGCGGCCACCTCGGCGTCCGGCCAGAACGACAAGAACCCGTCCAGGGCGGCCGCCGCGGCGCAGACGCTCACCTGGACGGCCGGTGACGACATCACCAAGTACGCGTCCGCGCCCACCACGGCGGTCGCGGGCCCGACGACGATCGTCTTCGAGAACAGCGAGGCGACCGGCAACACCACGGGCATGCCGCACACGTTGACGTTCGACGTGTCGGACCCGGAGTACCAGAACGACGTCCCGCTGAACATCCTGGCCAACCCGAACGACGACCAGGGCGGCAAGCACACGGCCGAGGTGACGCTCTCGCCGGGCCGGTACCGGTACTTCTGCACCATCCCCGGCCACGGCCAGATGACCGGCATCCTCGTGGTCACGGAGGGCACCGGCGAGGACACCACCGCGCCGGAGACCGCGGCCGCGGTGAGCGGGACACAGAACGCGGACGGCGCGTACGTCGGTTCGGCGACGGTGACGCTCAGCGCGACCGACGACGCCTCCGGCGTGGAGCGGATCGAGTACGCGATCGGTGACGACGGCGCCTGGCAGCCGTACACCACGCCCGTGGTGATCGACCAGGTCGGTCCGCAGAAGGTCCGCTACCGGGCCCTCGACAAGGCGGGCAACGTCTCCGCGGAGAAGGCGGAGGAGTTCTCGGTGGTGGCCCCGGACACGGGTGACACCACGCCGCCGGAGACCTCGGCCGCCGTGAGCGGTGAGCAGAACCCGCAAGGGGAGTACCTCTCCATGGCGACCGTCACGGTGACGGCCTCCGACACCGGTTCCGGCGTCAACACCATCGAGTACGCGCTCGGTGACGCCGGCGCCTGGCAGCCGTACACCGCTCCGGTGATGGTCCACGAGGTGGGCGCGCACACGGTGCGGTTCCGGGCGACGGACAAGGCGGGCAACGCGGCCGCCGAGAAGTCCGTGTCGTTCACCGTCGTGGCGCCGCCCGCCGAGGACACCACTCCCCCGGTGACCGGCGTGAGCGTCGAGGGCTCGAAGAACTCGGCCGGGGCGTACATCAACACCGCCAAGGTGACGGTGACCGCCACGGACGCGCACGACGGTTCGGGCGTGGCGGCGATCGAGTACTCGCTCGACGGCGGTCCGTACCTCGCGTACACCGCTCCCGTGGTCGTCGACCGCGTGGGCGCGCACTCGGTGACCTACCGGGCGCGCGACAAGGCCGGCAACACCTCGGACGCCCGGACGGTGAGCTTCACGATCGCCCCGGGCGGCGGCGTGCCCGCGCCCAACTGCGCCGAGTTCGACGAGCGGTTGACGGTCATCGTCGGCACGGTCGACACGGGTGTGCCCAACCGGATCACCAACAGCCGGTGCCGCATCAACGAGTTGATCGAGGACGAGCGGGAGTGGACGTCCCACGCGTTGTTCCTCAAGCACGTGAAGTCGGTCCTGGACGGCCTCCTCGACGACGGTGTCGTCGTCGAGCGCGAGTACGACCTGATCAACGAGGCGGCCGACGAGTCGCGCATCGGTGAGCCCGGCCAGACCGAGGGGTACCGGACGATCCTGGACGGTACACCGGCCACCTTCGACAAGTGGGAGCACGTGGGCGGCGGTTCGTTCGGCCTGAACGGCGACGGGACCATCACCTCGGGCACGTCGAAGGACGGGCTCGGCATGCTGTGGTTCCCCGAGCGCAAGTACGGGGACTTCTCGCTGAAGCTCCAGTGGCGTGACGACGCGCCGGGCACGGGCAACGCCAACTCCGGTGTGTTCGTGCGGTTCCCGCAGGTCCACAACCACCCGGTGGAGTCACGGCCCGAGTGGGTCGCCATCGAGTACGGGCACGAGATCCAGGAGTTCGACAGCCCGACCGGCGACATGTACAAGACCGGTTCGGTCTACGGCTTCGACCGGGTGGGACTCGCCGGTGCCGGCGTCACCCAGAAGGGCACCTGGAACGACTACGAGATCCGCGTGGTGGACCAGCACTACTCGATCCTGCGCAACGGTGTGCTGATCAACGAGTTCGACAACACCGGCGGCCAGGAGTTCACCCCGCCCCGCTCGGACGACCCGGGCACGGACGGCCGGCGGTTCGCCTCCGGCTACATCGGGCTCCAGGTGCACAGCGTCACGGACGTGGTGTCGTACCGGGACGTCCGGATCAAGGAGCTGTGATCCTCAGGTAGGCGCAGGTCCGCTCTCCTTCTTGGCCCTGCTCGGCTGTACCCGCTTCGGCTCGCCCGGCATCTTCGGGTACTCGGGCGGGTACGGCAGATCGCCGAGATCGTGATCGTGTTCGTCACGGTCGGCGAGTTCGAGCAGGGCTTCGAGGGAACAGGCGTGGTCGTCCATGTCCGCGTGCACGTCGCCGAGTTCGGCGAAGCGCGCGGGCATGGTGACCAGGTCGAAGTCACGGGGAACGGCCTCGCCGACCTCGTCCCAGGTCAGGGGCGCCGACACCGGCGCGTGCGGACGGGGGCGCACGGAGTAGGCAGAGGCGATGGTGCGGTCACGGGCCGTCTGGTTGTAGTCGACGAAGATCTTCTCGCCGCGCTGCTCCTTCCACCAGGCCGTGGTCACCTGATCCGGCATCCGGCGCTCCAGCTCACGTCCGACGGCGATCGCGGCCCGGCGGACCTGGGTGAAGGTCCAGCGCGGTGTGATCGGCACGAAGACGTGCAGGCCCCGGCCGCCGGAGGTCTTGGGGAAGCCGCGCAGGTCCCCGTACTCGTGGAGCACCTCGCGCAGCTCGTGGGCGGCGCGCACCGCGTCGGCGTAGTCGGTGCCCGGCTGCGGGTCGAGGTCGATGCGCAGTTCGTCCGGCCGGTCGACGTCGTCACGGCGCACGGGCCAGGGGTGGAAGGTCAGCGTGCCGAACTGGGCGGCCCACAGGACGGCGGCGACCTCGGTGGGGCACATCTCGTCGGCGCTGCGGCCGCTCGGGAAGGTGATGTGCGCGGTGGGGATCCAGTCGGGCATGTTCTTGGGCGCCCGCTTCTGGAAGAAGGACTCGCCGCCGACGCCGTCCGGGTAGCGCTCCAGTGTGGTCGGCCGGTTCCTGAGGGCGCGCAGGATTCCGGGGCCGACCGCGAGGTAGTACCGCGCGAGGTCCAGCTTCGTGAAACCTCGCTCCGGGAAGAAGACCTTGTCCGGGCTGGACAGCCGCACCGTCCTGCCCGCCGCCTCCAGCTCCACCGCGTCCGCCATGCGAGCCACGGTAGGGGCATCGCGTACACCTCGCATATCAGCCGCTGTCACGCATACCGGGCGAATCCTGGCGAGCCGACACAGAATCGGAGCATGGATCTGCCCGTGATGCCGCCCCTGAAGCCCATGCTCGCCAAGTCCGTGGCGAGGATTCCGCCGGACATGCACTACGAGGCGAAGTGGGACGGGTTCCGGGCAGTCGTCTTCCGGGACGGGGACGAGATCGAGATCGGCAGCCGTACGACGAAGTCGCTGGTCAGGTACTTCCCCGAGCTGGTGGAGGCGCTGCGGGAGCGGCTGCCGCAGCGGTGCGTCGTGGACGGCGAGATCGTGGTCGCGCGCGGCGGGCGGCTGGACTTCGACGCCCTCTCGGAGCGCATCCATCCGGCGGCCTCCCGGGTGAAGACCCTCTCCGAGCGGAACCCGGCGTCGTTCGTGGCGTTCGACCTGCTCGCGCTGGCCGACGAGCCACTGCTGGACGTCCCGCTGTCCGACCGGCGGGCCCTGCTGGAGACCGCGCTGTCCGGCAGTACGGCTCCCGTGCACGTGGCGCCGGCGACCACCGACATCGAGGTGGCGCGGCAGTGGTTCGAGCGGTACGAGGGCGCCGGGCTGGACGGGGTGGTCGCCAAGCCGCTCGCGCTGCGTTACGGGCCGGACGAACGCCTGATGTTCAAGATCAAGCACGAGCGCACGGCGGACGTGGTCGTCGCGGGCTACCGGCTCCACAAGAGCGGCCCCGTCGTCGGATCACTGCTGCTCGGCCTGTACGACGACGCGGGGACGCTGCAGCACGTGGGGGTCTGCGCGGCCTTCACCATGAAGCGGCGCGAGGAGCTGATCGCGGAGCTGGCGCCGCTGCGGATGGAATCGCCCGCCGGGCACCCGTGGGCGGCGTGGCACGAGGCGGCGGCGCACGAGTCGGCGCGGCTGCCCGGCGCGCCCAGCCGGTGGACGGGCAAGAAGGACCTCTCCTGGGTGCCGCTGCGGCCGGAGCTGGTGTGCGAGGTGGCGTACGAGCACATGGAGAACGGCGAGCGCTTCCGGCACACGGCACGCTTCCGCCGCCGGCGCCCCGACCGGACGCCGGAGAGCTGCACGTACGCGCAGTTGGAGGAGCCGGTCGGCTATGACCTGGCGGACATCCTGGGCCCGTAGGGCCGAACGGCCCCGCGCCCGTGACCCGCTCGGACCAGCGCACGCCTTCGACCTTGGATCAGTGGGTACTACTCAGGGAACCTACAACCTGACAATCGAAGAAACGGGGCCCGGTGGGCACGGTGCGCACGAGACGGACGGGGCGTTCGAGACGCTCCGCCATGACGACGACGCTGCTGGCCACCCTGTTGGTGGGTGCCGCGGCGACAGCCTGCACGAACGGCGGCGGGCCGCTCGACGACGGACGCGGAAGGATCCCGCCCGACGGCGGGAGCACCGCGGCGAGCCAGGCGGCGCGCGCCCCCTCCCCGCTGGTCGTGAAGATCGACAACGCCCCGGGCGCCCGCCCCCAGACGGGTCTGGACGCCGCCGACCTCGTGTACGCCGAGCAGGTGGAGGGCGGCCTGAGCCGGCTGATGGCGGTGTACGCGACCCGGCTGCCGGAGGCCGTCGGACCGGTGCGCAGCGCGCGCGAGTCGGACCTGGAGCTGCTGCGCCAGTTCCACGAGCCGACCCTCGCGTTCTCGGGGGCCCAGCAGAAGCTGCTGCCGCTGATCGACAAGGCGCCGCTGCACACCGCGCTGCCGGAGGAGAAGGCCGCCGCGTACTACCGGGGCTCGGACAAGCCCTCGCCGCACAATCTCTATCTGCGTCCCCGGCGGCTGCTGTCGTCAGCGCCGGGTGCCGACGCGCTGACCACGGGGTTCCGCTTCGGCGCGCCGCCCTCGGGAGGCACGGCCGAGACCTCGCGCACGGTCCGCTTCCCGAGTGCCCGCTTCACCTTCGACTGGTCGGGGGAGCGGCGGCGATGGCTGGTGTCGACGGACGGCACCCCGACGGTCACGACCGGCGGGCAGCGGGTGGCCCCCGCCACGGTCGTCGTGCAGTACGTGAAGGTGCGTCAGTCGCGCTACCACGACTACCTCGGCAACAACACGCCGTACACGGAGACGGTGGGCTCGGGCACGGCGAAGGTGCTGCGTGACGGCAAGGCCTTCGACGCCGGGTGGAAGCGCCCCTCCGCCACGGGCGGCACCGAGTTCACGACGGCGGACGGCGCGCCGATGAACTTCGCCGAGGGCCAGGTGTGGGTGGTGTTCGCGAAGGCGTGAGCCGGTCCGGGACGGCCCTCAGCTCCGGACGACGAGGGGCTCCCCCGGGCCGCCGGGGTTGCGGAGCCCCTCCGCCGCGTCCGCCACGCGCTGGAGCAGGTCGAAGAAGAGGGCCTGTTCCTCGCCGGAGAGCGGGGCCAGGAACACCTGGTTCATCCGGGCCGTCCGCACCGCCAGCTTGCGGTGGACGCGCAGGCCGTCGTCGGTGAGGCGCAGCATGAAGCGGCGGCCGTCCTCGGGGTCGCGGACCTTGTCCAGGAGGCCGCGCCGGCCGAGCCGGCTGATGACCTCGGCGATGGTGGACCGGTCCAGGCCCACCCGCTCGCCCACCGTGCGCTGATCGGGACCGGGCTCGGCGACGAGCACGTTCAGGACCGCGAACTGGGGCGAGGTGATCTCCTCGGAGACCATCGTGTTCCACAGCAGGTGGTGCGCCTGCTGCAGCCGCCGGGCCAGGTGCCCGGGGTGGGCGGAGAGATCCACCGCGGCCATGAGTGCTCCTCGTTCGTTGGTGCACTGAACGATACCGGGCGGCCACTGGGCCTGTCTCCCTCTCGGTCACCTCCCCCACCATGAGTCTTACACTCCTGACCTGGTGATCCCATGAAAGCCTTGACGGTTCCCGGCCGGAATGGCAGCGTGTTGGAAACCTCGAAGAAATACTCAGTGCCCTGACTAATCAGGGTCGCGGGACGCTCGGGAGAGATGGGGCTTCGCAGATGGACAAGGTGGTCTCCACAGCCGCCGAGGCGGTGGCCGACATACCCGACGGCGCGACACTCGCCGTCGGCGGTTTCGGTCTCAGCGGTGTGCCGAACGTAGTGATCCAGGCACTGTACGAGCGCGGGGTCTCCGGTCTGGGCGTGGTGTCCAACAACTGCGGCGCGATGGAGTCCGGCCTGGCGGTCCTCCTGGCGGCGGGCCGCATCGCCCGCGTCACCGGCTCGTACATCGGGGCCAACAAAGAGTTCGCACGGCAGTACCTGGGCGGGGAGCTGGAGGTCGAGATGATCCCGCAGGGCACCCTGGCCGAGCGGCTGCGGGCCGGCGGCGCCGGCATCCCCGCGTTCTACACCCCGGCCGGGGTGGGCACGCAGGTCGCCGACGGCGGACTGCCCTGGCGTTACGACGGCGCGGGCGGCGTCGCGCTGGCCTCGCCGCCCAAGGAGGTCCGGGACTTCGACGGCACCCCGTACGTGCTGGAGCACGGCATCCGCACCGACTTCGCGCTGGTGCGGGCCGCCAGGGGCGACCGGCACGGGAACCTCGTCTTCAACAAGTCCGCCCGGAACTTCAACCCGCTGGCGGCGATGGCCGGACGGGTGACGATCGCCGAGGTGGAGGAACTGGTGGAGCCGGGCGAGATCGACCCGGACGCGGTGCACCTGCCGGGCGTCTTCGTACAGCGGGTCGTCGCGCTCACCCCGGAACAGGCCGGCGCCAAGCTGATCGAGCGGCGCACGGTCTCCGCGCCCGCCGCACAGGAGCCGGTGGCACAGGAGCCGGCCGCACGAGGAACGGTGAACCGGTGATGGCCTGGAGCAGGGAAGAGATGGCGGCCCGCGCCGCGCGCGAACTCGCCGACGGCCAGTACGTGAACCTGGGCATCGGGCTGCCGACACTGATCCCCAACTACCTCCCGCCGGGCGTGGAGGTGATCCTGGAGTCCGAGAACGGCATCCTGGGCACCGGCCCGTACCCCACCGAGGAGCAGGTCGACCCGGATCTCATCAACGCGGGCAAGGAGACCGTCACGGTCCTGCCCGGCGCCTCCTACTTCGACTCCTCGCTGTCGTTCTCGATGATCCGCGGCGGGCACATCGACGTCGCCGTCCTCGGCGCGATGCAGGTCTCCGCGGGCGGTGACCTGGCGAACTGGGCCGTGCCCGGCAAGATGATCACCGGCATCGGCGGCGCCATGGACCTGGTGCACGGCGCCCGTACCGTGATCGTCGTGATGACCCACACCGCCAAGGACGGTTCGCCGAAGGTCCTCGACGCGTGCACCCTGCCGCTGACCGGCAAGGCCTGTGTCGACCGGGTCATCACGGACCTCGGTGTCCTGGACGTCACCGCCGACGGCCTGGTACTCGTCGAGACGGCGCCCGGGGTCACGGTCGAGGAGATCGTGGCGAAGACCGCCGCGAAGGTCCGTATCGCCGACGAGCTCGCAGCGGAGCTCACCGAGGAGATCCAGCAGTGAGAGAACCAGCCGTGAAGGACGTCTACATCGTCGACGCCGTCCGTACCCCGTTCGGCAAGTACAACGGAAGCCTCGCCGCCGTCCGCCCGGACGACCTCGCCGCCCACGCACTGCGCGAACTCCTCGCCCGTACGCCCGAGTTGGACCCGGCCCGGATCGACGACGTGTACTTCGGCAACGCGAACGGCGCGGGCGAGGAGAACCGCAACGTCGCCCGGATGGCGGGGCTGCTCGCCGGGCTGCCCACCTCCGTGCCGGGGGTGAGCGTCAACCGGCTGTGCGCCTCGGGCCTGGAGGCCGTCATCCAGGCCGCGCGCGCCATCGCGCTCGGCGACGCCTCGATCGCGCTGGCCGGCGGCGTCGAGTCGATGACCCGCGCGCCCTACGTCCTGCAGAAGAACGACAGGCCGTTCCCCGCCGGGCACACCGAGCTGTACTCCACCACCCTCGGCTGGCGCATGGTCAACCCGCGGATGGACCCGCAGTGGACCGTCCCGCTCGGTGAGTCCGCCGAACTCATCGCCGACAAGCACAAGATCACCCGCGAGCAGCAGGACGAGTACGCCCTCGCCAGTCACCACAAGGCGGCCGCCGCCCAGGCCGCGGGCCTGTTCGACGCCGAGATCGCCGCCGTCGCCCTTCCGCAGCGCAAGGGCGACCCGCTGTCCTTCGCCGCCGACGAATGCGTACGCGCCGACGCGTCCCTCGCCGCCATGGCCCGGCTCAAGCCGTCGTTCCGCACCGAGGACGGCACGGTCACCGCGGGCAACGCGTCACCCCTGAACGACGGCGCCGCGGCGCTGCTGCTGGTCGACGAGGAGGGCCTGGCCGCCACCGGCCGCGAGCCCCTCGCCCGGGTGTCCGCCTCCGGGGTCTCCGCGCTCGACCCGGACTACTTCGGTCTCGCCCCCGTCGAAGCCGTCAACCGCGCACTCGCCAAGGCGGGCAGGACGTTCGACGACCTGTCCACCCTCGAACTGAACGAGGCCTTCGCCGCCCAGGTGCTCGGCTGTGTCGCCGAGTGGCCCGAGTTCGACCGGGACGTCCTCAACCCGCAGGGCGGGGCCGTCGCCCTGGGCCACCCGCTCGGCGCCTCGGGTGCCCGCCTCGCCGGGACCGTCGCCCATCAACTCGCCCGCAAGGGCTCGGGAGTCGGCGTCGCCACCCTCTGCATCGGCGTCGGCCAGGGCCTCGCCCTCGTACTGGAGCGTTAGGAACTCTCATGGCTCTCACCAAGTCGCTCACCCAGTCGGACATAGACATCGAGATCAAGGACCACCAGGACGCGTACGACAAGGCCCTCGCCGGCGGTGCCCCGGTCCTCGACCACCCGCGCCGCGACTACGCGCCGTACCGCAGCTCCCTGCTGCGCCACCCCAAGCAGCCGCTGGTCGCCGTGAGCGGCGGCGATCCGGAGACCGTCGAACTGTCGGGACCGGTGTTCGGCGTCACCGACATCACCGACCACGACAACGACCTGACCCTCCAGCACCGGGGCGAGCCCATCGGCGAGCGGATGACCGTCTCGGGCCGGCTGCTCGACCGGAACGGCCGGCCCGTACGCGGCCAGCTCGTCGAGATCTGGCAGGCCAACTCCGCCGGCCGGTACGCCCATCTGCGCGAACAGCACCCGGCGCCGCACGACCCCAACTTCACCGGTGTGGGACGGACCCTGACGGACGATCAGGGCCGGTACACGTTCACCACGATCAAGCCGGGCCCCTACCCGTGGGGCAATCACACCAACGCGTGGCGGCCCGCGCACATCCACTTCTCGGTGTTCGGCACGGCGTTCACCCAGCGGCTCGTGACGCAGATGTACTTCCCGAGCGACCCGCTGTTCCGGTACGACCCGATCCTGCGGTCCGTGACGGACACGGCGGCCCGCGAGCGACTGATCGCCCGCTACGACCACGACCGGTCCCAGCCCGAGTTCTCGATGGGGTACGCCTGGGACATCGTCCTCGACGGTCCCGCCGCCACCTGGATCGAGGAAGGCCGTTGAGCATGGCCGAGCGACTGCGCCCCACCCCGTCCCACACCATCGGCCCCTTCTACGGGCACGCGCTGCCCTTCCCCGACGGCGACCGCGTCGCCCCCCAGGGCCACCCGGACACGATCAGCCTGCACGGGTACGTCTTCGACGGCGCGGGCACGCCCATCCCGGACGCCCTGCTCGACTTCTGGCAGGCGGCCCCCGACGGCTCGCTGACGGGCGCCCCCGGCTCGATGCGCCGCGACCCGTCGACGGGCGGCTTCGTGGGGCGGAGCGGCGTCGACTTCACGGGCTACGGACGCGTCCCCACGGACGCCGACGGGCACTACGCGCTGCACACGCTGCCGCCGGGCAACGCCGGGCTGCCGTACATCAGCGTGTGCGTGTTCGCCCGCGGTCTGACGCACCACCTCTTCACCCGCGCGTACCTCGCCGACGGTCCTGACCCGCTGCTCGACTCGCTGCCCGCCGACCGGCGCGCCACGCTGATCGCGGCCGAGGGAACAAACGGGGTGAACAAGACGTACCGTTTCGACATCCGCCTTCAGGGCGAGGGCGAAACGGTCTTCCTGGAGTTCCAGTGACAGCAGTCGAGCAGGGCGGCGAGGCCGACGCCGGGCTGCTGGCTCCCGGGCGGGTGGGCTCTCCCGCCGAGGCCGCGACGAGCGACACCGCCTTCCTGCGGGCGCTGCTCGACGCGGAGGCGGCGCTCACCCGTGCGCAGGCCTCGCTGGGGCTCGCCCCGGCCGAGGCCGCCGATGCGGTCACCGCCACGGCGGGCGCGGCGCGTTTCGACGTCCACGCGCTCGCGCTGCGCGCACGGGCGGGCGGCAATCCGGTGATCCCGCTGGTCGCGGAGCTGAGCACGGCGGTCGGCGCCGAGCACGCGCCCTACGTCCACCGGGGCGCGACCAGCCAGGACATCATGGACACGGCCGCGATGCTGGTCGCGGTGCGCACGCTGGACCTGGTCCTGGCCGACCTCGCCCGTACGGAGCACGCGCTGGCCCGGCTCGCGCGCGAGCACCGGGACACGGTCATGCCGGGGCGCACCCTGACCCAGCACGCCGTGCCGACCACCTTCGGTCTGAAGGCGGCGGGCTGGCGGTCGCTGGTGCTGGACGCCAGGGACCGTGTCCGGGCCGTGCGGGGCGGGCTGCCGGTCCAGCTCGGCGGCGCGGCGGGCACCTTGGCGGCCTTCGTCGCGTACGGCGCCTCGGACACGGGGGCGCTCGTCGAGGCGTACGCGCGTGAACTGGGCCTGGTCGCACCGGTGTTGCCCTGGCACACCCTGCGGACACCGGTCGCCGACCTGGCGGGCGCCCTCGCCCTCACCGCGGGCGCCCTCGGCAAGACGGCCGCGGACGTGCTCACCCTCTCCCGCACGGAGATCCGCGAGCTGAGCGAGGGCACGGGCGGCGGGTCCTCCGCCATGCCGCACAAGGCGAACCCCGTGCGGGCCACACTGATCGCCGCGGCGGCCCGTCGCGCGCCGCACCTCGCGGCGACGCTGTACGGGTCGCTGCCGGCCGAGGACGAACGGCCCGCCGGGGCCTGGCACGCCGAGTGGGAGCCCCTGCGCGATCTGCTCCGCCTGGTGGGCGGCGCGGCGCGGGACGCGGCCGAGCTGGCGGAGGGGCTGCGGGTCCACGCGGACGTGATGCGCGCGCATCTGGATCTCACGCACGGTCTGATCGTCTCCGAGCGGTTGTCGGCCGAACTCGCACCGGTGATCGGGCGGGCCCGCGCCAAGGAGCTGCTCGGCCGGGCCGCGCGGGCGGCCACCGCGGAGGGCCGGCCGCTCGGGGAACTGCTCGCCGAGGAACCCGAGTTGAAGGACCTTGAAGTGAACGGCCTTGGGGCGAACGGCCTTGAGGTGGGTTTCGATCTGGGGGTCCTCACCGACCCCACTCAGTACACGGGCTCCGCGGGGGCCCTCACCGACCGCGCCCTGGAGCGACGTTGACCAGCCAGACCGACCTGACCGGCGGCTCGCTGCCGCACCACCGGGCCGAGGGGCCCGCTTCCGCGCCTCCGCTTCTCCTCGGGCCCTCCCTCGGTACGTCGACCGCGCTGTGGGACAAGGTCGCGCCCGAACTCTCCGTCACCCACCGGGTCGTGCACTGGGACCTGCCGGGTCATGGCGGCTCCCCCGCAGGTCTCATCGGCCCGGGGGCGACCGTCGCCGACCTCGCCGCGCTGGTGCTGGCGCTCGCCGACTCGCTGGGCATCGACCGGTTCTCGTACGCCGGTGTGTCGCTCGGCGGCGCCGTGGGGCTGCATCTCGCGGTCCACCATCCGGAGCGGGTGGAGAGGCTCGCCGTGGTCTGTTCCTCGGCGCACTTCGGCGGCGCGAGGATGTGGGAGGAGCGGGCCGCGCTCGTACGGGCCGAGGGGCTGGCCGAGTTGGCCGCGAGTGCCGACTCCCGGTGGTTCACACCCGGTTTCACCGTTCCCCGGCTGGTCGAGGACCAGCGGACGGCGGACCCGGACGCGTACGCCGCGTGCTGTGACGCGCTGGCGGCCTTCGACATCCGTGAGCACCTGGGGCGCGTCACGGCCCCCACGCTGCTCGTCGCCGGGCGGGAGGATCCGGCGACTCCGCCCGCGCATCTGCGGGAGATCGCGGACGCGGTGGCGGGTGCCTGGCTCGTGGAGATCCCGGGCGCGTCGCATCTCGCGCCCGCCGAGTGTCCGGAGGCCGTGCTGACCGCGCTGCGCGCGCACTTCGACGGTGCTGCCGGGCTGGCCGGGCGGGGGATGGAGGTGCGGCGGCAGGTGCTCGGGGATGAGCACGTGGACCGGGCGCAGGCGCGGCAGTCCGCGTTCACCGCGCGGTTCCAGGACTTCATCTCGCGGTACGCGTGGGGGGAGGTCTGGACGGACGAGACGCTGGCGCGCCGGGAGCGCAGCATGATCACGATGACCGCGTTGGTCGCGCACGGGCATTACGAGGAACTGGCGATGCATGTCCGGGCCGCTCGCCGGAACGGGCTGACTCCGGAGGAGATCGGGGCGGTGCTGTTGCAGAGTGCGGTGTATTGCGGGGTGCCTGCGGCCAACTCGGCGTTCGCTGTGGCACAGCGGGTGCTCTCCGAGGGGGACGAGGGGTGGTGACCTGCGGTCGGGCTGGTGTGGTGGGTGGGCGGGGTTGACGGCGTCGGGGGGCTTGGGGTCGTCGTCGTCCGCGGGTGCGTCGTGGCTGAGCGCGCCGTTCCCCGCGCCCCCCCTGCGGGGGCTTGACGGCGTTGTCGGCCGACCGTGCGTTGTGGCTGAGCGCGCCGTTCCCCGCGCCCCCTGCGGGAGCTTGACGGCGTTGTCCCCCGACCGTGCGTCGTGGCTGAGCGCGCCGTTCCCCGCGCCCCCTGCGGGAGCTTGACGGCGTTGTCCCCCGACCGTGCGTCGTGGCTGAGCGCGCCGTTCCCCGCGCCCCCTGCGGGGGCTTGACGGCGTTGTCCCCCGACCGTGCGTTGTGGCTGAGCGCGCCGTTCCCCGCGCCCCTTACGGGGGCTTGTCGGGCGGCTGTGGGTGGGGTCAGTGGGGGGTTGGTAGGGAGTTCAGGGCTTGTTGGGCCTGGGTTGCCAGGGTGTCTGCTCCGCAGGAGTGGGCCAGGGTCAGGGCTCGGGTCAGTTCTGTGGTGGAGCGGGCCGCCATGCCGTACTCGAACCTGGCCACCGCGTGTTCGTACGCGCAGGGTGAGGCTTCGAGGTACGCCGCCGCCTGGGCGTAGAGCGAGACCGCGCGCCGGCCGGTCTCCAGCGCGGCAGCGCACCGCAGCGCCTCGCCGATGGCCGTGTCCGTGCCGAAGCGTTCGGCCTGGACACGCGCGTCGGCGGCCACCTCCGCGGCGCGCCGCGGGTCCTGGGACGCGAGGACCCGGGCGAGGTCGCCCGCCCAGGGCGCCATCACGGTGTTGTGACCACCGCGGGACCCGGCCATCTTCTCCGCGCTCTCCAGCTCGTTCACGCCCTCCTCCACCCGGCCCGTGGCGATGAGCAGGCGGCCCCTTATCGAGTGGGTGTCCGGCAGGACGATCGTGGACGGGTGCGGCGGCTCGAAGGAGTACCGCTCCGCTATCTCCTCCGCCTCACCGACATGGCCACGGGCGAGCAGCGTGTCGATGAGCATGCACGCCGCGGACCAGTGCATCGGCAGTCGCCGGCCCACCCGGTCGGCGAGCCGCAGCGCCTCGCGCAGTGACTCGTCCGCGTCCGCGAGCCGGCCCCGCCTGCGGAGCACGTACCCGCCGAAGGCGTGCGCGAGGGCCAGATGCCCGCCGTTCCAGCCGGCGGACTCGTAACTGCGCTGGGCCTCCGTGAAGAGGCTCTCGGCGCGGTCGAGCCGGTCGGCGTACGTGTACGAGATGCCGAGCATCATCAGGAGCTCGAAGCTCCACTCGGTGTCGGTCCAGCCGAGGCCGGGCGCGAGCCGGCCGTTGACGAGCGCGCGGTCGCAGAGCTCGACGACCTCCTCCGCGTTCTCCCCGCGGGTCATCCGGTCGAAGGCCCGCAGGATGAGCAGCGCCCGCTCGGAGTTGTCACGGCCGGTGAGCGGCTTCACGAGCTGGGCCAGCCGGCGGGAGCGGCCGGGCGCGTCCTCCTCACCCGCGTGGATGCCCTCCCACATGTAGCGCACGGCCTGCAGCCGCAGCCGCTCGGGACCGGCGTCGAGCCGGTCGGCCTCCGCGTCGACCGCGGCGACGGCCGCCTCCAGCTGGTCGTTGTGGACCAGCGCCGAGGACAGCCGGCAGACCGCGTCGACCCGCAGCTCCTCCTCGAGGCCGTGCACCGTGAGCGCCTGCCGCAGGTACTCGATCGTGGTCGCGGGCGAGGTGAGCAGGGTGGCGCAGCCCAGTTCGTACAGCACGCGCGCGTGGATCTCCGGCAGCGGCGGTTCCAGCAGGGCACGCTCCAGGCACCGGCGGGCCGCGTCCGGGGCACCGACGGCCAGGTGCTCGCGGGCGGCCTCCCGCATCTGGTCGACGAGTTCGGGGTCGTCGTCCGGATGGACCTCCAGCAGATGGCGGGAGGCCGCGGCGGCGCCGAGCCCCGACGCGGTGACGACGGAAGCGGCCACCCCGTGCATCGCGGTGCGCAGCGCGTCCGGTATCGAGTGGTACACGGCGGTGGCGACGAGCGGATGGACGAACTCCAGCTCGCCCACGTCCGCCTGACCGGGCTTCCGGTCGACGTCGGTGAGGATGCGGGCCGTGCTCAGCCGCGCAGCGCAGCGCACCGCCGCGTCCCGCTGGATTCCGGCCAGCTCGGCCGCCAGGTCCACGGAGATCTGCGTACCGAGGATGGCCGCCGCCCAGGCGAACTTCGTCGCGTCGACGCCGAGGGCCTCCAGCCGGTCGACCAGTCCGCGGCCGCGCGCCGCACGGTTCAGGTCGCGCAGTTCGCAGGCCGAGTCCTCGACGGGTTCGAGTTCGCTGTCCTTGACCTTGGCGAGGAGCTCCACGGTGTCGTAGGGGTTGCCGCCGGTGACCGCCCAGACCTCGCGGCAGAACGGGCCGTCGGCGTGCGCGCCGAGCGAGGCTCGGGTGAGTCCGGCGGTGGCCTCCGGGGACAGCACCCGCAGGCCGGCCATCGGGCGGGCCAGCGCGCCGAGCGTCTCCAGGTGGCGGGCGCTCTCGCCGGTGGCGTCCCCGGGACGGCGGGCGACCACGACCAGGACGGGCAGGTCGTCGAGGCGCTCGGCGAAGGCCACCGGTGGCGTCCCCGGGACGGCGGGCGACCACGACCAGGACGGGCAGGTCGTCGAGGCGCTCGGCGAAGGCCACCAGCCAGTGCAGGGTCTCCTGGTCGGCCCAGTGCGCGTCGTCGACGATCAGCACCAGTGGCCACTCGCGCCGGGCGAGCCTGCGCACGGCGGCGACCAGACCGTCGCACACGCCCTGCGGGTCGACCTGGCGCGCGCCCGGTTCCGCTATGCCGAGGGCCGGTCCCGCGATGTCGTACCAGTCGCCGAAGTACTCGCGCGCCTCGTCGGGCATCAGCGCCACGAGCGCGGGCTGCAGCAACTGCCGGACGACGTTGAACGGTACGGAGGTGATGGTCTCGCCGCCACGGGCCGACCAGACCGTGCAGCGGCCCTCCGCGAGGGCGCGGACCCGGGCGAGCAACGCGGTCTTGCCGATGCCCGCCTCGCCGGTGAACACCAGCAGGCTGCCCACGGCGGACCCGGCGCACAGAGCGTCGAGGGCCTCCGCGACCGCCGTGAGTTCCGCGTCGCGCTCCCAGAGCGGTGCCGAGGCGGCCGCACCCGGCCGGACCTCCGTCATCCCGCTACCTCCCCAGGTCACCCGAACGATGGACAGACCTTGAGCGTAGTCCTCCGGGAGGTGTGATGGAGCCTGGTCGGGACACCTGTTGCCTTGACGGGTGACAGCAGAGGACCGAAGGCGACGGACCGGGTCGTCGACCGGTTCGGAGGGGCCTGCGCCCCGGCCGGCAGCCGTGCGACGAAGGCGGTTTTCCAGCATCGCCGTAAGAGCGGCGTGAGGGCGGGAGGAACAGTATGGGTGCCCCGGCGCACGGCTCCGACCAGCGGACCCATCGGCCGGAGCGCTCCCGCGGGGCGCTGGTCGCGGGGTCAGTGGGCAATTTCATCGAGTGGTACGAGTTCGGTGTCTACGGCTACTTCGCGACCGTCATCGCGGCCCGGTTCTTCACCCCGGAGGGCGGCAGCGAGGTCGAGGCCCTCGTCAGGACCTACGCGTCGTTCGCGCTCGCCTTCTTCTTCCGGCCGGTGGGCGCCGCGCTGTTCGGCCGGCTCGGCGACCGCGTCGGCCGCCGTCCCGTGCTGATCCTGGTCATCGTCCTCATGACGGCGGCCACGACCCTGATCGGCGTCCTGCCCACGTACGCCACGGTGGGCGCCCTCGCGCCCTGGCTGCTCACCCTGCTCCGGGTGGTCCAAGGGCTCTCCGCGGGCGGGGAGTTCGGCGGGGCGGTGTCGGTGATGACGGAGTTCGCGCCACCGGGCAGGCGGGGTCTGTACGGCTCGTGGCAGTCGTTCACGGTGGCGCTGGGGCTGCTGGGCGGGGCGGGCGCGGCGGCGGTCCTCGCGACCCTGCTCACCGAGGCGCAGCTGAACTCCTGGGGCTGGCGGCTGCCCTTCCTGCTGACGCTGCCGATGGGGCTCGGGGCCCTGTGGCTGCGGCTGCGGCTCGACGAGACACCGTCCTTCCGCGCGCACCAGGCAGCACGGGCAGCGCATTCCGGTCAGCCAGGCCAGTCAGGCGAGGTTCACGGTGCGGAACAGGAGTCCGCACCGCCTCCCGCGCGCACGGTGGCGAAGGCGATCGTGCTGGGCGCGGGGCGCGTCATGGGCTGGTCCGCCGCCGGGTACACCTTCCTCGTCGTGCTCCCCTCGTATCTGCAGAGTTCGCTGAACGCCACCTTCCAGCAGGCGCTGGTGGCCACGGTCCTCGCCAACCTGGGCTTCGCGGTGACGATCGTCCCGGCGGGTCTGCTCAGCGACCTGATCGGCCGGCGTCCGGTGATGCTCACGGGCGCGCTGCTGGTCACCGTCCTCGCGGTGCCGCTCCTCGACCTCCTTCAGGACACGGGTACGTCGACCGCGCTCAAGGGGGCCGTCGTGTTCGGCGCGGGGGCGGTCGTCGGCCTGATGGCGGGGCCGGGCCCCGCGATGCTCTCGGAGATGTTCCCGACGAGCGTCCGGTACACCGGCCTCGGACTCGCCTACGCCCTGTCCAATGCCGTGTTCTCGGGTTGTGCCGGGCTCATCATCACGGAGACGATCAAGCGGACGGGCAGCGTGGACATTCCCGCGTACTACGCGGCGGCCACCTGCGCGGTGAGCGTGTTCGCCCTGCTGACACTCCGTGACAGCCGGCGGTGACAGGCATGGAGCGCGAGGGAGTCGAACCGGTGCGGGTGATCGGTCTGATGTCCGGCACGTCGTACGACGCGATCGACGCGGCCGCCGCCGACCTGCGGCTCGACGGGGAGAGCCTGGTGCTGCGGCCGCTCGGCATGGTGAGCGAGACGTACGCGGCGGGACTGCGCGCGTCACTGGCCGCGGCGCTGCCCCCGGCGGCCACGAGCCTCGCCGAGGTGTGCCGTCTCGACACCCTCATCGGGCAGGCCTTCGCCGCGACGGCGGTCCGTGCCGATCGTGAACTGTGCGACGGGCAGGCCGAGTTGATCGCCTCGCACGGCCAGACCGTCTTCCACTGGACCGACGGCGGGACGGTGCGCGGCACCCTCCAGATCGGCGCGCCCGCCTGGATCGCGGAGGCGACGGGGCTGCCCGTGATCGCCGACTTCCGGCCACGTGACATCGCCGCGGGAGGCCAGGGCGCGCCCCTGGTGAGCCTGGTCGACCTCCTGTGGCTGCGCGGGAGGGCGGGCACACCCCTCGCGCTGAACCTCGGCGGCATCGCCAACCTCACCGCACCCGACGGCACCGCCTTCGACACGGGTCCGGCGGGCGCGCTCATCGACGCCGCCGTACGCCGCTTCACCGGCCGCGGCTTCGACGCGGAGGGCGCGCTCGCGGCCCGCGGCACCGTGCACGAACCGCTGCTGCGGCGCCTGCTCGCCGAGCCGTACTACGCGCTGCCCGCGCCCAAGTCGACCGGCAAGGAGCTGTTCCACGAGGGCTATCTGCTCGCGGCGCTGGCGGACTTCGGGGCCCTGGCCGAGGAGGACGTGGTCGCGACGCTCACCCGGCTCACGGCGCGGACGGTGGCCGACGCGGTCCGTTCCCTGCACGCCACCGAGGTGATCGTCTCGGGCGGCGGGACGCGCAATCCCGTCCTCATGGCGATGCTGGCCGCGGAACTGCCGGGTGTGCCGCTGCGTGTCTCCGACGGCCTGGGTCTGCCCGCGGCGGCCAAGGAGGCGTACGCCTTCGCCGTCCTCGGGTTCCTGACGCTGCACGGGCTGGCGGGCACCGACCCGAGGAGCACCGGCGCCCGGCACGCCAGTGTGCTCGGCTCGCTCACGCCGGGGCGGACCGGTTTCCCCCCGCTGCCCTCCGGCGCGCGGCAGCCGGTGCGCCTCGTGCTGGAGTGACCGGAAACGGGGTCCTCTCATACGGCTTTCACCCGCACCTCATACGGTGGACCCATGACGCAGGCGACTCCCCCCGGCTGGTATCCCGATCCCGGGCAGACAAGTGACGCTCCCGCCACCCAGCGCTGGTGGGACGGCAGGACATGGACGGACCAGACCCGCCCCGCGGAGTCGGCCGCCGCATGGGGTCCTCCGGCGTACGCGCCGGGCGCGCCGTACCCGGGCGCGGCCCCCAACGGGCCCCGGCGCGGAGTGCGTACGGCGATAGCCGTCGCCGCCGCCGTCGCGGTGCTCGCGGGCATCGGCGGCGGCGTGTACGCGCTGACCGCCGACGACGACACGGCCGGTGCCGGGCAGAGCGACGCCCGGTCGACACCCGTGCCGTCGCAGCCGGGTGGCCCCCAGGGGCAGGACGGTGGCGGCCAGGGCGGTCCCGGCGGGCCGGACGGCGGCGAGAGCGGGGTCCCGCAGCCGCAGCAGTCCGAGGACGGCTTCGCCGCCGACCCCGTCAACGGCATCAGCCTTCCGGTGCCCGACGACTGGAGC
Source organism: Streptomyces sp. CWNU-52B (assembly GCF_047444975.1). Taxonomy (NCBI): domain Bacteria; kingdom Bacillati; phylum Actinomycetota; class Actinomycetes; order Kitasatosporales; family Streptomycetaceae; genus Streptomyces; species Streptomyces sp. CWNU-52B. The sequence goes on along the minus strand of NZ_JBLFJV010000039.1, from coordinate 74,228 downwards.
GGCGAGACCATCCAGGTGGGCGCCCAGGTGACGTCCAAGGACTCCTACAAGTGCCCGGGTGACACGTCGGCGACCTGCACCCGCGGCGGCGCGTACTCCGTCCCCGCGCTGGCCCTGGAGATCAAGGCGACCACCGTCGAGGCCGCCGCCAAGGAGGACATCGCCAAGAACGCCGAGGAGTCCTACGGCGGCAAGAGCTACGGCGAGATCACCTCGCACGAGGAGCTCTCCTCCAAGGCGGTCACCGTGGCCGGTCAGAAGGGCTACGCGGTCCGCTGGAAGGTCGTCACGAGCAAGGGCGCCGACGGGTACGTCGAGTCGCTGGTCTTCCCGGCGCCCGCCAACGCCAAGCAGCTCGTCGTCGTGCGCTTCGGTGTCGATGTGGGGTCAGGGGCGCCCAAGCAGTCCGTGATCGACGACATCACGAAGGGCATCAAGGAGTCCGCGGGCGGCGGCAACGGCCAGAACGTGTAGGACGTACGGCGGCGGTCCCGACGAACGGGCCGGACGCCGGTCGGCCGGGTGAAGGCCCTCTCCGCTCAAGAGGAACCCCACCCGGCCGGGGGTCCGCGCCGCCCCCGTCCCCACGGTGCGGCGCGATCAGGTCACCGTCCAGTCATCCCGTGGACGGCGGCCTGGGTCTCGGATGGGACCGCGCCAGCCCGAGGGCGGGCAGCAGGGCCACGTCGACATAGCGCAGCAGATACTCCGCGTCGGCCGGCCGGCCTTCGAGGAGCGGACGGACGCGCAGCACACCGAGCAGTTGCGCCGGCACGAACTCCAGCACCGGGTGGTCGGCCATGACCTCGCCCCGCTCGACCGCGCGCCCGATCATCGCCCGGAGCGCGTCGAGTTCGGGAGCCACCAGGGCTTCACGCAGCGCGCGTTTCAGTTCGTCGTCCTGCATCACGGACTGCCCCAGCGCCTGCAGCAGCCTGGTGTCCTCGTCGGACCGCTCCCCCGCCGTGCGGGCCACCGCGCGCAGGTCGCCGGCGAGCGAGCCGGTGTCGATGCCGATGAACTTGGGGCAGTGGCTGGCGCGCAGCGCGGCGGCCACGAACTGCGGCTTCGTCTTCCACTGCCGGTAGAGCGTGGACTTGCTGCACCGCGTGGAGGCGGCCACACCCTCCATGGTCAGCGCGGCATAGCCGCACTCCCGGACCTGCTCGAGCACGGCGTCGAAGAACTCCTGCTCACGCTCCGGCGTGATCTTGGAGCGGCGCGAGGGGGCGACCGTCTCCGGTCCCTCCGTTGCCTGCGACGTCATGGCGCTTTCTCCTCGCTCGTCCTCGGGTGTGGCTGCCGCCGGGATGGGCACGCTATCGATACGCCAGTGTACCGGAACGACTTCGTATCGGTACACTGGCGTATCGATGAGCCTTGGACGGGACCCACCCCTGTGTCCGAGTGGATCCGCTCCTGGGCTCACCACGCATCAGTACACGTGAGACCGTCAAGCAAAGGGGCCGGGGGATGGAACGCCCAACCGAGCCTGCCCAGAAGGGATCCGCCGCGATACGGCGGCCTCCCCTCGTCCGTGAGGTCCTGCTCGTCGCGGGGCTCTTCCTCGTCTACAAACTCGGCCGGCAGCTGGCCACGGGCCACACCTCCGAGGCCTTCGACAACGCGCACCGCGTATGGGACCTGGAACGGTTCCTGCACCTGCCCGGCGAGGGCTCCGTACAGACCGCCACGCTGTACGGCGACACCCTCGTCCATGTCGTCAACACCTATTACGCGACAGTCCACTTCCCCGCCACGTCGGCCTTCCTGATCTGGCTCTATCTGCGGCGCCCCGGGCACTACGTGTGGGCCCGCCGGGTCCTCGCCGCGGTGACCGCGGCCGCCCTGGTGGTGCATCTCACATTCCCGCTCGCGCCGCCGCGCATGCTCGCCGCGACGGGCCTCGTGGACACCGGTCAGGTGTACGGACCCACGGTGTACGGCGCCTCGCCCGAGACCGACTCCCTCTCGAACCAGTTCGCGGCGATGCCGTCGCTGCACTTCGGCTGGGCCCTGATGGTCGCCATCGGGCTGATCGCCGCGACCCGCTCCCGATGGCGGTGGCTGTGGCTGCTGCACCCGCTGCTGACGCTGCTCGTGATCGTCGGTACGGCGAACCACTACTGGCTCGACGCGATCGTGGCGGCCGTCGTCCTCGGCATCGCCCTGGCCGTCGTCCGCCCGCCCCGCCGCCCGGCGAGGGACACCGGGTCCGGTCCGGAGCACGCGGACGACGGCAGCCCCGTACCGCGGGCGGCGGGCGGACGGCCCGCGCACGACGTACCCGAGGCGCCCGAGCTCGTGGGAGCCGCACGATGAGCGCAACCCTCGTCGCCGTCGTCCTGTCGCTGTTCTCCGCCGTCGCGTACGCGGCCGCCGCCGTCGCCCAGGAACGGCTGGCCTCCCGGACCGGCGACTCCGGAGTGCTGCGCCTGCTGGGCCGCGGCGCCTGGTGGTGGTCGGTCGGGCTCAACGCGGGGGCCGCGCTGCTGCACGTGGCCGCTCTCAAGTACGGGAACCTCACGCTCGTGCAGCCGCTCGGCGCGCTCACCCTGGTCGCCGCGGTACCGCTGGGCGCGCGCCTGGCGGGGCGACGGGTCAGCGCGGTGGAGTGGCGCGGTACGGCACTGACGCTGGCCGGGCTCGCCGCCCTGCTCGTCACGGCGTCCGGGCCCGCGCCCGACGACGGGCTGACCGTCCCGCAGGCGCTGACCGTGACGGGCGCCACCGCAGTCCTCATCGGCGTACTGGCCCGGCCGGGCGCCCGCCCCGGGCTGCGCCACGCGTCCGCGTCCGGTGTCGCCTCGGGTGTCGCGTCGGCGCTGACCCAGACCGTCACGGTCGCCACGACGGACCGCTCGGGTCCGCTGCTCGACGCGGGGGTGATCGTGGTGGCCGTGCTGGTCGCGGCCTTCGCCGCGCTGGGTCTGCTGCTGTCGCAGACCGCCTACAAGGGCGGGCTCGGCGCGCCGCTGGCCGTGGTGACGCTGGCCAATCCGATCGCCGCCGCGCTGATCGGCCTTTCGCTGCTCGGCGAACGGCTGCAGGGTGGAGTGGTGGGGCTGCTGCTCGCGGGGAGCGGAGCGGCGGTCGCGGCCTGGGGCGTGGTGACGCTGTCACGGTCCACGCCCGCGCCCGTGCCCATACCCTCGCCCGTGCCTCCGGGCGTGGATGCGGAGGCGCCGGTGGAGACGCCCGTGGAGGTGGAGCGGCATCCCGTGGCCGCGGTTCTCGCGCTGGACCCCCAGCCGGCGCCGTACGAGCCGTTCTTGCTGCCGCGTCAGCCGGCGCCACCGGCGTCCGGGCACCTGACATCACTGTGAACCCGTCCGCCGCGACCCCGTCCGCCGCGAACGTGTGCCTGCCACGCGAAGGGCGGCCGGTGCGTACCGGGTACGCGCCTGCCGCCCTCGTCGTCGTTCCGTTCCGGGTCTCAGCCCAGGCCGCGTGAGTCCTGCTTGAGTGCCGTGTCGACGGTGAGCGCCGTCGCCACCACGAGGCTCAGCAGGGGCTCGGGAAGCTGGAAGTGGATCTGCAGGACGTAGTTGTCCGCAGTGGTGAACATCGTCTTCGCGAGGCCTTCCCAGGTCTTGGTGATCCGGGCGACCTCGGTGTCGGCGTGGTCGACGATCGCGAAGTTCCAGGCACGCCAGTTCTCCGCCTTGATCGCGCCGACCTGCTGCCCGTCGACCTTGATCGCGAAGTTGATCTTCCCGAACATGTTCTGCTGGGCTATCTCACCGACCGGCGTGCCGTCCGCACGCGCCACGAGCACCCGGGACTTCAGGAACTTGCGGGGCCGGGTCAGCAGCAGCTGCGGCTGACCGTACGCGTCGCGGATCTCCAGCTTGTGCGTCATGAACTGGTCGATGCTGGCGACGAAGCGCAGCACCTTCTTCAGGGCGCTCTGCCCCACCTGGACGACCGAGCCGATCGCGTTGCCCTGCTGGTCCATGACCTTGTACTCGTTGGTCAGCTCGATCAGTTTGGCCTTCTGGTTCACCACCAGGACCGGCTCGGTGAACAGCGTGCCGCCGCCTGCCGTGTTCGGCGCGACGCCGGCCCGCTGCTGCACCTGCTGCTGGACCCGCGGATCGGGGGCCGCCGCCTGCTGCGGGACCTGCTGCGCGGGCTGGGCGGGCTGCGCGGCCTGCTGCTGGCCCTGGTTGGTGTGCTCGGTCCACTGGGCGCCGTCCCAGTAGCGCTGTGTCTGCGGCGCGCCCTGCGGATCCGGGTACCAGCCTGCAGGGGTGTTCGAATGCGTGGTCATCGGGGCAGACTACCCCGGGCCCTCAGGTACATGACCAGTCCGGTCGATGTGGGACTCACCGCGCCACCCGTGCCGCGCCGATCGCGGGGTCGCTGACGCCCGCCCGGCCGTTCTCGACGTGCCCGGCGAAGCGGCGCAGGAACGAGGCGTCCGCGCCCCACCGGACGGTCAGGTCGTACCAGCGCCTGCTGGCGCGCAGGTCCACGGTGTGCCGTACGGTCGCGCCGGGCCGCACCTTGAACGACCTGGTCCTGCCGCCGTAGCCGTCGGCGAGTTCGAGGTCGACCGTGCGGGTCCCCCCGTTGGTGAGGGTCAGCTCGACGTCGTCCCCGCGGTGGCGGGCGGTGACCTCCGGTCCTGCGGTCCTACCGGGGCCCCTGAAGACACGGAGGAAGCCGTTGGGCCCGTGCACGGTCAGGTCGTACGAGCCGTTCGAGTACGCGGAGTTCCAGGTGTCCGAGACGCTCTTGCCGGCCTCGGTGGTGTAGGTCCAGGGGCCGTCGGTGCGGCTCCCGGAGGTCACGTGGAAGGAGGCGCCGGCCTTCTTGCCGGAGGCGAAGGCCAGCGTGAACGTCCCGCCCTTCGGGTCCGCCGAGCCGTCGGTCCACGGGGCGTAGCGGAGCGGGCGGGCGGGCCGCAGACCGCGCTCCTGTCCGGGCAGCTCCGGGTTGGCCGGCGGGGTCGGCTTGTAGTCCGGGTGCCGGTCCTTGTCCTGCGGCTCGTACGCGTCGGTGTCGGGGAGGCCGGCCGGCTCGCTGTCCTTGCGGGTGAAGTCGAACGCGGAGGTCAGGTCGCCGCAGATGGCCCGGCGCCAGGGCGAGATGTTCGGCTCCTCGACCCCGAAGCGGCGCTCCAGGAACCGGACGATCGAGGTGTGGTCGAGGGTCTCGGAGCAGACGTAGCCGCCCTTGCTCCACGGCGAGACGACGAGCATCGGCACCCGCGGGCCCAGCCCGTAGGGTCCTGCGACGTACTTCGAGCTGCCCGCGAAGAGGTCCGGGCCGACGTCGACGGTGGACTTGCCGTGCTCGGCGGAGCGCGGCGGCAGCGGCGGGACGAGGTGGTCGAAGAAGCCGTCGTTCTCGTCATACGTGATGAACAGGGCCGTCTTCGCCCACACGGCGGGATCCGCGGTGAGCGCCTCCAGGACCTGGGAGATGTACCAGGCGCCGTAGTTCGAGGGCCAGTTGGAGTGCTCGGAGAACGCCTCGGGGGCGGCGATCCAGGAGACCTGCGGCAGCTTGCCGCCCACCACGTCGGCGCGCAGCCGGTCGAAGTAGCCCTCGCCCGTGCGCGCGTCGGTGCCGGTGCGGGCCTTGTCGTGGAGCGGGTCGCCGGCCTTCGCGTTGCGGTACTTGTTGAAGTAGAGCAGCGAGTTGTCACCGTAGTTGCCGCGGTAGGCGTCCGGGATCCAGCCCCAGGAGCCGGCCGCGTCCAGGCCGTCGCCGATGTCCTGGTAGACCTTCCAGGAGATCCCGGCCTCCTCCAGGCGCTCGGGGTACGTCGTCCAGTCGTAGCCCGCCTCGTCGTTGCCGAGGACGGGGCCGCCGCCCTTGCCGTCGTTACCGGTGAAGCCCGACCACATGTAGTAGCGGTTCGGGTCGGTGGAGCCGATGAACGAGCAGTGGTACGCGTCGCAGACGGTGAAGGTGTCGGCGAGCGCGTAGTGGAAGGGGATGTCCTCACGGGTCAGGTACGCCATGGTGGTGGCGCCCTTCGCGGGGACCCACTTGTCGTACTTGCCGCCGTTGTAGGCGGCGTGCCCGTCGGGCCAGCTGTGCGGCAGGCCCTCCAGGAACTGCATGCCGAGGTCGTCGGCCTCGGGGCGGAAGGGCAGCAGGTCCTTGGTGCCGTCGGACTGGTGCCAGACGGACTTGCCGTTGTCGAGCGCGACCGGGTGCGGGTCGCCGAAACCGCGGACACCCCTGAGCGCACCGAAGTAGTGGTCGAAGGAACGGTTCTCCTGCATCAGGACGACCACGTGCTCGACGTCCTCGATGGTGCCCCGGTGGTAACCCGCGGGGATCGCGGCGGCCTTGGCGATGCTCTCCGACAGCGCGGTGAACGCCGCGGTGCCGCCTGCCAGCTGCAGGAAACGGCGCCGATTCACTTCGGTCATGACTGGGTGACCTCTCGTCCTGACGGGTACGGGGCGTACGGAGCGGCTCACGAACGGACCTTCGCATGCCGGAACGTACGCGCAAGGAGTGTTCCAAGAGCAACAGACGTCAGGGAAGGCCCGCGTGGCGCCCACGTGAAAGACGGAGGTACGTGAGGTGCGCGAGGCGGGTGCGGTGTGCGCGGCGGGTGAGGCGCCGGCGCGCGTCGGCCGACGGTCAGGTCAGAGCCGGTGGAGTTCGTCGTCCCGCTCACGCGGCTCCGCGCCCACGGCCGGTGGCGTCGCGTGCCCGGCCTCGCCGGGACCGGTGGCGTCGGCCGTCGAGTGGTGGCGGCCGATGGGCAGGACGAGGGGCTTGCCGGAGATCGGGTCCTTCATCACGCGGCTCTCCATGCCGTACAGCGCGCTGACGGTGTCCTCGGTCATCACCTCCTCGGGGGTCCCGGCCGCGTGCAGTCCGCCGGACGCCAGGGCGACGAGGCGGTCGGCGTAGCGCGCGGCCAGGTTGAGGTCGTGCAGGACCATGACGATCGTGGTGCCGCGGGTCCGGTTCAGGTCGGTCAGCAGGTCGAGGACCTCCACCTGGTGGCTGATGTCGAGGAACGTGGTGGGCTCGTCGAGGAGCAGCAGGTCGGTCTGCTGGGCGAGCGCCATGGCGATCCACACGCGCTGGCGCTGACCGCCGGAGAGTTCGTCGACCGCCCGGTCCACCAGGTCGGTGGTACCGGTGGCCTCCAGCGCGACGGCCACCGCCTCGTCGTCCTGCGCCGTCCAGCGGGAGAACGCGCGCTGGTGGGGGTGGCGGCCCCGGCCGACCAGGTCGAGGACCGTGATGCCCTCGGGGGTGACCGGCGACTGCGGCAGCAGGCCCATGGTGCGGGCGAGTTCCTTGGCGGGGGTGCGGTGGACCTCCCTGCCGTCCAGGACGACCCGCCCGGTACGGGGGGTGAGCAGCCGGGACATCGAGCGCAGCAGCGTCGACTTGCCGCAGGCGTTGGCACCGACGATCACCGTGATCCGCCCGGCCGCGAGGGTCAGGTCCAGTCCCTCGATGACGGCACGGTCGCCGTAGCCGAGTGTGAGGTCCTCGGTGGAGAGGGTGTGGGACGCGGTCACAGTGAGCCTCCGGCCCGGTTGGTGCGGACGATCAGGTAGACGAGGTAGGGGGCGCCGAGGACGCCGGTGACGACACCGACGGGATAGCGGATGTCGAAGGCGTACTGGCCGGTGAAGTCGGCGACCAGGACCAGCAGCGAGCCGACCAGGCCCGCGGGGATCAGCAGGGATCCGCCGCCGCCGACCAGCCGGGCGGCGATCGGGCCGGAGAGGAAGGCGACGAAGGCGATGGGTCCCGCGGCCGCCGTCGCGAACGCGATGAGCCCGACGGCGGCGACGATGACGATCACGCGGGTGCGTTCGACACGGACGCCGAGCGCGGACGCCGTGTCGTCGCCCAGGCTCAGCGCGCTCAGGTTGCGGGCCTGGGAGAGCAGCACGGGACCGAGTACGAACACGGCGAGGACGGCCGGCACGGTCTCCGTCCAGGTCGTGCCGTTCAGGCTGCCCGTGAGCCAGCGCATCGCCTCCTGGAGGTCCCATTCGGCGGCCTGCGACAGGACGTAGGAGGTGACGCTGTCGAGGAGGGCGGAGATGCCGATGCCGATCAGGATGAGCCGGGTGCCGGCCACCCCGTCGCGGAAGGCGAGGGTGTAGACGAGCAGCGCCACCCCGAGCGCGGCGGCTATCGCCAGGACCGAGACCTGGGTCTCGCTCAGCGAGAGGACCACGATGGCGATGGCCGCGGCCGCGCTCGCGCCCGCGCTGATGCCGATGATGTCGGGGCTGGCGAGCGGGTTGCGGAGCATCGTCTGGAAGGTGACTCCCGCGATGCCGAAGCTGAACCCGGCGGTCAGGGCGAGCACCGCGCGCGGCAGCCGCAGCGTACCGACGGTGAAGGAGGCGCCCGGCACCTGTTCACCCATGATCACGCGCAGCACGTCGCGGGCCGGGTAGAAGGTGTGCCCGGCCATCAGCGTCGTGGCGAACGCGGCGGCCACGAGGACCAGCAGCGCCAGGACGATCAGGCGGCGCCGGTGGGCGCGGCGGACCCGGAGGCGGGTCACGGTCGCGGTGACGGTCCGCACCACGGACGGGCCGGGGACGGCGGGAGCGGTCACAGGGATCTGACCTTCTGTCGGCGGACGATGTGGATGAAGAAGGGGGCGCCGACCAGCGCGGTCACGATCCCCACGTCGATCTCCGACGGCCGGGCCACGACCCGGCCCACCACGTCGGCGACGGTCAGCAGGACGGCACCGCTCAGCGCGGAGAACGGCAGCAGCCAGCGGTGGTCCACCCCGACCAGCAGCCGGCAGGCGTGCGGTACGACGAGTCCGACGAACCCGATCGGTCCGGCGACGGCGGTGGAGGCGCCGCACAGGACGACCGCGCCGAGGGCGGCGGTGGCCCGCACGAGGGCGACACGTTCACCGAGTCCGGCGGCCAGGTCGTCGCCCAGGGCCAGCGAGTTGAGGGCCCGCGCGGAGGCGAGGCAGAGCACGAACCCCACGGCGAGGAACGGTACGACGCTGCCGAGCTGCGCGTACGAGGCGCCGCCGACGCCGCCGATCTGCCACAGCCGGAAGGTGTCGGCGATGTCGTTGCGCGGCAGGACGACGGCGCTGACCAGGGAGGCGAGCGCGGCCGAGATGGCGGCGCCGGCGAGGGCCAGCTTCAGCGGGGTGGCGCCGCCGCGGCCCAGCGAGCCGACGCCGTAGACGAAGGCCGCCGTCAGGCCGGCGCCGAGCATCGCCACCCAGATGTAGCCGGCCGCCGAGGAGAGGCCGAAGGAGGCGATGGCGGTGACCACCGCGAGGGAGGCCCCCATGTTGACGCCGAGGATGCCGGGGTCGGCCAGCGGGTTGCGGGTCACCCCCTGCATCACCGCGCCGGCGAGTCCGAGGGCGGCGCCCACGACGACGGCCAGCAGGGTGCGCGGTATGCGTTTGGCGACCGCGGCCTGTTCCAGGGTGTGGTCCGCCCCGCCGAGCGCCGACCACACGTCGGACCAGGCGACGTCACGGGAGCCGAAGGCGAGGGAGGCGGTCATGACGGCGATCAGGACCGCGGTGACCACGAGGAGCCAGCTGACGCGCACGCGCGCCGGACGCCGTACGGGGACGACGTCCGGGGCGCGCGGGATGTGGGTGACGCTCACGCGGCCTTGTCCGCGGCCTTGGCGAGCGCTGCCACATAGTCGTCCAGGACGTACGGGATGGAGAGCGGTGTCGGGTTCGCGGCGGTGGCGAGCGGGGTGCTGCCGGGCAGCAGGTAGAGGGAGTCCCTCTCGACCGCGGCCAGCTTCGAGGTGAGCGGGTCCTTCTGGAGGGCCTTGAGCAGCTCGCCCTTGTCGTCGCCGTAGCCGGTGATGATGTCGACGTCGTTGAAGTCGTCGATGCGCTCGGCGCTCTTGGTGAGCACGAACTTCTTCGTCGCGCCGGACGGCCCGGAGACACTGGCCGGGATCTTCATGCCGAGGTCGGTGAAGAACTGCGTGCGGGTGTCGTGGGTCGTGTAGAAGCCGACCTCGCTGACGTCCTTGGACGACACGTGCGTCATGAACATCGCCGACTTCCCCTTCAGCTGGGGGTACTTGGCGACGGTCTTGGTGATCTGCCCCTCCAGGTCGCCGATCAGCTCGTCGCCCTCGGCCGCGAGTCCGATGGCCTTGCTGTTCAGGCGGATGATGTCGCGCCACGGGGTCGCCCAGGCGGCCTCGGGGTAGGCCACCACGGGGGCGATCTGGCTGAGGGTCTCGTAGTCCTGCTCGGTCAGTCCGGAGTACGAGGCGAGGATGACGTCCGGCCGGGTGTCGGCGACGGCCTCGAAGTCGATGCCGTCGGTCTCGTCGAACAGGACCGGCGTCTTGGCGTCGAGTTCCTTGAGCCTGGCCTCGGTCCAGGGCAGCACCCCGTCCCCGTCGTCGTCGCCGAAGTTGGCCTTGGCCATGCCGACGGGGACGACCCCGAGGGCCAGCGGCACCTCGTCGTTGGCCCAGTTCACGGTGGCGACACGCTTGGGCTCGGACGGTACGACGGTGGTGCCGAGCGCGTGCTTGATCGTCACGGGGAACCGGCCCGAGCTCTTGGCGCCGGCGTCCGCGGCACCGCTGTCGTCCGAGTCGTCGGATCCACCGCCACAGGCGGTGAGTCCGAGCAGGAGGGTCGCCGCGAGGGCGAGCGCACGAAGGCGTGGGGTTCTCATCGACCCGTGTCCACTTTCATTCGGGGTGCCGGGCGGGCTCACAGCGGAGGACCCGCGAACCGTGAGTCGTGGAGCAGGGCACCCCACGCACACCAGCAACTTAGGTAAGGCTTACCTGCACAGAGTATGGAGTTGGGCGGCGCGTATCAATCGAGCTTTCTCGACAGCCCTTGTAGCGATCGGGACATCCGCGCGGACCGCCGGCGGGGCGGCCCTCTTCAGGGGGCGCGGAACCGACCCGGAGTCATGCCCGTCGTACGCCGGAAAGCCGCCCCGAAGGCGCTCGCCGAGCGGTAGCCCACCGCGTCGGCCACCATGTCGACCTCGCAGCCGAGGGACAGCAGTTGGACGGCGTGCTGGGCCCTGACCGCCGCCACCCAGCGGGCGAAACTGGTGCCCGTCTCAGCCCTGAACGCGCGGGTCAGCGTGCGGGCGCTGCACCCGAGCGAGGCCGCCCAGCCGGTGAGTGTCCGCTGATGGGAGGGGTCGGCGCGGACCGCGTCCACGATCGGCCGCAGCAGCGCGGAGGTGGGCAGCTGGACCAGCAGCGCACGGGGCGACGGCTGGAGGACGTCGAGCACCGTCGCCTCCGTCACGGACCGGGAGCGCGACGGCAGATCCGGCTCCTCCAGCCGCTCCAGCAGGAGGCGGAGCAGCGGGGTGATCTCCACGGCCACCGGCGCGTCGGACAGCTCGGACAACGCCGACACCGTGCCGTGGCGGAAGAAGTGGGCGCGGAAGGCGGTGCCCGCGACCGCGGACGCGGAGTGCAGCTGCCCGGCCGGCATCCACAGGCCCAGGGTCGGCGTGACGCACCAGACCTGGGAACCCACCACGGCGGTGGACGCCCCGTGCTCGTTCCAGAGGAGTTCGTGCCACGGGTGCGAGTGCTCGTTCCACGCCGTGTCGGCGGTGACGACCTCCTCGTACCCCTTGATCACGAACGGCACGTCCACCTCGCCCGCGGCGAGCGTGGGCAGTTCCCTGGTGACGCGCACACGCCTGTCGACCCGGCCCACCTGACCCACCTGCCCCGTCCGTCCGCCTGTCAGGCCGTGGCCTTCTCGTGCGCCTCACGCGTCTCTCGCACCTCGTGCGTCTCGCGCTTCCAGAAGCCGGAGAAGGTGATGCGCGACTTCGGCAGTCCCGAGCGGTGCAGATGGCGGCGGCTCTCCGTGGCGAGCGTCGACTCCCCCACCACGAAGGCGTACGCCTTCGGGTCGGCGGCCGGTACGTGCCGGCGCAGCTGGGCCAGCGCGGCGGCGCCGGGGACCGCGGACGGGTCGTCGCGTACGACCCAGGTGATGCTCATCCCGGCAGGCGCCTCGAGAACGCGCCGGTCACCCGCGGTCGGGACCTCCTGGATGACACGGCCGACGGCGTCCCGAGGCAGCGAACGCAGGATGCCGGCCGTCGCGGGCAGACCGCTCTCGTCGGCGACGAGCAGCACGTCGGAGGCGTCGTCGGGGCAGTCGAAGAGCAACCCCTGGTCGAGCAGGGCGAGTTCCTCACCGGGGGTCGCGGCGCAGGCCCAGATCGCGGCGGCCCCCTCCGGCTCACCACCGGGACCGCAGTGCACGACGAAGTCGATGTCGAGCTCGGCGTCGAGCCCGGCCCCGGCAGGGCGGAAGTCGGCCACGGTGTAGTTGGCGCAGTGCGCCCGCTCCTCCTCCGGAAGGGCGAGGAACGGCTTCCACCAGCTCGCACCGGAGATCTCCGGCAGTACGAACCGCTCCTGGTGGGGTTTGCGCAGGAACAGCCGGAACCACTGGTCGTAGCCGCGCCATGGGTACGTGGTGAGGTCCGCCCCTGTCACGGTGACCCGCTGCATCGAGGGCGTGCGACGCTCACCGCGCACGACGTGGCAGCGGAACAGCCGGGGCCGCTGGGGCATCAACCTGGAGATCTTCGACACCTACAAAGGTTAGCCTAAGCTAACTTCCGATCCAAGCCCTGGCCGACTTGCGCCCTACTCGCGGCGGTCCGTTCTCGCCAGACTGCCCATCAGGGACGTCGGCCCGAGGGGGAGGGTGAGGCCGGTATGGCTGCTCGGCGAGGTCGGGGTGCGGCTGCTCGCAGACGGCGGAAGGCGCGGCTGAGGTCGGCCGCGGTCGGCGGCGGTGCGGCGCTGGGGCTCCTGGTGGTCTTCTGGTCCACCGTGTGGCCGTATCTCACGGCAGCCCTGCTCCTCGGTGTCGTCGGGACGACGGGCTGGTGGCTGTGGCGCACGGACCGGCTCGCGCGGGCACGGGACCGGCACTGGCGCCGGGCCGACGAGGTGGCGGCCGGCCGGCGGACCCTCGCCGAGGCGGACGCGATGACCGGCACGGAGTTCGAGGAGCTGGTGGCGGAGCTGTGCCGGCGCGACGGCTGCACCCAGGTGCGGCGGGTCGGCGGTTCGCACGACAACGGCGCCGATGTCCTCGGGCGTCTCCCCGACGGCCGGGCCATGGTGATCCAGTGCAAGCGGTACGCGCCGAGCAGCACGATCGCCAGCCGCGAACTGCGTGATCTGCTGGGCGCGTGGGTCCACTTCCGGGCGGACCTGGCCGTCTTCGTGACGACCACGCGCTTCAGCCGCCCCTCGGAGCGGTTCGCCGTGGAGCACGGCATCCTCGCCGTGCACCGGGATCTCCTCGGGCTGTGGAACAACGGAGTGCCCCTCTCCTCGCTGAGCGGTCTGAACGGCCGGGGACAGGGGGACGTCCGGCACCGGGCACGCTGGAAGCAGGCCTACGGCAAGTGACCGGCGACCGCTTCCGGAGCGGCGGCGAGGGCGCGGGACAGAGGGGCAGAGGGGCAGAGGGGCAGAGGGGATCAGATGTTCATGGTGGCCGGCCGGTTCCTCGGTGGGTCCTCGTCGGGTCCCTCCAGCAGTTCCCGCAGCCGGTCGGCCTCCGCGTGCCCGAGGGCGTCGAGTATCTCCAGTGCCTCCTTCCACGCCTGGCGCGCCTCCTGGGGGGAGATGACGGCGAGGGCCTCACCCCGGTGGACGAGGGTGTCGGCGGTCAGCGAGGCGTCGTTGAGCGCGCGGTAGTGGGCGAGCGCCTGGTCGAAGGCCTCCAGCGCCTCGTCGTACTGTCCGAGCCGGTGGTGTGCGACCCCCATGGTGTCCCAGGCCGCCGCTTCGATGTTCCTGTTCCCCGACCTGTGCGCGATGCGGACCGCGCGGCGGCAGTCCCCCAGCGCCTCCTCGTACTCGTGCAGGAGAAGGCGGGTCCAGGCGACCTCGTTGGTGACGCTCGCGATACCGACGTAGGCCCGCGTCCGCGTGTACAGGGCACAGGCGATCTTGTACTGCGCCAGCGCCTCGCGGTGGTCCTGCCGGGCGTTCGCCAGGAAGGCCAGGTACCGGTGGGTCAGCGCGGTGAAGGGGACGTCCCCCATCTCGGTGAACAGCTCCAACGCCCGTTCCAGGTGCGCGGCGCCGCGCACGTGGTCGTTCGTCCGGACGTGGGCGAAGCCGAGCACCCGGTGCATATGGGCCTCGCCCTGTGTCTCTCCGAGCCGCTGCGCGCCGGCGAGGGCCGTGGTGTGGAGCTCGATCTGTTCCTCCCGGCGTCCCCGCCGGTCCAGGACGAGTTCGAGGGTCGTGGCCATGCGCCAGGCGTGCGCCCCGGTGCCGTGACCGCTGTCCCGGGTGATGACCGCCTCCAGCGCCGGCATCTCCCGGACGAGCCACTTGGCCGCGCGGTCCGTGTCGGTGAAGGAGATGACCTGCGTACCGGGGGCGGCGGGCGGCAGCGGGAGGGGCTCCCGGTGCGTGTACAGCTGGGTGGCCGCTCCGCGCGCGCTGTGCAGGTAGTGGTCGAAGAGCCGACGGCGGGCCTCCTCGCGGGCGTCGGCCGAGTCGTCGGCCAGGGAGAGCTCCTGGCTGAAGGTCCGCAGCAGTTCGTGGGAGCTGTAGAGGCCGGGCACGGGTTCGGTCCAGAGGCTGGCCCGGGTGAGTTCGGACAGCACGGGACGGGTCTGTGCGACGGGCAGTCCCGCGAGGCTCGCCACGGCCTGCGGGGAGACGCCGTGGGGCGGACACATCCACAGCAGCCGGAAGACCCGGGCCGCCGCCGGGGTCAGGGTGCGGTACGACCAGGAGAAGACCGAGCGGGTGTCGGTGGCCGGGTCGCCGGCGCCGAAGACACCGAGGTCGTCGCGGCTCTCCTCCAGTTCCGCGGCGATGTCGGCGAGCGGCGCGGCCCGGTGGCCTTCCGCACGCGCGCACACGATGGCCAGGGCGAGGGGCAGCCGCCCGCACTGTTCGGCGATGCTGAGCGCCGCCTGCCGGTCGGCCGTGACGCGTGCCTCGCCCAGCCGCCGCGACATGAACTCGATGGACTCCTCGGCGGTCAGGATGTCCAGGCGCAGGGAGCGCGCTCCGTTGGCGGCGACGAGTCCGGGCATCTGTTCACGGCTGGTGATCACCGTGAGGCAGGTCGGTGTCCCGGGAAGGAGGGGACGCACCTGCTCGGCGCTGCGCGCGTTGTCCAGGACCACCAGGATGCGCCGTCGTGCCAGCAGACTGCGGTACAGGGCCGCCTGGCCGTCGAGGCTCGGCGGGATGTCCTCGGCCGGTACGCCGAGCCCCTCCAGGAAGTAGCAGATGGCCGTCGACGGAGTGAGCGCGACGCCGGCCGGGTCGTATCCGCGCAGGTTGACGTACAACTGCCCGTCGGGGAAGTGCTGGGCGTTGCGGTGGGCCCAGTGCAGGGCGAGCGTGGTCTTCCCCACGCCCGGCGCGCCGCCGATCGCGCTGATGACGACAGAGGTCGGGGTGCCGCCCTCGACCGGCAGCAGGTCGCGCATCCACTCCAGTTCGGGTCTCCTGCCGGTGAACGCGGGCAGATCCGCGGGCAGTTGGGCGGGGCGTACCCCCGGGGAGGGCGTGCCGTCGGCGGCCGTCGCCGCGGGGCGGGGGGCCCGCGTCGGGGCGACGGTGCCGCGCAGTACGCGGACCTGGGCGTCCCGCAGTTCAGGGCCTGGGTCGACACCGAGTTCACTGGTGAGCCGGGACCGGACGACCTGGTAGTGGTCCAGGGCCTGGGCGGCGAGACCCTCGGCGGCGAGGACGAGGACGAGCCGTGCCTGGAGGCACTCGTTCAGGGGGTCGCTCTCGGCTGCCTGCCTGAGCAGTGGGAGCACCTCCGACGTCCGTCCCGCGGCCAGCGCCGCGTCGGCGGCGTCCCTGGCGGCGTGGAGGTACTCGGCGTCGACTCCGGCGAAGACCGTGTGGGACTGCGCCGTGCGGGGAAGTCCGGCGGCGGTCCGCCCGTGCCACAGGGAGAGCGCCTGGACGAACAGTCCGGCGGCCTGCGCGGGCCGCCCTGCGGTCGAGGCCTCCTGCGCCGCGTCGCGCAGTTTCCGGAAGTTCAGCAGATCCAGCGCGTCGTCCGCCGTGTCGAGCCGGTAGCCGCCTGCCGCGCGCACCAGCACGCGGGCTCGGGCTCGTTCGGTCAGCTCCGGTTCGAGGAGCCTGCGCAGGGCACCGACGTGACGGTGGACGACGTTGACCGCGTGCTCCGGCGGGGAGTCGTCCCATAAGGCGTCGACGATCTGGTGCAGCGGCACCGGCCGGTTCGTCTGCACCAGCAGCAGGGCCAGCAGCGCCCGTTGTTTCGGTGGCCCCAGGCTGAGCTCCGTCGTGTGCCGCCAGGCCCTGAGAGGGCCGAGCACCGAGAAACGCAGTGCGACGTCCGCCGTGGGCCGGTGTTCGGGGCTCACTTCTGATTCTCCCTACAGACAAGTGGTCGGTACCCCCACATCGCGGGTACGACATGGTGGTTCAGGTTCCGCGAAGGGCGCGAGGCGCGCCGCTCGCAGGCAGGTACGGGGCAGGATCGTGCGGCGCTCACCCGGTTGCCGCCACGTGGCACGACGGCGACGGATCAGAGACACTCCGTACGCGATCCCGACATCGGGCGCTCCCGCACAGTGTGGGTCACACACGGGCGACCGCGCCCCACACTGTGCGGGACGCGGTCAAGTGAACGCCAGACATGGCCATTTGTGGCCAGCCGAGCAGAAATGGCGCCGGGCGGCCCCAGACGCACTGAAGGGCCCCACTTCGAACAGTGGGGCCCTTCAGTGCGTTTCAGGATCGGTGGGGTCAATACCCCAGCGAAGCACGCCTGTTGCGCAGTGCGCGCAGTGCCAGGTGCCGGCGTGAGCTGACCGTGCCCGACGGCACCCCCAGGATCCGCGCGGTCTCGTCCACCGTGCATCCGTAGATGTAGAGGTAGACGAGCACCTTCCGGTGTTCCGCCGACACGCCCCGCAGGAGGGACACGGCCTCCATGGACGCGTGGGCCGGTTCGGTGTGGTCCTCCTGCGCCGGGTCACCGCTGTCGGTGGTGACCGTCTCGTGCCGCGCGTAGGCGCTCCGCGACCGGTCGATGATCAGGTTCCGTGCGACCTTGAAGAGCCAACCGCGCACGGACCCCTCCCTGTTGAGGAGTCGGTCCGTGTGACGCCACGCCCTGATGAAGGTCTCCTGGACGATGTCCTCGGCGAGGTGGTGGTCCGACAGCAGCCTGTGCGCGTAGGCGAGGAGTGCGTCTCTGTGCTGCTCCACCAGGTCGTCCACGGGGTCGGAGGCCGGCAAGGACGTGGAGGGAGCGATGCCCGCAGTTACGGTCATGGTGACTGGTTCCTAATTCTCTGTCACACCGGTGCTCCGTCCGGGCAGGCGGGGGGCTGCCCGGTCGCGGAGGCACACGGGGAAGGGATCACGATGCGGAACCGACGGTAGGCAGCGGGCAGTGCCGAAAGAGTGACGAGCGGACCACCCCGGCCGTCACTGACCTCTGACGTGCGCCTTCGCCGCGGGCACGGTCCTTCCGCGGTCGCTCCGGGGGATGTCCGCCTTGACCGCGAACCACACCCCTCCCACCCCCTGCCCCTTCGTGTCTCCGGGCTTCTCGTCGCCCTTGAAGGTGTACGCGGGCCAGCAGTTGAAGGACTCCTGCGTCCGCCCGTCCGGCGTGGTGAACGGGGAGAGGACACCGGGGTCAAGACCCGCGGCCTTCGCCTCCGCCGCCGTGACGGGCTCGCTGGGCGTCCACTTCTCCAGGCACTTCGCGTCACAGGCCGTCCGCATCGGCCAGGGCGTGTCCTTCGTGAACAGGTAGAGCGTCCTGCCGTTCCTGTCCTGCAGCACCCGGCCGAGCTCAGGACTGTCCAGGACGCCGAGGGCGGGCCGCGCGGTGCCCGCCTGCGCCGTGCCGTCCGGGACCGCGCCCGCGGAACTCAGGGGCACCGCCGGCTCCTCGACCACCTCCAGCGTGATCTGCCCCGACGGCTCCGCCCCGGCCCGCGCCGCACCACGCGTGCCGGGCCGGTCCGATCCGCAGGCGGACAGCGCCAGGGCCAGCACCACGGCCCCCGCGGCGAACGCGGTTCTCCGGCGGTACGTGGTCATCTCGTCGTACGTGTTCATGGTCGTCCCTGCCTCGTCCCCATCGCGGCCCGCGCGTCGCGGCCCGCCCTCCCGACGTGCCGGTGTGTCACCGAGTGGCGAGGAAGAGGTAGTCGGCGGAGTAGGGCACCCGGGCTGTCGGGTGGGCGGCGGCGTCGCAGGTGCCCGCGGGGGCCACCCCGCCCTCGGTGTTGAGCCGCAGGACGACCTGCGTCCTGGCGAGAAGCCCCTCCGCCGCACCCGTCTGCGTCGCCTTCAGGATGAGTTCGGGGATGTTGCCCTTGCCGTTGTCGAACTTGTTGACGACGCTGCCGGTGACGGACGAGCCGTCGGGCGCGATCCACTGCGGCGGGCCCGCCGGACCGGGCTGGGCGAAGGTGTGGTCGATGTCGCCCTGGAGGGTGGCGTCGACGTTGTCCTGGGTGAACGCGTGGGTGCCGTCGGGCTGTTCGGTGCAGGCGTAGACCTGGGATCCCTTCACGACACCGCGCAGCCTGGAGTCCTGGACGGTCTTCGGCAGGTCGACACTGCCGGGCAGGGCGACCGCCTGGCCGCGGACGGCGCCGCCGGGGAACTCGTCGGTGTGCAGGTTGAAGTAGAACTTCTCGGGGTGGGCCTTGATGTCACCCAGCAGCGCGGCGTCCCGCACCTTCACGGTGCCGTAGACGTGCGAACTGCCGTCCTTGAGCTTCTCGGTGAAGAACGGGATCTTCACATCGCCGTTGACTCCCCGGCCGCCCTGGTGCAGGTGCGCCAGTGTCGGAGTCGCCGTGCCGCTCCAGGCCAGTGCGAAGGACACGTCCTGGCCCTGGACGCGCAGGAACGCCACGGCCCGGCCGTCCTTGTCGCCGACCGCCGGCTTGCCCTCCACGGGCACCTCGTTGTCGCCGGTGAGGGCCGAGGCGAAGAACGCCGCCCCCTCCGCGTCCTTGCCGTAGCGGCCGATCGCCCCCGCGGCCTGAGCGGAGTCCGCCGACACGTGCCCGCCCGCCGACGCGTGGGCCCCGTCCTGCGCGAGGTCGTCGCCGTTGCAGGCCGTCAGCATCAGGGCACCGGCCACGGCGGACGAGGCGATCAACGCGAAACGCTTGCTGTTCATGAGATTCCGTCTCCCCGTAGGTGTCACCGCGGCGATCTCCGCGGTCCGACACCCGAGACACGGGACACCCCTGCGTTCCGGGTCACCCGGTGACAGTTCTGAGACGTTCCCGGGACCGGCCGGGGCCGATTTCCGGGAGTCGTGTCTCAGGTCTTCGAGGGGTGAACGATCTTCCACTCCTGGTCGTCGGTGTTGGTGCAGTCGAAGATCAAGAGTCGTACCTCGTCAGTGGTGGGCGCGTTCCCGCCCACTTCGAGACACTTGTTGTTGCTGGCGTAGTTGCGGATCCAGTAGGCGCCGCTCTCCTGCTTGTCGACCCACCACAGCTGGTTGTCGTCGACCGTGCCGACGCAGACGGACTCGCTGATCGCCGTGTGGATGGGCTGAGCCCCGGTACCCGGCAGGTCCATGCACAACTGGTCCTTGACATTGCGGATCACGAACAGGCCCGAGCCCCTGGGGCCGAGCTTCGGGTAGCGCACGTCGAGATCCCAGAGCTGGTTGTCGTCGGTGCTCTCGTTGCACGCGAACTGCTGCACCCGGCCGTCCTGCGCGCCCTTCCCCTTGCCCGGGATGTCGGCGCACTTCCTGGTGTCGGCGTTCTGCAGGAGGATGTCGGAGGCGGGCACCACGCTCTTGGGCTTGTCCTTCGTCGGCTGCGGGGCCGCGCCCCCTCCGCCGCCACCCGAGTCGCCCGCGGCGGACTCGGAGGGCTCCGGCTCGACGGAGGGAGCCTTCGGGGCCTCGACGGACGGCGACGGAGAGGGCGCCAGGGTACTGATTCCGGCGTCTTCCAGCTTCTCCGTGGCGGCGCTGCGCACCTGCGGCTTGTACGCGATCCACAGCATCACGAAGGTGACCGCGAGGGCCAGGAAGATACCGAAGAAGGTGGCGAGCCAGCGCGGCAGGAACCCCCGCTGGACATACATGCCTTCGACGTCCAGTGGTGTGACACCGGAGCGCTGCACGGCCAGGGTGTAGGGCCGCTGCTCCTTCGAGCCGAACCAGATGATCTGCCGCGGCTTCAGCGTCGTCTTCACGAACGCCGCACGGCCCGGCTCGATCTGCACACTGCTCGGATGGATCTCGTACGACAGCTGATCGCCGTTGTCGCTGCCGCTCACCGAAGCCGTCAGCTTCGTGTTGCCCACGTTGTCCACGGCCAGCTTCGGACGCCCGCGGAACCGGCCCTTCACGGTCGGCGGCACCAACTCCGCCCGCACCTCCGTGAACGGAGTGATCGTCAGATTCCCCTCCGGAACGGTCACCGCCTCCGGATGCTCGACCGGCGTGACACGGACCGCGTACGGATTGGGACCCGCGGTCGCGTCCGGAGTGCGCGGCGGAGCGAACGTCAGCTCCACCGAACCCGTCGTACCCGGAAACAACCGCAGCGACTGCGGCTCCACTCTCGCCCAGGGAGCCAGATCCCCCACCACTTCGAAGTGGTACTCGTCCACCACGTCACCGGTGTTGCGCAGCCGCAGCCGCACCGTCGTACTGCCACCCGGGTCCACAGTCGCGGAGGCGGGTTCCAGGGAAGTCCAAAGGCTCACTCACCGAGTGAAACGCACCGCGAGGGCCACGTCAGGAAGCCTCAGGGCAGCATCACTGCCCGAACGGGCGGTTCCGGTTGCCCCGGTCCCCTGCCGGTCTCCCGACGCCGCTCCGACCCGGCCACCGGTCCGCGCCGAGGGCCGAGGCCGGAAGTGGCCGGCACACCACGGGCCGTTCACCGTCCGACGGTCTGCCAGACGGTCTTCGTCTCCAGGAACGGCGTGATGCGGGCGAGGCCCGGCAACGCGTTCCAGTCCGGGGACGGTTCCGGGCGCAGCACCCGGGTGAGGGTGGCCGCCGCCGCGGTCTCCAACCGCGTGGCGAGGTCTCCCGCTCCGGCCAGGTCGAGTGCGTTGACGTCGGCGTGCGCGGCCAGGGTCGGCGCGATCTCGGCGGTGCGGCCGGTGAGGACGTTGACGACCCCGCCGGGCAGGTCCGAGGTGGCGAGCGCCTCGGCCAGGGTGACGGCGGGCAGCGGGGCGCGCTCGCTCGCCACCACGACCGCGGTGTTGCCCGCGGCGATCACCGGGGCGACGACCGAGACCAGCCCGAGCAGTGGTGAGTCCTGGGGGGCGAGGACCGCGACGACACCCGTGGGTTCGGGGGACGAGTTGTTCTCGTAGGGTCCCGCCACCGGGTTGCCTCCGCCCAGCACCTGCGCGATCTTGTCGGTCCATCCCGCGTAGTAGACCCAGCGGTCGATCGCGGCGGAGACGACGTCCTGCGCAGTTGCCTCGTCGATGCCCTGCGCGTCGACGGTCTCCTGCACGAAGTGGGCGCGGCGGCCCTCCATCATTTCGGCGATCCGGTAGAGGATCTGGCCTCTGAGCTGGGCCGACCGCGAAGCCCAGGGACCGAACGCGGCGCGCGCCGCGACGACGGCGTCCCTGGCGTCCTTGCGTGAGGCGAGCGCGGCGTTGGCCAGGTGGGCGCCGTCCGATGAGGTCACGGGGATGCTCCTGCCCGACTCGGAGCGGGGGAAGGCGCCACCGAGGTAGAGCTTGTAGGTCTTGTGCACCGGCAGCCGTCGGGACGCCGGAGCCGGATCCTGAGCCGTCGATGCGGGTTCGGGTGCCGTGGCCGTGTCGGTGTCAGCCATTGAGGTACGCCTCCAGTCCGTGCCGTCCGCCTTCGCGCCCGTAGCCGGACTCGCGGTAGCCCCCGAAGGGGCTCGTGGGATCGAATTTGTTGAAGGTGTTGGACCAGATCACTCCGGCACGCAGCCGGTTCGCGGTCCAGGGGATCCTGCTGGCCTTCTCCGTCCAGATTCCCGCGGAGAGGCCGTAGGGGGTGTTGTTGGCCTTCTCGACGGCCTCTTCCGGGGTGCGGAAGGTCAGGACGGAGAGCACCGGCCCGAAGATCTCTTCACGGGCGATCCGGTGGGCCTGGGTGATCCCGGTGAAGACGGTGGGCGCGAACCAGTAGCCGCGGGAGGGCAGTTCGCAGGGCGGGGACCACTGTTCGCCTCCCTCGTTCCGGCCCGCCTCGGCGAGGTCCTGGATACGGGCGAGCTGGGCGGCGGAGTTGATGGCGCCGATGTCGGTGTTCTTGTCCAGCGGGTCGCCGAGCCTCAGCCGGGCCACCCGTTCCTTGAGCCGGTGCATGACCTCCTCGGCGACGGACTCCTGAACCAGCAGCCGGGACCCGGCGCAGCACACATGCCCCTGGTTGAAGAAGATCCCTGTGACGATCCCTTCCACCGCCTGGTCGAGCGCCGCGTCCGCGTAGACGATGTTGGCGCCCTTGCCGCCGAGTTCCAGCGTGACCCGCTTGGACGTGCCGGCGACGGTCGCGGCGATCTCCCGGCCCACCTCGGTGGAACCGGTGAACGCCACCTTGTCCACGCCGGGGTGGGCGACGAGCGCCCGGCCGGTGGCACCCGCGCCGGTGACGATGTTGACCACACCGGGCGGCAGTTCGGCCTCCTGGCAGATTTCGGCGAAGACCAGGGCGGTCAGCGGGGTGGTCTCCGCGGGTTTGAGGACCACGGTGTTGCCTGCCGCGAGCGCCGGGGCGATCTTCCAGGCGAGCATCAGCAGGGGGAAGTTCCACGGGATGACCTGGGCCGCGACGCCGAGCGGCCGCGGTGCGGGAACGCCCGGCGAGACGAAGGCGAGTTTGTCGGCCCAGCCCGCGTAGTAGAAGAAGTGCGCGGCCGCGAGCGGGATGTCGACGTCCCGGGTCTCCTTGATGGGTTTGCCGTTGTCGAGGGACTCCAGCACGGCGAGTTCGCGGGCGCGGTCCTGGATGATCCGGCTGATCCGGTAGAGGTACTTGCCTCGCTCGGAGGGGCTGGTCCGGGACCACACGCCGTCGTAGGCGCGGCGCGCCGCGGCCACGGCGCGGTCCAGGTCCGCCTCGGTGGCCGAGGTCACCTCGGCGAGCTTCTCCTCGTCGGCCGGGTTGACACTGACCAGGGTCTGTTCGCCCGGTTCGGTGAACTCGCCGTCGACGAAGAGTCCGTAGGCGGGCCGCAGTGAGACGACGGCCCTGGATTCGGGTGCGGGGGCGTAGAGGAGGGCGCCCGGCCCGGCGGATTCCTGCCGGGTGGGGACGGTACGGGGCTCGGGGCGGTCCGACATGTGCGCTTGATCCCTTTCAGTCCGCGGAGTAGTAGTCAGGACCGGGGTACGTGCCGGTCGTCAGCTTCGACCGCTGCATCAGCAGATCGTTGAGCAGGCTGGAGGCACCGATGCGGAACCAGTGGGGATCGAGCCAGTCGGGTCCTGCCGTCTCGTTCACCATGACGAGGTTGCGCAGGGCGTCCTTGGTGGTGCGGATGCCGCCGGCGGGTTTGACACCGACCTGGCGACCGGACGCGGCGCGGAAGTCGCGCACCGCCTGGAGCATGATCAGGGTGACGGCAGGGGTCGCGGCGGGCGCGACCTTGCCGGTGGACGTCTTGATGAAGTCGGCCCCCGCGTGCATCGCCAGCCAGGACGCACGGCGTACGGCGTCGTACCCGGCCAGTTCACCGGTCTCCAGGATGACCTTCAGATGGGCCGGCGGGCCGTCGGAACGGCCGCAGGCCTCCTTGACGGCGACGATCTCCTCGTACACCTTGCGGTAGTCCCCGGCGAGGAAGGCTCCCCTGTCGATCACCATGTCGATCTCGGTGGCGCCGTCGGCGACCGCGTACCGGGTGTCGAGAAGGCGGACCTCCAGCGGTGCGCGTCCCGCGGGAAAGGCGGAGGCGACGGAAGCGACGCCCACGGACGTGGACTCCAGGGCGCGCACCGCCACGCCGACGAGGTCGGGGTAGACGCAGACGGCGGCCACCGGCGGAACCGTGCGGTCGGTGGGGTCCGGCAACAGGGCCTTCGTGCACAGGGCGCGTACCTTGCCGGGGGTGTCGGCGCCCTCGAGAGTCGTCAGGTCGACCATGCGGATGGCCAGGTCGATGGCGTGGGCCTTGGCGGTCGTCTTCACCGAGCGGGTCGCCAGGTCGGCGACGCGGGCGTGCACGCCCGCCTCGTCGACGCCGGGCAGCGAGTCCAGGAGGGCACGCAGCGCGGCGTTGCTGTGCGCGGGGGCCGGGGGTGCCTGGGGGGCGGGGCCGGCGGTGTCAGGCACGGGAACCTCGCTTCTCTATGAGCATGTTGAGGATGAGCGCGACCACGAGGATCAGTCCGGTGACGACCATCTGGAAGAACGAGCCGAGGCCCATCAGGTTGCAGAGGTTGCGCAGCACGGACAGGAGCAGCACGGCGACGAAGGTGCCCATGACGCCGCCGCGTCCGCCGAAGAGGTTGGTGCCGCCGAGGACGACGGCGGCGATGGCGTCCAGTTCGAGGCCGTTGAACGCGGTGGGCTGACCGATGGTGAGCCGTGAGGTGAGCAGCACCCCGGCGAGGGCGGAGAGCGCGCCGGAGATGGCGAAGACCGCGGTGATCACGCCACGCACCGGCAGTCCGGAGAGCCGCGCGGCCTCCTTGTTGCTGCCCACGGCGTAGATGTACTCGCCGAACGTCGTCCCGCGCAGCAGCAGTCCGGCAGCGATGGCGACCGCGACGAAGACCAGGCCGACGATGGGCACGTACCCGACGAATCCGCCGCCGAGGAGCTGAAAGGCGTGCGGGATCTCGCCCCCGGCCGGCTCGCCGTCGGTCAGCAGGTAGGTCAGACCGCGGATGGCGGTGAGTCCGGCGAGGGTGGTCATGAACGCGGGCAGCGACAGGTAGGCCGACAGTCCGCCCATGACAGCGCCGAAGGCGGCGCCGGCGGCCAGGCTCACGACGATGGCCAGCACGAAGTTGATGTCGTGGTCGATCAGCAGGGCGACGGTCATGCCGCCGAAGGCGGCGACGCTCCCCACCGAGAGGTCGATCCCGGCGGTGAGGATGACGAGGGTCATCCCGACGGCGACGATGCCCGTGAGCGCGGACTGCTGCAGCAGGTTCGACATGTTGCGGACGGTGAGGAACTCGGGGGCGAGCAGGCTCGCGACCACACACAGCGCCAGGAAGACGAGTACCAGGTTGAACCTGACGATGAGGTCGGCGCCCCGCCACCGGGGCGAGGGCGACCCCGGACCGCTGCCGCCGGAGGCGGATTTCGGGTCGGCCACCGTGGTGGATGTGCTCATGAGGATGCTCCAGGGAGTGTCGCTCCGGTGGATGTCGCACCAGGGGGTGCCGCACCGGTGATGACGGTGTGCGCGATGGTGTTCTCGTCGGTGGTGCGGGGGTCGAAGCAGGCCACGTTGCGGCCTTCGTGCAGGACCCAGACGCGGTCGGCGTTGGCGGTCAGTTCGCTCAGTTCGCTGCTGGCCAGCAGGACGGCCACGCCCTGGTCGGCGAGGTGGCGCACCTGGCGGTAGAGGTCGGCCTTGGCCCCCACGTCCAGGCCGCGGGTGGGTTCGTCGAGCAGCAGGACCCGGATGTCGCCCCTGGTGATCCACTTCGCCAGCACGACCTTCTGCTGGTTGCCGCCGGAGAGCTTGCCGACCGGCTGGTCCGGCGAGGAGCACCGCACTCCGAGATCGGTGATGACCGGGGAGGCGAGCCGCCGGCCGAGGCGTCGGGGGAACAGCCAGGGCGGGCGGTTCAGCGCGGTGACGGCCGCGTTGCGTGCGACGGACAGGTCCAGCATCAACCCTTGTTCCTTGCGGCTCTCCGGTACGAGGGCCAGACCGGCCCGTACAGCCGCGGCGGGACTGCTCAGCCGGAGGTCTTTGCCGTCGACGGCCACGGAGACGGTGGCCCGGGTGTCGGCGAACAGGGCTTTGAGGAGGGTGGTGCGCCCGGCGCCGCCGAGCCCCGCGAGTCCGACGATCTCGCCCGCCCGGACCTCGATGCCCTTGATGTCGATCAGTCCCGGGCTCCGTGCGGAACGGATCTCCAGGAGGGGCGGGCCGTCGGGCCTGGGCCGGTCGGTGGTACCGACGAGTTCCCGGTTCTCACCGATCATGTCGGCGACCAGTTCGTCCGCCGTCGTGGTGGCCAGGTCCCGGACGGCGACCGAGCGGCCGTCGCGCATCACCGTGGCGCGGTCGCCGATCTCCATGACCTCGTCCAGGCGGTGCGAGATGTAGATGACGGAGCGCCCCTGCGCGGTGAGGGAGCGGATCACTTCGAACACCGTGCGCAGGTCGCTCTCGCCGAGGGTGGCGGAGGGCTCG
The DNA here is from genome assembly GCF_047444975.1 of Streptomyces sp. CWNU-52B. Classification (NCBI taxonomy): domain Bacteria; kingdom Bacillati; phylum Actinomycetota; class Actinomycetes; order Kitasatosporales; family Streptomycetaceae; genus Streptomyces; species Streptomyces sp. CWNU-52B. The sequence goes on along the minus strand of NZ_JBLFJV010000039.1, from coordinate 47,889 downwards.
TCCATGACGATGAGACGGGCGTCGGCCGTCAGCGCCCTGGCGATCGCGGTGAGCTGCTGCGCCGCGATGGGCAGCGCGCGGACGGGAGTGTGGACCGAGAAGTCGCCGCCGACCCGGGCGATGGCGGCCCTGGCCAGTTCGGCGCGCTCTTTGCGGCGTACGACGGGGCCCCATGCCGGTGCGTGGCCGAGCAGCAGGTTCTGGGCGACGGTCAGGTCCGGTACGAGGTCCAGTTCCTGGTAGATCACGGAGATGCCGGCGGCCAGTCCCGCCTGCGGGCCGGCGAGGGTGACCGGCTCGCCGTCGAGGAGAATCTCGCCCGCGTCCGGCTGGTAGGAGCCGGCCAGGATCTTCATCAGGGTGCTCTTGCCCGCGCCGTTCTCCCCGAGCAGGCAATGGACCTCCCCGGGACGCACGACCAGGTCGGCACCGTCGTTGGCGAGGGTGCCGGGGAAGCGTTTGACGATGTCGCGCATGACCAGCCGCGGTATGTCCCCGCCGGCCGGCCGGGCTTCGGTGTCGTGAGGGCTCATGGCTCCTCCTTTCTGGCTCTCCGTGCTCACGTCTCCTCCCGCTGCTGCGTGGTGAGCAGGTGGGACGCGGTGTGCTGATCGGTGACGAGGGTGTTGCACAGGCCGCTGGTGACCACGGCGGCGCAGACGGCGTGTTTCGCGGTGCCCGAGACGACGGCCACGGAGACGGCGCTGTTGCGCAGGTGTTCCAGCGGGAGCCCCAGGGTGCGGTCGTCGAGCGGCTGGTCGACGATGGCTCCCCGGGCGTCGATGAAGCGGCCCGCGACATCGCCGACGGCTCCGGCGGCGGCCAGGGACGCCAGGTCGTCGGCGGTCAGATAGCCGGAGCTGACCAGCACCGAGTCGGCTCCTATGCCGCCGGGGCTGAACAGCACGGTGTCCGCGGCGGCGGCCTGATCGAGGACGTCGGCGACCGCGCTGTCCTGCTCCAGGAGCCGGCGGGTGGTCTCCTGCTCCACGATGGACGGCACGGGCAGGACGCTGAGGGTGCCCTGCGCGAGGTGGGCGATCCGGCCCGCCATGTCCTGGGCGGAGGTGGGGGTGCGGGAGCGGCTGAGGCCGCCGTTGATCTGGACGACGTGGACCCCGGTCGCCCAGCCGGGATGGAGGCGCGCGGCGAGCAGGTCGAGGGTGCGGCCCCAGGAGATGCCGAGCTGGCGCGGCGACGGGTTCAGCCGGGTGAGGTAGTCGGCGCCGGCCTCGGCGACCCGGGCACGCAGCCGCTCGTCGTCCGCGCGATCGGCGGCGACCACGACGGCGTCGCGCAGCCCGAAGGCGTCGCGCAGCCGATCCTCCAGGCCGCGCATCCGGGCCTTGGGGTGGACGACCTCGATCCGTACGATCCCCGCCTCCCGGGCCTCGGCCAGCAGCCGGCCGACCTTCCAGCGGGTGAAGTGGAGTTCCTCCCCGATCTGTTCCTGCGTCCGGTTCTGTTCGTAGTACAGGGAGGCGACCTGGTAGAGCAGGGCCTCGTCCTCGATGTTGGTCATCCGGACCTCCTTGTCCGACGGCCCGGTCAGCCTGGTCGGCGGTCGGGCGCGCTGAGCCGGTGGGCGATCGCGCGCGTGGCATCGGTCGCGGCCCGGTAGTCCGCGTATCCCTGTTCGAAGGCCGCGCGGTGGGAAGAGTCCGGTTCGATGACCGTCACGCGCGGGGCGAAGCCCGCGGCGGCCTCGGCGAGGGAAGCGGCCTGGCCGGCCCCGGTGGCGGCGGTGACCGCGCAGGCCCGCAGGGTGAGGTTGCCCTCGGCGACCAGCAGCAGCGGGCGGCCGAGGACGTCCGCGGTGGCGCGCAGCCACAGCGGGTTGTGCCGGATACCGCCGGACACGAACACCTCGTCGACCGGTACGCCGCCGTCGACGAACGAGTCGAGGACCTGGCGGGTGCCGTAGGCGACGCCTTCGACGGCGGCCCGGTAGACCTCCTCGGGACGGCTGCCGAGGGTCAGCCCGAGGACGGCGCCGCGCAGCCGGGGGTCGCGGAGCGGCGTGCGGTTGCCCATGAAGTAGTCGAGGACCATCAGCCCGTGCGCGCCGGGCGGCAGTGCCGCGGCCTCCTCGATGAGACCGGGCAGCTCCGCGCGGGGCCGGCCGAGGAGTTGTTCGCCGGCCCAGGTGAGCACGGACCCCGAGGTGACCTGCCCGCCCTCGACGAGCCACCGGCCGGTGTTCAGGGCATCCGGATAGGGGCCCCAGACGGTGGACGGGAACACGGGTTCGTCGATCTCCGTGACGAAGGCGGTGGAGGTGCCGCAGACGACCGACACCCGGCCGGTCCGCGCGCCGCCGACAGCGAGCAGCGACAAGTGGGCGTCGATGCCGCCGGCGCTGACCACGGCCCCGCCGGTGAGACCGAGTTCGTCGCGGGCACGGGGCTGCACAGGGGCGACGGGGTCGCCGACCGGGATGATCCGGCTGGGAAGCTTGTCCTGGAGGTCGGGTACGCCCAGGTCCGCGTAGAGGTCGTCGGGGAGTCCGCCGCCGCGCGGGTCGTAGTTCCACTTGCAGACCGCGTTCATCCGCGATCCGGTCCACTCGCCGGTGAGGCGCCAGACGAGGTAGTCGACCGCCTCGACGATGTGGCCGGCGGCACGGTAGATGTCCGGCTGGTGCCGGGCCAGCCACATGGCCTTCGGCACGAGCCACTCGACCGCGTCGGAGCCACCCGCGTACCGCAGGACCGGATGGTCCGAGACAGCTGTCAGCGCGGACTCCGCGCTGGCCCGGCTGTCCATCCACAGCAGCGCGGGGCGCAGCGGCCGTCCGGCCTCGTCCAGTACGGCGACGGTGGACGCGGTGGTGGCCACGGCGACGCCGGCCACCGGGGGCGAGCCCGCCTCCGTGAGGGCGGCGCGGGTGGCCGTGACCACGGCGCGCCACCAGTCCTCGGGATTCTGCTCGGCCCAGCCGGGGTGCGGGAAGGAGGTGGCGTAGCCGCTCTGGCTCAGCGCGAGTTCCGCACCGTCGGCGCTGTACACGGCCACCCGGGCGCTCTCGGTGCCCAGGTCGATGGCGAGGAGCGCGCTCATGGACGGTCTCCGTTCGGCAGGAAGAGAACCTTGGAACTGAAGATGGACCGTTCGCCGAGCTGGTGCAGCGTGGCGGAGACGTCGTCGAGACCCAGTTCATGGGTGATCATGAACTTCCAGCGGAGGCTGCCGTCGCCCATGGCACGGGCGGCGGTGCGCCATTCGTCGCCGGGAAACGGTGCGGAGAAGGAGTTCCAGGCGCCGTGCAGGGTGACCTCGCGGCGGAGGAAGTTGCTGAAGGTGGCCTTGGGCAGGACGACCGGGTCGTGCGGGATGCCGATGAAGACGGCCTGCCCGTGCCGGGCGGCGAGGGAGACGGCCTGGTCGGCCGTGGCCGGCACGCCGGCGGACTCGATGATGACGTCGTAGCCCTGGCCGGCGAGTTCGGTGGCCTGCTCGGCGGTGGTGGCGGTGTGGGTGGCACCGGCCTCCAGGGCCATCGCGGCCTTCTCCTCGCTGACGTCGATGGAGAGCACCTCGTGAGCGCCGGCGAGCCGGGCCCACTGGACGGCGAACAGGCCGATGGGTCCCGCGCCGACGACGGCGACCCGGTGACCGGTACGCAGCTTGGTGCGCCAGATGGCGTGGAGGGCGATGGCGGCCGGGTCGAGCATCGCGGCGGCACGCGGATCGAGGTCGGGGGGCAGCACCATCAGATTGCCCTCGGGAACGGTCACGTACTCGGCGTAGGCACCGGCGCGCCGGCTGCCGAAGTAGTCGTAGTCCTCGCAGAGGCTGAAGTGTCCCTGGGTGCAGGGGGCGCAGCGGCGGCAGGGAATCAGCGGGGGGACCGCCACGAGGTCGCCCTCCTTGACCGTGCCCGCCGCCGCGAGCTCCGCGCCCAGCGCCACCACGTGTCCGGAGAATTCGTGGCCGCAGATCAGCGGGAGGTGGTAGGCCCCTCCGGGGCGCAGCATCCTGGGTATGTCGGAGCCGCAGACCCCGCATGCGGCGACACGGACGAGCGCCTCCCGGGGCGCGGGCACCGGTACGGGCACCTCCTCGACGCGGATGTCGCCCGGGGCGTGCAGCAGGGCGGCTCGCATGGTTCGCGGCATTTTCGTATCGCTCTCTCGGGTGGGGACGGGGCCGGTCACGGCCTGCGGCGTGCTGTTCGGGGTTACTTCTTGTCCGCGAGGGCGAACGTGGTGGAGCCGCTGTAGGTGGCGGCGTTGCCGGTGTCGATCAGGGCGGTTCCGGCGTCGACCTCGGCGGAGACCTTCTTGCCCTGCTGGGCGTCCAGCGCGGTCCGTACGGCGGTGGCGCCGAGCGAGATCGGGTCGTTGAGCGCGGTCGCGATGTAGGGGCCGTCGGCGGCGACGGACTTGACGGCCTCCATCAGCCCGTCGACACCGGCGACCTTGACGTCGGTGCGGTTGTTCTCCTTGAGCACCTGGAGCGCGCCGAGAGCCATGTCGTCGTTGTGCGCGTAGACGGCCTTGACGTCGGGGTTGGTCTGGACGAGGTCCTGCATGGCGGTGACGGCCTTGGCGCGGATGTAGTCGCAGTAGGGTCCCGCCACGATCTTGATCTTCTTGTTGGCGGCCACGGCCTCGTGGAACCCCGCGCTGCGGTCGCGGGCGACGGCACCGCCCGCGTCCCCCTTGATCTCGATGACCTTGCCGCCCTCGGCGCCCAGGGCCTTGACGACCTCGGCGCCGACGAGCCGGCCCATCTCCTTGTTGTCGCGTCCGACGTGGGCGACGGCGCCGGAGGGCACCGGACGGTCGACGGTGACGACCGGGATCCCCGCGGCCTTGGCGGCGGCCAGTCCCGCCTTCACGCCCTTGGGGTCGACGGGGTTGACGAGCAGCACGTCGACACCACGGGTGATGAGGTCCTGGATGTCGTTGTTCTGCTTCGTCACGTCGTCGCCCGCGTCGGCGAAGTTCAGCTTGGCGCCGGCCTTCTCGGCGGCCTGCTCGGCGCCGGTGCGCAGCTGCACGTAGAACGGCGACTGCTGGGTGGCCTGGCTGAATCCGATGGACAAGCTGTCCGAGGCCGCCTTCTTGCCGCTGCTGTCCGAGCCGCCCGGGGTGGTCGAGACGGAGCACGCGGTGAGCGATACAAGAGTGGATGCCGTGATAAAGATCCCGAAGATGCGCTTGGTACGCATATGGGCCTCCTGATGTGGTCCTGGCGACGGACAGTAGGTCCCGAATTAACCTCACGGCAACACATGCAGATTTTTTTGCTCTCATGAGCACGCGCCGCACGGGATCACCTCGCACGACGAACCACCGCCCGCGACAGCAACGACGCCGATCGTCCGAGGCAGCCGGACACGCGACCCTGGAACGTCGTGACCAGCGGGAAGAGGCCGTGCCCCAGGGCAGCGGGATCGGCCGGCCGGCGGCCCCTTCCGTGGGACGGAAGAGGTATTGCGCCCCGGTGGCGCCCTTCCGGACGATGTCGCCATCGCCCAATGACGGGAGCCGCAGCCATGCCGCACACCACCGCCTTCGCCAGGAACCAGTGGTACGTCGCCGCCTACGCCCACGAGGTCGGGCGGGAGTTGCTCGGGCGGACCGTTCTCGGGGAGCCGCTCGTCCTCTACCGGACCGAGGGCGACGGCCGGCCCGTCGCCCTGCACGACCGCTGTGTGCACCGCCGCTACCCGCTCTCCGCCAGCGGGCTCGACGGTGACCGGATCGTCTGCGGCTACCACGGCTTCACGTACGACACCACGGGCGCCTGCGTGTACGTACCCGGGCAGAAACGCGTCCCGCGCACCGCCCGGGTCGCCGCCTACCCGGTGGTCGAGCAGGACGCCCTGATCTGGGTGTGGATCGGCGACCCCGCGCTCGCCGACCCCGGGGCGATACCGCGGGCCAGGCATCTCGACTCCCCCGGCTGGGTCACCGTCAGCGGGATGGAGCCGATCGACGCCGACTACGGCCTGCTCGTCGACAACCTCCTCGACCTGTCCCACGAGACGTATCTGCACGGCGGTGACATCGGCACCCCCGAGGTCGCCGAGACGCCGATCACCACCGAGGTCGACGAGGGCGCCGGCGTCGTACGGGTGAGCCGGCGCATGGACGACGCCGAGTGCCCGCCGTTCTACGCCAGGTCGACCGGGATCGACGGACGGATCACCCGCTGGCAGGACATCGAGTACCACGCGCCGTGTCTGTACCTGCTGCACAGCCGGATCGCCCCGGCCGGTGTCGTGCCCGAGCCGGACGGCAGCGATCCGAACGGCTTCCACACGGAGATCACGTACGCCATCACCCCGTCCACCGACGGCTCGGTGTACGACTTCTGGATGGTCTCGCGCGACTGGGCGACCGACGACGCCGAGGTGACCGAGTTCCTGCGGGCCAACAACCACACCGTCGTGATGCAGGACGTCGACGCGCTCAACCTGCTGCAGCGGACGCTCGGCACGGAGCGGACCGGTTACCAGGAGCTGAGCATCAACATCGACACCGGCGGGCTCGCCGCCCGGCGCATACTCGCCCGGCTCGTCGAGGAGGGCGCCAAGCCCGTGGAGAAGGTCCAGTGACCAGCCCGACGGGGGAGGTCTACCGCATCGACTGGGTGCCGGGCACGGACGTGCTCCACGGCACCTGCCACTGCGGCGCCGAGCACACCGCGGAGGACCCCGTCGTGATGTGGGAGTGGATGCTCGGCCACCCCGAAGGACACACGCCCCACGGACGGCCGCTCCGAGGACCCGGCTCATGAGCGGGTACGAGACCGACCCGTACGAGACCGAACCGCACGAGGCCGCCCCGTACGAGGCCGAACTCGTCGTCGACCGGCGCGACAGAGCAGCCGACGGCGTGCTCGCCCTCACCCTGCGCCATCCCTTGGGCGAGGAGCTGCCGGCCTGGGAGCCCGGCGCCCACATCGACGTGGTCCTCGGCCCCGGCCTGGAGCGGCAGTACTCCTTGTGCGGTGACCCGGCCGACCGGCACACGTGGCGCGTCGCGGTCCTGCGGGAGCCCGACGGGCGCGGCGGATCGGCCTACGTCCACGGGCAGTTGGCGGCCGGGGACACGGTCGGGGTGCGCGGTCCGCGCAACCACTTCGCCCTCCTGCCGTCGCCCCGCTACCGCTTCGTCGCGGGCGGCATCGGCATCACGCCCGTGCTGCCCATGCTGGCCGCGGCCGAGGCGGCGGGTACGCACTGGACCCTGCTGTACGGCGGACGGACCCGCGACTCCATGGCGTTCACCGGGGAGTTGACGCGGTACGGGGACAGGGTGCGCCTCGCCCCGCAGGACGAGACCGGGCTGCTCGACCTCGCCCCGGAACTCGGCGAACCGCAGCCGGACACGCTCGTCTACTGCTGCGGTCCCGGTCCCCTGCTGGACGCGGTGGAACAACGGTGCGCCCGGTGGCCGGCGGGCTCCCTGCACGTCGAGCGCTTCCGGCCCAGGGCCGTCCAGCAGGCGGCCGTGGACACGGAGTTCGAGGTGGTCCTGGAGCGCTCGGGCCGCACGCTCACCGTCCCGGCGGACACGTCCGTGCTCGACACCGTGCGGGCGGCGGGCGTCGAGGTGCTGTTCTCCTGCACCGAGGGCACCTGCGGGACCTGCGAGACGGACGTCCTCGACGGCGTCCCGGACCACCGTGACTCGATCCTCGACGACGCGGAGCGGGCGGCCGGCGAGACCATGCTCATCTGTGTGTCCCGATGCCGCGGGAGGCGCCTCGTGCTCGACCTGTGATCCGCAGGTCCGCCTCGATCCGGGCGACCGTGGCCAGCAGCTGGGGCAGCAGGTCACGGCGCACGGAGTCGACGGAGTTGCGGCTGGCGTGCACGGGGATGTTGACCGCCGCCACCGCCTCGCCGTCCCGGTCGCGCACCGGGACGGCGACCGAGCGCAGCCCCTCCTCCAGCTCCTGGTCGACGATCGCGTACCCCTGGCGGCGTACCCGGCGCAGTTCGGTGCGCAGCAGGTCGGCCGAGACCGTCGTGCGGGGCGTCAGGGGCCGCAGGTCCGCGCGCGACAGCCGGGCGTCGATCTCCTCGTCGGACAGCTGCGCGAGCAACACCCGCCCCACCGAGGTCACATGGGCCGGGAAGCGGGTGCCCACGGTGATCGCCGCGGTCATGATGCGGTGCGTCGGCACCCGGGCGACGTACACGATGTCGTCGCCGTCGAGGACGCACAGGGACGACGACTCCCTTATCTGTGCGACGAGTTGCTCCAGGTGGGGCTCGGCCATCTCCGGCAGGGTGACACTGGACAGGTACGAGTAACCGAGTTCCAGGACGCGCGGGGTGAGCCGGAACATCCGGCCGTCCGTCTCCACGTATCCCAGGTCGAAGAGCGTCAGCAGGAAGCGGCGGGCCGCCGCGCGGGTCAGGTCGCTGACCCGCGCCACCTCGCTGAGCGTGAGCTCCGGATGGTCGGCGTCGAAGGCGCGGATGACCGCGAGACCACGCTCGAAGGACCGGACGAAATGCGGTTCGCGGGCTCCAGCAGGCATCGTCGCCTCCACGGGACGCACGGGGGTGCGCTCTGCGCACGCTAGGAGCACCCTTCGGCAAGTGTCAACAACCGTGCGCGTCAAGGGCATTGACCTGTTCCCCGGCCAGGTTCTACGTTCCCGCTGAGCACTTCTGTGCGGCCTGCGCACAGCCTGTCGAAGAACTGTCCCAGTAGGGGGAGTCATGCGTCGTCTGCTCATCGGCCTCGTGACCGGCGCCGTGTTCGCCGCCGCGACGGCCTGCGGTTCGTCCGACGACTCGGGGTCGGGTTCCTCCGGGTCGGACCAGGCGTCCGGTGGTACCGCCACCGTCAAGGTCGGGGTCATCCCCATCATCGACGTCGCGCCCCTGTACCTGGGCCAGAAACAGGGCTTCTACCGCGACCGGGGCATCGGGCTGTCGCTGACGAGCGCACAGGGCGGGGCGGCGATCGTGCCCGGCGTGGTCTCGGGGCAGTTCGACTTCGGCTTCAGCAACATGACCTCCCTGCTGGTCGCGCAGTCCAAGAACGTGCCGGTCAAGGCCGTGGTGAACGGCGTCGCGTCGACCGGCGAGGAGGGCGCCGACTTCGCGGAACTCGCCGTGAAGAAGGGCAGCCCCCTGAAGTCCGCGAAGGACGTGGAGGGCAAGAAGGTCGCCGCCAACACGCTCAACAACATCTGTGACACCTCGACCAGGGAGTCGGTCCGCAAGGACGGCGGCGACCCGTCCCGGGTCGAGTTCGTGGAGATGCCCTTCGACCAGATGCCGGCCGCCCTCGAAGGCGGCCGGGTGGACGCGGCCTGCGTCGTGGAGCCCGCGCTCGCGAGCATCAAGGCCCAGGGCGGCACCTCCATCGCGTCGCTCTTCTACGACGTGTCGCCCGACCTCACCGTGGCCATGTACTTCACCTCCCAGCAGTACGCGCAGAAGAACCCGGAGATGGTGAAGAAGTTCCAGGAGGCGACCGCCGAGTCCCTGAAGTACGCCGACAGCCATCCGGCCGAGGTCCGCGACATCATCACCACGTACACGAAGATCCCCGCACCCCTGGTGAAGTCGCTCACCCTGCCCAGGTGGCCCGCGGAGCCGGACCGCGCCTCCATCGAGCGGTTGTCCGAACTGGGCGTGCAGGACGGCCTGTTCGACAAGGCGCCGGACCTGGACAAGCTGCTTCCGTGAGGGCGACCAACGCCCTCCTCGGCGCGGCCGGGCTCGCGGCCTTCCTCGCCCTCGGCGAGGCGGTGCCGCGGCTCGGGCTGGTCGACGAGAAGTACTTCCCGCCCACCAGCCGCATCGCCGACGCGCTCGCGACGGAACTCGCCGACGACGCGTTCTGGACCGCTCTGGGGGACACGCTCACCGGCTGGGCGATCGGGCTCGCGATCGCCGTGAGCGCGGGCATCGTCGCGGGCGTCCTGATCTCGGTCACCCCCCACCTGCGCGAGGCGACCATCTCGACGATCGAGTTCCTGCGCCCGATCCCGTCGGTCGCGCTGATCCCGCTGGCCGTGCTCCTGTACGGCACGGAACTGCGCTCGGTCCTGCTCCTGGTCGTCTACGCGTCGTTCTGGCAGGTCCTCGTGCAGGTCATGTACGGCGTCCAGGACGTCGACCCGGTCGCCGAGGAGACCGCCCGCTCCTACGGCCTCGGCACCTGGGCGCGGATCCGTCATGTGCTGTGGCCCACGGCGCTCCCGTACGTGATGACGGGGGTCAGGCTGGCCGCCGCGGTGGCCCTGATCCTCGCCGTGACCGCCGAACTCGTCATCGGGGCGCCGGGGCTGGGCGCGCGGATCGCCGTCGCGCAGACCTCGCAGGCGGTACCGGAGATGTACGCCCTCGTGGTGGTCACCGGGCTGCTCGGGCTGCTCATCAACGTGGGCGCGCGGACGATCGAGCGGCGGGCCCTCGCCTGGCACCAGTCCGTGCGCGGGGAGGTGACGGTGTGAGGGCCGGGGTGACGCGCGGTGTGCGGGGTGTCCTGCTGCGGTCGGCCTTCGTCGTCGCGCTGCCCGCCGTGCTCGTCGCGGTGTGGTGGTTCGCGTCGGACGACAGCACGGACGTCTACTGGCCGCCGCTGCGCACCATCCTCCGCACGTTCCCCGACGTGTGGACCGGGGAGCGGCTGCGTGCGGACGTACTGCCCAGCATGGTGCGGCTGACGTCCGGTTACGCGTGCGCGGCCGTCGTGGGCGTGGCGCTGGGCACGGTGATCGGCTCGTACCGCCGGGTGCGGGCCGTGTGCGAACCGGTCCTGGAGTTCCTGCGCGCGGTGCCGCCGCCCGTGCTCGTCCCGGTCATCATGCTGTTCGCGGGCATCGGCGACACGATGAAGATCGCGGTGATCGCGAGCGGCTGCGTCTGGCCGGTCCTGCTCAACACCGTCGAGGGCGTACGGGCCGTCGACTCCGTGATGACCGAGACGGCCCGCTCCTACGGCGTCACGGGCGCCGCCCGCCTGCGGCACCTGGTGCTGCCCTCGGCGAGCCCGCAGATCTTCGCGGGGCTGCGGCAGGCGCTGTCGATCGGCATCATCCTGATGGTCATCAGCGAGATGTTCGCCGCCAGCAACGGGCTCGGCTTCACCATCGTGCAGTTCCAGCGCGGCTTCGCCATTCCCGACATGTGGACCGGCATCCTTCTTCTCGGTCTGCTCGGGTTCGTCCTGTCGGTCGTCTTCCGGCTGGTCGAGCAGCGCGCGCTCGGCTGGTACCACGGTCTGCGCGACGCCTCCCGGCGGTCGTCGTGAACCTCGTGAAAGGGCGGTCCATGCTCGACGTAAGCGGCCTCAAGAAGGTCTACGAGGGGTCGGGCCGGCGGGTGGAGGCGGTGCGCGACCTCACGTTCACGGTGGACGCCGGTGAACTGGTCTGTCTGGTCGGGCCCTCGGGCTGCGGCAAGACGACCCTGCTGAAGTGCGTGGGCGGGCTGCTCACGCCCACGGCAGGCGAGGTGCTGGTGGAGGGCCGCCGGGTGACCGGGCCGCCACCGGACATGGCTGTCGTCTTCCAGGAGTACGGGCGCAGCCTGTTCCCCTGGAAGCGGGTGGGCGAGAACGTGGAACTGCCGCTGCGGCAGAAGAAGCTGAGCGCCGCGCGACGGCGTGAGCTGGTCGCGGACGCCCTGGAGTCCGTCGGGCTCGCGGACGCCGCCGGAGCGTACCCGTGGCAGCTGTCGGGCGGCATGCAGCAGCGGGTGGCCATCGCCCGCGCCCTGGCGTACGAGCCCCGGGTGCTGCTCATGGACGAGCCGTTCGCGGCGGTGGACGCCCAGACGCGGGCCGATCTGGAGGATCTGGTCCGGGGGCTGTGGCGGCAGCGGGGCATCACGATCCTCTTCGTGACGCACGACATCGACGAGGCCGTCTACCTCGGCGAGCGGGTGCTGATCCTCTCCTCGTCCCCGACCGTCGTGCGGGAGCAGCTGAAGATCGATCTCCCGGCCGACCGGGACCAGTTGCACACCCGGGTGGCACCGCGCTTCGCCGAACTGCGCACCCATGTGTACGAGCAGATCCAGGCGGCGAAACGCGGCGCTCCCGCCGACCACCCGGTGCCAGGCCCCGAGCAGGACAAGCGGCCGCCGCGCTGAGCATGGAGCCGGGGCCCGCGCCGAGGAACCCACGTGGCTCGGCCGGCGGCAGCCGTCAGGCGTCGGCGGCCGGGACCACGCTGAGGTGGCTGGACGTGCGGCGCGGGCGGCCGGCCCGGCTCGCCCGGCGCGTGGCGGGGGTCGGGCGGCGGGCCTCGCGCAGGACCAGCGTCAGCCGCGTGTACCCCATGTCGTGCAGGGTCTTGGGGGTCTCGCCGATGATCCGGCAGGTGCTCCCCCACCGCGGATCCGGGTGCAGCAGCGGCCGCACCGCGCCGTCGTGCTCGACGGCGTGCGAGCCCACCGAGCGGATCCAGTGCGGCAGACCGTGCCGGTAGGCGGCGTCCATGATCGGGTCCTGGGCGATGTCCCGCAGGATCGACTGGAGCCCGTGGTCGTGGCCGTGCCGCTCCACGGCGGCGGCGAAATGGGCCAGCATCGGCAGACACCAGCTGGACTCGTGCTCGGCGAGGACCGTGGCCGCGTCCGGATGGAACAGCACGAACCGCAGGAAGTTGTCGCCGGGCATCGCGGTGGGGTGCGGGCCGACCCCGCGGAAAAGTGTCTCGAACGCACCGTTGGCGAGAACGACGTCCCAGCGGTGGTCGACGACGACGGACGGAAAGGGAACGGCGTCCAGGAGTGCTGCGTAGTCCTGGAGATACGCCTGGGCCTCAAGACTCTCGGGGACAGGGCGCGGCTGCGGCCGGGGCCCTCCTGCCTGGTACGCCATCGGGAGGTCCACCCCTCTTGCCTATGCGGCCTTCACGCGGCGTCGTGATCCTGCTACCCCGGCCCGATCGGTGTCAACTATCGTGGCATTTGACGTCCGTTGGCGGCCGATTCCCGCCACAGTTGTGGCGAGACCTGGATGTGGGTTCGGCCGAAGGGCTACTCTCCGGTCTTCGGGCAGTTCACGCTGCACTACGCCGGTCCCCACACACGGGCTTCACGTTCGAGGGATGCGGCTTCCCCACAGCGGTCGGTCGATTGAGACGTAGGAGAACTGTCGGTGACGGATGGCTTCGAGGTTCCGGGCGCCACGGCCACGGGTCTGCTGCCGGCCGTCGTGGGCCGGGTGGCCGGTCTGGCCGACCGGCTGGGCGCACCGCACAGCGAGGTCTTCGACATCCGCCGGCTGTCCGTCGCGTCGGGCGTCCCGGAGACCGTGGTCCGGTCCCTGCTGAACGGGCGGCCCGCGGGCGAGGCCGACCTCCAGGCCCGTTTCCTGCAACGCCTCGACCTGTTGCGGCGGACCCGGCTGAAGCCCAACGGCCGCCGGTACACCCAGCAGGAGATAGCCGACGGCGCGGGCATGTCGCGTCAGCAGGCGGGCGCGCTCATCAACGGCGACCGGCGCCCGACGATGGAGCACTGCGACGCCATCCAGCGCTTCTTCCGTGTCCACGCCGGTTTCCTCACCGCGGAGGACCCCGAGGCGCTCGCCGGCGCCCTCCAGCGCACCGAGCAGGACCTGTTGCAGCGGCTCGCCGACCGGGAGCGGCAGGCGGACCCGGCGACCGCGGACGACCCGCTGGAGCGGCTGCTGCAGGACCACGGGGTCCGCGGCATCGCCTGGCGGGCCGCTCAGCTGCCGACCGACCAGCACCGGGACAAGGTCGCCGAGTGGCTGGACATGCTCCTGGAGAGCGTCAAACGGCCCGAGTCGTGATCCGGGGGACCACGATGGCCATCGGAAGGGACATGCGCAGGCTCTGCGGCGAGCTGGTCGACCAGCTCTCGCTCCCGGCCCCGGCCGAACCCGGGGACCTGTACTCGGCGCTGTGCGGGGCCATGAGCAGGCGGCGCGGCCGGCCGGTCCGGTTCCGTACGGCCCCTTTCCCGCCGGGCACCGCGAGCGGGCTCTGGCTCGACATGGCGGAGCAGGATCTCGTGGTCGTCGAGGAGCGCACCGCGCCCGACCACCAACTGGTGATCCTCGGCCACGAGTTGTGGCACATGGACGCCGGTCACCGCGGTCATCATGTGGCGGGCGCGGCCGTCGCGGCCCGCCTGCTGTCGGACGACGCCGATCTGCGGGCGACCGTCCTGCGGGTGGCGGCGCGTACCCGCTTCGACCGGTCGGACCAGGCCGACGAGGACGAGAAGGACGCCGAGAGCTTCGGCCTGCTGCTGGCGAGCAGGTGCCGGGGGTGGTTCGCCGGTTCGGCGCCGCGCGGGCCCCGGCGGCGCGAGGGGCTCGCGGGCCGGCTCGACGCGTCACTGGGCTATCGCGGACCGCGGGGCTGAGGGCGCCGGTTCGGCATGGACGGGTCCGGCTACTACGTCCCCGCGGTGGCCATGGCGGCCGTGCTCGCCGTCAAGGGCCCCTCGCTGCTGCGTTCCTGGCGTGATCCGCTGCTGCGGTCGGTGTGCGCGCTGGTGGCGCTGACCGGGCTGGTGTTCTTCTTCGCGGCGCCGCCGACCATCGCGGAGGTCAACGACCTCGTCGGCGTCCCGAACGTCTCGGCGCCGCTCGTCTACTGTCTGCTGAGCGCGTTCAGCGCGGCCTGTCTGGTGCTGATCGTCAACTGGCGCGGAGGGCCGCCCGAGTCGACCCGCCGGATGTCGCGGCGCTGGATCACCGGGTACGGCGTGGTGGTCGTGGCCCTCGTCGTGCTGTTCGCTCTCGGCGACACACCGGTCGAGCGGCTGCGGGACTTCGACACGTACTACGCCGATGAGCCCTTCGTGCGCGAGATGATCGTGCTCTATCTCTGCGCGCTGGCCGTGGCGGGGGTCGCGATGAACGTGATGTGCGGCCGCTGGGCCCTTCAGGTGCACGGCCGGCTGCGGGCCGGGCTGCTGATCATCGTCGCCGGACACGTGTGCAACATCGCCTATCTGACCGCCAAGTTCACCGCGGTGGTCGCGCGTTGGAACGGCGGGAACCTCGACTACCTCAGCTCCGACGTGGCCCCGGGGCTCGCCTCGGCCGGGGCGCAGATCAGCGCGGTCGGCTTCTGTCTTCCGCTGGCCTGTCAGCGGGCCGGGGACACCTGGTCGGCCTGGTCGACGTACCGCAGGCTGGGACCGCTGTGGCGCGAGCTGGAGCCGGTCCGGCCGCACCCCGGCCGCACGGTGCGGATGTCGTGGTGGTCCCCCGCCGAACTGCAGGTCACCCAGCGGGAGTCGGACATCCACGACGGGCTGCTCAGCCTCTCTCCGTACTTCGACGCCGAGGTGCGGGCGCGGGCCCGTGACGCGGCGCTCGCCGCGGGCTCCGGCCCCGTCCGGGCGCAGGCGGAGGCCGACGCGGCGATGGTGGCGGCGGCCGTGCGGGCCAGGACCGCCGACCCGCAGGGCACGCCGGGCGCCTGGCCGGACCCGCCGGCCGCCGAGGGCCCACGCGACCTCGTCGGAATGTCCCTGGCCCTGCGCTGGTCCCCCCTGGTGAGACACCTCCGCTGACCTGCGCCCCGCAGGGGCGCGGGGAACCGCACGCCCGGCCACGGTTCACCCGCGGACGACGACACGGCGCGTCCCCCTCCCGACGGTCCCTTGCCCGACATGGGGTTCCGGTGAGGTTTCCCCTCCGCTGACCGGGCGAACGAACCCGCACGGAAGGGGCATTGTCAGTGGCGGACGGCAAGCTGGACCCAGCACCTTCGCCGTGCGAGAACCGAGTCGAGCCGAACCGGGAGGGCCGTCCGATGACGACCGCCGTACTGACCGATCACGAACGCACCGCCGTGCAGGCCTATCTGAGGCTGTTGCAGACCGTACGAGCCGCGATGGACGGTCCGCCCGGTGCGGGCCGACCACCCGTCGTGCCGCCCGGCGCCCTCGCGGAGGCGGAGCGCGCCCTGGCCGCGGCGGGCCTCGCGGGCAACGAGGAGGCGTTCTTCCGGATGCTGCACACCTGGTGCCCGAAGGTGTGACGGCCGATGACGTGCCGGCCCCCCGCGTGCCGGGGCCGTCGGACGACCACCGGCGACACCTCCGCGGTCAGCCTCGCCCGTGCGGGACGGTCACCGACGTCGCCACGAGTCCCCGGCGCACCGCCCAGCGCCCGTCGAACCGGCCTACGCGGTGGCCGTCCACCACCGGGCCGGGGACGAGGAGCGTGGCGCGCAGGCCGCCGGACGTGCTGTGCCCGGGGTCCGTGAAGACCTCGATGTCCGCCTCGGCGAAGTCGAGCCACTTCCCGGTGAGGGGGAACCACGCCTTGTAGACCGACTCCTTGGCGCTGAACAGGAGCCGGTCCCAGTGGGTCCCCGGGTGCTGCCCGGCGAGGGCGCGCAGCCGCCGGTCCTCGTCGGGCAGCGCCACCGCCGCCAGCACGCCGTCGGGCAGCCGCTGGTGGGGCTCCGCGTCGATGCCCAGTGAGGCCAGGTCGCCCGCCCTGGCCAGTGCGGCGGCCGCGTAGCCGTCGCAGTGTGTCATGCTGCCGATCAGCCCGGCGGGCCACCCCGGGGCACCCCGGTCACCGGGCAGGACGGCCTGCGGGGGTACGCCGAGCTTCTCCATGGCACGTCTGGCGCAGCCGCGTACCACGGTGAACTCGCGGCGCCGCTTCTCGACGGCGCGCGCGATCAGCGCCTCTTCCTCGGGATACAGCTCGGGGTACGGGGCCGGGGCCCAGGTGCCCCCGGTGTGGTCGTCAGCGTGTGCCTCCACGGCCACGACCGACTCCGGGAGCAGCTCCTCGATCACCGGGTGCGACCTCCATCGGCAGAATGCGGCGCAGCGTGCCCGGGGGTTCCGGGCGCTTGCGCCACTCGCGGGGGTAACCCACCGACACCTCTTCGAAGCGGACGCCGTCCAGCCAGGTGGTGCGGGGAATGTGCAGGTGGCCGTAGACCATGGCGGCCACGCGGTAGGTGCGGTGCCAGTCGGCGGTGAGCCGGGTGCCGCACCACATCGCGAACTCCGGGTACCACAGGACCTCGGTGGGGTGCCGGTCCAGCGGGTAGTGGTTGACGAGCACCGTGGGCAGGTCGGCGGGGATCTCGGCGAGCCTGCGCTCGGTCTCGGCCACCCGGGCCCGGCACCAGGCCTCGCGGCTGGGGTACGGGTCGGGGTGCAGCACGTGCTCGTCGGTGCAGACGATGCCGGTCCCGTGGGCGTACGCCAGACCCTCTTCCTTGGTCGTGCAGCCCGCGGGCAGGAACGAGTAGTCGTACAGGAGGAAGAGCGGGGCCACCGCGACCGGCCCGCCGGGGCCCTCCCACACGGGGTAGGGGTCCTCCGGAGTGATCACGCCCAGCTCGCGGCAGAGCTCCACGAGATGCTCGTACCGGGCCACTCCGCGCAGGGTGACCGTGTCCTTGGGGTGGGTCCACAACTCGTGGTTGCCCGGTGCCCAGATCACCTTGCGGAAGCGGGCGCTGAGCGTTTCGAGCGCCCAGCGGATGTCGGCCACCGTCTCCGCGACGTCACCGGCCACCAGGAGCCAGTCGTCGTCGGTCTCGGGGCGCATCCGCTCGACGAGGGCGCGGTTCTCGGCGTATCCGATGTGCAGGTCACTGATGGCCAGCAGCCGGCCCTGACGGTCCGCCGTCGTCACCCTCGTCCCCCTCTGCCGCGGCCCGGGACGCCTCTCGGCCCGCCCGGATGGGATCAACAAGAACACACGCGCGCACCACGGTACAAGAGCGTCTCCGGCCGGGGCCGCCCGGCGGTCTTCCCACGCGCTGCCGGGCGGCGCACCCACATGGGTGGCGTCCGAACGGTGTACGTGGTCCGCCGGGCGCCGGAACGACGCGGTGGCGTTCCCGGCGTTCCCGTCGACGAGGTGCCGACGGTGATCAAGACGTACGGTGAGCCGTTCGGGGCGGACCGGGCACAGGGGCTCTGACCTGCCACGGGAGCCCCGCGGGGCCCGTCCGGGCAATCCGTAACACGCCCGTAGCAGCAGCACTGCTCGGGACCCCCTATGATCGGCCCTACACAACCGCCCACGAACTCCCGTTTTCGAACGGCGGTTTTGTGTACCCACTCAACTCTTGGCCGGGCACGGCCTGCTTCGCCGCGCCCGCGAACCTGAAAGGCGGCCTGCATGGTCTCTCGCGTACGCGTCTGGCTCAACCGCACGTACGCGGAGAACGTGTTCTTCATGGATCAGCTTCGGCGAAATCCGTGTGGCCGCGCGGTCGAGATCCACGCCACCCATGGTGACCCCGACTCCCCCATCCTGGCCGCCGCGGACTTCGCCGCGATGGAGCCGGAGGGCCTGTCCCCGGCCGCCTACGTCGAGTACGCGCTCGACCAGTGCGCCCGGTACTCGATCGACGTGTTCGTGCCCGTCCTGCACCAGGCGGCCCTCGCCGAGCACCGCGAGGAGTTCGCCGCGGTCGGCACCGCGCTGCTCGCGCCGCCCGCCGAGGCCGTGCACACCTTCCAGGACAAGGTCGTCGCCTACGAGGCGGTCAAGAAGCTCGGCGTGCCGGTTCCGCCGTGGTGGCGGGTCCGTACCGCGGACGAGCTGATCGCGGCGGTCGACGAGCTGGAGGCGGCCGGTCACCGGGCGTGCTTCAAGCCGGCCTCCGGGGCGGGCGGCGTCGGTTTCCGCATCATCACGCGCACCCCCTTCTCACTGATGCACCTGAACGGCTTCCCGAGCCCGTACATGCCGCTGGACCTGGTCGTCCAGGCGCTGCGGGAGGCCGACGAGCCCGTGGACTGGCTGGTCATGCCGCGTCTGGAGGAGCCGGAGGTGTCCGTGGACTGCCTCACGGGTCCGGACGGGCGGGTCCGGATGGCGGTGGGCCGGACGAAGAACGGGCGGCGTCGCGGCTTCACGCTGGATCCCGCGTGGATCGAGCCGGCGCGGCTCCTCGCGGAGTCGTTCGGGCTGCACTACCTGACGAACATCCAGTTCCGCAATCTCGGTGACGAGCCGGTCCTCATGGACGTCAACACGCGCCCGGCGGGCGGTCTGCACCAGCTCTCGCAGTGCGGGATCAACGCTCCGTGGGCCGCCGTGCGCCTCGCGCTCGGCGAGGAGCCCGGTGAGCTCGTCCCGCCGTTCCTCGGCCAGGACTACGCGGTGGTCTCCGGGCCGCGCGCGGTGCGTCCCGTGTCGGTGCCCGAGCGGCAGCGCGAGGACCACCTCGACCTGCCCGCCACCGTGGCGGCGCCGGACGCGGCGGACACCCGGACGGCCGAGGCGCCGCCCCGCAAGAGCCGTGCGGCGCAGGCGGCCCAGGGTTCGGACCGCCCGCTGACCGTCTGACCCGGTCTCCTACCTCTCCCCCACGGCCAGCCGCAGGGTCTGGATCTCGAAGGGGCGCAGGGTGACGGGCACGCTGTTGCCGGCCGTGTCCACCGTCGTCAGCGGGCGTTCCAGGAGATCGGTGAGCTGGGCGCCCGCCAGGGGGAAACTCGTGCGCAGGGTGCCCTGCGCACGGCCGCCGCGCGACTCGTAGAGCCGTACGACGACATCGCCCGAGGCGTCGTCGGCGATCTTGACGGCTTCGACGGTCACGCCCTCGCCGTCCACGGAGACGACCGGTTCGGGCGTGCCCGCGGAGTCCGCCAGCCGCAGCGGCAGGTTGAGCGCGTAGCCCTCGGCGACCGCGTCCCCGATGGTCGCGCCCGGCAGCAGCGCGTACGTGAAGCGGTGCCTGCCCTGGTCGGCCCCCGGGTCCGGGACGCGCGGGGCGCGGACCAGGCTGAGCCGGACCGTGGTCGTCGTACCGCCGTCCTCGCGGACCGTGCGGGAGACGTCGTGGCCGTAGGTGGAGTCGTTGATGACCGCCACGCCGTAGCCGGGTTCACCGAGGTGGACCCAGCGGTGGCCGGAGACCTCGAAGCGGGCCGACTCCCAGGTGGTGTTGGTGTGCGTGGGCCGCTGGATGTGCCCGAACGCGATCTCGGCGGACGAGTGCGCGGCCCTGATGTCCACCGGGAAGCCCGCCTTGAGGAACTTCTCGGCCTCGTGCCAGTCGATGTCGGTCTCGAAGTCGATACGGGGGCTGCCGGCGCGCAGGGTGATCGTCTGGGTGACGCGCGAGCCGTTGCCGAAGGAGCGCTCGACCCGGATCGCCCCGAGCAGCGGGTCGTCCTCGGCCACCGTCACGGACTCGGTGTCCAGCAGATCCGTGTAGCGGTTCTTGTAGTGCTTGTCGACGTCCCAGGCGTCCCAGTAGTTGGGGAGGTCCGTGTGCAGCCGGAGCAGGTTGCCCTGTCCCGCGAGGACCTCACGGCCGCCGGCCCGCAGATCGCGTACGGAGGACAGGGTGCCGTCCTCGGCGACCTCGACGCGCACCAGGCCGTTGTCGAGGACGCGCCCGGTGACCGTCACCGGGAGGGGTGCTCCGGCGCCGTCGGTGTCCTTGCCGGTGCCCAGGGGCGCGCTGCCGTTCGCGGGGACGACCGTGTGGGCCAGGGCGCCGTCGGCGGTGCGTACGACCTCCCGGCGCTCGACCGGGCTGGTGTTGAAGACGCGGGTGGCGCCGGTGCCGAGCGCGTCGACCGCCTCGGCGGTCAGCGCCTCGACCTCCACGGCGACGCGCGCGTACTCGGCCTCCGCCTCGCGGTGCACCCAGGCGATCGAGGAGCCCGGCAGGATGTCGTGGAACTGGTGGAGCAGGACCGTCTTCCAGAGCCGGTCGAGCCTCTCCTGCGGGTAGCGGTAGCCGGGCGCGTGCAGCGCGGCCGTCGTGGCCCACAACTCCGCCTCGCGGAGCCGGTGTTCGCTGCGGCGGTTGCCCTGCTTGGTGCGGGCCTGCGAGGTGTAGGTGGCGCGGTGCAGCTCCAGGTAGAGCTCGCCGACCCAGACCGGCGCGTCCGGGTACTCCTCGCGGGCCTTGGCGAAGAACGCGTCGGGGTGTTCGACGACGACCTTCGGTGAGCCTTCCAGGTCGGCCAGCCTGCGCGCCCGTTCCATGATCTCGCGGGTGGGGCCGCCACCGCCGTCGCCGTGGCCGAAGGGGGCCAGCGAACGCGTGGCGACGCCCTTCTCACGGAAGTTGCGGGAGGCCAGGGCCATCTCCTCGCCGCTGAAACTGGCGTTGTAGGTGTCGACCGGCGGGAAGTGCGTGAAGATGCGCGTGCCGTCGATGCCCTCCCACCAGAAGGTGTGGTGCGGGAACTTGTTGGTCTGGTTCCAGGAGATCTTCTGGGTGAGGAACCACTCGTTGCCCGCCAGCTTGGCGAGTTGCGGGTAGGCCGCGGTGTAGCCGAAGGAGTCCGGCAGCCACACGCCCTTCGTCTCGACGCCGAAGTGCTCGATGAAGAACCGCTTGCCGTGGATCAGCTGCCGGGCGACGGCCTCGCCGCCGGGCAGGTTGCCGTCGGCCTCGACCCACATGCCGCCGACCGGCGCCCACTGGCCCTTCTTGACCGACTCCTGGATACGGGCCCAGATCTTCGGGTGGTTGTCGCGCACCCACTCGTACTGCTGGGCCTGTGAGCAGGCGAAGACCAGCTCGTCGTACTCCTCGGCGAGCGAGGTGACGTTGGAGAACGTGCGGGACGTCTTGCGCTTGGTCTCGCGGATCGGCCAGAGCCAGGCGGAGTCGATGTGCGCGTGCCCGACGCCGGAGACGATGTGGGCACTGGCGCTCGCGGGCTTGGCCAGCGCGGGCTTCAGCGCGGCCCGGACGTCCGCCGCCGAACCGGACACGTCGTCGAGGTCCAGCAGGTCCAGCGCCCGGTCCAGGGTGTGGGTGATCTCGTGCCGGCGGGGGTCGTGCTCGCCCAGCTCCAGCATCAGCTCACGCAGCACCTGGAGGTCCAGGTCGAGGTGCCAGACCTCCTCGTCGAGGACGGCGAGGTCGGCGCGCCGGAAGGTGTAGAGGGGCTGGTCGCCCGCGGTGAGCTTGTCACCGAACGGCGTGGTCCTCGCGAAGTCGTCGGCGAGGATGTCCGGGTTGGAGGCCGCCTCCACCAGGTAGTCGACCTGCTCGCCGCCGGTGGCGGGGTTGGCGATCGCCACGTACTGGTTGAGCGGGTTGACCGCCTTCAGCGGGGTGCCGTCGGTGAGGTGGACGAGCGCCTCGGCCTGGTTGCCCGGCCAGTCGCCGACGAAGCCGAGGTCGATGACCGCCTCGACGCGCCGGCCCGCCCACTCGGCGGGCACCTGCCCGCGCATCCGGAACCAGGTGGTGCCCCAGGGCGGGCCCCAGGGGGTGTCCGTCGCGAAGGGCGCGTACGGGGCGGCCGCCGCCTCCTCGAAGGGGACGGGCTCCCCCGGCGCCTGCCAGGCCTCGACCTCGAAGGGCACGGCGGCGGCGTAGACCGCGGCCTTGACGCGCTGGTCGTGAAGGCGCTTGACGCGCTCCTCGATGCGCTGACGTTCGTCGTGCATGAAAAGTCTCCAAGTAGCGAGGACCGGCGGGGCGGGCGGGGAGCAGCGGGCAGAACCAGCCGAAGGCGGCGGGGCCGGGACGGCTGCCTACCTGAGGTAGGCCAGACCAGGATGGACCGCGGTGTAGCCGTCGACCAGATCGCGGGCGACGTTCACCGAGTCGACCAGCGGGTGCAGCGCGAAGGCCTTCACGGCGGTGGCGCGCGAGCCCGACTCCGCGGCGGCGAGCACCTCGCGCTCCACCGCCTTCACCGCGCACACCAGGCCGGTCGCGTGGTCGGGCAGCGGGGCCACGGCGACCGGGTGCGCGCCGTTGGCGTCGACATGGCAGGGCACCTCTATGACGGCGTCCGTATCGAGCACGGAGAGGGTCCCCTGGTTGCGGACGTTGAGGATGAGGGTGGTGCGCTCGTCCCGGGCGATGGCCCGCATCAGGGCCAGCGCCACCTTCTCGTAGCCGCCGGAGAGGTCGTCGGCCTCGCGCTCGCCCGCCCCGGCCGTCTCCCGGTTCTCGGACATGTACGTGGTCTCGCGCTCGGCGCGCGTCCGGTCCCAGGCGGTGAGGGCCGGGCTGTCCGGGCTGCTCATCTCCGCGTAGAAACGGGCCTGCTGGTCGCGCAGGAACGCGCCGCGGGTCTTCTCCGCCCGGCTGTAGGCGCGGACGGTCTCGCGGTTGAAGTAGTAGTAGTGCAGGTACTCGTTCGGGATCGCGCCGAGCGATCGGAGCCAGTCGGTGCCGAAGAGCTTGCCCTCCTCGAAGGAGCCGAGGAGGTCGGGGTCGGCGAGCAGCCGCGGGAGTTCGTCGCGTCCGTCGATGCGCAGTCCGCGGACCCAGCCGAGGTGGTTGAGGCCCACGTAGTCGATCCAGGCCTCGCGCGGCTTCGCGCCCAGCACCCGGGCGATCCGGCGGCCGAGTCCGACCGGTGAGTCGCAGATGCCGATGACCCGGTCGCCGAGGTGGCGGGACATGGCCTCGGTGACCAGGCCCGCCGGGTTGGTGAAGTTGATGAGCCAGGCGTCCGGCGCGAGGCGGGCCACCCGCCGGGCGATGTCGACGGCGACGGGCACGGTGCGCAGGCCGTACGCGATGCCTCCGGCGCCGACCGTCTCCTGGCCGAGGACGCCGTGGTCGAGGGCGACCTGTTCGTCGGCGGCGCGGCCTTCGAGGCCGCCGACCCGGATCGCGGAGAAGACGAAGTCGGCGCCGCGCAGCGCCTCGTCGAGATCCGTGGTGGCCCGCACGGCGGGTGCGTCCGGGATGCCCGCCGCCTGCTCGGCGAGGACGCGGGCGACGGCGGAGAGCCGTCCCGGGTCCAGGTCGTGCAGGACGACGTCGGTGACGCGGCCCTCACCGCGGTCCCCGAGGAGTGCCCCGTACACGAGCGGCACGCGGAATCCGCCGCCGCCCAGAATCGTCAGCTTCACGCAACTGCCCTTTCGCTGTTCCTCGGGGTGCTGGGCGCCACCATGGGGCTCCCGTGCGCGCCGGTCACGTCAGCACCACGCGCACACCCGCCTCTTCCAGGGCGGCCCGCGTCCCGGCGTCCGCCGGTCCGTCGGTCACCACCACGTCCAGTTCCTCGGGCCCGCAGACCATCGCCATCCCCGTACCCGGGAACTTGGCGCGGTCGGCGAGCAGGGCGACCCGGTCGGCCGCCTTGATCATGGCGCGCTTCACCGGCACCTCGACGACGGTCGTGTCCATCACCTGCCCCTGCGGCCGTACTCCACTGGTGCCCAGGAAGAGCCAGTCGGCGTGCAGCTGGCGCAGGTTGTCCTCGGTGAGGAAGCCGACCAGCGAGCGGTACTCGCGGCGGACCATGCCCCCGAGCAGCACCAGCTCGATCGCCTCGTCGTCGACCAGCTCCTCGTAGACCACGAGGTTGCTGGTGATCACGGTGATCCGGCGGCCGTGCAGCTGCCGGGCCAGCCGGTAGGCGGTGGTGCCGATGTCGAGCAGCACGGACTGGCCGTCCTCGACGAGGGCCGCCGCGCGCCGCGCTATCGCGTCCTTCTCGGTCACCCGCACCTCGGCGACCTCGGCGAAGGGCTGGTCGCCCTCCTCGGCGACCGCCCCGCCGTGGACGCGGGTGAGCAGTCCCTCCTCCTCCAGTTTGAGCAGGTCGCGCCGGACCGTGGCGGGGCTCACGCCGAGCTGCTCCGAAAGGTCGGTCACGGCCGCGGGGCCACCGGAGCGCAGGGCCCGCAGGATGAGTTGATGTCGTCGCTCTGCCAGCACGCGATGAACAGTACTCGTCATTCTCAATCATTTCCATGCTCTGTTCTGCTCAACTCTTGCCAAAATGGCCCGAGGCGCGCACGATCCTGTCCACCGAAACACGATTCCGTGCATCGATGTGAAGAGTTTTGACGAGAGGATGCGCTCGTGGGTGACGAACGGCCCGACGCGCGGCCCGATGTGCTGCTGACCGGGCTGCTCTTCTACGACCTCGTCCTGACCGGTCTGGACAGGCCGCCGACCCCCGGCGAGGAGATCTGGACCGAGGGGATGGGCACGAGTCCCGGCGGGATCGCGAACCTCGCCGTGGCCGCGGCCCGCTACGGCCTCAGGACCTCCCTGGCCGCTGTCTTCGGCGACGACTACTACGGCGCGTACTGCCGTGAGGTCCTCGCCGGGCAGGAGCACATCGACCTCTCGCTCTCCCGCACCGCTGAGGGCTGGCACACCCCGGTCACCGTCTCGATCGCGTACGGCCACGACCGGGCCCTGGTCACCCACGGCCAGGAACCCCCGTTCTCGCAGGACGCGCTGATGGGCGACCCGCCCGCCGCGCGCACAGCCCTGGTGCACCTGGAGGCCGAGCCCCGTGCGTGGCTCGCGAAGGCGGCCGCGAACGACACGAAGATCTACGCGGACGTCGGCTGGGACCCCACGCAGCAGTGGTCCTCGGACCTCCTCGACCAGCTCGCCCTGTGTCACGCGTTCCTCCCCAACGACACCGAGGCGATGGCGTACACCCGCACCGACACCGCGGCCGACGCGCTGTCCGAGCTCTCCGAGCTGGTGCCGGTGGCCGTGGTCACCCGCGGCGGCTCCGGCGCGCTCGCCGTCGACCAGAGCACGGGCGAGTACGCCGACGTGCCCGCCCTGGCCACCGACGTCCTGGACGCGACAGGCGCCGGGGACGTCTTCGGCGCCAGTTTCGTCGCGGCCTCGCTCCAGGGCTGGCCCCTGGAGGAGCGGCTGCGCTTCGCGGTGCTGGCCGCCGGACTGTCCGTACGGCGCCACGGCGGGGCCCTGGCCGCGCCCGGCTGGTACGGCGTCCACCAGTGGTGGAGCTCGCTCGACGACCCCGGACTGCGGCGCGTGTACGGCTTCCTGGCCGACCGCATGCCCGCCGACCCCGGCCCGCCGCTCCCCCACGCACCGGTGACTCCGCCCGCCCCCACGGCGTTCCCGACCTCCCCCGACCGGTCACCGCTGACCGGTAAGCCCTGACCGGTCTCCCTCGACACGAGACCGAACACATCCGAAAGGCGGTGGGAGCTGTGCGGCTCTCACGAAGGGGCCTGCTCCGCGCGGGGCTGGCCGGCACGGCCGCGACGGCGCTCGGCGGCCTGACGTCCGGCTGCGCCGTACCGACCGGCTCGACGGGCCGGAACATGGTCCTGTGGTACTGGAGCGGCGGCCTGAGCGACACCGTCGTCAAGAAGGCCAGGGCACGCTACGACAGCGCCGTCGACCTGAAGGCGATCCAGATCGGCGGCTACTACCGCTCCAAGCTCATCACCACGATGACCGGCCAGGCCCATGTCCCCGACATCGCGGGGCTCAAGGGCGAGGACATGGCCTCGTACCTGCCGAACGCCGACCAGTTCGTGGATCTGCGCACCCTCGGCGCCGACCGGCTCAAGAGCCAGTACCTGGACTGGAAGTGGCGGCAGGGCATCGCCCCCGACGGCAGCCTCGTCGGCTTCCCCATCGACGTGGGACCGGTCGTGCAGTTCTACCAGCCCGCCGTCTACGAGAAGGCGGGCCTGGCGTACGAACCGGCGGACGTCTCGCGGGAGATGGGCACCTGGGACCAGTTCTTCACAGCGGGCGAGCAGCTCAGGAAGCGCGTCCCCGGCACGTTCATCCTGACCGACATCACCAGCGTCTTCGAGATGTCGATCGGACAGAGCACCCGGCGGTACGTCGACGAGGACCGGCACTTCATCGGTGCCGAGGCCCATGTGCGCGCCGCCTGGGACCGGGCCGTGGAGGCCAAGCGGCGCGGCATCGTCTCCAGCATCGTGAGCGGCACGCCGGACTCGATCTCCGCCACGGAGAGCGGCAAGCTGCCCAGTCAGCTCAACGCCTCGTGGGCGGCGGGCGACCTCAAACTGCAGTACCCGAAGACCAAGGGCAGATGGCGGGTGGCGAACTGTCCCGGCGGCCCCTCGAACGTCGGCGGCTCGTTCCTCGCGATCACCAAGGCGTGCCGTGAACCCGAGAAGGCCTTCGAGATCATCACCTGGCTGCTGAACCCCGCCAACCAGGCCCAGGGCTTCATGGACGCCGGACTCTTCCCGTCCACGCCCGCCTCGTACGAACTGGCGAAGCTCCGCGAGAGCGACCCGTTCTTCGGCGACCAGATCACGATGGACGTCTACGGCCCGGCCGCGGAGAAGATCCCGGTGGCCTTCAACAGCCCGTACGACGTCGCACTCGGGCAGCCGGTCAAGGACGAGATCAAGAACGTCGGCGTCCTCGGCAAGAACCCCGACACGGCCTGGAAGGACGCCATGAGCAAGTGCCGGCGCATCGCGGACCACCTGGGGGTGAGCCACTGATGGCCACCGCCCCCATAGTCGACAAGCCCCCGGCCCCCGTCGCCGGACCGCCCTCCGTCCACCCGGGGAAGAGCGTCCTGAGCCACTGGCGTCTGTACGCCGCGATCTCGCCCTTCTACCTCCTCTTCCTCGCCTTCGGCCTGATCCCGGTCGGCTTCTCCCTCTATCTGTCGTTCCACCGGTGGGACGGCCTCGGCTCGATGGAGTACGCCGGGCTCTCGCAGTACCGCTATCTGCTGACCGACACCGACTTCTGGAGCTCGATCGGCAACACGCTGATCATCTGGGCGCTCGCCACCTTCCCCATGATCTTCCTGGCGATGGTGACGGCCGTGATGCTCAACTCGGCGGTCCGCTTCAAGAACGTGTACCGCTTCGCGTTCTTCCTGCCCAACGTCACCTCGGTGGTGGCCGTCGCGATCATCTTCGGCTCGGTCTTCTCCACCAACTTCGGCCTGGTGAACGCCCTGTTGCAGGCGGTCGGCCTGGACCAGGTGGCCTGGCTGAACACCCCGTGGGGCATCAAGGTCGCCATCGCCACCCTGATGACCTGGCAGTGGACCGGCTACAACGCGATCATCTTCCTCGCCGGACTCCAGACCATCCCCGGCGAGCTGTACGAGGCGGCGCGCATGGACGGCGCCGGGCCCGTGCAGACGTTCTTCCGGATCACGCTGCCCCTGATGCGCCCCGTGCTGCTGTTCGTGCTCGTCATCTCGACCGTCACCGGACTGCAGAGCTTCTCCGAACCGCAGGTGCTGCTGCAGTCCACGGCCAACGAGTCGACGTTCTCGGGCGGTCCCGACCACGCGGGCCGGACGATGGTCCTCTACTTCTTCCAGCAGACCTTCGACAACAACGACTTCGGTTACGGCGCCGCCGTGGCCTGGGGCATCTTCCTCGTCGTGGTCATCTTCTCGATCATCAACTGGCGCCTGGTGCAGCGCCGGGGCGAAGACTAGGGAGGCCCGTCACCATGGCAACCACCACACAGACCGAGCCCGCCCCCACCGGGCCGCCCCCGGCCGAGCCCCGCGGGGCCGGGCGTATCCGGGGCACCGCGCGCAGGGGCCTCACCCTCCATGTCTCCCTCGTCCTCGGCGTGCTGCTCTCCGCGTTCCCGTTCTACTGGGCCGTGATCATGGCGACGCACACGTCGACCGAGATCTTCTCCTACCCGCCGAAGCTGCTGCCCGGCTCGCACTTCGGCGACAACCTGAGCAAGCTCTTCGACAGCGTCGACTTCTTCGGGTCGATGGCCAACTCGCTGCTCGTCGCCGTGTCCGTGACCTTCCTCGTCCTGTTCTTCGACTCGCTGGCCGCGTTCGTCTTCGCGAAGTTCGAGTTCCCGGGCAGGCGGGTGCTGTTCGCGGCGATGATGGCGATCTTCATGGTGCCGGCGCAGCTCGCGGCCATCCCGCAGTTCGTCATCATGGCGAAGCTGGGCTGGATCGGCTCGATGACCGCGCTGATCGTGCCGGCCGCCGCGAACGCGTTCGGCATCTTCTGGATGCGGCAGTACATGAAGAGCGCGATCCACGACGAGCTGCTCGACGCCTCGAAGATCGACGGGGCGAGCTTCCTGCGCCAGTACTGGCATGTGGCGCTGCCCGTGGTCCGCCCCGGGCTCGCCTTCCTCGGCATCTTCACGTTCATGGGCCAGTGGAACGACTACGCCTGGCCGCTGATCGCGCTGACCGACCCGGACAACGTGACGTTGCAGGTCGCCCTGTCCCAG
The DNA here is from genome assembly GCF_047444975.1 of Streptomyces sp. CWNU-52B. Lineage (NCBI taxonomy): Bacteria > Bacillati > Actinomycetota > Actinomycetes > Kitasatosporales > Streptomycetaceae > Streptomyces > Streptomyces sp. CWNU-52B. The sequence continues at coordinate 19,020 of NZ_JBLFJV010000039.1, read as the reverse complement.
CTCAACGGGGTCCACGGCACCACGGACTACGGGATGGTCATGACGGGTGCGGTACTGGCCCTGATCCCCCTGCTGATCGTCTTCGCGATCGGCGCCAAGCAGATCATCGCCGACCTCGGCAAGGGAGCCATCCGCTGATGGGACGCGACCACCTGATCTCCCTGCGCCCCTGGGAGTCACCGGAGACGACCTCCTGGCGGCGGCTGCCGATGAACGCGGTGGACCGGCGCTCCGGCGCGCTGTCGCTGGACGGCTCCTGGCACTTCCAGCTGCTGCCCTCCCCCACCGGCTGCTCGGGCGAGTGGACCCTCGTCGACGTGCCCGGCGCGTGGACCATGCAGAGCGCCGACGACCTGCCCCAGTACACCAACGTCCGGATGCCGTGGGGCGAGTTCCCGCCGCACTCGCCCGCCGTCAACCCGACGGGCGTCTACGAGCGGTCCGTCGACGTCCCCGCCGAGTGGGCGGGGCGCCGGATCGTCCTCCAGGTCGGCGCGGCCGAGAGCGTGCTGCTCGTCCATGTGAACGGCCGGCCGGTCGGCATCTCCAAGGACTCCCACCTGGCGGCCGAGTTCGACCTGTCCGAGGTGGTACGCGCCGGGGACCCGGCCACCGTACGGTTCACCGTGGTCAAGTGGTCCGACGCCACGCACATCGAGGACCAGGACCAGTGGTGGCACGCCGGGATCACCCGCTCGGTGCTGCTGTACGCCACCGACCCGCTGCATCTGGCCGACGTGACCGTGCGCGCCCGGCGGGACGGCCGACTGAGGGTGGACTGCACGGTGCGCGACGCCGCGGGGCCGCTGCCCGAGGGCTGGTACGTCACTGCCGCGCTGGACGGCCAACTCCTCGTCCAGGACACCGAGTTCGACCGGCTCAACGCCGAGGACATGCGGGTGTCCGACTTCCTCGGCCAGGCCCGGCTGCGGGCGACCGTGCCGGACGTGCGCCCGTGGACGGCCGAGACCCCCGAGCTGTACGACCTGACCGTGCGGCTGCACCGGGCCGACGGTTCGGTGGCCGACACCTCGCAGCACCGGACCGGTTTCCGGGACGTCGAGATCGTCGGCCGGGACCTGCTGGTCAACGGCGAACGCGTCTACATCCGGGGGGTGAACCGGCACGACTTCCATCCGCTGACCGGGCGCACGGTCACGGCGGACGACATGCGCGCGGACCTGACCGTCCTCAAGCGGTTCGGCTTCAACGCGGTCCGCACCTCCCACTACCCCAACGACCCGGCGCTGTACGACCTCGCGGACGAGCTGGGCCTGTACGTCGTGGACGAGGCGAACATCGAGTCGCACGACCACGCCCACGAGATCGCCGACGACCCGCGCTACCTGGCCGCGTTCGTGGACCGGGTCTCCCGCATGGTCCTGCGCGACAAGAACCACCCGTCGGTCATCGTCTGGTCACTGGGCAACGAGTCCGACTACGGCGCGAACCACGACGCGGCGGCGGGCTGGGTACGGCGCCACGACCCGACCCGCCCGATCCAGTACGAGGGAGCCGCCAGGACGGGCTGGGCGGACGAGGGGCTCGCGTCCGACATCACCTGCCCCATGTACGCGCCGATCGAGGACTGTGTCGCGCACGCGCTGTCGGGCGAGCAGACCAAGCCGCTCATCCAGTGCGAGTACTCGCACGCGATGGGCAACAGCAACGGCACGCTCGCCGACACCTGGGCCGCCATCGAGTCCACCCCGGGCCTTCAGGGCGGCTTCATCTGGGAGTTCTGGGACCACGGCATCCTCCAGCGTGTGAACGACGGACGACCGGTCGGCCGCGGCGGCGCCGGACTGTACGACAACGGGGTCCCCGCACCCGGCCACCGCTGGGCGTACGGCGGCGACTTCGGCGAGACGATCCACGACGGGGCTTTCATCGCCGACGGTGTGGTGTTCCCGGACCGGACCCCCAAGCCCGTGATGTACGAGCACCGGGAGATCGCGGGCCCGGTCCGCCTCACGTACGACGACGGGGTGCTCCGGATCCACAACCGGCAGCACTTCCGGGGCCTGGAGTGGCTGGCGGCCGAGTGGCGCCTGGTGCTCGCGGACGGCACCTCGGCCCCGCGGAGCCTGCCCGCCCGGCTGCCGTCGGTGGGGCCCGGCGAGTCGGCGGCCGTGCCGCTGCCGTTCCCGCTGCCCGAACCCGCCGCCGGTGAGGCCTGGTTGACGCTGCGGGTCACGACCGCGGACGACGAGGCGTGGGCGCCGCTCGGCACGGAGGTGTGTGTGCCGCAGGTGCGGCTGAGCGCGCCCGTCGTCCACGCGCCGGAGCCCGCCGCGGGTCCGGCCGTCGCTCTTGACGAGGACGCGCTGCTGCGCCACCCGCTGCTGACGTCCGCGCCGGTGCTCTCCCTGTGGCGGGCGCCCACCGACAACGACGAGCTGGGCGGCATGGCGGCCCGCTGGCACGACTGGGGTCTCGACGCGCTCGTACGCAAGGTCGTGGAGGTGTGTGAGGAGGGCACCCGGGTCGTCGTACGCAGCGAGTACGCGACCGGCGCCGGGCCCGTCCGCCACGAGCAGGTGTTCACCCCCGTCACCGGCGGCCTCCGGATCGAGGAGTCGGCCGAGCTGCCGGCGGGGCTCGACGACGTGGCGAGGGTCGGCACGGTCTTCGAGACGGTTCCGGGGCTCGACGTCCTGGACTGGTACGGGCAGGGCCCCTGGGAGTCCTACCCGGACCGGGGTGCCGGGGCGCCCGTGGGGCACCACTCGCTGGCGGTGGACGAGCTGTTCACCCCGTATCTGCGGCCGCAGGAGAGCGGGGGCCGGCACGGGGTGCGCCGGTTCACGCTGTCGGCGCCGGACGCCACCGGGCTGACCGTGGAGCTCGGTGCGCCCGCGCAGGTCTCCGTCAACCGGTACCGGGCGGAGGACCTGGCGGCCGCCGCCCACCACGACGAGCTGGTCCCGCGGCCGGGCTGCGTCGTGCACCTCGACGCGGCGCACCGGGGACTGGGCACGGCGTCGTGCGGGCCCGACACCTCGGCGCGGTACCTCGTCGCGGCGGGCGTCCACCGGTGGGAGTGGACGCTGCGCGTGCTGTGAGCCACGGGCCCGCGCGGTGGGCCCGTACGACCTGGTGACGGGCTGATCGGCGGGCGTACCGTGGGCCGGGTGACCACCGACGAGGCGCTGCGGCCCCAGTCCCTCATGCTGTCGTTCCTGGGCGACCAGGTGCTCGGCCGGGACGTCTGTGTGTACTCGGGGAGCGTCGTCGACGTCTTCGGGCGCGCGGGGGTCGGGGAGCACGCGACCCGCTCGACGCTGACGCGCATGGCCGGCCGCGGTCTGCTGCGGCGGCAGCGCGAGGGACGCCGGATGTACTTCGGACTGACCGAGCGTTCCGAGGCGGTGCTGCGGGACGGCGAGCGGCGGATCTGGGAGACGGGGGCCGTCAATCGCCGCTGGGACGGCACCTGGACCCTGCTCGGCTTCTCGCTGCCCGAGTCCTGGCAGCGCCAACGGCACGATCTGCGGGCGCGGTTGACGTGGAGCGGGTTCGGTCCGCTGTTCGGCGGGCTGTGGATCGCGCCCGGTGAGGCGGACGTCTCCGGGCTCGTCGCCGAGCTGGGCCTGTCCGCCCACGTGAAGATCTTCCGGGCCCACGCGGACCCCGGCACGGACATCGCCTCGATGGTCGAGGAGACCTGGGCCTTGACGGAACTGGCCGCGCGCTACGAGGAGTTCACCCGCCGCTGGCAGCCCCGGAGGACGACGAACCCCCCGGACCTCGCCGCGCTCGCCCTACGACTGCGCCTCTCGACGGAGTGGCTACAGGTGATCCGCCGCGACCCACGCCTCCCGCTCGAACACCTCCCGGACAACTGGCCCGCGGAACAGGCCGAGAAGACGTTCAAGTCGGTGTACACACACTTGACGGACCCGGCACAGAAGGCCGCGGACCACCTGCTCGACCTGGTACCGACCCGCCCGCTCCCTACTACGAGAACAGCGCCAACCTGAAGAACGCGTTGGCCGGTGCCGTGTGGTTCGCCGGATGGGAGCACGGGGCGCGATACAAGCAGCATCCTGAAAATGGACCGGTGGATCACCCATGGGTCTCTGACGGTGAAAATACTCCGCCTTTCGACCCGGAGGTTCTTTCGGACGCCCATTGCCCTTCGTACTTCGACCCGCGCGGAGTGCTGCCTGTGGCAGACGTCCGCAAGGCGGTCGAAGAGTACTGCGCTTCTCTGGGCGAACGGCCGGCGCACATCAACTGGGTTCCCGGCGAGCTGAACGGCAGCCGGACCCCCTGACGGGATTTCACAGCGAGAGCGCAAGAGAACACGCGGGAGGAGACGCACAAGTTGATCGTGCTCGGCGGCACGCACGCTGGGGAATTCTACGCCCGCACCGAACAGGAGGTGATGTCACTCATCGACCACATCATGAGTGATCTCATCCAGGAAGGGCGGAATCCTGACGGCTTTGAGATCATTCCCGAAATGGCTGTGCTCAGTATCGTCAAGGGCAAGTACCCGGAAGAGAGCGATGAGAGATGGCCAAATAACTACCTTTACGTCTCGGTGAACACTCAAAACGGGTACGGGGCATTGAAGTGGTGGACGACCAGCATTCCCGAGGGATCACCCGAAGACGACGTGAACCGATCCGTATGGACTTCGGGGGTCTCGGATCCCCCGAGCTTCGATCCCTGGCTGATCTCAGATCCGGGGAACCCCAGTTACTATCCGCGAGAGGCGGCGGTTCCGGTCGAGCTGGTCCGCGAAGCCGTCGAGGAGTTCTGTAGATCTCGAACGGGTGCGCGGCCGCGATGCGTGCCATGGCAGCGCCTTGAGCAGTCGGTGTAGAAACAGGACCCGCAGGAGCCGTCCACCTTGCGCGGGCAGCAAAATGATCGCGGCCGGCATGTCGGTCATGGTCAGCGGCGCCTCTGCCAGGTCAGCCGGTGCGGCGAGCGCGGCGTCGACGACGTACGGGTTCGCCGCGCGCAGGCGGGCGACGGTGGGGGTGATCCCGGAAGGGGCGGGCATGAGCGGCTCCTCGGGGCGAAGGGCGTGCGAGGAGGAGGCGCCGGCCGCTCGCTGTTGCCCGGTGGCCCTCCCCGCCGCCTCACCTTCCCGACGGATCCGGCTGCCAGCCCAGTGCCCGGGAGATCCCGCGTGCGGCCAGTCGCACCGCGGGGATCAACGCCGGTGTCTGCGCGCCGTGTTCGGGTACCACCACCGAGACCGCCGCGGTCACGGTGCCGTCCGCGCCCCGGACCGGCGCGGCCACCGACAGCGCGTCGTCCGTGATCTGACGGCTGCTCACCGCCACGCCGGAGCGACGGACTTCGGCGAGTGCGCGGCGCAGCTCGGCCGGATCCGTGATGGTGTGCGGCGTGAAGCCGGCCAGCGGCCCGCCGCAGTACGCCACTTGGAACCCCGGCTCGCAGTGGGCGAGCAGCGCGAGCCCCACGCCGGTCGCGTGCAGCGGCCAGCGCGCGCCCACCTGGATCTTCACTCCCACGGCCGAACGGCCCGAGATCCACTCGATGTAGACGACCTCCGATCCGTCCCGCACCGCCAACTGCACGTTCTCGTGCGTGGCTTCGTACAGGTCCTCCAGATACGGCAGCGCGACCTGCCGCAGCGCCAGCCCGCGCGGGGAGAGTGCCGCGATCTCCCACAGCCGCAGGCCCACGTGGTAGATCCCGGCCGCGTCCCGCTCCAGGGCGCCCCAGTCGCTCAGCGCGCCCACGAGCCGGTGCGCGGTGGTGAGGGAGAGTCCGGCCCGACGGCTGATGTCCGTGAGGGAGAGCGCCGGGTGGTCGTGGTCGAAGGCGGCGAGCACGGACAGCAGGCGGTGCGGCGCGGACGGCGGGGTCATGGGTCGAGTGTCGTCATGTACCGAGTGCCGTCACAGACCGCGTGCGGTCACGGCCGGAGCGAGCGGGGTCATGGGCCGGCACCCCTCATGGGCGGACGCCCTCATGCGTTCAGCTCGTTCTCCGCGACCCGTTGCAGCAGTGTGTGCAGCGTGTCCCGCTCGGCGGGGTCCAGCGGGGCCAGCAGGTCGTTCGTCACGCGCAGGCCCGCCTCGTCGGTGTCGCGCAGGAACGCCCGCCCGTCCCCGGTCAGCACCACGATGCGGCTGCGGCGGTCGTCCGGCGAGGGGCGGCGCTCGGCGAACCCGAGCTTCTCCAGGTCGTCGACCAGGCCGACGATCGCGCTCGGGTCGTAGCCGAGCCGTGAACTCAGCTCCCGCTGGAGCGCGCCCTCGGAGGTGGCCAGGAACCGCAGCAGGGCGTAGTGGCGCAGCCGCAGCCCCGACTCCTGGAGGAACGTGTTGAACAACTGACCCGAGCGCAGGCCCAGCCGGTACAGCAGATAGCCGGTGTCCGCGTGCAGCCCGCGCATCCACGGCTCCTGGGCGTCGACGGAGGCGGGGCCCACGACGGGGTCTGTCACATGTGGCTGGCGGGCGATGGCGGGCTCCCTGGTCGGTGGCCCCGTCCGGTCCTGCCGGGGCGCGGTGCTGCTTGCTGCGGTACGGGACCAGCATGACGCACGGATCGAACGGCAACAACTATTGACGTCAACAATTATTGTCCTTAGCTTCGATCTCGTCACCCGTATCGACCCCGAAGGGACACACTCGTGCCCAGCATCGATCTGACCGGCAAAGTCGCCGTCGTCACCGGCTCCGGCCGCGGCCTCGGCCTGGCCTACGCACACGCCCTGGCCGCCGCGGGCGCCCGCGTGGTCGTCAACGACGTGGACGAGGCCGTCGCCGAGCAGGCCGTCGAGGCGATCACCGCCGCGGGCGGCACCGCCGTGGCCGAGGTGGTCGCGGTCGGCACCACCGAGGCCGCCGACCGGCTGGTGGGCCGGGCGGTCCGGGAGTTCGGCCGCCTCGACGTCCTGGTCACCAACGCGGGCATCCTGCGCGACAAGGTCCTGTGGAAGATGACCGACGACGACTTCGACGCGGTGATCACCACCCACCTCAAGGGCACGTTCACCTGCGCCCGCGCCGCCGCCGTACGCATGCGCGAGCAGGGTGAGGGCGGCACCCTGATCCTGGTCGGCTCACCGGCGGGCCAGCGCGGCAACTTCGGCCAGACCAACTACGCCGCCGCCAAGGCCGGCATCGCCGCGATGGCCCGTACCTGGTCGATGGAGCTGGGCCGGGCCGGCGTCACCGTCAACGCCATCGTGCCGGTGGCCGCGACCGCGATGACCGAGTCCATCCCGGCCTTCGCGCCCTACATCGAGGCACTGCGGGGCGGCGAGCCCCTGCCGGACTTCCTGCGCAAGGGCGAGGGCTTCGGCACCCCCGAGGACTGCGCCGCCCTCGTCCCGTTCCTGGCCTCCGAGGCCGCGCGCGGGGTGACCGGCCAGGCCATCGGCATCGGCGGGGACAAGGTCGCCCTGTGGTCCCATCCCCAGGAGATCACCACGGCGTACGCCGACGGCGGCTGGACGCCCGAGGCGCTCGCCGACGTCTGGGCCACCTCGCTCGGCGCCGAGCCGCAGAGCGTCGGCATCCCCGCGCCGAAGCTCCCGGAGGCCTGACCGATGACGGCCATCGACGTCGCGGAACTCACCGCGATCGACGTCCACACCCATGCCGAGGTCTCCTCCAAGGGCGGCGCCTCCTCCCTCGACGACGACCTGCACGCCGCCTCCAGCGCCTATTTCAAGGTCGAGGGCAAGCGGAAGCCGACCCTGGAGGAGACGGCCGCGTACTACCGGGAGCGGAAGATGGCCGCCGTGGTCTTCACGGTCGACGCCGAGTCCGCCACCGGCACCGCGCCCGTCCCGAACGAGGAGGTCGCCGAGGCGGCCGCCGCCAACCCGGACGTACTGATCCCCTTCGCCTCCATCGACCCCTTCCGCGGCAAGGCCGGTGTGAAGCAGGCCCGGCGCCTCGTCGAGGAGTACGGGGTGAAGGGCTTCAAGTTCCACCCCAGCATCCAGGGCTTCTTCCCGAACGACCGGTCCGTGGCCTACGGCCTGTACGAGGTCATCGAGGAGACCGGCACCGTCGCCCTCTTCCACACCGGGCAGACGGGCATCGGGGCCGGGGTGCCGGGCGGCGGCGGGATCAGGCTCAAGTACTCCAACCCGCTGTACGTCGACGACGTCGCCGCGGACTTCCCGCATCTGAAGGTCATCCTGGCGCATCCGTCCTTCCCCTGGCAGGACGAGGCCCTCGCCGTCGCCACACACAAGCCGGGCGTCCACATCGACCTGTCCGGCTGGTCGCCGAAGTACTTCCCGCCGCAGCTCGTGCAGTACGCGAACACGCTGCTCAAGGACAAGGTCCTGTTCGGCTCCGACTACCCGGTCCTCACCCCGGACCGCTGGCTCGCCGACTTCGCGAAGCTGCCCGTCAAGGACGAGGTCCGGCCCGGGATCCTCAAGGAGAACGCGGCCCGGCTGCTCGGCCTCACCACACCCTAGGGGGCACACCGATGCGCAACGAGGGACTGGGGTCGTGGCCCGCCCGCCGGGCCCGCAAGACCCCCCACCGCACCGCCCTGATCCACCACGGCACGACGCTCACGTACGGCGCGCTGCACGAGCGCACCACCCGCCTCGCGCACGCCCTGCGCGCCCGCGGGGTGCGGCGCGGCGACCGGGTCGCCTACCTGGGCCCCAACCACCCCTCCTACCTGGAGACCCTCTTCGCCGCCGGCACGCTCGGCGCGGTCTTCGTACCCCTCAACATCCGCCTCGCCGGCCCCGAGATCGCCTACCAGCTCGACGACTCCGGGGCCAAGGTCCTGGTGTACGGGCCGTCGCTGGCGGGGCTGGTCGCGGGGCTCCCGGGCCACAGCGATGTACGTACTTACGTCGAAGTGGGCGGCGAGTACGACCAGTTGCTGGCGTCGGCCAAAGACGAGCCGGTCGACGAACCCGTCTCCGCCGACGACACCTGCATCATCATGTACACCTCGGGCACCACGGGCCGGCCCAAGGGCGCGATGCTCACCCACGCCAACCTGACCTGGAACGCCGTCAACGTCCTGGTCGACCAGGACCTGATCGCAGACGAACGCGCTCTGGTCTCGGCCCCGTTGTTCCACACGGCGGGGCTGAACATGCTCACCCTGCCGGTCCTCCTCAAGGGCGGTACCTGCGTCCTGGCCGAGGCCTTCGAACCGGCGGCCACCTTCGACCTGATCGAACGGCACCGGATCACCTTCATGTTCGGTGTGCCCACCATGTTCGACCAGGTGGCCCGCCATCCGCGCTGGGCGGACGCGGACCTGTCCTCGCTGCGGATGCTCAGCTGCGGCGGCTCACCCGTGCCGACCCCGCTCATCGCCGCCTACCAGGAGCGGGGGCTCACCTTCCTCCAGGGCTACGGCATGACCGAGGCCTCGCCCGGCACGCTCTTCCTGGACGCCGAGCACGCGGTGGCCAAGGCGGGTTCGGCGGGCGTGCCGCACTTCTTCAGCGACGTACGGGTCGTACGGCCCGACCTCGCCCCTGCCGATGTCGGCGAGACCGGCGAGGTGGTCGTCCGGGGGCCGCACGTCATGCCCGGCTACTGGGGGCTGCCCGAGGAGACCGCGGCCGTGTTCAGCGACGGCTGGTTCCGCAGCGGGGACGCCGCCCGGGTCGACGAGGACGGGTACGTGACCATCGTCGACCGGATCAAAGACATGATCATCTCGGGCGGGGAGAACATCTACCCCGCCGAGATAGAGGACCAGCTCCTCACCCACCCCGACATCGTCGAGTGCGCGGTCATCGGCGTGCCCGACGAGAAGTGGGGCGAGACACCGCGCGCGGTCGTCGTGCCGCGCTCGGGTGCCGAGCTCGACCCCGCCGAGGTGATCGCGTCCCTCGCCGGACGCCTCGCCAAGTACAAGATCCCGAAATCGGTGGTGCTCGCGGACGAACTCCCGCGCACCGCCTCCGGGAAGCTCCTCAAGTCCCGCGTCCGGAGCCGGTACGGCACCGACCTCCGCGCGCACCCCGGTACTGAAACCGGCACTGAAGCCGGAACCGCCCCTGGTACCCACTCCGGTACCGACTACCCGTGAAGGAAAAGCCATATGAGCATCACCGTGAACGGCGTCGACGAACTCAAGAAGCTCGCCGGTGGCGACCTCGGCACCAGCGAGTGGATCGAGGTCACCCAGGAACGCGTCAACACCTTCGCCGACGCGACGGGCGACCACCAGTGGATCCACGTCGACGCGGAGAGGGCCAAGGAGGGGCCGTTCGGCGCGCCCATCGCGCACGGCTATCTCACGCTCTCCCTCTTCATCCCGCTCTTCACCGAACTGCTGGACGTCCAGGGGGTGGCCACGAAGGTCAACTACGGTCTGAACAAGGTGCGGTTCCCCTCGCCGGTGAAGGTCGGCTCGCGGATCCGGCTCGTCGCGAAGCTGGCGTCCGTCGAGGATGTGCCGGGCGGGGTACAGGTCACGGTCGACGGCGCGATCGAGATCGACGGCACGGCCAAGCCCGCGGCCGTGCTGCAGAGTCTGTCCCGCTTCTACGTCTGAGGGGTGCCCCGGGGCTCGGGGGCGGGCGCCTCCGTCGCGGCCGCCGTCCGGCACGTGATCCGGGGCGACTCGGCAACCCGACTGCTGGAAGCGCTTTCTGACGGCACGTCCGTTCCGTCCCCGCTCCCGCCTCCACCCTCCTCCCCCTTCACGGCGTGAACTCCCCGGCCCCTTGCGGGCTTTCTCTGCTTTACCTCTTGACGGCCGGAGTACCGAAGAGCACATTGGCCGCGCAGCTGTGATGAGAGCGCTCTCAAAAACCTCCGCGCATCCCCACTCCGTACCCGAAGAGGCACCCATGAGGGAAACTTCCGGCACACTCAAGAGACCTGGCCGACTGCGGCGTACCGTCATCGCGCTGGTCGGCGTGCTGAGCCTGGCGGCGGCCGGGGCCACGGCGGCGACGGCGGACGCGCCCACGCCGCCCAGCGGCTGGACCCAGGTCTTCGTCGACGACTTCAACGGCACCGCGGGTACCGGCGTCAACACCGCGAACTGGCAGTACGCGACCGGCCACGGCTACCCGGGCGGGCCCTCGAACTGGGGCACGGGCGAGATCGAGAACATGACGTCCAGCACCAACAACGTGGCCCTCGACGGCTCGGGGAACCTCCGGATCACCCCCCGGCGCGACGCCTCGGGCAACTGGACCTCGGGCCGCATCGAGACCAACCGCACCGACTTCCGGCCGCCCGCCGGCGGCAAGCTGCGTGTCCAGTCCCGGATCCAGATGCCGAACGTGACGGGCGCCGCCGCCCGCGGTTACTGGCCGGCGTTCTGGATGCTGGGCGCGCCCTACCGCGGCAACTACCAGAACTGGCCGAGCGTCGGTGAGCTGGACATCCTGGAGAACGTCCAGGGCCTCAACACCGTGTGGGCCACGATGCACTGCGGCAGCAGCCCGGGAGGCCCGTGCAACGAGACGACCGGGATCGGCGGCTCCACGGCCTGCCCCGGCGCGACCTGCCAGGCGGGCTTCCACACGTACGGCATGGAGTGGGACCGGTCGACGAGCCCGGAGGAGATCCGCTTCTACGTCGACAACGTCAACTACCACACCGTACGGGCGAACCAGGTCGACGCGACGACCTGGTCGAACGCCACGAACCACGGCTTCTTCATCATCCTGAACGTGGCGATGGGCGGCGGTTTCGTGGACGCCTTCGGCGGCGGCCCGGACGGTGCCACGGTGCCCGGCAACCCGCTGGTCGTCGACTACGTCCAGGTGCTCCAGTCCGGCGGCGGCACCACTCCTCCGCCGACCGGCAACCGTGACGCGTACAGTCCGATCCAGGCCGAGTCCTTCGACGGCCAGAGCGGCACGATCACCGAGACCACCACCGACTCGGGCGGCGGCCAGAACATCGGCGCCCTCGCGAACGGCGACTGGGTGCAGTACAAGGGTGTCAACTTCGGTTCCTCCGCGGCCACGCAGTTCAACGCGCGGGTCGCGAGCGGCGCCGGGACCAGCGTCAGCGGCCTCGTCGAGGTCCGCCTCGACAGCCGGACCAGCACACCCGTCGGCAGCTTCGCGCTCGCCAACACCGGCGGCTGGCAGAGCTGGCGGACCGTCCCAGCGAACATCAGCGGTGTCACCGGCACCCATGACGTCTATCTGACCTTCACCAGCGGCCAGCCGGCCGACTTCGTGAACGTGAACTGGTTCAACTTCGGTCACTGATACGGAAGGTCACCAGGTGCCGCCGCACCAGCCCGGGTGCGGCGGCGCCGCAACCGCCCCGCCTTGGGCCGCCCCTCGTGCCGTACCGTTACGCGGTCCGCGGGGAGCGCCTCCAGCCCGTGGACCTTTCCGGTGTCCACGAGTGTGACGGCGATCCGGCCCCGGGTGACACCCCGCAGTACCGAGAGGTCGACCGGGGCACGGTAGCTGCGACAGGTCAGCCGCAGCGTCAGCTTGGTGAGACCGGGGAACACCGCCGCGATGTCGGGGAGCGCCTGGCCCGTGAGCACGCCGTCCACGTCGAGAGAGGTGACCCTGGGCAGCGGCACCTTCGGTATCGGCACCGTGTGCGGCGAGGAGAGCGTCAGGGAGCGCAGTCGCGACGCCCGGCTGAGGAAGGCGAGATCCAGGTGCTCGGGCACCCGGTGCAGGACGAGTTCCTCCGCGGCGCAGTCGCCGACCGAGGTCGTGCTGGTGAGGACGTCGCACGACTCGACCGTGAGCCGTCGCAGTCCGGCGAGCGGTTCCAGCGAGGGGACGCCGAACGACGAGGCACTGGAGGCGGCGATCGCCAAAGAATGGAGATTCACCCCGGCCAGCACGTCGATGAGGCCGTCCGTCAGCAGATGCCCGCGGACCGAGACGTGCGGCACGGTGTGGAGCGCGCTCAGGCAGTCGATCTGTTCACGGCTCGACAGATGCAGCGTGAGGTCGTCGAGGGGCAGTCCGACAAGGATCTCCTCGACAAAGGCACGAGCGTCGAAGTACGGCCAGGACAGGGCGAGCTGCTGCCGCACCTCGCGGTCGTGCACCCGCTTGAAGGGGACCAGCTTGCGCAGAGCGGCCTCACCTCCGATGCGCGCGACGGTGGTCAGCGTCGCCTGCGCCTGGGCGAGGGTCAACTCCGCCGGGGCAGGCAGCAGGTCGAGCACAATGTCGCCGGCGGTGGCCAGTTGCTCGGCGTCCGTGCCGTTGGCAGGCGGGATCAGCGCCGAGGCCCTGAGCAGGACGGCGGCGCGCACCGCCGGGTCGAGGGTCGTGGCGTGTTCGAGCGCCGCGGCGGCCAACAGGTGGTAACGGCGCCGCAGTTGCAGGTCCGTGGTCTCGTCTCCGAGTTGCAGGAGCCGCTGCAGCAGATGGGCCCGTTCACCGTCCCTGGCGTGGCCCACCGCGAGCCGGATCACGTCCTCCCACTGATCGTCCCTGCCCCGGTCCGCGAGCAGGTCGAGGTCCTCCGCCTCCACGGCGGCCTTGGCACCGAGGTAGTCCTGGAAGGTCCGGTGGATGAAGTCGACGGTGTCGGGGGCCGGCTCCCGCAGGACACCGCTGCGCAGCAGCAGGAAGCGGAACACGTCCTCCGCGGCGGAGGGCGGCGCCATCTGCGGCATCGTGGGGAGCTTCTCGCGGATGATTCGTACGGCGCTGGCCTGTGCGGCCTCGGAGCGTCCGTTGCGGATCAGCCAGTACGCGATCCGCTGCAACAGCTGGACCTGTGCCTCCTCGGTGGGCGCCAGGCCCTCCGGTGCCGCGATCTCCCGCTCCTTGTCACGTCGGACGAGCAGCATCGTCAGCGCGGCGGCGTACAACTCCATGCGTCGCTCGGGCAGATGGGTGCGCCGGTCCCGGTGCAGCGCACAGATCAGCGCGCACATGAGCGGATTGGTGGACAGCCTGAAGAGGTCATGTTTGCGGCGCAGGGTGTCCCGCAGCGCGCCACGGCAGCGTTCCACCGTACGGCGTTCCTCCAGGTCGTCGACGGCGGTGAGGACGGCGTCGTGCCAGCGCTGGATGAACCGATCGACGTCATGACGGTTCATCGGGAGGAGGTCGAACTCGGGAAAGCCCTCTTCGGCGAGCCAGTCCGTGTCCACCGCCGAGGGACGGGTGGTGACGAGGAAGAACGTGTGGGGGTACAGATCGACGAGGTCGAGCAACCACCGTCGGACCTGCGGCCGTTCGGTCTCGGAGACCTCGTCCACGCCGTCGATGAGCAGCATGCCGCGCCCGCTGCGCAGCACCCGGTCGGCCCAGTGCTCCGGCTGCAGTCCGTGCAGGATGCTGCCCACCGCCGAGAGGAACTGCTCGGGGCGAGGAAGCGAGGAGCCCTGCGACAGCGCGCGCAGCGGAAGCATGAAGGGGATGCGGCCGCGCAGTTCGGCCAGCCCTTCGGGGAACGAGTCCTGGGCCGCCGAGACGGCCAGCCACTGCATGAGTGTGGTCTTGCCCGACCCGGCGAGACCACGCAGCAGCGCCCGGCTCCGGCCGGCCAGCGCCTCCTCGACCCGTCTGCGTTTGGCCGAGGGAAGACCCCCCGCGTGCGGTGACGCCAGTTCCAGGCTCAGGTACGCGGTGTCGAGCGGCCACCGCGCCCGCCCCGGGCCGCTCAGGTCGAGACCGAAGATGTTGAGCTTCCCGTACTTGCTGACGACGTGCGCCAAGTAGCGGGTCTCGAAGGTCTCGTCCTCGCTGCCGGGACGCGGGCTCCGCTCGACGAGCGCGTCCAGCAGGCGCAGGGTCTCGTCCAGCAGCCGGGTCTGGGCGAGCAGGGCGTGGGCCACGAAGGTGGAACGCTGGGTGAAAAAGTGCAGGACGTGCAGACAGCTCAGGTCGAGGAGGCTGTCGTGGAGCACGGATGCGTCGGCCGACAGGTCACGGGTGGCGTGCGGACGCGCGGCCAGCAGTCGTCGCGCCAGGGCACGGTGTCCCAGCCGGACGACCTCGATGTCGTCCATGTCCAGCTCCCCCAGGGCGCTGAGTGTCATCGCCAACGCCTCGGCGACCGGCTCGCGTTCGTCAGAGGGCACCACGTGCTCGGCGGGATTCGCCTCGATCGCACGGTCCACCAGGTCGTGTGCAATCTTCCACATGTCGACGGTGTTCAGAGAACGTTTCTCACCACGCCAGCGCAGCAGTCCCGCGACCCGGACAGGTCTGTCGACCAGACCGGCGCCGTCGCTCTCGCGGACGAAGAGCCGCGCGATGATCGGCCGGGCCACCGCCGAGGCGATACGGGCGGTCGTACCGATGCTTGCCGGATCCATCCAGCCCCCCGAGCCGACGAAGACGCGTACGCCAATGGTAGGCAGTCCACCGCAGCACGGCAGGAGAGTCAGCGCAGCTCCGCCCGGAACGTCACCGGTGTCGTCCCCGTGTGCTGGGTGAAGAACTTGGAGAAGTTGGCCGCGTCGGGGAAGCCCACGACCGCGCCGACGCGGCCGATCGGCAGGTCCGTGTGGGCCAGCAGGCGCTTCGCCTCCAGGACGACCCGTTTGTCGATGAAGCCCTTGGGGGTCTCGCCCGTCGCGGCGCGGACCGCGCGCACGAGGGTGCGCCGGGAGTAGCCGAGGGCGTCCGCGTAGGCGCTGACGCTGTGGTTGGTGGCGAAGCCCTTCTCGACGGCCTCGCGGAAGCGGGTGAAGGTGCTGTCGGCCTGTTCGTGCGCCGTGTCGGCGGCGCCCGCGGCGAGATGGGCCAGCCGCAGCAGGAACGCGGTCAGGGTGTGCCGCAGCACGGCGGTGTGCAGGCTGAGCGGCAGGGTGCCCGTGTCGACGTACTCGCGCTCCAGTTGGGTGAGGGAGTTCTCCAGCGCGGTGCGCTGGGCCGGGTCGGGGCGCAGCAGCGGGGGCAGGTCGTAGCGGTAGAGGCCGGTCGCCTCGACGGTGGCGCGGGGCAGGAAACCCGGCTGCATGATCAAGACCGTGCCGCGGTAGTCGGCCGGCGCGGAGAAGCGGTGCACCTGGCCGGGGCGGATCCACAGGATCTCGCCGTCACCGGCCTCGTACTCGTCGAAGTCGATCATGTGCCGGACGGGGCCGCCCCGGAAGAGCAGGACCACATGGAAGTCGATGCGGTGGACGCGGTCGATCCGCTCGCCCGAATGCCAGCTGCGGCCTGCCTCCATCGGACCCACCTGCATACCCACACCGAGGACGCTCAGGTCGACGGGGAAGGGAAAGGTCCTGATCCCGGTCCGGGCGCCGCCCCCACCGCTACCGCCACCGCTTCCGTCGCCGCTCTTGTCGCGGCCCCTGTCGCCGTCGCCGTCGTATTGGTCTCTTGTGTCCGCCATGTCCTTCTCGTGTCGGCTCGGTCCCGCGGGTCGTGTCCCACTTTCACCAAAGGCTGACACAGAGGCACCTTCCCTCTTAAAAGTATGACTTTTAAGGTTGAACGCAACAGAGCAGTTATCGGACTTCCAGCGAGGATTACTTGAAGATGAGCACGCAGACACCTGACAGCTCCATCGGCCTGGAGTGGACCGAACTGGACCGGCGCGCCGTCGACACGGCCCGTCTGCTGGCGGCCGACGCCGTGCAGAAGGTCGGCAACGGCCATCCCGGCACCGCGATGAGTCTGGCTCCGGCCGCGTACACCCTCTTTCAGAAGGTGATGCGTCACGATCCCGCAGACCCCGAGTGGACCGGCCGCGACCGCTTCGTCCTCTCCCCCGGCCACACCTCGCTGACCCTCTACACCCAGCTCTTCCTCTCCGGCTACGAGCTGGAGCTGGACGACCTGAAGACGTTCCGCACCCACGGCTCCAAGACGCCGGGACACCCCGAGTACGGCCACACGGCCGGGGTCGAGACCACCACGGGCCCGCTGGGCCAGGGTGTCGCCAACGCGGTCGGCATGGCGATGGCCGCCCGCTACGAGCGCGGACTCTTCGACCCGGACGCCCCCGAGGGCGAGTCCCCCTTCGACCACACCGTCTGGGCGATCGTCTCCGACGGCGACCTGGAGGAGGGCATCTCCGCCGAGGCCTCCTCGCTGGCCGGCCACCAGAAGCTCGGCAACCTCGTCTTCCTCTACGACGACAACCACATCTCGATCGAGGGCGACACCGCCACGGCGTTCTCCGAGGACGTGCTGGGGCGCTACGAGGCGTACGGCTGGCACGTGCAGCGGATCGAGCCCTCACTCGGCGGCGACGTCGACGTACCCGCGCTGTACGAGGCCCTGACCGCCGCCAGGAACGAGACCGGGCGCCCCTCGATCATCGCGATGCGCACCATCATCGCCTGGCCCGCCCCGAACGCCCAGAACACCGAGGCCTCGCACGGCTCGGCGCTCGGCGCGGAGGAGATCGCGGCCACCAAGCGCCTGCTGGGCTTCGACCCCGAGCAGACCTTCGAGGTGTCCGACGAGGTGCTGAGCCACGCCCGGCGCGCCCTCGACCGCGGCGCCGAGGCGCACGCCGGCTGGAACAAGCAGCTCGCCGCGTGGCGTACCGCGCAGCCCGAGCGCTCGAAGCTCTTCGACCGGATCGTCTCCGGTCAGCTGCCCGAGGACTGGCAGAGCGCGCTGCCGGTGTTCGAGCCCGGCACCTCGGTGGCGACCCGTGCGGCGTCCGGCAAGGTCCTCCAGGCCCTCGGTGACGTGCTCCCCGAGCTGTGGGGCGGCTCCGCCGACCTCGCTGGCTCGAACAACACGACCATCGACAAGGCGAGTTCGTTCCTGCCGAAGGGCAACCCGCTGCCGGAGGCCGACCCGTACGGCCGCACCATCCACTTCGGTATCCGCGAGCACTCCATGGCCGCGGAGATGAACGGCATCGCGCTGCACGGCAACACCCGCATCTACGGCGGCACCTTCCTGGTGTTCTCCGACTACATGCGCAACGCCGTCCGCCTGGCCGCCCTCATGCAGCTCCCGGTGACGTACGTGTGGACGCACGACTCCATCGGCCTCGGCGAGGACGGCCCCACCCACCAGCCGGTCGAACACCTGGCCTCGCTGCGCGCCATCCCCGGCCTCAACATCGTGCGCCCCGCCGACGCCAACGAGACGGCGATCGCCTGGGCCGAGATCACCCGGCGGCACGCGACGAACCCGGCCCCGCACGGCCTGGCCCTCACCCGTCAGGGCGTACCGACGTACGACGCAAACCCCGAGGCGGCCAAGGGCGGGTACGTCCTGCTCGACTCCTCCACCGGCACGCCCGACGTGATCCTGATCGCCACCGGATCCGAGGTCCAGCTCGCCGTCGCGGCCCGCGAGCAGTTGGAAACGGAGGGAGTGGGCACCCGGGTGGTGTCGATGCCGTCCGTGGAGTGGTTCGAGGAGCAGGACGCCGCCTACCGGGAGTCGGTGCTCGTGCCGTCCGTGAAGGCCCGCGTGGCGGTCGAGGCCGGCATCGGTCTCACCTGGTACCGGTACGTCGGTGACAACGGACGCATCGTCTCCCTGGAGCACTTCGGCGCCTCAGCCGACGCCAAGACCCTGTTCGCCGAGTACGGCTTCACCGCCGAGAACGTCGCCGCGGCCGCACGGGCCGCACTCGACTCGACAACCGGCAGTTCAGCCGCCGGCCCCTCCGCCGTCCGCGGTTGATCCGACCGCAAGAAGGAAGATGATCTCTGTGACCGAAACAACCACCACCGCGGACCCCCTGAAGGCCCTCTCCGGCGAAGGCGTCTCCATCTGGCTCGACGACCTGTCCCGCAACCGCATCACGTCCGGCAACCTCGCCGGGCTCGTCGACACCCGGCACGTCGTCGGTGTCACCACCAACCCCTCCATCTTCCAGGCCGCGATCGGCTCCGGCGAAGGCTACGAGGAGCAGCTCGACGACCTCGCCGCGCGCCGCGTCACGGTCGACGAGGCCGTACGGATGATGACCACGGCCGACGTGCGCGCCGCCGCGGACATCCTGCGCCCGGTGTACGACGCCACCGACGGCCGGGACGGCCGGGTCTCCATCGAGGTCGACCCGCGGCTGGCCCACGACACGAAGGCGACGGTCGCCGAGGCCAAGCAGCTCGCCTGGCTGGTCGACCGCCCGAACGTGCTGGTCAAGATCCCGGCGACCAGGGCGGGCCTGCCCGCGATCACCGAGACGATCG
>NZ_JBLFJV010000038.1:0-750 GCF_047444975.1 Streptomyces sp. CWNU-52B | reverse complement strand
TCCGATAGTCACTCGTGATCGCAATCGACGCCAGATCCATCAGATACGTGTCGAACAGGTCCGTGACATCCTTCGCCTTCGCACCTTCCACACCCACCCGCGCCGACTCCGCCAACAAGTCAGCCATCTTCAACACAATATCCCGGTAGATCCCGTGCCGCGTACTGCTGGGGAACGCCGCCATAATGTGATCCGCCTGACCCGCACCCTCCGTATTCATCGTCCGCGGCGACCGCGAATCCGCCAGACCCGGAACCGGCAACGGAATCCCCCGGAACATCTCCTCCTCATCCGGAATATTCGTATTCCGCGAGGCGAGCGGATGCAAACCGATCTCATGGGCCAACATCCCCATGATGTAACCCACATCGAACTTCTCGAAGTAATAACTCGCGAGATTGATGTCGACGCCGGCATCACCACGGTCCGTCACGTCGGCCGGGGTCTCCGTCGTCCGCAGATGCAGAGTGATACGCACCTGGCGGTTGCCGATGTAATCCCGAATCGTCGGATGATCCCCCAACAACTCAATGATCCGCACCGCCTTGTCGCGATACCTCACATCCGTGTGCTTCAAATTCGTGAACTCAAAACGACCCGACTTGAAAGGACTCAACACAGGTTCAGCGGCCGCGGGCGTCACGCTCGGGTCCTGCTGCATACGCGCCGGAACCTCGGTCACCTCCTGGCTGCCGTCCGCCGGGCGGGGCAGGGAGACCGGGTCCACCCACACCGCCTCCCGCAGAATGC
>NZ_JBLFJV010000037.1:88416-122992 GCF_047444975.1 Streptomyces sp. CWNU-52B | reverse complement strand
AGGGGGGCTGACGGGGCGGGGTGGGTGAGGTGGGGGTGCGGGTGGGGGTGGGGGTTCGGGTGCGTTTCCCGTGGGTCGGGGCCGTGCCGGTACGTCGAGCCCGTCGCCTTCCGGGTGTACTGCCCCAAGACGGGGAGGGCCGGCTCGTTTGCAGGAGCCCTACGCGACGGGCTGCGACGTACCGGCACGGCCCGCTCCCGTCGTCGTCCGGGTGCGGGCCGTCGGCGCCGGAGCCCTGGGGGACGGCATGGTTCGCTCCCGGCGTCTTCCGGGTGCAGGCCGTCCGTGCAGGAGCCCTACGGGACGGCACGGCCCGCTCCCGGCGTCTTCCGGGTGCAGGCCGTCGGCGCTGGGGCCCTGCGGGACGGCATGGTTCGCTCCCGGCGTCGTGCGGGGGCGGGCCGTCCGTGCAGGAGCCCTGTGGGACGGCGCGGTCGCTCCCGGCGTCGTGCGGGGGCGGGGCTCTAGAGGTTGCCTCGCCTCTCCTGCTCTCGCTCTATCGCCTCGAAGAGGGCCTTGAAGTTGCCCTTGCCGAAGCCCATCGAGCCGTGGCGCTCGATCATCTCGAAGAAGACCGTCGGGCGGTCCTGGACCGGCTTGGTGAAGATCTGCAGGAGGTAGCCGTCCTCGTCGCGGTCCACCAGGATCTTCAGTTCGCGGAGGGTGTCCACGGGGACGCGCGTCTCGCCCGCCCACTCGCCGAGGGTGTCGTAGTACGAGTCCGGCGTGTCGAGGAACTGGACGCCCGCGGCGCGCATCGCCCGTACCGAGGCGACGATGTCGTTGGTGTTCAGGGCGATGTGCTGGACGCCCGCGCCGCCGTAGAACTCCAGGTACTCGTCGATCTGGGACTTCTTCTTGGCCACGGCGGGCTCGTTGATCGGGAACTTGACCTTGAGCGTGCCGTCGGCGACGACCTTGGACATCAGGGCGCTGTACTCGGTGGCGATGTCGTCGCCCACGAACTCCTTCATGTTCGTGAAGCCCATGACCTTGTTGTAGAAGCCGACCCATTCGTTCATCCGGCCCAGTTCCACGTTGCCCACGCAGTGGTCGATCGCCTGGAACGTGCGCTGGGCGGGGGGTTCGACGATGGGGGCCGCCGCCGTGTAGCCGGGGAGGTACGGGCCGTCGTAGCCCGTGCGTTCCACCAGGGTGTGGCGGGTCTCGCCGTAGGTGGCTATCGCGGCCAGGACGACCGTGCCGTGCTCGTCCTTCAGTTCGTACGGCTCGGTGACGGACGTGGCTCCGTGGTCGATGGCGTAGGCGTACGCCGTGCGAGCGTTCGGGACCTCTATGGCCAGGTCGACCACGCCGTCGCCGTGTTCGGCCACGTGCTCGGTGAGGAAGTGGCCCCAGGGGGTGGCGGGCTTGATGACCGAGGTGAACACGAACCGGGCGGAGCCGTTCTCCAGGACGTAGCTCGCGGTCTCTCGGCTGCCGTTCTCCGGTCCTGCGTACGCGACGAGCTTCATGCCGAAGGCGGTGGAGTAGTAGTGCGCGGCCTGTTTGGCGTTGCCCACGGCGAAGACGACCGCGTCCATTCCCTTGACCGGGAAGGGGTCTGCCTGCCGCGCGGTGTCCGGGGTGTGGTGCGTGGTCTGAGTCATGGGCGCAGGCTCTCTCCGATCTGCAAGGTGCGCAATCGTTTGCGTAGGAGCTGGGCATTGTGCTTAGTGGATGGTGGGGTTTTGCTGTCTTTCTGTACAGGGTGACCATGGTGGAGGTGGTTGGGGTGATCGATCATCTGGACGGGCGGCTCATCGTGCTGCTCGCCGAGGAGCCCCGGATCGGTGTGCTGGAGATGTCCCGGCGGCTCGGTGTCGCGCGCGGGACCGTGCAGGCCCGGCTGGACCGGCTTCAGTCGAATGGAGTCATCCGGGGGTTCGGGCCGCAGGTGGATCCCACGGCCCTCGGGTATCCCGTCACGGCCTTCGCGACCCTCCAGATCCGGCAGGGGCAAGGCGCCGACGTCCGGGCGCACTTGGCGACCGTGCCCGAGGTGCTGGAGCTGCACACCACCACGGGCAGCGGGGACATGCTGTGCCGGCTCGTGGCCCGGTCCAACGCCGATCTCCAGCGGGTGATCGACCGGGTTGTCGGTTTTGATGGCATCGTCCGGGCCGCCACGGCGATCGTCATGGAGAACCCCGTTCCGCTGCGGATCATCCCGCTGGTGGAGCAGGCGGCGAAGGACACCGGCAGAGGCGACTGACCGAGGCGACCGAATGGGGTGACAGCGGGTGAACTTCTGGGAGTACCTCGGCAGTCGCCATCAGCAGCTCTTCGCCGACGCCTTCCAGCACGCCAGCGCCGTCTTCCAGTGCATGGTCGTCGCCACGGTGGTGGGGGTGGTGCTCGGCGTCGTCACCTACCGCAGCGACTGGGCCGGGAACCTCGCCACCACCACGACCGCGACCCTGCTGACCATCCCCTCACTCGCCATGATCGGTCTGCTGATCCCGATCGTGGGGCTCGGCGTGCCCCCGACCGTCATCGCCCTGACCCTCTACGGGCTGCTGCCGATCGTCCGCAACTCGATCGTCGGGCTGCGGGGCGTCGATCCGTCGCTGGTGGACGCGGCGACCGGGATCGGGATGTCCAGGATCGCCCGGCTCGTACGGGTCGAACTGCCCTTGGCCTGGCCGCCGATCCTGACCGGGATCCGGGTCTCCACGCAGATGCTGATGGGGATCGCCGCCATCGCCGCCTACGCCTCCGGGCCCGGACTCGGCAACGAGATCTTCCGCGGCATCGCCTCCCTGGGCAGCAAGAACGCCCTCAACCAGGTGCTCGCCGGCACCCTCGGGATCATCGTCCTCGCGTTGCTGTTCGACGCCGTGTACGTCCTCATCGGGCGGCTGACCATCCCTAGGGGGATCCGTGTCTGACGAAACGGCCGCGGCCACCGGAGACGGTGCGGGGCGGACCGCCACCGGTGCCACCATCCGGCTGGAGAGCCTCACCAAGCGGTATCCGGGGAGCGCCGAACCCGCGGTGGACAGCGTCGACATGGAGATCGACGCCGGTGAGATCGTCGTCCTCGTGGGGCCCTCCGGGTGCGGCAAGTCCACCACCCTGAAGATGATCAACCGGCTGATCGAGCCCACGGGCGGCCTGATCAGGATCGGTGGCGAGGACGTCACCCACATGGATCCGGTGAAGCTGCGGCGCAAGATCGGGTACGCCATCCAGTCCTCGGGCCTCTTCCCGCACATGACGGTCGCCCAGAACATCGGTCTCGTGCCGAAGATGGTCGGCTGGTCGAAGACCCGGGTCGCCGACCGGATCGAGGAGATGCTCGATCTGGTCGGTCTCGACGCCGGGGAGTTCCACGGCCGGTATCCGCGGCAGCTGTCCGGCGGTCAGCAGCAGCGGGTGGGCGTGGCGCGGGCGCTGGCCGCCGATCCGCCCGTGCTGCTGATGGACGAGCCGTTCGGCGCCGTCGACCCCATCACGCGTGACCATCTGCAGGACGAGCTGATCCGGCTGCAGCACGAGCTGCACAAGACCATCGTGTTCGTCACGCACGACTTCGACGAGGCCATCAAGCTGGGCGACCGCATCGCGGTGCTGCGGGAGCAGTCGCACATCGCGCAGTTCGACACCCCGGAGGCCATCCTCACCAACCCCGCCGACGAGTTCGTGTCCGGGTTCGTGGGCGCGGGGGCCGCCCTGAAGCGGCTGAACCTCACACGCGTACGGGATGTGGAGATCACCGACTATCCGACGGTGACCGTCGACGCTCCGCTGCAGGAGATCTTCGACAGGATCAGGGCGAGCGGTACGAACGAGATCCTGCAGCTCGACCGGCAGGGGCGGCCCCACAAGTGGCTGCGGCGCGGCGACCTGATGCGGGCCCAGGGTTCGCTGGCCAGGGCGGGCACGCCGGTGCACGACACGGTGACCCGGGACGCGACGCTGCGGGACGCCCTGGAGGCCGTGCTCACCGACAACGCCGGGCGGGTCGTGGTGACCGGGCGGCGCGGGGAGTACACCGGCGTGGTGGACATGGAGACGCTGATGCACTCCGTGCAGGAGATGCTGGAGGCCGACCGGCTCGACGCGATGGAGCACCAGCACGATCTGGAGGAGTCCCGCGCCGAGGGGTCCCGTGCCGAGGGGGCGCGCACCGGGGGGTCGCACACGGAGCAGGTCCTCGGTGAGCGGGAGGGGTCCGCCGATGGGGGGCGTGGGGAGGGGACGGTGTGAGGGGCCCCGAGACCGATCGCGAGGCCGGGGCCGGGGCCGACGGTAGCGGTGGCGGTGGCGCCGGGTCGCCGGGTGACCGTACGGGGAGTGGTCTCGGGGCCGAGGCCGGGCGGGAGGCCGCGTTCGACGAGGAGCTCGCCGTCGCGGACGTCGGGTCCCGGGCCCCCCGGATCGGCTGGCGGAAGCTGACCTTCCTGCCCGTCGTGCTCACGGTCGGGCTGCTCTGCACCTGGCTCTGGTTCCGGCAGACGGACCTGGACCCGCTCTCCGAGAACGCCCTCTCGAACGGCCAGGTGTGGAAGGCGTTGCGGCAGCACATCGAGCTGACCGTGATCTCGACCTTCTTCGTGCTGATCATCGCGATCCCGCTGGGCATCCTGCTGACCCGCGGCGCCTTCCGCAAGGCGTCACCGGTGGCGATGACCTTCGCCAACATGGGGCAGGCGACCCCCGCGATCGGTCTGCTCGCCCTGCTGGTGATCTGGCTGGGCATCGGCCGCAGGGCCGCGCTGATCGGCATCATCGCGTACGCCGTCCTGCCGGTCCTGTCGAACACGATCGCCGGGCTGAAGGCGAACGACCCGACGCTCCTGGAGGCGGCCCGGGGCATCGGCATGTCACCGATGGGCGTGCTGGGCCGCGTCGAACTGCCCCTCGCCGTACCGCTGATCCTCGCGGGGGTCCGTACCGCGCTCGTCCTGAACGTGGGCACGGCCACGCTCGCCACGTTCGGCGGGGGCGGCGGGCTCGGTGTGCTGATCACGACCGGGATCACCAATCAGCGGATGCCGGTGCTGGTCCTCGGCTCGATCCTGACCGTCGCGCTGGCGCTGCTGGTCGACTGGCTGGCGTCCCTGGCCGAGATGCTGCTCAGTCCGCGCGGGCTGGAGGCGGGCTCATGAACGGGGGACGGCGTACGGGTCCCGCGATGGCCGGGGCGCTGCTGGTACTGGTCTCCGGGTGCGGGCTCACCAGCGGTTCGCCCATGGTCGACGACGTGTCGCCCGGTTCGGTCGGGAAGGGGCGGCCGCTCAAGGGCGCCGATCTCACCGTGACCTCCAAGGAGTTCACCGAGCAGCTCGTCCTCGGCGCGATCATGGGCATCGCCTTCGAGGCGGCCGGCGCCGACGTGCTCGACCGCACGGGCATCCAGGGCTCCATCGGCGCCCGGGAGGCGGTGAAGAGCGGGGACGCGGACGCCATGTACGAGTACACGGGCACCGCCTGGATCACCTACCAGGGCAACAGCGCCCCCATCCCGGAACCGGACAAGCAGTGGAAGGCCGTGCGCGAGGCCGACCTGAAGAACGGGCTGACCTGGCTGGCTCCGTCGGCGCTGAACAACACGTACGCCCTCGCCATGAACCAGGCCAACTTCAAGAAGTACGGCACGAAGACGCTCTCCGAGGTGGCCGCCCTGTCGAAGTCGGAACCCGGGGCCGTCACGGTCTGCGTGGAGAGCGAGTTCGCCAACCGGGCGGACGGCATGCCGGGCATGGAGAAGGCGTACGGCATGAGCCTGCCCAGCGGGGACATCACGCAGATGGACACCGGGATCATCTACACCCAGGCCGCCAAGGGCAGTTGTACGTACGGCGAGGTCTTCACGACCGACGGGCGCATCAAGTCGATGAACCTCGCGGTGATGGCGGACGACAAGAAGTTCTTCCCCAACTACAACGTGGCTCCCGAGATCAACTCCAAGACCCTGAAGAGGTATCCGGCGATCGCCGGCGTGCTGGCCCCGATCACCGAGCGCCTGGACAACGACGTGGCCCAGGAGCTGAACGCCAAGGTCGACGTCGACGGCGAGGATCCGCACTCGGTCGCGCTGGACTGGCTGAAGTCGGAGGGGTTCGTGAAGGAGGGCTGAGGCGCGGGGAGGGGAACACTCGGGTCCGGCAGGGTCCGGCCAGGTCCGGCAGACGGTTTCTAACAGGTGGGGACCGAGCCCTTGTTCTTCTCCAGCGCCACCAGGGACGCCACCGCGTCCTTGAGCGTCGTCACCGGGATGAGCCGCAGCCCCTTCGGCAGCTCCGACTCCGCGTCCGCGCACTCCGCCTTCGGCACCAGGAAGACCGTCGCGCCGTCACGGCGGGCGGACTGGGTCTTGAGGGCCACTCCCCCGACCGCGCCGACCTTCCCGTCGGGGTCGATGGTTCCCGTACCCGCGATGACGCGGCCGCCCGTGAGGTCGCCGCCGCTGCCGTCGCCGTCCAGCTTGTCGACGATGCCGAGGGAGAAGAGGAGCCCGGCGCTCGGGCCGCCCACGTCGGCGAGCTTCAGGGTGACCCTGACGTCGTCCGACTTCTCGCCGAGGTGGTTCAGGGCCGCCTCGGTGGCGGTGTCCTGGGACTTCCTCATCTCCTCGGCGTTGTACTCCTCGATCTCGTCGACGTTGTCGCCGCTGGGGTAGACCGAGTCGCGGGGCATCACCGCACGGTCCGTACGAAACCAGCCGTCGAGCACGTCGCCCAGGCTCACGTCCGTGTCCGGGCCGGTCGCCTCGATCGTCGTCATCCGCAGCTGGCCGCGCGTACCGCGGGCCTGCGCGCCGGAGATCGTGATCACCGGGTCGCCCTTGTTCTCACCGAGCACGTCCGCCGTCATGCCGGGCTGGGCCAGCGCGAACGGCAGCGGCGCGAACGCCACCGTGGCGAGCAGTGCCACGACGGGCAGAGCGCAGACGGCGACGGCCTGGGGCCGGGAGAGACGAGAAAGACGCGGAAGGCGAGAGAGCACGAGATCAATCTAACGTGAGGCCACCCCTGAGGAGCTGGGGACCCCGCGCCCCGTAAGGGGCTCGGGGAACTGCGCGACAAGCCCCCACCGACCGGCAGGAGCACACGCCCCTTCGGCCCCCGCCCTCCAGCCCTCGGCACGAGCTTGTCAGCGGAGCGCGTCCGCCACCTCCCGGGCCGCGTCCACGACCCGCGGCCCCACCCTCTCCGGCACCGCGTCCGCGAGCATCACCACGCCCACGCTCCCCTCCACTCCCGTGACACCGACCAGCGGCGCCGCGGCCCCGCTCGCACCGGCCTCCAGCTCACCGTGCGTGAGGGTGAAGCCGAGCTCCTCCCCCACCCCGGCGCGCGCGGCGAGGATCGCCTTCCCGGCGGCCCCCCGCTCCAGCGGGTGCCGGAACCCGGCGCGGTAGGCCACGTGATAGTCCGTCCACGTCGGTTCGACCACGGCGACGGCGAGCGCCTCCGTGCCGTCGACCAGCGTGAGATGGGCGGTCGCGCCGATGTCCTCGGCCAGGGACCGCAGTGCGGGCAGCGCGGCCTCGCGGACCAGGGGGTGCACCTGGCGGCTGAGCCGCAGCACGCCGAGTCCGACGCGGGCACGGCCGCCCAGATCTCGGCGTACGAGGGCGTGCTGTTCGAGGGTGGCGAGCAACCGGTACACGACGGTCCTGTTGACTCCGAGCTTGTTGGACAGCTCGGTGACGGTCAGACCGTGGTCGGTGTCGGCGAGCAGCTTGAGGACACGCAGTCCCCGGTCGAGCGTCTGAGAGGTCTCCGCGGTCACGACGCCCACTCCTTAGTGGTGAGAGTCGGCGACCCCCCGGGTGGCGGACGCGTCACCGGTCCCGTCGGCGACGCGCGTCAGAGGCCGCCGGTCGGCTGCGTCCCGGGTACTCCCGGGCGGGCACCGGCTGCGCTCCGCGGCGGCGCTGCCACGGGGCGTGTGCGTAGCGGGGACAGTAGCGAGCCGGTCCGCTCAGCGGAAGGCTCCGTCCAGAATCCGGGCAGGTGCGGGTACGGACCGTTCCGGTTCACCCGCGGTTTGATCCACTTTTGGTTTCGTATCGGCCGTGATGTGCACGGCATGTACGCGACATGTGTGCGACGGAGGCCACACGGTGTGGAGCGCGGTCGTACGGAGCGCACGCGTGCGCGCACGCCGGCGCCATGAGCGAGGGGACCACCGGCGTTCCGTGTCGGGGGCACGGCTGTCACCGCATGCGGGTGGCCCACTCCTGGACCTTGGCGATGCGCTGGCGCAGCTGTCCGGCGGTGGCCTCCGCGCTCGGCGGGCCTCCGCACACGCGGCGCAGTTCGGTGTGGATCACGCCGTGGGGTTTGCCGCTCTGGTGGACGTACGCGCCGACCATCGTGTTGAGCTGCTTCCGCAGTTCCAGCATCTCCTTGTGGGAGACCACGGGGCGGCGCTCGGCGGGCAGTTCGAGGAGGTCCGCCTCCTCGTCCGGCTTCTTGCGGCTGTGCGCGATCTGGCGGGCCTGGCGCTTCTGCAGGAGGAGCTGGACCTGGTCGGGCTCCAGGAGGCCCGGGATGCCGATGTAGTCCTGCTCCTCCGCGCTCCCCGGGCGGGCCTGCATGCCGAACTCGGCACCGTCGTAGAGGACCCGGTCGAAGACGGCCTCGGACTCCAGCGCCTCGAAGGAGAACTGCTCCTGCTCGCCGGTGTCCTCGTCCTGCTCCTTGTTCGCCTCCTCCATCTCCTTCTCGGACTCGGCGTACGGGTCGTCCTCGGTCTCCTTCTTGGGCTTGTCGAGGGCGTGGTCGCGCTCGACCTCCATCTCGTTGGCGAAGGTGAGGAGGTCGGGGACGGTCGGCAGGAAGACGGAGGCGGTCTCGCCGCGCCGCCGGGAGCGTACGAAGCGGCCGACGGCCTGGGCGAAGAAGAGGGGGGTGGAGATGGTGGTCGCGTACACGCCCACGGCGAGGCGGGGTACGTCGACGCCCTCGGACACCATGCGGACGGCGACCATCCAGCGGTCGTCGCTCGCCGCGAAGTCGTCGATCCGGTTGGACGCGCCCGTGTCGTCGGAGAGGACGAGGGTGGCCTTGCTGCCGGTGATCTCGCGGATGAGCTTGGCGTAGGCGCGGGCCGAGTCCTGGTCGGAGGCGATGACGAGGGCGCCGGCGTCGGGGATGCCCTTGCGCACCTCGGTCAGCCGCCGGTCGGCGGCGCGCAGCACGCTGGGCATCCACTCGCCGCGCGGGTCCAGGGCGGTGCGCCAGGCCTGGCTGACGGCGTCCTTGGTCATCGGCTCGCCGAGCCGGGCGGCGATCTCGTCGCCCGCCTTCGTACGCCACCGCATGTTGCCGCTGTAGGAGAGGAAGATGACGGGCCGCACGACGCCGTCGCCGAGGGCGGATCCGTAGCCGTAGGTGTAGTCGGCGGAGGAGCGGCGGATCCCGTC
Organism: Streptomyces sp. CWNU-52B; assembly: GCF_047444975.1. Lineage (NCBI taxonomy): Bacteria > Bacillati > Actinomycetota > Actinomycetes > Kitasatosporales > Streptomycetaceae > Streptomyces > Streptomyces sp. CWNU-52B. The sequence goes on along the minus strand of NZ_JBLFJV010000037.1, from coordinate 113,610 downwards.
GTTGCCCTCCTCGTACGCGACGAAGGGGATGGGGTTGGTGTCGGAGCGGAACGGCGTACCGGTGAGGGCGAGCCTGCGGGTGGCGGGCTCGAAGGCCTCCAGGCACGCCTCGCCCCAGGACTTGGAGTCACCTGCGTGGTGGATCTCGTCGAGGATGACGAGGGTCTTGCGCTGCTCGGAGCGGTTGCGGTGCAGCATGGGCCGCACGCCGACACCGGCGTAGGTCACGGCGACGCCCTGGTACTCCTTGCTGAGCGGTCCGGCGCTGTACTCGGGATCCAGCTTGATCCCTATCCGCGCGGCCGCCTCCGCCCACTGCTTCTTCAGATGCTCGGTCGGCGCGACCACGGTCACCTGCTGCACGACATGGTGGTGCAGCAGCCACGACGCGAGCGTCAGCGCGAAGGTCGTCTTGCCGGCGCCGGGCGTGGCGACGGCGAGGAAGTCGCGCGGCTGCTCCTGGAGATACCTCTCCATCGCGCCCTCCTGCCAGGCACGCAGCTTGCCGGCGGTGCCCCAGGGGGCCCGCCCGGGAAACGCGGGCGACAGATGGTGCGAGGAGGCGGCACTGGCGGCGGTGGTAGTCACGGTCTCCGTGGGGTGGTCGGGCGGCTCGGCTGCGTAGGACGACGGCTGTGGATGACGGCGGCCGTGCATGACAACCGCCGTGTATGACAACCGGGCCACCCTACCGGCGGCCCACCCGTGTCAACGCGCGGACGACGCGGGGGCACCCTGGGATGGGACTCAGGTCACATCGCCGACTGCAACCCTCGCAGGCGCAGAGCGATCATCCGCAAGTCCTCCAACTGCCCGGCGGCCACCTCGATGACGAGCTTGTACGCCTCGTCCTGGTCGACGTCGAGCATCTCGGTGCCGTTGAAGTCCAGGAAGACGACCGTCGACATCCACGCCATGCGCTTGTTGCCGTCCACCAAGGGGTGGTTCACGGCTAGCGACTGAAGCAATGCAGCCGCCTTCTCGAAGAGGTCCGTGTACGCCTCGACGCCGAACATCTGCGACTGAGGGCGGTGAACAGCCGAACTGAGCAGACCCAGGTCACGTACTGCAACCTGCGTCTGCTCCCCGCACGCCAGCTCCGCCAGATCCAGGACCTCCTGGACGGTGAGGTACTTCATCTACTCCCCCAGCCTCCGCAACAGGTCGGCGTGACCCGCCGCGTATTTGGCCCCCAGACGACGGACGGTCGCCCGGTCCGCCTCCTGCTCCAGATACCGGTCGATCGCCTGAAGCACTATGGCGTGCATGCTGCGCCCCTCCTCCTCGGCACGCAGCTTGAGTGCCTCCTGCTGGTCGTCGCGCAGACGAAGATTCATAGCCATACCACCACGGTACCAAAAGGGGGGCCATATTGGTACCACAGGCGCGACTGGCTACACGGCCCGCAGCCGCGTAGCCACCCACGCCCCCACCAGCGCCACCCCCGCCATCGGCAGGAACACCGCCACGAAGGCGGCCGGGTGGCCGCCGGAGGCCTGCGTGGCCGTGTGGGCGACCGTGCCGCCGCCCAGCGCCGCGAAGGCCGCGCCGCCCGCGGCGAGGAGGAGGACGTTGGCGAGGCCGTCGGACATCTGGAGGGCGGCGGAGTTGTTGCCGGCCTGGCCGGGGGCGGAGAGCTGGAGCAGCAGGACGCTGGTGGAGGAGATCACCAGGCCCATGCCGAAGCAGCCGAACGCCCAGGCCACCGCCACCGTCCACACCGGTACCCCGTCGATGAGCACGCTCGGCGCGGTGGCGATGGCGGCCGCGGTCAGCACCATGCCCAGCATCATCAGCCGCTCCCGGTACGGTTCCACGCGCGCCCTCGCCTGTACGAAGGAGCCCAGCGCCCAGGTGCCGCCGCCGGCCGCCAGGGAGAAGCCGGCCAGGGTCGGCGACAGCCCGCGCTCGGTGACCAGCATCAGCGGCACGAACGACTCGGCCGCGATGAAGGATCCGGCCGCCACGCCGCGCAGCAGCACCACGGAGGGCAGCCCGCGCGCCGCCAGGTAGGTTCCGCGCGGCAGGAGACCCAGCACCGCCGGGACGAGCAGCGCCGCCCCCGCCACGCCCGGGACCACGGAGAGCCACCGCAGGTCCTGGGCGGCGTACTGGAGCAGGCCGGCGCCCAGGGAGATGCCCAGGGCCAGCCGGATGCGCCGCCGGTCGAAGGGTGCGGCGACGGTGCCCTCCTCCGGCCCGGAGGCCCGCCGGCGTATCTGCGGGAGCGCGAGCGCGAGCGGCAGGACGACCAGCACCGGTACGCCGACGAAGACCCAGCGCCAGCCGAGGTGTTCGGTCACGGCACCGGAGGCGAGGGGCCCGACGACGGAGGGGACGACCCAGCTCGCCGCGAACGCCGCCATGATGGCGGGCCGCAGCCGTGCCGGGTAGGCCCGTCCCACGACGACGTACAGCGCCACGATCACGAGTCCGCCGCCGAGGCCCTGTACGGCCCGGCCGAGGATGAACAGCCACATGGCCCCGGCCGTCCCGGACAGCAGCAGCCCCGCCGCGAAGGCCCCTATCCCGGCGGTGAGCGGCCCCAGCGGTCCGGCCCGGTCCGACCACTGCCCGGCCAGCACCATGCCGAACAGGCTCGTCGTGAAGTACCCGGAGAACGCGAACGCGTACAGCGAGATCCCGTCGAGCTCCCGCGCCGCCACGGGCATCGCCGTCCCGACGGCGGTCGCCTCGAAGGCGATCAGCAGCACGACGGAGACGATCCCGATGCTCAGCGCCCGGTGGGAACGGCCGAGGACACGGTCCGGGGCGATGTCTTCGCCCGCCGCGCCCGGGGTGACGGCGACGCCGGTGTCGTCCGGTTCGAGGGAGGTCATACGGGCCAGCGTAAGGGGCAAGAAACAGGTTGACCCCTGTCGAGAGACGGTCCCGGACCGGGACCTTGGTCGTACGACCACCGACACTCGCTTCGCGCCACCGCCTCCCATTTATGAACGCGGCATGGCAGTCCCGTTGCGGCCCCACCCGATCCCTTGGCCCCGCCCCGCCCGGGGCATACGGTCGACATATCGAGCCCGGAACGTCGGACTCGAGTTCGGCCGTGTGCCCGAGTGGCTTAGGGACTCGCCTGCAAAGCGAGGCACGTGGGTTCAATTCCCGCCACGGCCTCTGCCTGCCTGACCAGGCAGAACGACAGGGCGGCGCCCCGACCGGGGTGCCGCCCCGTCGGCTGTCCGTCTCGGGTGTCGTCCCGGTCAGTCGCTCAACCGACGTCGGGCAGCGCCTCTGGAGCGGCTTCCTCGTCCGCCTTGCGCTGCGCCCGGCGCGCGTTTTCCGCACGCAGTGCGTCCAACCAGCGCCACAGTCCGATCTCCTCCAGCTTCAGCCCTGGACAGGCGATCAGATGCGGTATCCGGCACTCCGCGCCGGGCGTGGGTTCGTTCTCGCGGCTGTTCCACGCTGTCCCGTTGGAGTCGATGTACCAGCGGTGCCAAGCGGGCACGATGTGTGCGGGCACGGGCATTCCCGGCTCAAGGAGAACGTGTGTGCCGTAGTAGGTGACATGCCGATCGCCGGCCAGCCCGCAGTTGGGGCAGGTGGGCGGCGCCGGCGGCTCGGGCCCCGCGGCACCCTCCATCACGGCCTGGACACGGTCGGCGTTCTCCCACGGCTGCGGTGCATCCGGTGGTGACTGCCGGTGTCCGTCGGGGCCGGACAACGGGATGATGCTCGACTCGCCTGTATCCCCCATGAGTTAGAGCGTGCGGGTGCTCCACGGGGGCGGGGTAGGGCGCAAATAGGGCGCAACGGGAGCAGGCGGATGAGGAACCGAAGCGTGGGTCGCGGCTCGGGAGGCACGCGACGCCTCTGCCTTCGCGCCTGTGTCGGCCGGGCAAGCAGTCCTTTCCTGCGATCCTCGTCTGAAGGCCGCCGGTCAGTCGCCCCCCCTGTCAGAGCACGCCTCCCGCCTCGTCCTGGAAACTCTCCGTCCAGTAGTGCCACTCCCCCTGTGAGGCGGAGCCCGTGGGGTCCACCGTCGCCAGGGTCTGTGTCATCGTCGTGGCCAGGTGGTCGTAGGCCTCATCCGTCAGTTCGTGGGAGAGGGACTCGTCGATCGTTCTCTCGCGGTGGAGCAGCCACAGGGTGAAGGCCAGGGTGGAGACGTCCGTGTTCAGGGCGTACAGCGTGGTGTCGGGCTCGCTCCAGTCGAGGATCGCGCCCGTCGCGCCGTCGACCACCAGGCTGTTGTCCTCGATCAGGTGGCCCAGGCGGATCAAGCTGTTCGCGTGGTCCGGGAGTTGGTCGGGCGTGAGGACGCCGGGGCGCTCGTCCTCGTAGTACTCGGCGAGCGTCGGCAGCGGTACGTCCGTGTCCAGCTGGAACTGGCGGCCGGCCTCGGGCAGGCCCGTGTCGCGCAGGAAGCGGCGGGTCGGCTCGTGCGCGAGCGCCGCGGGGAAGTCGACGTCCTCGAAGCGCACGACACGGCCGTGCCCGAACTCCTGGTCCAGCAGGCGGGCCGGCAGGTCGAGGGTCAGGGCCGAGTCGGCCGGCGGGCCCGCGACGAGGGCCAGCGGGCGGATCAGCGCGGCCATCCTCCAGAACGGCGGGATCTCGCCGTCGACGCCCTCCTCGAAGAGTGCGAGCAGTTGCTCCGACATCGCCGTGACGGCCTTCGGCCCGAAACGGCCCTCGTAGGACGCGAACCGGCCGCGCCTGGCGGTCATCTCGTCCGTCGCCGTCACGAATTCCGTGAGCGTCCGGAGCGAGGGCGCCAGCGGGAGGCTGTCCATCAGGTCCGGGCGGTCGTGGAGGAAGTACGTGGTGGACACCTCGCCCGTCGCTCCGTCGAGCAGGACCGACTGGACCGGTTCGACCGGCTCCGGGCCCGCGGGGTCCCTCAACGCGCCGATCACCAACTGGTCCTGCAGCTCCGCCGGGAGACCGGCCGGGTCGCCGGTCGAGTCCGCCACCGACCGCAGGCCGTCCTCCCGCAACCTCTCGAAGGTCAACAGGCCGCTGCCGGCCGGGAGTCCGGGGCCCGTCAGCCAGCGCCGCGTCGGGGCGTGGGTGACGTACCGGTGCAGCGCGTCCTCGGACAGGGTGATCGTCTCGGCGTAAGTGTCGGTGACCGTGTTCGTCTTGCTCATCGTGCCCCCGCGCGTCGTTGTTCGCAGCCCCCCGGCAGGACCGGTCCCGGCGGCACGCGCACGCGAGCGCTCAAGCACTCAAACACGCACATCACGACATCCGGACGCGCCTCGAAACACCCGGAAACAGTCCGCCGCCCAGCGGTCCTCCCCCACTGACCAGAACACTACCCGGCACCACTGACAACGCCCCGGCACCGCCCTGACCAGCGAGACCTCTGCGAGATCCCAGCCGGCCCCTCAGCGGATCCGCGCCCTTTCCCGGCCCGCCAAGATCGCGTCCACCGTCTGCCCCACGGTCTGCTCGGAGGTGTCCAGCCACAGCCCGACGCGCGGGGTGTCCGCACGCATGCCGCGGTCGAGTTCGCCGACGCTCCACGCGCCGTATCCCGTCTTGGCCCGCCCGGCCTCCCGCTCAGCCACCGCCTCGGGGTCCGGCACCAGCACGACGACGTACAGGGGGCGTGTCCGCACGAGTTCGGCGTACGCCGTCAGGTGCGGGCCCAGCACCACGTCCTGCACGACCGCCGTGAAGCCCGCCTGCGCGTACGTGTCCGCCGTCGCCGCCGACAGGCGGTACCGCAGACGGAGTTGGGCCTCCGCCGCGCTCTCCGGGCCGGCTCCGGGCTCGTACTCCGCACGCCCGGTGACGAGCATCCGCCGGAACACGTCACCCCGTACGTGGGCCGCCCGCGGCAGTCTCTCGGCCAGCGCCTGCGCGACCGTGGACTTTCCGGCCGCCATGATGCCGGTGATCAGGACCACGCCCTCCATCACACACTCACCTCACACACTCACCTCTCAACCCGTCCGACCCGTCCGGCCCGTCGGGCTCTCAGGAAAGCCGGCTCAGGAGAGATACACGCCGCCCGCCACGACCACCACCGCGGCCAGTACGAACACCAGCGCCCACAGAAGCAGCCTGCCGACAGCGGGAGCCGGCTCGTACCGCGGCTGCTCGCTCGTCACAGACTCCGGCCTCGGCCCCTGCTCCTCCGGCCGGGTCACCGTGCCGCTGTCACTGCGTCGCCGTCACTGCGTCGCCGTCACCACGGCCGCCTGCGGCCTTATCGGCAGCCGGTTCACCGGGCGCCCGGTGGCCGCCCGTACCGCGGACGCGACCGCGGCGGGGGACGTCACGACCGGTACCGCGCTGACCGCCTTGGCGCCGAACGGCGCGACCACGTCGCGCTCCTCGACGAGCTTGACGATGCGGATGTCGGGGGCGTCGAGGGCGGTCGGCAGCGAGTAGCCGGTGAGGTCGGGGTGGCGGACCAGGCCGCGCGCGGTGCGCAGGTTCTCCGTGAGGGCGGCGCCGATGCCCTGGGTGACGCCGGCCTCGATCCGCGCGGCGAGCTGCGCGGGGTTCAGCACGCGGCCCACGTCCTGGGCGAGCGCCAGTTCCACCACGCGTACCGAGCCGAGTTCGATGTCCACGTCCACCACCGCGCGGATCGCGCAGAAGGCGAGGCCCACGAAGGCGTCGCCCTGTCCCGCGCCGTCCAGCGGCTCGGTGGGGTGCGGACGGCACTGCGCGGTCGCCCACAGCTCCTTGCCGTCCAGCGCCTCGGTGACGGTCGTCGACAGCACACCGTCGTACGAGGTGATCTTGCCGTCGGTGATCTGGAGCAGCTCGGTGGACATCCCGAACTTGTGCGCCAGGGGCTGCAGCAGTTGCGTACGGACCATCTTGGCGGCCCGTTCGACGGCGCCGCCGGACACCCAGGTGTGGCGGCCGCGGCTGCTGGGGCCCGCGGGCGGCTGGTCGGTGTCCACGGAGGCCACGTGGACCTCCTCGATGCCGAGCGTCTCCTGGACGATCTGGCGGGCCAGCGTGGTGAAGCCCTGTCCGGTCTCCACGGCCGCGCAGAGCACGGTGGCGATGCCGTCGTGGACCTTCACGGTGGCCGTCGAGACCTCGTCCGTGCCCTCGGCGCCGAGCATGTGGACCATGCCCAGGGCGTAGCCGACGCCGCGCCGCACGGCACCGGGCTCCCCGGCGCCCTCGGGGCCGCCCGGGAGCAGCCACTCGTCCTCGGGGGTGTCCTTCGGAAGGGCGGGCAGCGGGTACTCCTGGACGGCCTGCAGCAGTTCGGCCACGGGGGCCGGGCAGGTGACCGTCTGGCCGGTCGGCAGGACGTCCCCCGTGGCCAGCACGTTCCGCATGCGCAGGTCGGCCGGGTCGGCGCCCAGCTTCTTGGCCAGCTTGTCCATCTGGGCCTCGTAGGCGGCGCACACCTGCATGGCGCCCTCGCCGCGTACGTGTCCGGAGGGCGGGTTGTTGGTGCGTACGGCCCAGCCCTCGATGAAGGCGTTCGGGACGACGTACGGACCGCAGGCGAAGGAGACGGCCGCGGCGAGGGCCTCCGAGGAGGTGTCCGCGTACGCGCCCGCGTCGAGCAGGATCTGCGCCTCGACCTTCACCAGCTTGCCCTCGGCGTCCGCGTGGTGGCGGTAGCGCAGGAGCGTGGGGTGCCGGTGGACGTGTCCGAGGAAGGATTCTTCGCGGGTCGCGGTGAGCTTGACCGGGCAGCCCGTCTTCAGGGCGAGCAGCCCCAGCGGGAGCTGGAAGCCCTGGTCCTCACGGTCGGCGGTGGCGCCCGGCACGCCGGTGACGACGACCTTCACGCGCTCCGGTTCGAGGCCGTAGCAGGCGGCCGCGGTGTCCCGGTCGGTGTGCGGGTCGGTGGACGCCACGTAGAGCTCGACGCCGCCGTCGGGGCGGGGCACGGCGAGACCGGCCTCCGCGCCGATCGGGGCCGGGTCCTGGCGGCCGATGCGGTAGAGGCCCTCGACGACGATGTCACCGGCCGCGTCGGGGTCGCCGTGGCGCAGCGGGATGTGCCGGATCAGATTGCCGTCGGGGTGGAGCGGTTCGGCCTCGAAGGCCTGCTCCGGGTCGGTCACCGGGTCGAGGATCTCGTACTCGACGATGACGGCGGCGGCGGCCATGCGCGCGGTGTCGGGGTGGTCGGCGGCGACGGCCGCGATGGGCTCGCCGTGGTGGCGTACGACCTCGGAGGCGAACACCGGGCGGTCGGCTCTGCCCCGGCCGAGCAGCGCGGTCCCGGGCACGTCCTCGTGGGTGATGACGGCCCGTACGCCGGGCATCTCGCGTGCGTGGGTGGTGTCGACGGACACGATGCGCGCGTGCGGGTGCGGTGATCTCAGGACGGCCGCCCACAGGAGGCCCTCCGCCCACAGGTCCGCCGCGTAGGGGAACGTGCCCTCCGTCTTGGCGCGGGCCTCCGCCGAGGGCAGGGACACGCCGAGGCCGTGCGGTGGCTCCGGCGCGGTGCCGGGCTCCGCGGTGGTCGCGGTGGCGGTGTCGTTGCTCACGCCTGGCCTCCGTCCTGGCCGTACGGCTGGTCATGGGGCTGCTCGTGCGGCTGGTGGGGCTCGAACGCGGACGGGTTGACGCCGCCCGAGCCCGGGGCCGCCTGGTGCGGGATACGCAGCTCGTCGTCGTCCGCGGCCTCCGCGGCGGCGTGGGCGTCCCGCTCGGCCACGACGTCGCGTACGGCGTTCAGGACGCCCCGGTAGCCGGAACAGCGGCACAGGTTGCCGCACAGCGCCTGGCGGGTCTCCAGCTCGGTCGGCGCGGGGTTGCCCTCCAGGAGGTCGTGCACGGTCATCGCCATGCCCGGCACGCAGAAACCGCACTGCACGGCGCCGCACTTGGCGAGCGCCCGCTGGACGTCCGAGGGCTGCCCGTCGGTGGCGAGGCCCTCGACGGTGCGTACCTCGCTCCCCGCGGCGGTCACGCCGGGCACCAGGCAGGATGCCACGAGCCGGCCGTCCACCTGCACGTTGCAGGCGCCGCACTCGCCCTGTGAGCAGCCGTCCTTGGCGCCCGCGAGGCCGAGGCGCTCGCGCAGGACGTAGAGCAGGGATTCGCCGATCCAGGCGTCGGGCACGGGCCGTTCGACACCGTTCACCCGCAGGACGTACGAGGCCAGGGGGTGGTCGTTGTGCGGCGGGGCGCCGGCATCGGTGTCGGTGTCGGTGCTCCGGGAGTCGTCGGCCGCGGACGCCCCGTCGGCGATGTCGGTGTCACCGGCAGCGGCAGCGGCAGCGGCAGCGGCAGCAGCACTGTCGGCGCTGTCCGGGGCGGCCGAAGGCTCCTGGCCGGGCTCCTCCGCCGAGGCCGTGTCCGGCTCGGCGGTGTGTTCGCCCGGTTCCGCGTACCCCTGGTGGTCGTGACCGGCCGTCGCTCCGCCCGGTCCCTCGTGCTCGGCGTCGCGGTCGAATTCCCGCTCGAAGTCGCGGTCGCTGTCGCGCTCCACGGAGACGGCGATCTCGTCGGCGTGCTCTCCGGAGACATCGATGATCTCGGCGGCGCCGCGCTCGTCGTGCGGCGCGGTCGCGTCGGCGGGCTGCTGGGCCCAGGGCTCGTCGGCCCAGGGCGCGGCCGCGCCGCCCGGCAGCGTGGCGGGCGCGTTCCCGCCCCACTGCTCGACCAGGGACGACGTGGTGAATTCACCGGACTCGTCCGGCAGATCACCGTCGGCGACCGGAATGGACCACTCTCCGGTCACATCCTGTCCGGGTCCGCCCGGTGCGCCGTGCGGAGCGCCCTGGTCGCCGTGTGACGGCTGATCGAAGGTCCACTGGCCGGTCGGACCGGGCTGGTACGCGAACGGGTCCTGAGGGGGCTGCTGGTGCTCTTCGGGCAGGGCGTTCGGCTCGGGCCACCGCACCGCCTGGTGCTGCTCGGCCTGGTGCTGCTCGGCCTGGTAGTGCCCGCCCTGATGCTGACCGGAGCCGGGCGCTTCGGGCGGCAGGGCCCAGGAGCCGCCGGACACCGGGTCGGTCTCCGCGCCCGTACCGGGCGCGGACGTTATCGGCGGCGGTACGTAGCCGTGGCCGGGCGCGGCGAGCGGCGAGTCCGCGAGGAGGGCGTCGATGCCCCCTTCGGGGAGCTTGACGAAGGCGGTGGCGCCGTCGTCGTAGTCGCCCTGGGGCAGCGGGTCCCAGCGGCTGCCCACCTGGGGCGCGCCTTCTCCGTGCTGATTTCCGTTCTGGTTTCCGTGCTGGTCGTCGGTCACGACAGTGCCCTCCCCAGTGCTCGTCGGGCCAGCGCGGCGACGGTGCGCCGCAGGTGCAGTACGGCCGGCGGCAGCGGTTGTACGGAACCGTCCTCTTCGGGGGCCGGGTCGGGGATGCAGGCCGCGGCGACGTACTCCCCGAAGGCGGCCAGCGCCTCGGGCACGATCGCGCGGTTGTTGTCCCAGTCGATGAGCGAGGCGACCCACTGCTCGGCGTCCAGGGGGCGCAGCGGCATCGGCGCGATGGCGCCCACGGCGCACCGCACCCCGCGCCGGGCGGGGTCGAGGACGAGCGACACGGACGCGAGGGCGCGTCCGGGTCCGGTCCGGCCCGTCGCCTTCAGGAAGACCTGGGGCGCGTGCAGCAGCGGCACGCGCACGTACCCGATGAGTTCGCCGCCGCGGAGCATCTCCATGCCCGCGAGCAGGTGCGAGACGGGGATCTCCCGGCGGGCGCCGCCGGGGCCCGCGACGATGAGCGTCGCCTCCAGGGCCGCCAGCACGGGAAGCGCGTCCCCGGTGGGGGCCGCCGAGGCGATGTTGCCGCCCAGGGTGCCCGCGTTGCGGATCTGCGGTGGTCCCGCGGCGCGCGCGGCGGCCGCGAGGGCGGGGATGAGGGCCGCGAAGTCGGGGCGTCCCATCCGGGCATGGGTGAGCCCCGCGCCGAGGAGCGCGTGGCCGTCCTGGTACTGCCAGCCGCGGATCTCGCTGATCCGGCCGAGGCCGACGAGCGCTGCGGGCCTCAGCTGGCCGGAGTTGACGGCGGCCATGAGATCGGTGCCGCCGGCCACGGGAACGGCGGCGGGCATGGCGGCGAGCGCCGCCACGGCCTCGTCCAGCGAGGCGGGCAGCGTCACGGCCTGCGCCGCCTGCGGTGCGTGCGTGGTCAAAACCGGCTGCCCCTTCCCGCTGCCCCACCTGGTCCCACCTGTGTTGCCGTACGGTACGGCCTGACAGGGCGGACGTGGCAACTCTGGCACATCTTCCCCGATCCCCGACGCGGGGGTCCGCTAGGAGGCATTCCTACCCGCCATCAGCGGATGGTCCGTTTTCGCACCACATCACCCGTCAGCGTGAATTGACAGTTTTCGTTGCCTCTTGGGTGTCTTTCTCCGCTGAGATCACCGTCCCAGGACGACCGCCTCCGACGGCACTCTCCGGGGGTCGTCTCACACGTTCGGGGGCGGCCCTTCGATCGGGCGTCCGAGCACTCCGGGGCGCCGCTGCCACGGCAACGGCCCGGTGGGCGGCCGGTAGGCGACCCCCAGGGCGTCAAGTCGCGCGTAGTGGGCGGTCATCCGCCGCTCGAAGTCCGCGAAGTCGCGGTCCGCCGGCGCGGGCAGGGCGCTCCAGGCGACCTCCGCGAAGGCCACGAGCCGCGGAAAGGCCTGGTAGTCCAGGCGGGCCCGGTCCTCCGTCACCTCGGTCCACAGGTTGGCCTGGGTGCCCAGCACGTGCCGTGCCTGACTCGGGGTCAGCTCCGGTGGTACGGGCTCGAAGCGGTAGACGTCCTCCAGGGTGCGCACGTAGCCGATGGGCACCGGCTCGTCGGGGCCGTCGGCCTGCCGGTAGTCCAGGTACACCTGCTGCGCGGGGCACATGACGACGTCGTGGCCCGCCCGCGCGGCCGTGACACCGCCCTGGTAGCCGCGCCACGAGGAGACGGCGGCGCCCGGGGCGAGCCCGCCCTCCAGGATCTCGTCCCAGCCGATCAGGCGGCGCCCGCGGGCGGTCAGCCAGCCGTCGAAGTGGCGGATGAACCAGGACTGCAGCTCGTCCTCGTCCGCGAGGCCCAGTTCCCCGATCCGCGCCTGTGCGGCGGGGGACGCCTGCCACTGGTCCTTGGCGCACTCGTCGCCGCCGACGTGGATGAACTCCGAGGGGAACAGGTCGAGGAGTTCCTCGAAGACTCCCTCGTAGAAGCGAAGGACGTTGTCAGTGGGGGCGAGTACGTTTTTGGAGACGCCCCAGGTGTCCCAGACGGAGAGGGAGAGCGTGTCGACGACATCGGAGTTGCCGAGTTCCGGATATGCGGCGATGGCGGCCTGCGAGTGCCCCGGGATGTCGATTTCGGGGACGACGGAGATATGCCGCTCGGCGGCGTACGCGACGATCTCGCGAATGTCGTCCTGCGTGTAGAAGCCGCCGTACGGCTTCTCCTCCCAGAGGGGCGAGGCGCGGTGCCCGAATTTGGTGCGCGCCCGCCACGATCCGGTCTCCGTGAGCTTCGGATACCGCTTGATCTCGATTCGCCAGCCCTGGTCGTCCGTGAGGTGGAAGTGGAAGACGTTGAGCTTGTGCGCGGCCATCAGGTCGAGTTGCCGCAGGACGCCGTCCTTCGGCGTGAAGTGCCGCGACACGTCGAGCATGAGCCCGCGCCAGCCGAACCGCGGCGCGTCCTCGACGGTCCGCGCCGGCACGACATGGGTGACGCCGGGCCGTACGGGGGCCCGCCGGAAGGCTTCCGGGCCGATGAGCTGACGCAGGGTCTGCGCGCCCCAGAACACTCCGGCGCCGCCCCCGCCCCGGATGTCGATGCCGTCCGCGGCGTCGACCTCCAGGACGTACGCCTCCGGTTGCAGGCTCTCGTCGATCCGCAACCGCACGGTGTTCCCCGGCCGTACGGTGCTCCCTGGCCGTACGGCGTTCCCGGCGGCCTCCGCGTGCGCGCCGGCCGGTGGCAGCGGGATGCCCAGGGCGGCGCCGAGGGTGAGGCGCAGCCAGCGTTCGGTGGTGCCCGTGCCGGGGCCGGCCGACAGGGTGGTGTCCGCGTCGAGGGGGACGCCGGGGGCGGGGCCGGGTCCGGGTCCGGTGGGCTCCCGCACCGAGCGGGGGGCCGGGATCACGCCGGGCGAGGGCAGCTTGTGCGGGGTCGGGTCGCTCACGTCAGTCCTTCACCGCGCCGCCGAGTCCGGAGACCAGGCGCCGCTGTACGAGTACGAAGAAGATCAGCACCGGAATCGTCATCACCGTGGATCCGGCCATCACGCCGCCCCAGTCCGGCTCGTCGGGCTTGTAGAAGACGAGGAGCGCCATCGGCAGCGTGGACTGCGAGGTGTCGCTGATGATGAAGGACTTGGCGAACAGGAAGTCGTTCCAGGCGGAGATGAAGGAGAACACGCTGGTGGCGACGAGCCCGGGAAGGACCAGCGGGAAGAGGATCTGCCACAGGAACCGCGTCCTGCTCGCCCCGTCGATGTAGGCGGCCTCTTCCAGCGCCTCGGGTACGGCCTTCACGAAACCCCGCAGCATCCAGATCGCGAAGGGCAGCGAGAAGGCGATGTGCGGCAGGATCAGCGAGCCCAGCGTGTTGAGCTGGCCGAAGTCCCGCATCTGGAAGAAGAGGGGGATCGTCAGGGCTTCGATGGGCACCATCTGCGCGATCAGGAACATGATCAGCAGCGTGGTCCGGAAGCGGAAGCGGAATCGCGTCACGGCGGTCGCCGCGAGAAACGCGATGAGCGCCGAGACGGCGACCACGGTGACCGCCACGACAAGGCTGTTGAGGAAGTAACGGCCGAATTCCTGCTGCCCGAAGACGCGCCGGAAGGAATCCAGGGTCGGGGACAGCGTCCAGGGCCGCGGCTCGCTCGACTCGATCTCCCCGGCCGGTTTGAAGGCGCTGAGCGCCATCCAGTAGAGGGGGAATGCGACCACCGCGGCGATCAGCAGCGCCGAGACCTCCGCGGCCAGCCGCCATGGCCGCCGTACGGAACGGCGTACGAGATTTCGTACAAATCCCGTGGCGGGTACGGGAGTTGACGCGGAATGCCCTGACGTCATGGAACTCACAGCTCTTCCCCCTGCCTTCGCAGCAGCCTCAGATACACGAGCGTGACCGCCAGCAGGATCAGCAGCATGACCACTCCGATGGCCGACCCGAGGCTGTACTGGGAGGACGCGAAGGCCTTCTGGTAGGCGTACACGTTCAGGACGAGGTTCTGGCCCGCGATGCCACCGCCGTTCGTCATGACGTAGATCTGCGTGAAGACCTTGAAGTCCCAGATGACCGACTGGATCGTGACGACGACGAGGATCGGGCGGAGCATCGGCGCCAGTACGGACCGCCAGATCCGCCACTGGGAGGCGCCGTCGAGGGACGCGGCCTCCAGGACCTCGGCGGGCACGGCGCGGATACCGGCGTACACCGTGACCATCACGAACGGGAAGGAGCACCAGACCACTTCGAGCAGGACGAGCGCGAAGGCGCTGTACCTGCCGTACGTCCAGGAGTGGTCGCCGAGTCCCAGGATCCGGTTGACCGGCCCGAAGTCGGGGTCGAACAGGAGCAGCCACACCGTCGACCCGGTGACCGCGGGGGTGGCCCAGGCGCCGAGGGCGGCGAGCATCAGGGCGAGCCGCGGCACGACACGGACACGTGTCAGGAGGACGGCGAGCGCGCAGCCGAGCGCCAGGGTCGACACGACGCACGCCGCCGCGAACACGACGGTGGCGAGCAGCACCTGCCAGAACTGCTCGTCGCGGAAGAGCGTCGCGTAGTTCCCGAAGCCCTGGAAGGTCGTCGGCTCCCCACCGCTGACCTGGGCCTGCGTGTACTCCAGGAACGAGATCAGCCCGAGCTGGTAGACGGGGTAGACGAGCAGCCCGCCGAGGACCACGAGCGCGGGGGCGAGATAGAGCCAGGGGGTCCACCCACCCCGCGCAAGCGAAGACTTACGCGACCCACCACGCCGACCCCTGCCCCCGACACGAGCATGGGCGCCACGGCCCGACGGGGGTGTCCCCCGGAGGGCCCCAGCCGACACACCCTTCCGGGGTTCGGGTCCGGGTCCGACGCCAGGCCCGGGTCCGACACCGGCCCCGGGCCCGACGGCCGGTCCGGGTCCGGCGCCGGGCCCAGACTCGGCACCCTCGCGGGCCGCCGCGGCGTTCGCGGCCGGAGAACTCGGCCCGATGCCGTCGCCAGGTCGCCGGCCACGGCCAGGACCGGTGTCACCGTGTTGCGCAGGGCGTGGCCGAAGGTCACCACCCGCTGGGGTGTCGGCGGCACCGCCGGCCCTCCGACGCCCGGCCGACGCAGGCCCGGAGACGCCGCGCCCGGGTTCGGCACCCTCGCGGGCCGCCGCAGCTTTCACGACCGGGGCGCCCGGCCCGGGGCCGTCGTCGGCACCGCCGACCCTCCGACGCCCGGCCGGAGCAGACCCGGAGACCCCAGACCCAGGAACCGCAGGCCCAGGAACCGCAGGCCCAGAGGCTGGCGGCCCAGGAGCCGCAGGTTCAGGGACCGTGGGCTCCTGAGCCGGTGGGTCCAGGGGTCCCGGCCCCTGGGCTGTCGGTGTGGAAGCCCCCGCCGCAGGCAGCCCCTGCCGTGTCTGTTCGCCGTCGGGCCGCGGGGCAGGCCCCGAGAACGGACGGTCCGGCATCCGGCTCATCCCGCGGAGCTGAACGCGGCGTCCATCTTCTTGGCCGCGTCCTTCGAGGCGGCCGCCACGTCCTTACGCCCGCTGACGACCTCCTGGAACATCGTCGGCAGAACAAGAGACGCGTCGATCTGCGACCAGGCGGCCGACGCCGGGACGAACTTGGCGCCCGCGCCGAGGGTCTTCACGAAGGGCTCGACGAACGGCTCGCGCTTGGCGACGTCCTGGCGCACGTCCGTGAACGTCGGCAGGAAGCCCATCGCGTCGAAGAGCTCGCCCTGCGTCTTCTTCGCCGCGAGCTGCTCCATCAGGTCGACGGCGAGCGTGCGGTGCGAGGTGCTGTTCAGCACGCCGAGGTTGTTGCCACCCGCGAAAGCGGGGGCGATCTCGCCCGCCTTCACCCCGGGCAGCGGTACGACCTTGTACTTGCCCTTGACCTTGCCCGCCTCCATCGCCGCGTGGCTGAAGTCGCCGCCGATGGCCATGCCTGCCTTGCCGGAGGCGAACGCCGTGACGGTGTCGTTGCCGCCCATGCCCGCGCACTTGGCGGCCGGACAGTTGTCGTCGCCGAAGAGCGAGGTGTACGCCTTGATGCCCTTCTGCGCGTCCTCGGTGTCGATCGCCGAGGCGTACGAACCGCCCCTGCCCCGGGCTATCTCACCGCCGTTGGACCAGATGAACGGCATCGCGCCGTACGTGTACGCGCCACCGACCGCGAGCCCGTACAGTTCCGGCTTCGCCTTCCGGATCTCCTTGGCGGTGCTGATCAGCTCGTCCTGCGTCTTGGGCACGTCGAGGCCCAGCTCGTCGAAGATGTCGGTGCGGTAGTAGAGGGCACGCACACCGACGAAGTACGGGGCTCCGTAGATCTTCCCGTCGACCGTGACGGACTGCTTGGCGGTCGGGTCGGTGTCCTTGGACTCGTCCCAGTCCGTGAACTCCTCGGTGACGTCCGCGAGTCCGCCGTCCTTGACGTAGCCGGCGGTGTCCGTGTTGCCGTACTCGATGAGGTCGGGCGCGCTCTTCGGGTCGTTGAAGGCGGCCTTGATCTTCTCGGCGCGGGTCTCCACGGGGATGTACTGGACGTCGACCTTCGTGTCCTTGTGGGACTTCTCGAAGGCGCTGACGACGCCGTCGACCACCTTCTCCTTGGGCGTGTTGGCGACCTCCTGGAAGAGCCACACCCGCAGGGTGCCGCTCTTCTCGTCCTTGCCGCCGGAGTTGTCGGACGACTCCGGGGCGCAGGCGGTCGCCGTCAGCCCGGCGACGACGAGCGCGGCGATCGGGGCGGCCAGGCGGGCAGAGCGGTGAGTGAGCTTCATGGGGCGTCCTCCGGGGGCGCGCGTTGCAGCACGTGCAATGGTGGTTTTGCGCTGCACAACACCCGGGAGGTTATGGAGTACATGAACATGCCCACAAGAGGTCTCAACCACTCTGTGACCGGCGAAACCACTCCGTGCAACGGACACGCGGGACAAAGACCCCCGGATGGGCCGAGAGCGGCTCCACCGACCCGGCCGCCGCCGGGCACGACTCGGCCGCGGCACCCCGCACAGGGGCCGCCGCGGCCGTGAAAGCGAGAAGGACAGGAAGGAGGTCGGACCGGGGTGGGGGTGGGAGTGGGAGTGGGCAGGGCCTACTTGTCGCCGCCCTTGTCCTTGCCCTTGCCGTCGTCGCCGCCCGCGCCCATGGACTCGTAGATCTCCTTGCACATGGGACACACGGGGTACTTCTTCGGGTCCCGGCCCGGGACCCACACCTTGCCGCAGAGCGCGACGACGGGCGTGCCGTCGAGCGCGCTCGCCATGATCTTGTCCTTCTGGACGTAGTGGGCGAAGCGCTCGTGGTCCCCGTCGCCGTGCGACGTCTGCGGCGTCGGCTCTACGAGGGTCCCCGTCCCAGTGCCTCGCTGGGGCTGGGTCTCAGGCTCAAGAGTGCTCATAAACGCAAGAGTACTGAAGGAGCGGGGCATCAGTTGAGCGAAGGGTCGTCCGGATACGTGGCCACCATCGCCAGTTCGTTGCGCTGGCGGCGCAGCACCTCGCGCCACAGCCGCTCCGGAGCGGGCGAGGACACGTCACCGGGCTCGGACTCGACGACGTACCACGCGCCCTCGACCAGTTCGTCCTCCAGCTGTCCCGGCCCCCAGCCCGCGTATCCCGCGAAGATCCTGAGCGAGCCGAGCGCCGAGGCGAGCAGTTCCGGCGGGGCCTCCAGGTCCACGAGCCCGATCGCGCCGTGCACCCGGCGCCAGCCGAGCGGTGTGCGCTCGCCGGAGGCGCCGCCCGGGATCACCGCCACACCGAGCGCGGAGTCCAGCGAGACCGGGCCGCCCTGGAACACGACGCCGGGTTCGCCGGCGAGTTCCGCCCACCCCACGAGGATGTCGCCCACGTCCACCGGTGTGGGCCGGTTGAGGACGACGCCCAGCGAGCCCTTCTCGTCGTGGTCGAGAAGCAGCACGACCGCGCGGTCGAAGTTGGGGTCCGCCAGGGCGGGTGTGGCCACGAGCAGCCGCCCTGTGAGCGAGGACACCTCGGTCATGCGTGACATGATCCCGCATCTTCCCCACCGACGGGGAGGCAATACCCGGACCCGGGTGAACGCAGCTCAGGGCGCATGGGCGCGGACCCGGGTGCGGGCGGAGCGCACGCCCGGAGCGGTGACCCCGTGTGCCCGATTAGGAACGGTTCGTGTTGTGGCAAAGCTATGACGTCCCTGAGGGCCCCCTGGGCTTACTGAAGGGGGGTGGGCGGCCATTACGCTTGCTTCTTCGCCCCTGCCCCACCAACCGGAACGCGAGATACATGACCGTCAACGGCTCAGACGACGTACTCCTTGTCCACGGCGGAACCCCGCTCGAGGGTGAGATCCGTGTCCGCGGTGCGAAGAACCTCGTACCGAAGGCCATGGTCGCCGCGCTACTCGGCAGCGGTCCGAGCCGGCTGCGCAATGTCCCGGACATCCGTGACGTGCGCGTCGTACGCGGCCTGCTGCAGTTGCACGGGGTGACGGTCCGTCCGGGTGAGGAGCCGGGCGAGCTCATCATGGACCCGTCGCACGTGGAGAGCGCCAACGTCGCGGACATCGACGCGCACGCCGGCTCGTCGCGCATCCCGATCCTGCTGTGCGGCCCGCTGCTGCACCGCCTCGGCCACGCGTTCATCCCGGGTCTCGGCGGCTGCGACATCGGCGGCCGGCCGATCGACTTCCACTTCGAGGTGCTGCGGCAGTTCGGCGCGACCATCGAGAAGCGCTCGGACGGCCAGTACCTGGAGGCCCCGCAGCGGCTGCGCGGCACCAAGATCGAGCTGCCGTACCCGTCCGTCGGCGCGACCGAGCAGGTGCTCCTGACGGCCGTCCTCGCGGAGGGCGTCACGGAGCTCGCCAACGCCGCGGTCGAACCGGAGATCGAGGACCTGATCTGCGTTCTGCAGAAAATGGGCGCGATCATCGCGATGGACACCGACCGCACCATCCGCGTCACGGGCGTCGACAAGCTCGGCGGATACACCCATGCGGCCCTGCCGGACCGCCTGGAGGCCGCCTCGTGGGCTTCCGCGGCCCTGGCGACCGAAGGCAACATCTACGTCCGCGGCGCCCAGCAGCGCTCGATGATGACGTTCCTGAACACCTACCGGAAGGTGGGCGGCGCCTTCGAGATCGACGACGCGGGCATCCGCTTCTGGCACCCGGGCGGCCAGCTCAAGTCGATCGCGCTGGAGACGGACGTCCACCCGGGCTTCCAGACCGACTGGCAGCAGCCCCTCGTGGTGGCGCTCACGCAGGCGACCGGCCTCTCCATCGTCCACGAGACGGTGTACGAGTCCCGCCTCGGCTTCACCTCGGCGCTCAACCAGATGGGCGCGCACATCCAGCTCTACCGCGAGTGCCTGGGCGGTTCGCGCTGCCGCTTCGGCCAGCGCAACTTCCTGCACTCGGCGGTCGTGTCGGGCCCGACGAAGCTCCAGGGCGCCGATCTGGTCATCCCCGACCTGCGCGGCGGCTTCTCGTACCTCATCGCGGCGCTGGCGGCCCAGGGCACGTCCCGGGTGCACGGCATCGACCTGATCAACCGCGGCTACGAGAACTTCATGGAGAAGCTCGTGGAGCTGGGCGCGAAGGTCGAGCTGCCGGGCAAGGCGCTCGGCTAGGGCCAGTCGCGAAAGCGGCCCCAGGCCTGCCGGTCGCAACACGCGATGGGGCGGTCACCCGGTTCGGGTGACCGCCCCATCGACGGTTACTGAGCCTCGTACGTCGTCCCGGGACGACGCGGAAGGCTTACTTGCCCTTGGCGGCTTCCTTGAGCTTGCTGCCCGCGGAGACCTTCACGCTGTAGCCGGCCGGGATCTGGATGGGGTCACCGGTCTGCGGGTTGCGAGCGGTACGAGCGGCACGGTGGGTGCGCTCGAAGGTCAGGAAGCCGGGAATGGTGACCTTCTCGTCGCCCTTGGCGACGATCTCACCGACGGTCTCGGCGAAGGCGGCCAGAACGGCGTCGGCGTCCTTGCGGGTCACCTCGGCACGGTCGGCCAGCGCGGCCACCAGCTCACTGCGGTTCATGTTGTTACTCCCGTGTTCTTCTTGCCGTTGAGGCGTGCCACGCGGCGGAGCCGCATCTCGGGCACGTCGAAGCCGATGCTGCCAGGGTCCTCGGCGGTCCCCGGACCCGGGTCCGTGGCCGGACCCCTCGCGCCCGAAGACGCATCCTGCCCCCACCTGCGGCGGGAAAGCCAATCCGGCACCCTTGAGAGTCACACGAAAAGCGCCACGGCCTCGAAATGGTGACGCTCCGTCCGCTCCCGGCAGCGGACCGCAGGGCCCGTGCGGGCCTGATGGGCCCGCAGGGACTGAGCCATGGCCGCCACCCTAGAGGCGGCCTGAGGCCCTGTCTCCGGCGACGCGCCGGTACGGGTACCGGGTGGCAACCGTCACAATCGCCGCCGATCGGGGTTTTCTCTCCCCCGCCGGCCCCTACCCGCCCCCGTCGACACTACTCAGGGGCTCCGCCCCCGAACCCCCTCGGAGGTCGTGCGTCGGGTGCGGGTGGTGTGTGGCTGGTCGCGCAGTTCCCCGCGCCCCCGAAAAGCGGGCTGCGCCCTGCTTTTCGTCTTTCGGCCCGCGACGCGGGGGTCTGGGGGCGGCAGCCCCCAGGAGGGGGCGCGCGGTCTCAGACCGTCGCGCCCGCCGCCGCCTTCGCCGCGTCGCGGACCGCGCCGGCGACCGCGCCCGCGACCTTGTCGTTGAACACGCTGGGGATGATGTAGTTCGGGTTGACCTCGTCCTCGGTCACCACGTCCGCCAGGGCCGTTGCGGCCGCAAGCATCATCTCCGTGTTGACCGTGCGGGACTGGGCGTCCAGGAGGCCGCGGAAGACACCCGGGAAGACCAGCACGTTGTTGATCTGGTTCGGGAAGTCCGACCGGCCGGTGGCCACGACCGCCGCGGTCTGCCGGGCGACCCCGGGGTCGACCTCGGGGTCGGGATTCGCAAGCGCGAAGACGATCGCGCCGTCGGCCATCGCGGCCACGTCGTCGCCGTCGAGCACGTTCGGGGCGGAGACGCCGATGAAGACGTCCGCGCCGCGCACGGCCTGCTTCAGCGTCCCGGTGACGCCCTCGGGGTTGGTGTTGTCCGCGATCCACCGCAGCGGCGAGTCGGCGGCGGCCTCCACCAGGTCCTCCCGGCCCGCGTGCACGACACCGTGGATGTCGGCGACGACGGCGTGCTTGACGCCCGCCGCGAGCAGCAGCTTCAGGATGGCCGTACCGGCCGCGCCCGCTCCCGACATGACGACGCGGATGTCGCCGATCGACTTGCCGGTCACGCGCAGCGCGTTCGTGAGGGCGGCGAGGACGACGATCGCGGTGCCGTGCTGGTCGTCGTGGAAGACGGGGATGTCCAGGGCCTCGCGCAGCCGGGCCTCGATCTCGAAGCAGCGCGGCGCGGAGATGTCCTCCAGGTTGATGCCCGCGAAGCCGGGGGCGATCGCCTTGACGATCTCCACGATCGCGTCGGTGTCCTGGGTGTCCAGGCACAGCGGCCAGGCGTCGATGCCGGCGAACCGCTTGAAGAGGGCGGCCTTGCCCTCCATCACCGGCAGGGCGGCCATCGGACCGATGTTGCCGAGGCCAAGGACGGCCGAGCCGTCCGTGACGACCGCCACCGAGTTGCGCTTGATGGTCAGACGCCGGGCGTCCTCGGGGTTCTCGGCGATCGCCATGCACACCCGGGCCACCCCGGGCGTGTAGATCATCGAGAGGTCGTCACGGTTGCGGATGGGGTGCTTGGACGCCATCTCGATCTTGCCGCCGAGGTGCATCAGGAACGTACGGTCGGACACCTTGCCGAGCGTCACGTCCTCGATGCCGCGCAGCTGCTCGACGATCTCTTCCGAGTGCTGCGTGGAGGACGCCGCGATGGTGACGTCGATGCGGAGCTTCTCGTGGCCGGAGGCCGTCACGTCGAGGCCCGTCACCGAGCCTCCGCTGGACTCCACGGCGGTGGTGATCTGGGAGACCGCGGTTCCGCTCGCGGGCACCTCCAACCGGACCGTAATCGAGTAGGAGACGCTGGGCGCCGTTGCCATGGGCCGACTTCCTCTGCTTTCACGGGGTACTGCGAGCGCCGCTGGTTCACGGGCTTGCCGTCAGATCGTCGCACCTACCGCGGAGTACGTGGTAGCCGCCCCGGATTGCGAACCTTTTGTTCACCGCGGCTGTTCACCGCGGCCCGGCACGGAAGAGGTCCACGTCACCAGGTGACGTGGACCTCTTCCGACTCACGTAGACGACACCGACCCGCCATGCTCGCCTCGCGGCAAGTGGTCGCTCGTAGCGACGAAGGTTGGGCCCGGGGGCTTGGATCGGGCCGGTGTCACATCCAAGGTAACAAACGATCCCCGTAAGGCAATTCCCGCACCGTGGGTTCACAGGAAGCTTTACGCGGACGGGCCCCGCGGTTCACCGGACCGGGCCCACCGGTTCACGGGCCGGACGCCCCGTACCGGCGAGGCCCGCCACGCCCCTCGGGCCCCAGTCCCGTCAGCCCCCTCGGCGCCTCTCAGCCCCCCTCAGTCCCTCTCAGTCCCGCAGGAGATCCGGTACTCCGTCCGCGTCCGGCTCGTCGCGGGCCGCCGAGACGATGGTGAGCTGCTGGGTGGCCCGGGTCAGCGCCACGTACAGCACCCGCAGCCCGGCCGGTGACTCGTCGGCGATCTCCGCCGGGGAGACGACCACCGTGGCGTCGTACTCCAGGCCCTTGGCCTCCAGGCTGCCGAGGGCCACCACACGGTCCCCGAGCCCGGCGAGCCACCGCGCGGCCTCGGCGCGGCGGTTCATGGCGACGACGACGCCGACCGTGCCGTCGACCTGGTCGAGCAGCCGGGCGGCCTCCTCCCGCACGGTCTTCGCCAGGGCGTCGCGCGCACCGGCACCGGCACCCTTTCCGGCGCCCTGCCCGCTGCCCTGCCCGCCGCCCGCGGTCACGAAGCGCGGCCGTACGCCCGTCGAGCGCACCGCGGACGGGGACTCGGAGCCGGGCATGGCGAGGGCCAGGACCTTGGCGGCGAGTTCGGCGATCTCCGCCGGGTTGCGGTAGTTCACGGTGAGCGTGAAACGGCGGCGCGGGCGGCTGCCGAGGGCCTCGTCACGGGCCTCGGCGGCCTCCTCCGGGTCCGACCAGGACGACTGGGCGGGGTCGCCGACCACCGTCCAGGTGGCGTGCCGGCCACGGCGGCCGATCATGCGCCACTGCATGGGTGTGAGGTCCTGCGCCTCGTCGACGATGACGTGCGCGTACTCCGTGCGCTCCTGGGCCAGCCGCTCGGCCCGCTCGCGCTGTGTCTCCTCGCGTACGGGCATGAGCTCCTCCAGGCCCGTCAGCTGGTCGAGCGGGTCCAGGTCGCGCTTCCTGCGGGGGCGGGCCGGGGTGCCGACGATCGCCTCCAGCTCGTCGAGCATGGCCACGTCGTGCACGGAGAGCCCGTCCCGCTTGAGGGAGCGGGCGACCCGCCGTACCTCGCCGGGGTTGAGGATCCGCCGCGCCCAGCGGCCGAGGCGGCGTTCGTCGGCCATCGCCGCCAGCACGGCCCGCGGTGTCAGCTCGGGCCACCAGGCGTCGAGGAACGCGATGAAGGCGTCCTCGGAGCTGACGTCCTCGTCGAACGACGAGCGCAGTTCGGCGGCCAGCTCGGGGTCGGTGTGCCGGCTGCCCGCGCCGGAGCGCGACCAGAGGGCGTCGAGCAGCAGCTTGCGGGCGCGCGGGCGCAGCAGGTTCACCGGCGCGGTCCCGGAGAGGGCGTTCTGCCGGATGCGGTCCAGCTCGGGCGCCTCCAGTTCGAGGCGGCGCCCGAAGGCGACGACACGCAGCCGGGTGGGCGTGACCGCGGGGAGCCGCGGGCCGAGCGCGCCGCCCTCGTC
Source organism: Streptomyces sp. CWNU-52B (assembly GCF_047444975.1). Classification (NCBI taxonomy): domain Bacteria; kingdom Bacillati; phylum Actinomycetota; class Actinomycetes; order Kitasatosporales; family Streptomycetaceae; genus Streptomyces; species Streptomyces sp. CWNU-52B. Next base: position 89,650 of record NZ_JBLFJV010000037.1, on the reverse strand, counting down.
CTCGTCCGCGTCCGCAGCCCCGTCCTCCTCGCCGAAGGCGAGCTGGCCCTGTCCCGGCTGGGCGGCGGCGGGGGCCGTATGGCGGCCGCCGGGTCCGCCCGGGGTCTCCAGGGCCCCGCGTGCCGCCTTCCGCAGCACCTTCAGCATCCGGTAGGAGCCCTTGGCCCGCGCCACGGCCGGTGCGTCGTACTGCGTGGCCTCGGCGCCGTCGACCAGGGAGCCGACCGCGCGGATGGCGACCTGGCCCTCCTCGCCGAGGGACGGCAGGACGCCTTCGGTGTACGCGACGAGGAGCGGGGTGGGCGAGACGATCAGGATGCCGCCCGCGTACCGCCTGCGGTCCTGGTAGAGCAGGTAGGCGGCCCGGTGCAGGGCGACCGCCGTCTTGCCGGTGCCGGGGCCGCCCTCCACGTAGGTCACAGACGCGGCGGGCGCCCGGATGACCATGTCCTGCTCGGCCTGGATGGAGGCGACGATGTCCCGCATGGTGTGGCTGCGGGCCTGGCCGAGGGCGGCCATCAGCGCGCCGTCGCCGATCACCGGCAGTTCCCGCCCGGCGAGGGTGGCCCGCAGTTCCGGGCGCATCAGGTCGTCCTCGACCCCGAGGACCTTGCGGCCCTTGGAGCGGATGACCCGACGGCGTACGACCCGGCCGGGGTCGACCGGGGTGGAGCGGTAGAACGGCGCGGCCGCGGGGGCGCGCCAGTCGATGACCAGCGGCGCGTACTCGGCGTCGAGGACGCCGATCCGGCCGATGTGGAGGGTCTCGGCGATGTCGGCGGTGTTGTCGGGCCGTACGGCGCCTTCGGCGGGTTCCACCGCCGTGTACGCGCCGTCCGGGCCCTTCTTGCCGTCCTTGCCGAGGAGGAGATCGATGCGTCCGAAGAGGAAGTCCTCGAACTCGTTGTTCAGGCGGTTGAGATGGATCCCCGCCCTGAACACTTGCGCGTCGCGCTCCGCGAGTGCTCCGGGCGTACCGACCTGGCCGCGCTGAGCGGCGTCGTTCATCAGGAACTCCGCCTCGTGGATCTTTTCCTCAAGGCGCTGGTACACCCGGTCAAGGTGTTCCTGCTCGACGCCGATCTCCCGGTCGCGTACTGAGTCGCCTTCCGGATCGAGCGCCATTTCCTGCTGAACCTGAGCGGCCACCGGGCCCCCTTCTGACGTGCATGGCAGCCGTCAACCGTACGCGAAGGGGAGCCCGGCGGGCTACGTTTCCGCTCTTGATCCACTT
>NZ_JBLFJV010000037.1:0-88388 GCF_047444975.1 Streptomyces sp. CWNU-52B | reverse complement strand
ACGTCATACGCACCTTAGGCGCCGGATACACCTCGCCCGCACCACGAGGCCGCGCGTCGTGCGCGCCTCGGCCGCACGTCGTCCCGTCCCGCCTCGCCCGTGCGTCGCCTACGCGTCGACCTCGACCAGCTTGTCGCCGTCGAAGGTGACGACCTCGAAGTGGTCGATGTCGGCGGTGTTCATCGCGACGGCGCCCTGGAGGTAGAGCGGGTTCCTGGCCAGCTCGGTGGCGGCGTCCTTGATGCCGTAGCCCCACTTCGGGACGGTCCAGGTGGTCGCCGTCTCCCGCTCGCCGTTCTTGCCCACGGCGACCAGGGAGCACTTCTCCGGGCCCTTGACGTTCTTCAGCTCCAGGCCGAGGCCGGTGCCGTAGGGCTTGCTGACCATGCCGACCGCGGCACTGACCTGAGTGCTCGCGTCCGTGCCCTGGACCTTGTCCTTCATCTCCGTGAACACCTGCTTGGCGGGGCTGGCCGACTGCAGGGGCCTGGCTTCCTGTGTCGTGTCACCACCGCTGGCCGCGATCGCGACGATGGGGCCGCCGATGATCAGTGAGGCCGCGAGCCCGAAGAAGAGACGCCGGCTCTTCTTGGCGCGCACCCGGCGTTCGACGACCTCGCCGACCAGCCGGTCCGAGAGCTGACTGCTCGGGCGCACGGCGAGTGTCTCGCCGATGGCCGGTGTGCCGCGGGTGCCCGGCAGGTCCGCGAGGGCGGCCAGCATCGGCTCCATGCCCGCGAGTTCGTCCAGTTGCTGCCCGCACCACTCGCACGTGGCGAGGTGCTCCTCGAACGCGGTCGCCTCGGCGTCGTCGAGGATGCCCAACGCATAGGCACCCACCGTCTCGTGCAGATCGCCCTGCCCTTGCGAACTTTGCATGGATCCAGGACTACCCGTTCCGTATCCCCCGTATGTGCTCATGCCGTCACCCCCCGCTCCTCCAGTGCGAGCTTCATCGAACGCAGGGCATAGAACACCCGTGAGCGCACCGTGCCGCTGGGTATCCCCAGGGTTTCGGCGGCCTCGTTTACGGTACGCCCCTTGAAGTACGTCTCGACCAGTACCTCCCGGTGGGCGGGGGTCAGGTCGTCGAGCGCGTCAGAGAGTGTCATCAGCCACAACGCCTTGTCGATCTCGTCCTCCGCGGGAATGACCTCCAGCGGCGACGGGTCCACCTCCTGCGGCCGGGCCTGCCGGCTGCGGTGCCCGTCGATGACGATGCGTCGAGCGACCGTCACCAGCCAGGGGCGTACCGAACCGGTCGCTCGGTTGAGCTGACCGGCGTTCTTCCAGGCCCGGATGAGCGTCTCCTGTACGACGTCCTCCGCCCGCTGCCTGTCCCCGGCGACCAGCCGCAGCACATAGGCGAGCAGGGGCCCGGCGTGTTCCCGGTACAGCGCACGCATCAGCTCCTCGTCCGGTTCCGAGGGCTGGGACATGCGATGTCGGGCCCTCGGCGATCGTTCATCGGCCACGGCGGAATCCTTGCGCACGCCTACCTCCGGTGTCCGGGGGATCCCCCAGTCGGTCGCTCATCTCCGGATACGGGTGCGGGCGTTGCGCTGTTCAAAGTGAATGGAATTCTTTGTGGGAAGCGTGAGGATTCCGTCTCCTCATGTGCTCCACAAGTCGTTCACGGGGGATCCACGAAGGATCCTAAGCCCGTGCGAGGGCTGCTCTGCGCCGGTGCCTGGCCACGCGCTCCCGGTTTCCGCACACCTCACTGGAGCACCACCTGCGACGACGCCCCCTGGACGTATCCAGGTACACGATCGGGCAGTTGTCTCCCTCACACTGGCGGACGCTCGCGCGGGCCGCCGGGTCCGTGAGGAGTTCCACGGTGTCACGGGCGACCGCCGCGAGCAGTGCCGCGCAGGTCGGAGGGGCGCACAGGGCACGGACGAGCGAGCCGGCCGTGTCCCACACCGCCAAGGGTACGGGCGGTGCGACGCGGGCGAGTTCGTTGACACGGGTCAGCGCGACATCGAAGGGCCGGGAGTCCCGGGATGGCTCTCCACGTACCAACTGTCCGATATGGCTGCGCAGTTCGCGGAAATCCACGACCCAGGAGGAGTCCGCCGACACGAGGGGCGTACCCGCCGGGACGAGTCCGGATCCGATGATCCAGGCCCGCAGCGGTTCGGCCGCGTCGAGCCGTTCCTCGGGGTGTGTGGTCGCCAGGAGATCGAGACAGATCCGCCCGGAGTCGAACCGCAGCTCGTACGGGGCCGTGGCCGTGCCCAATGCCATGTGCCTGTCACCGCCTTGGGATTGCCGCCATGCGGGGCCGGTACCCCTACAGTGCCTTCCCCCGCGCGCGGCGGGAAGCCCCACGCCGCCCGCGACCCGCCCGCGCCGGTCCGCTGCCGCGTGCGCGGTGGCGCCGCGAACGCACTGTGTACGTGCTCTGCGTGCGTGCCCTGGGTGTGTGCCCCGCGTGTGTGGGGGCTGGACGTCCGCGTATGCGGGTGCGCGTATGAGCCATGTCGTCCGGGACGGCCCGGCGCTTGACTCGACCGCATGACAGGTATTCCGGAGAGTTCGAGGAACGCGAGCGGCACAGGCGGCTCGAAGGGCCGCTCGGAGGGCCGCGCGGAGGGCCGCGCGGAGGGCGACGGCTCGGGGCGGCGGCGAGCCCCTGCGGCGGCCGGAGGGGTGCTGCTCGCGGCCACCGTCGCCATGGGTCTGATCGCGGGGGTGTTCTACGCGTTCGCGTGCAGCGTGATGCCGGCGCTGGCCCGCAGCGACGACCGTGTCTACGTAGAGGTCATGCAGAACATCGACGAGGTCATCCAGAACCCGGTGTTCTTCCTGAGCTTCCTGGGCGCGCTGCTGCTGACGGCCGTGTCCGCCTGGCAGTGGCGCGGCGCACCGCGGCTGCGGGGCTGGGTGTTCGCGGCGTTCGTCGCGTACGCGCTGGCGTTCTTGTGCACCGTCGTCGCGAACATCCCGCTGAACAACGACCTGGCGGCCGCGGGGAATCCGGCGACGACGGCCGACCCGGCCGCCGTGCGCGAGGAGTTCGAGGACCCGTGGGTGGCCTGGAACGTCGTACGGGCCGTACTGTCCACGCTCGCCCTGGGCCTCCTGGCACGAGCGCTGGTGCTGTACGGCCGGTACGAACACGGACACGCGCACGGACGCCGGGGCCGCTCGGGGCGTCAGTCGTCGGCGTACTTGGAGTCGGCGGCGGGGTCGAGGGCGAGCCGGTAGCCGCGCTTGACGACGGTCTGGATGAGCTTGGGCGTGCCCAGTGCGGTACGCAGCCGGGCCATGGCGGTCTCCACGGCGTGCTCGTCCCTGCCCGCGCCCGGCAGGGCCCGCAGCAGCTCGGCGCGGGACACCACCCAGCCGGGCCGCCGGGACAGCGCGCGCAGCAGGGACATCCCGGCGGGCGGTACGGGCCGCAGCGCGTCGTCCACCAGCACCGCGTGCCCGCGGATCTCCACCCGGTGGCCGGCGACCGGCAACGTCCGGGCCCGGGACGGCAGTTCCTTGCACAGCACCTGGACGAGGGGGCCGAGCCGGAAGCGTTCCGGCTGGACGGTGTCGATGCCCCGGGCCTGGAGCGGCAGCGCGGTGACCGGGCCGACGCAGGCGGGCAGCACGTCGTGGTTGAGGGCGGCGAGCAGTTCGGGCAGCAGCCCGCGTTCGTCGGCGCGGCCCAGCAGCGAGGCCGCGGCCGGGGCGCTGGTGAAGGTCAGCGCGTCCACGCCGCGGGCGACGGTGGCGTCGAGCAGCCGGTCCACCGGCCCGATGTCCTCCGGGGGCATCCACCGGTACACGGGGACGCCGACGACCTCCGCGCCGGCGGCCCGCAGCGACTCGACGAAGCCGGGCAGCGGCTCACCGTGCAGCTGGATCGCGATCCGGCGTCCCTCGACACCTTCGTCCAGCAGCCGGTCGAGCACTTCGGCCATGGATTCGGAGGACGGGGACCATTCCTCGGTCAGCCCCTGGGCGCGTACCGCACCTTTGACCTTGGGTCCGCGGGCGAGCAGCTCGACCCGGCGCAGTACGGCGAGCAGCTCCTCGCCGAGACCCCAGCCGTCGGCGGCCTCGACCCAGCCGCGGAACCCGATCGCGGTGGTCGCGACCACGATGTCCGGCGCCTGGTCGAGCAGCTGCTTGGTCGCGGCCAGCAGCTCGCTGTCGTCGGCGAGGGGCACGATGCGCAGGGCGGGGGCGTGCAGGACGACGGCGCCGCGGCGCTGGAGCAGGACGCCGAGTTCGTCGGCGCGACGGGCGGCGGTGACACCGACGGTGAAGCCGGCCAGCGGCCCGTGATCGCGCTGCGGCTCGACCTGCGGCTCGGCTCGCTGCTCGGCTTGCTGCTCGACTCGCTGCTCGGGGTGTGGTTGAGGCCGGTCGGGCCGGTCCGGTTGCTGCGGTTCCTCGTACATGGCTCTCGTCCCGGTGTTCGTCCACGTCACCCGCTGGATGGGGGCGCCCTGCTCCGAGTACCCGTATCGGGGCCTCCGGGGCATTCTCCGCCTGCCCCGTTCGTCCGCGTCATGGCGGACGACCGAGCCTGTCAATCATGCGTGACAGGCTCGGTTCCGCTTGATGTCACCCGTGTTACGTCACACCTCGGCGTAGCTGAGCTGCGGCTTCGCCTCGGAGGCGGCCGTGGCGGGCGACTCGGCGGCCGCCGGGCGGCGAAGGTATACGGCCCAGGTGACCGCGAAGCAGACCGCGTAGAAGGCGAGGAAGCCGACGAAGGCCCCGGTGCCGGATCCGGCGCTCAGGAAGGACTGCCGGAAGGCGAGGTTGATCCCGAGCCCGCCGAGCGCGCCCACGGCACCGATGAGCCCCATGGAGGCCCCCGACATCCGCCGCCCGTACGACGCGGCCTCTTCCCCGCTCAGCCCCAGGGCGTCGGCCTTGGCCTGGAAGATGCCGGGGATCATCTTGTACGTGGAGCCGTTGCCGAGCCCGGTGAGCACGAACAGCACGATGAACGCGACGGTGAACAGGGCGAGCGACTCCGCCATGGAGGCGGCGACGATGACGGCGGTCGCGGCGCCCATGCCGACGAAGTTCCACAGGGTGATGCGGGCGCCGCCGTACGTGTCGGCGAGCCGGCCGCCGACGGGGCGGATCAGCGAGCCGAGCAGCGGCCCGATGAAGGTGACGTACGCCGCTTCCAGGGGCGTACGCCCGAACTGCGTCTGGAGCACGAGCCCGAAGGCGAAGCTGTATCCGATGAACGACCCGAACGTCCCGATGTAGAGGAGGGACATGATCCAGGTGTGCGGGTCCTTCACGGCCTCCTTGGCGGCGCCGGTGTCGTTCTTCACGGACGTGAGGTTGTCCATGTAGAGGGCGCCGAGGACCGCGACGACGACGATCAGCGGGATGTAGATCCCCAGGAGCACGCGCGGACCGCCGCCTGCGCCGATGACGGCGAGCCCGATGAGCTGCACGACGGGCACGCCGACGTTGCCGCCGCCGGCGTTGAGCCCGAGGGCCCACCCCTTCTTCCGCAGTGGGAAGAACGAATTGATGTTGGTCATGGAGGAGGCGAAGTTGCCGCCGCCCACACCGGCGAGCATGGCGCAGACGAGGAAGGTCCCGAAGGACGTGCCGGGCTCCATGACGACGAACGCGGCGACCGTCGGGACGAGCAGCATGCTGGCCGCGATGATGGTCCAGTTCCGGCCACCGAACCGGGCGACCGCGAAGGTGTAGGGCACGCGCACGATGGCGCCGACGAGGGTGGCCATCGAGATGATGAAGAACTTGTCGGCGGGGGTCAGCCCGTACTCGGGCCCCATGAAGAGCACCATGACCGACCAGAGGGTCCAGATCGAGAACCCGATGTGCTCGGAGAGGACGGAGAAGAACAGATTGCGCCGGGCGACCTTCTCCCCCGTCTCCTTCCAGAACGCCTCGTCCTCCGGGTCCCACTGCTCGATCCAGCGGCCCCCTTTGCGCGGTGTGATGCTGCTGCTCGGGGCTGTCATCTCACGGCCTCCACGTTTCTCCGGGTGGTGCTCCCGAAGGTAGGGACGGCGCGTTTCCACCCTGTGGCTACGAGTGACCACGGGGGAACGTTGCTCTCACCCTGGGGTGGGGGGCGTGGTGAGGGGTTTTGCGGGGCCGCACCGAGAGCGCGTCTACGACTGGGGCCGAGACAGGGACTGGGAGTGGGAGTGGGGCTGGGAGTGGGACTGGGGCTGGGGCTGGGAGTGGGAGTGGGACTGAGGGTCGACCTCGAACCACAGCAGCTTGCCGGCGCCGCGACCGAGCAGGTCGTGCCCCAGGGACCAGCCGCCCCAGGAACTGGCGCACTGCCGTACGAGGAACAGCCCGCGCCCTCCTTCCGCGCTCACCGGGGCGGGCGGCACCGCCTGAACACCGGGGGGCTCGTCGAAGGGCGCCGGGATGTGCGGACTGCTGTCCCACACCCCGACGCGCAACCGCCCGCCGCCCAGCGCACTCAGCCGCAACGAGGCGGGGCCTCTCGTGTGCAGATACGCATTGGTGACCATCTCGGACGTCAACAGTTCGACCACATCGACGATTTCGGCCATTCCATGCCCCTGCAACGCGGCCCGCACGGTCATACGTGCGACGCGGGCGGCACGGGGGTCATGGGGCAGGCGAAGGGCGTACGTGCAGGTGTCGGGCGGGGCTACGGTGACCATGAACGCCTCCAGGAGGAAAGGGAGGGAGGGGGACTTGGGCTCGCTCAGTACCGGTGCCGTGCGGTGGCAGTGCCTGGTGGGGTGCGCTTCCGCGTTGCAGGCCAGGGAAGTTGAGCGACCTGCGGCTCACCCTAGAGGAGTCGATGTAACATTTGACATCGAATGAGTCGAAGAATAGACAGTTCCCTCTTATGGGTGACAGCGGGAACCCCAGCACGACGAGAGAAGGTTCAGTGCCGCCCAGCACCGCCCCCACGCTGCGCCAGCAACGTCTGGGTACCGAACTGCGCAAGCTCCGGGAGCACGCGGGACTGACGTCCAGCTCGGCCGCAGGACTCCTCGGCCTCAAGCAGGCGCAGATCAGCAACATCGAGGCGGGCCGCTATGCCGTCAGCGCCGACCGCGTCCGCACCTTCGCCAGCAGCTACAGCTGCACCGACCCTTTGTTCGTCGATGCACTGGCCGCGATGACCGGCGGACGGCAGCGTGGGTGGTGGGACGAATATCGAGAACATCTACCCGCCACGTTGATCGACCTCGCCGAGCTTGAGCACTACGCCACCGGTCTACGCGTGGCACTCATCATCCACATCCCAGCGCTGCTTCAGACCACCGACCACGCACGAGCCCTCTTCCGGCAAGTGGCCCCGCCCATGCGGCAGTACGAGATCGAGCATCGCCTGACACATCGCATCAAGCGGCAGGGCATCCTGCACGGGGAGAATCCGCTCTCGTACACGGCAGCGATCCACGAGGCCGCGCTTCGCATGGGCTTCGGCGGCCCGGCCGTCGCGCGCGCCCAACTCCAGCACCTCATGGACATGAGCGGGCTGGCCCATGTCTCCATCAGGGTGATTCCCTTCGGCGCGGATCGTTTCCCAAGCACGGGTCAGTCCTTCGACTACGTCGAGGGCTCCGTCCCACAACTCGACACCGTTCAACTGGACACACACCACGGCGGCTGCGGATTCCTCGACGCAGAGGCACAGTTGAGCAAATACCGGGCGGTGCTGGGTCACATAGAGTCCTGTGCGCTCAATCCGGCCGAGTCACGTGACTTCATCCACCGCCTCATCCGCAACAGCTGAAGGAGACCGACCATGCCCTCCATCCACTGGCAGAAGTCCACGTACAGCGGCGATAGTTCAAACTGCGTCTACGTCGCCGCCACCCCCGCCGGAGCCGTCCACCTCCGCGAGAGCGACAACCCCGACACCGTCGTCACAACAACCCGGCCTCGCCTCCAGGACCTGATACGAGCCCTGAAGGCACACCCGTCTCCGCAACGATGACCTCCGAAGGTGAGGCGGGGTGACGCCCTTCACGGCTGGCATTTGCTGCTCGCCCTCTCCGAAAGCATGTCCTGAGTGACCCATACCCCGGCCGAGTTCTTCTTCAAGACCGTGTTGTAAAAAACGTAACTGTTCTTACTCACCGGCGTCTTGTCGACCTTCCCGGTCTTGACGTACTTGCTGTAGGCCTTGCCTTGGTCCTCGCAGTACGTGAGCGTGGCCGTTCCATCGCCGCGGAGAGTCACCGACTCGCCGTAGAATCGGTAGATCCCAGTGGTGCGCGCCCCGTGATCGACGAACCGCTGCACGTACTTCTCCGTCGCCGCCGCCAACTCGCTCTCCGCATAGAAGCGATACGCGGGGTCGAGCGGATCCTGGTTGGCGATAGCCTGGTCCGTGGCCTTGATGAACTGCTCGCCGTCGGACAGAACAGCCTCTCTGTCCGCGTCGCCCGTCTTCTTCTTCCAGTCAAAGGAATAGTGAAGATCCGGCGGCAATTCGATCTTAGGCCGCCCGGCCACAGCCTCAGCAGAGGCGCTGGCCGAAGCCGAGCTTCCCGTGCCAGTACCCTTCCCGGTACCGACGTTCTTGTCCTGGGAACTGTCGCCACCACAGGCGGACAGCGACAAAGCCACAGCGGCGGTCAGTGAGATCCCGACAAGCAGAGTGGGACGGCGGTTCACAGGCAACTCCCGACAAAGCGAGGGGAAACAAGAAGAACCATGGCACCCATTGCCGATGCGCGGCATTTCCTCATCCAGCACACGCCCTGTCCCCTCGCTTCGAGGTCAGAACAGTGGTTTGCCACACACCCTTCCCACTCTTCTCAAGGCGCGTATTGTAGAGCACGTACGGGCTTTCATCCGAAGGCGTCCTGTCTACCTTCCCGGTCTTGCGGTTCTTGTTGAAGCCCTTGCTCTCGTCCGCACAATAGACGACCGTTGCCGAGGTACTACTGGCCAGGGTGACCCTCGGGTCGTAGTAGCGGGTAGTGCCGGTGAACGAGAGACCAGCCTTCTCATACTCCCGGACCCATTCCACCGCGCCGCTCAGAGCCCTGTCCCGGTAGTAGAACGAGAGGCCCGGGGCGCCTGTGTCGCCTTTGACGATGGCGTCGTTCGTCGCGTCGATGCGCGCCGCGATGTCTGCCAGGACATCGTCCTTCACGTCGTCGCCGCTCTCCCAGTCCTCGTATTCGTCCGTGATGTCCGATGGCAGCTCGACATTCGGCCGGTCGGCCACCGCGGAGGGAGGAGCGGCGACGCTTGGAGTCTTGGACACGCCCGCGTCAGTATCCGTCCCCGCGACTTTTTCGCTGCCCTTCCCCCCTGAGCTGTCGCCTCCACCGCAGGCAGACAGAGTCAGGGCTGTGGCACCAGTCAGCATGATCGCCGCGAGCAACGTGGGACGACGGTTCACGAACTGCTCCCGATGAGGCGAAAGAGACACGAGCACGGCCACGCTACCGAGGGTGTGGGAGACGACACCAGGGTGAATAGCGGCAAAGGCGACGCCGTATCGGCCGCAACCCGTCCATAGCCTGATGAAGCGACAGTCCGAGGCATCTGAATAGTGACCTGCAGACAGCGACAACATCGCCGTGTTGACCATCGCAAAGCCTCCACACGGGAGTCCCCCGGTCCGACGCCCTCCAGAAGCTGCCGCCGACGACTGGAGACTGTTGCCGTAGAGCAACCCAGAAGCCCACCGATCGGTGCCACATACACAAGGCGGCAGTACTCCTCTGAGGCACGAATCCACGTCACCGAGGGCCTCGGAATCACCGAATCAAGACGCGCCGCGACAGGGGTCAACAGGCATTCAAAGAGGAATCGTCAAGACTGTGGATCAGATCAGTCGGGCTGGTCTCGGTGTCGCAGCTGATGGCTCGCCATGTTTCGGACCCGGCGTGTTCGTCCGCTTTCTGCCAGCAGCATGAGGACCTTGGGCGAGGTCACGATCTGCGCGGTTGCGGCCATGCGCTGGAACCAGTCCGCTGCTCCGGTGAGTTCCTCAGCCGTCCATGGGTCGCCCAGGGCGATGGCCCTGAGCAGAGTCCACTCGCGCAGGCGGAGCGTGAGGAAGTCTCGATCCGCGATCACCTCGGTCATGGCCTGAGCCCAGGCCGTGAACCGTGGTTCGGTCAGCAAGTCGGCGGCCCGGCGGTCCAGATGGCGGCCCACCGCACTGTCCGCCATAGTCGCGTCCTGGTCGCGCAGCACGGCGGCCACCAGGTCGGCCTCGTCCTCTTCGGCGACGGCCTCCAGGACCTGCAGGTAGCGGGCGAAGCGCCGATGCTCGGCGGGCTCCTTGTCGAGGTGGGGGCCGATCATGCCGCGAGCCTTTCCGGCCGCTCTGTGGAGGTTGACTCAACGGGGTTCGTGGTCCACAGATGGAACCGGTACTCGGCGGGAAAATCGAAGAACGTCAGGAACTCGTCCTCGTCGTCGGTGATCCGCTTGACGGCCCTGGGGTGCTTCGCCCCGTATTGGTTGGCGAACGCAGCGACGGCCTTGGCGGCTGACTGGGCCGACTTCGGAGGAATGTCCAGGACATCGGCGGTCTCGTGCACCCAGCACCGCTGGTGGCGGGTGCCGGGGAAGACCTCGTGCAACGCGTTCCAGAAGCCGAGTGCGCCGTCGTCGACCGCCAGGATCGGGGCTCGCAGGCTCCGGCGGGCGCAGTCCCGCAGCAGCCCTGCCCACGCTTCGGACAACTCGCGGTAGCCGTCGGTCATCGCAATCAGCTCCTTCTTGCCGTCCGCGCGCACCCCCATCAACACCGGCACGGCGACCTTTGCCTCTTCCAGGCGGATCCGCAGGTGAACGCCGTGTGGTCGGCCTGCCACTGGGCGGTCAGCCGGGCCACCGTCACGGACGAGAGACCCGCCGCAGAGCCGAGGAACTGCTCGAGCGCGGGCATGAAATCAATGGTGGTGACCCTCCTCGGCTGGTGGAATCCGTTGCGCACGACCAAACGCCGGCCGGTCACGTCCCTCTGGCCTGCCAACTCGACTATATGTATGGGCTTCGGCCTCCAGGAGCCGACTCACAGGTCCTGAGCACTGCTCTCATTCAAACAGGCAGTGGCCTTGTCGATGTAGGCGATACCTGCAACCGCTCGGATGCTGGTATCGCCAGATGGGACGACGACTTGGACCATCTGGTCTTTGATCCGAGCACTGTCACCCACCCCCACCGACGACATTCACAACTAGCGCTCTCGGCGAGCCCGTTCCTGCATCGCACCCACCGCAGTGAGCGGACTGTCGAAGCTGACCGTTTCGGCGACCTGCCGGAGGATCGTCCGATACTGCTCGCGGCGGGCCGTGGCCGTCGTACTCAGCGTGAGAACGACCAGACGCTTGCAGTCCGGGTGAGGCAAATAGCCGTGTGTCTGGAGAAGCGCCTGTGCAGAAAGACCGCTTTCAGCTGATGAGGTACGCACGGTCTCACTGAACGCGGCAGGACCACAGGGCAGTTCAAGGTACTCAACCTGCGTGTGACCCTCGCCAGCAGAAGTCACTGCGCGGGCTGCGGTCGCAGCGCGGGACGCTGCCACCGTGTCACGCCAGGAGAGAGTGAGAAAAGAGAGCAGAAGCTCACCAGTGGCACTTCTGCCCGCATCGTCGACGTCGTCACGGTGTAGGCCGATGGAGCAGTGAACAGTACCGACCTCGCGCAATGCGGCCAGCAATCGCTGGCCTTCTGCGACTTGGGCGACGAACCGCTGACGGGTCAACTCGTCGGGTGCCGCGGCAAGGAACGGAGCGAAGGCCATACGTAACTCATCGGCGGCCGCGGAAGCAGGCGGGGCGAGCAGGAGGTCGAGAGGCAGCGGAGTGAACGCAGCAGGTTCGGCGAACCAGATGTCCGCCTGGGGATCCTTGGCGGAGTCGTCGACAGTGAAGCGGGGAGTGGCAGTCATAAGGTCCAGTCCGATAGACGTGCCTCGGCGGTGTCTGCGTTCGTTCTACTGCTGAGGCAACGGGTCAGGCACGTGAGCACCGGCGCGGCGAGCTCGTTCGAGGGCGGCGGTGCTGGCGTTCCAGTCGGTCGGGGTGATCCCCCGACGGCCTGTGGCCGTCCGCTGATAGAGGAGGTGCAGCCGCTTGGGGGCTTCGCCTCCGCGCCCGGTGGCAGCGACAACGGCGATGAAACGGGGATCGCCGGCAAACCAGAGGGGCTCGATCTGGGCCTTCAGTTCCGGCTTGGTACGTGAGGTACCGAATCGCCTCATCCACCAGAATGTGCGCATGTTCGCCAGGAAGAGCAGAGGAACCTGTTCCTGTGGCTCCTCAGGGTTGGGAAACTCGAACCACATCTCGTCCTCTTGAACCTGCGGGTGCTTGTTTCGGCCGCGAGGAACATCGCTGAGGAACTGCCAGGGGTACTGCTGGAAAACTCGCTTGATGCACAAGGACGGGCGGAAATAGGCAAGTTGGAGGACGGCGCGGTAAGTCGCGTAGCCCAGCAGGGGCACAAAGAGCGGGGTGAAACCCGGAGACAGGAACGACACCAGCACAGCCAACGAGCCGACCCAGACAGCGATCCAGCCCGCCAGTCGCCCGACAATCATGATCATGTGTTGAATCCAGGCCTGCCTGGTCGCTGGATAGTCCCAAGCAGTGGGGTAATCGGTCGGATGCATGAGGTGAGTTCTCTCTGTTTGGCGCTCAGAAGACGTGTCGGGCGATATCGACAAGACCTCCGACGTCAAGGCCAAGCCTCGCTCCGTCGATACCTGCCACAGAGCCGTCCTTGACCCCGTCGTCGTCGGTGTCCACAGCTGTCATGACCAGGCCGAAGCCTGCAGTGGCCACGCCGACCGAGGATGAGGTGACCTCGACCGTCCTCGTGATCTGGGCCGCCCGGGCACCCCGAATCGTGAGATCGAGCAACGCGTTGTCCAGGTTGGAGATCGACTTCGCATGCTCCATTGTGGTGCTCCCAAACCGAGCCGCCCGCTGGCCGAGCGTGAATGCCTCCCCCGCCTCGCCAGTTGCCCGCACAGCAGCTGCAGCACCCTTGCTCGCAGCTCCAATACCGGGCACCATGCCAAGCGCGTCACCCCCCAAGGTGACGAAATTGCTCCAGAAGTCCGAGTCGAACTCGCCCTTGGTGAAACCGTCCTTCAGCGACGCCCATACTTCGGGGTTCTCGGCGATGCGCAGGGTCAGCGCCGTAGCACTCAACGCCGCCGCGGCAAGCAGCAGCACCGCGGCCGCCGTTCCACCCGTCAGGACGAACAGCGCCACCAGCCCGACCACTGCGGCCACTCCGCTGAGGATGTCCGGGAGGTTCTCGCCGAGCCAGTCCATCGCCGAGTCGAACCACCCGGGCTCATGCGGCGCCAGCTTCTTCGTCGCGTCCCGGATCCTGCCCGCCCGGTACTGAGCCTGCTTCTCGTGTTCCTCGGCGAGCTTCCGAGCCCTGCCGAGGATCTTCTCGAGGTCGGCTTCCGCCTCATCCACGGCCGTGTTCGCACGGGTCAGCGCCTTCTGCGCATCGTCGTGCCCAGCGCCCTTCTTCTTGTCCAGGGCCGGATCGTCGCCCGCGGTCGTCGCCTTGCCCTTCGCCGCGTCGACCGCAGCACGCGCGTCCTTCGCCTCTTCGTCCAGGCGTGTCGCACGATGCTGGAAGTCGTCGAGTTCGCCCTCCCAGAGGCTCAATTGCTTGGCGGCCTTACGCAGGGAACGCGCGGCGTTCTTCAGGTTCAGCGGCAGCGGGCCACCGTCGAGCTGCTCCCGGAACGCAACGGCCGCGTCGCCCTTCCAATAGCCGCCGTCCATCAACTTGGCGACCAGGTCACGCGTTTCTTCGAGTACCTTCGCGCAGCCGGCGAGCTTCTTGTGCAGACCGCTCACCGTGTCGGTGCTGCCCGGCACAGGGTTGAAGCCCAGGCTGGGATAGTCGGGGTTCGCGATCGTCGGGGAGGATTTCAGTCCCTGTGGAAGGGACGCGTTCCTCGCGGCCTCGGACTGAGACAAAGGCGACGGCTCGATGCCGGGCGTCTGCGTCACTTCTTGCCGCCTCCGCTGCCGTCCCCGGTCTTCTTCAATGCTTCCTCAAGCGCCTTGTCGACCTCGCGGTAACTGTCCCGGCTCTTCCCGATGATCTCAGCAAGGTCCTCGGTCTGCTTACCGATCTCCTCCGAGCCGTACTTCCAGTCCGCCTGGAACCCCTCACACGCGGAGTCCAGATCATCGGTGCCCAGGCCCGTGACAGTCGCTTCGGACAACGCCTTACGGACACCCTTGAGCGAGTCCGTCGACTTGTTCAGCATCTTCATGAACCGCTCGAGTTCGTCGCCGTCGACCGCCAGCCGCTCCGCCATGCCCGTTACCTCTCCCGTCGCCCGAAAAGTAGCCGTCGCCGTCGACTCCGCCCGCTGACCCTTTGCCGTCTCCGGAACCGCCACCGAATGGATCTTCCCCACCGGGAGGGGCCGGTTCGGCGTTGGCGTTGGCGTTGGGAACAGCGTTCCGGCAGGAGGCGCTCGTCGGCAGCATGACCCTCGCCATACGAAAAGGCCGGCTCATGGCTGGCACCTGTCAGCTCCTCGAGTGGAGGAGATCTTCATGAGCTCCCAGACCCCTACATCGTTCTTCTCGACTTGGACGCCGTAGGCGACGTAACTCCTCTTGGTGACCTTGGTCTTCTTGACCTCTCCGGTCTTGATGACCTTGCTGTACGCCTTGCTCTCGTCGGCGCAGTAGCTGAGCGAAGCGGAGCTCTTGGAACTCACCGTTACCTGACGGTCGAAGTAGCGCACGTCCCCGGTGACCGTCCAACCGGCGTCCGAGAACGCCTCGACCCACTTCTGAGCGGCAGCCGCACCCTCCGTATAGAACTCCAGGGCAGGCAACCGCGGATTCTGGGCGACGATAGCCGCGTCGAGTGCGCGGACGACTTCTGCGTTGTCCTTCAGAACCCCGTTCTTGACAGCATCCTCGGACCCCTGCGGGGCGAAGCTGTGCGTCACATCCGACGGCAGCTCGATCTTCGGCCGCCCAGCCGCAGCCTCCACCGAAGCGCTCGGCGAAGCCGACTTCTCCCTGCCGGTGTCGGCACCCGCAATCTTGTCGCTGCCCTTGCCCTCGGAGCTGTCGCCGCCACCGCCACCACAGGCGGACAGCGACAAGGCCGCAGCGGCAGTCAGCGCGATCACCGCAAGCAGCGTGGGACGGCGGTTCACAGACAGCTCCCGCTGAGATGAAGGGGTCATGAGCACGGCCACGCTACCGAGGGTGCAGGAGACGACACCAGAGCGAATTACAGCAAGGGCGACGCCACATCAGCCGCAACCCGTCCAAAGACTCGGGAAGCGGCAGTCCTAGGTGTCTGAAGAATGACCTGTAAGGAGCGGCGACATCGCCGTGTTGACCATCGCAAAGCCTCAACGCAGGGAGCCCCACCCGGTCTAACACCCTCCGAAAGCGGCCGCCATACGCCTGAGAGCTCCCGGATACTCCCCACGCAGAACGGAGCGTGCCTACCCGCAAGGGCAAGCGCACTTGCAGCATGATGCGCTCGGTTTACCGAAGCTCCCCCTCCGGACTGACTCAACTCGTGGCGGCATACCGCCACCGCCCTGCCTTCACCGGTCGAGCAGATGCTCCAGCGCCCCGTCGTACGCACGGAAGGCAGCCTTGCCGCTCTCCGGGGCGTCCGACTCGGGGCGAAGGATGCCCGGCAGATGGGCGACGCGCCACATGCGGAAGATCACCGTGGGCGCACTCCGTCCGGACTCGTCCGCCAGGCCGGCCGCGAGACGGAGGATGCCGGCCACTTGCTCCGCTCCTCGCCCGGCTTCGGTCCCCGCCACGATGGCGGCGGTGATCAGTGCCTGCAGAAAATGGCTCAGTTGCAGATCCGCGGCCATGCGGCACATGCGCCGCACCCTGACCGGTTCATCGAGCTCGGCCAGGTCACGCGGGACGGCTTCCAGCCCGCCCGACCACAGCAGCAGGAACGCCGCAGGCACCTCGTGGTCGCGGAATCGACCGAGTTCATCGACGATCCCCATGGCCGCATCGCCGAACGCACAGACCGTACGGATTCGGTCCAGCATCTCCGCGACGTCATCCTGTCGACGGGTGAGGAAATCTCCCACCGAGACGTCGGACAATTCCCAGGTTCCCGTACGGTTCACCGCACCGATTTCAATCACACCGCCGAGCGGCCCGAATACCGAACGCGCGAGACTCGACTCGGGAATGGGGCTGATCCGTTCTGACATGTTCTCCGTGCCTCATATTCTTCGAACTAGAACTGACCCATCATATGCTGAATGATCGCGTCCCTCTGCGGAAGGGCCCGGGGAGAGCCGGCGTTGAGAATGTCGACACCGTCCTGGGTGTTGACGTAGTACTCCGGCTCTCTTCCGGCGGGACCGCCATGCTGTCTGTACACGGACTCGGCGAACGATCTGGGAACTTCGACGCGGACGACCGATCCTTCGGGCGTAGCGTATCCGGTGGCAGCCCTGTTGAAATCATCCGTCAGATACACGCCCATGTCCGGAGTGTATTCTCGTTGGAGATCATCGGAATGGCTCAGAGAGAATTGATTGCCGGTCCAATTCCGTGATCCGTGATAGAGGACCACCGTGTCGTCACACGACATGAGACCGAACGGGTCGAACTGCCGCAGCGGGTTGGTGACGTAACCGTACGGATCGGGGGCCGGAGTCAGTCCTAGCGGATCAAGTGACGCGTATCGGCCCGTTTCAGGGTCGTAATGACGCTGATAGTTGTAGTGAAAGCCTGATTCCGGGTCGTGATACTGACCGGGGAAGCGCAGAGGCGTGTATGCCTGGCTGTCCCTCGGCCAGGCGGTGAGCCCCCAGACCGTCCGTTGCGCGTGCCAGGCCACCACCCCGTGCTCGTCCACAAGCTCGGTAGGTGTGCCGATCAGATCAGTCACGACGGCGAAGAACCGGGAGTCGATCTCCTCCTGGGTCGCCTCGTCCGTGAGCCGTTCCGTCTGGGCTATGGGCCGATGTCCCTGATGGTCCCAGGTGAGGGTGACGGGGTAGGGAAGATCGGCCGAGACGGTGGTCTGCTCGGCGAGGGTCGTCCCGTCCCAGGTGAAGTCGGTCCGCTCCACGACAGTCCGGCCGTCGTCGCCCATGCGCCGTTTGGAGATTCTGCGCCCCAGCGGGTCGTACAGATAGCGCCAGACCGTGCCGTCCGGTGTGACCACGGATGTCAGACGGTCCTCAGCGTCCCACGTGTACCGCCACACCTCAGGTTTGCGCGAGAGGCGCTTCTTTCGGCGCAGGACCGTCCGCCCCGCCGCGTCGTACTCGTAACTCGTCGAGCCGGCGCGCTCCAGCCGGGTCCCTGACAGCTTCCGATCTCCCGCGGACTCGCCGTCCGCCTGATGGCCCGGCCAAGAGGCCGAGGTGACCTGCCCCAGAGCGTCGTAGGAGTAACTTTCCGCCCGGGAGGCCCCCTGGAGTCCTGACACGCGTCCCACGGCGTCGAGTTCCAGATTCATCACACCGTCGAAGGCGTCCTCGACCTGGACGACATGGTGATCTGCGCGGTAGCCGTACGAGCGCTTCTGAACCTGGTTCCCCGCCGCCGTCACCAATTGTTCCAGCGGACGCCCGGCGACGTCCCAGGTCTGGGTGAGCGACAGGGAATCGGTTATCAGGCGGCCGGTCTCCTGTCCTGCGGCATCATGGGTGAAGTCGACGGTGCGGCCCGCGGCGCGCAGGGACGCGGTACGCCCGAGAGGGTCGTACGTGTAGGCAGTACGGGCGCCCGAGGGAGTGACGCGTTCCATGCGCCGGCCGAGCGCATCGTAGGCCGATGCGAGTGTGCGCCCGTTGATCCGTTCGGAGGTGACCCGCCCATCGAGGCCGCGGTCCCATTCCAGGTCGCAATCAGGACTCGACGCACGGACGAGTCGACCGACCGGGTCGTACGCATACGAGGTGACGTCTCCGTCCACCGATTTGTCGACCAGCCGCCCCATCGCGTCATAGGCATAGCGAACGCTCTGGCCTGTCGGGGTGACCCGTCGGCCGAGCCGGCCCGCCGCGTCACGTTCAAGAGTGATCAGCCGACCGTCGAAGTCGGTTTCGGCCGTGAGGCGACCCGCGAGGTCGTACGCGTAGTGCCAGGTGAGGCCGAGAGGGTTGGTCACCCCGGTGAGCCGCAGCGAGGCGTCGTACGCGAACTCGTGACGGCTGCCGTCAGGTCCGGTCTGTGAACTCAGCAGGTCGAAGTGTGTGTACTCGAAGGTCGTCCGCTCGCCGCCGGGGCCCGTGTGCTCGGTGCAGTTCCCCTCACCGTCGTAGGCCCATGTCTCCTCGGAGCTGTCCGGGCCGAGTGCACGTTCCAGGTGGCCTTCGATCGTCCACCAGAGCCGGGTCGTGTGCCCCAGTGGATCGGTGCTCCTGCTGAGCCGCCCGAAAGGATCGTAGGCACGGGTCGTGCGGTCGCCCAGCGCGCTGACGGTCTCGACACGCAGGCCGGCTGGGTCGCATCGCACCCGTGTGGTGGCTCCGGCAGGGTCGGTGACCGAGTTGAGGTTGCCCCGGCCGTCGTACGTGAAGCGGGTGGAGGCGCCGTTCGGGTGGACCAGGCGGACGAGATTCCCACGCTCGTCGTAGGCGTGTTCCCAGACTGCTCCGTCCGGCTGAACCACCCGGATCGGCAGGTTCCCCGTGTCGTACTCGACAGTGAGTACGCCGCCGTCCGGATGCCGGATCTCGGTCGGCCTGCCCTCGGCGTTGTACGCGTACGCGGTGGTGTTACCGAGAGCGTCGGTACGCGACTGGACGTGGTGGTGCTCGTCGTACGTGGTGCGGCCCGTGTAGCCAAGAGGGTCGGCCTCGGCGACGACCTGGCTGTTGTCGTTGATGACGAACCGGGACACCGCGCCTTCGGCCGTGGTGTGGGTGGTGATGCGGCAGTCCGGCCAGGAGGGGTCCGACCCGTCGTACGCGAACGTGCCACTGACGTGCCCGGCGTCGCCGCCCTGTGTGAGGCAACGGTCATGCTCGTCGTACGTGTAGGCATAGCGGCTGCGGTTGCTGTCCGTCCAGTCGGCGACGCGCAGGCGACGGTCGTAGCCGAACTTCCTCGGCAGCCCGGAGGAGTTGATGATCTCGGTGAGGTTGCCGTCGGTGTAGCCGTAGCGTTTGAGGACGGCGTCGGAGCCGTCCTCGTTCCCGCCCACCAGGCTGAGAGCGGTGACACGGCCCTCCTCAGTGGCAAGGGCGAGGTGGTAGCCACCAGAGTGCCTGACGGTGAGGGGAGCACCTTGCTCGTCGTAATCGAAGGTGATCGTGTTGCTGTTGCGGTCGACGATGCGGGTGAGCGGTGCGATGCCATCGGCCAGAAGCGCGAAGTGGCGGGCGTGGCCGGTGAGCGGGTCGTCTATGCGATAACCGTCGTCGTCACGGGTCAGTGGCCAGCGCGGGCCTGCCTCGGGCAGGACCGGTGCGCTCCGACCTGTCGGGTGCGGGTAGGCGAGGAGCATGCCGTCCTCAGTGACGAAGACGACGCCCTCTCCGTCGACTTCGAGCCGCTGGTCGATGGTGGAGGCCCAACTGGGTCCGAACCACCAGCCGGTGTGATAGCCGGACGCGGCTCTGCGAGAGAGGGCAAGCGGCAGGGCGCCGGGCAGTACGACATCGGTCTCGGCGAGGAACATCTGGCCGGTCGCGACATCGACTGGGTCGCCGCATCCCTTGATCTTGGACGCCAGACGGTTGTAAGCGCCCTTGGCCCCGTCCGTGAGTGCTCCGCGGGCCGACTTCCCCAGCCCTCGGACACCGGCGGCCATGCCCTTCAGCCCGGCCTTGAGCCCGTTCATGGTCCGCAGACCCTTGAGTCCCTTGGCCAGTCCGCCGAGGGTGGTCAGGCCCTTCATCCCCGGTATGCAGTCCAGAGCCGCGAACGCCACGTCCCACAGGGACGCCTGCCCCTTCAGATACTTGTTGAGGGTGTCGGCCAGCACGACCAGCGCGGCAATGAGCACGATCGCGCCGAGGATGGGGCCGCCGATGATCATCGCGATGATGCCGAGGACCGCGACGACGACCTTGCAGACGGCGACGATGGTGTCCCAGTTGTCGGAGACCCAGTCCCCGACCTCCTCGTACCACTTACGATTCCGAATCCCCGCGTCCGACGCCTCGTCCAGCTTCCGCTTCGCCTCGCCCGCAGCCTCCTCACGCATGCTGCGGGCATCGCCGGCCATCTTCTTCGCCGCGTCGAGGGCGTTCTGCGCGGTGGTCACGTCCGACTGGGCGGACGTGTGGGCGTCCTTGGCACTCTGGGCGTCCCGGGTGGCGGCACGGACCTTCGACTCGTCCGGCTTCTCGACGTCCTTGCCGCCGGTCGGGTCGTCCTTGTACTTGTCGGCTTCCTTGTTCGCCCGGGTGACCCACGAATCAGCCGACGAGAGCCGGGACTTGGCGGAGGAGAGATCCGCCTGGGCTTCACGGCCTTTGGCGAGGGCCTTGTCGGCCAGGGCCTGCGCGCGTTCGAGCTTGGGCCAGTACGCCGCCAGCGCGTCCCCCGCCAGGTCGTACGACTTCTTCAACTTCTTCAAGTTCTTCGGCACACCCGAGAACTCGTCCCGGAACACCTCAGCCGTCTTGCCCACCATCGACAGAACGGCGTCCTCACCCGCCATCCCCGTGACCAGCCGCAGCGCGTCCTGCACATCGTCCGCAAAGTCGTGCAGGCTCTTCGCCAGGGACTTCACCCGGACCGGATCCCCCGGCGTCGGATCCTTCTCCAAGTCCAGGACATGCCAGTCCGTCGGCCGATACCCCGCCACCACGCAACCCCCGTCACGCCAAGCACACCAGAAACGTACGCAGCAGCGAAGTTACTGCATCACCGGAAACGCTCCGAGGCGGCAGGACCGCCGACCAGGGCTCCGCATCACGTTGTGAAACGGTGCCCGAGCATGAGCACTTCGCTGCACGGTCGGTTCAACGGTTGATGGACTGGATCTCCTGGACGATGACGTCCTGGTCGGCACCGAACTCGCCGTCAGGCAAAGGCTGGTCCGCGTTGACGCCGGTGCCCGTCCAGTGAATCTTCCACGTGACCGTAGCCTGGAGTTGATATGAGCCGTCGCCCGACGAGCGCAGGTACTTCACGCCGCACGGCGGAGTCTCGTCCGCCTTGCCCTTGGCGTACGCCTCACCGATCTGGTCGCCGTTCAGTTCGCACACGCCGGAGGCGGGATACGTCGTCGCGTCCGCCGTACCCGGCTCTATCTTCAACGAGACCGGCTCGGCCGTGGTCGTCGCCTGAACGTTCAGCAGCGGGACGGATGCCGTCACGGAGACCGGCTTGAACTTCGCCGCGTCCAGCCACGCCCACGTCGGCAGATTCACCTTCGTCGTGCCCTCCGGGGCCAGCTCGACCTTGGTCGAAGGCACCCTGATCTCGGCGTAAGCCAACTGGGCCAGCATCTCGGGGGTGATCGCCTGCGGGATCTCCGGGGGCGGCGGATCTCCCAGGTCCACCCAGAAGATCTCCTTGTCACAGTCGAGCGCTCCGGGATCGCCTTCCCTGCCCTCGGTGACATAGGAGTCCCAGAAGTAACCCTCGCCCGTCTTGTCCTTGTTGAAGTCCTTGTACGGCTCGCCGCCCTCGAACTTCTTCCGCTCCTCGGCGTCCCACTCGTACCCCGTGGACTCAGCCTGCCAGATCGGCTCCAGATGCTTCTTCAGCTGGTCCGGGGTGTACTTCGGGGCGTAATAGCAAGCGGGCGGAGTCCAGTTCGACGCCGAGGAAGTAACGGGGCCGGCCGACTGCCCGGTGCCGTTCTTCGAACGGTCGAAGACAACGGCTCCGGCAGTGGCGGAGAGGTTGCCCTTGCCGTCGCTATTGCCGGAGACAGGTGGCTTGGTTGGCTTCTGGCTTCCATTGCCAAAGTCGTCATCAGCCGATGCAACACCGGAGTTGGCCAAGAACATCAGGATCATCGCTGAGCCGAAAACGACTCCATACCTATTCATGGCTGGCATTTACTGCTTGCCCTCTCTGAAAGCATGTCCTGGGTCACCCACACCCCAGCCTTATTTTTCTTCAAGGCCGTGTTATAGAAAACGTAACTATTCTTGGTTACCGACGTCTTGTCGACTTTTCCAGTCTTGACGTACTTGTTATAGGCCTTACCTTGATCCTCGCAGTATGTGAGTGTCGCCGATCCGCCACTGCGGACCGTCACCGACTCGTTGTAGAAGCGGTAGGTCCCAGTAGTGCGAGCTCCGTGATCCACGAAGCGCTGCACGTATTTCTCCGTCGATGCCGCCAGCTCACCCTCCGCATAGAAGCGGTAGGCGGGGTCGAGTGCATCCTGGTTGGCGATGGCCTGGTCCGTGGCCTTGATGAACTGCTCACCGTCGGACAGGACTGCATTCCTGTCCGCGTCGCCCGTCTTCTTCCAGTCAAAGACGTAATGAAGATCCGACGGCAGTTCGATCTTCGGCCGCCCAGCCCCAGCCTCCTCGGACGCGCTCGGCGAAGCCGACTTCTCCGTGCCCGTGTCGGCACCCGCGATCTTGTCGTTGTCCTTCTCCTTGGAGCTGTCGCCACCACAGGCGGACAGCGACAAGGCCGCAGCGGCGGTCAGCGAGATCACTGCGAGCAAAGTGGGACGGCGGTTCACAGACAGCTCCCGATGGACTAGGGGGTCATGAGCACGGCCACGCTACCGAGGGTGCAGGAGACGACACCAGAGCGAATAACGAAGAGGGTGACGCCATATCGACCTCAACTCACGCAAAGGTCCATGAAGCAGCGCCCCATGGCGACCAAAGAGTGACCTGCACAGCACAGCACCGTTACGATGTTGACCTTCGCAAAGCCTCGCGCCAAAGAACGCACCCGGTACGGCTGGGTCGCTCGGGGCCGTCGTCGCCACAGGCCCACGGCGATCAGGGCTGGCACTGCTCGCTCCCCCGCTGGGAAACAAGCTCCTCCACAGCCCAGACGCCCTTCTTGTTCTTGTGCAGTTGGGCGCTGTAGCGGACGTAGCTGTTCCTGGTGACGGTCGTCTTGTTGATCTTCTTCGTCTCCAAGTACATGTCGTACCCCTTGCCTTGGTCCTCGCAGTACACGAGCGAGGCACTGTCGGCGTCCCTCACGTTGACGGTCGCGCCGTAGTAGCGAGAGGTACCGGTTGTGCGCGCCTTGGCCTTCACGTACGCCTTGATGTACTGCTCCGTCTGGGCAGCGGCCTCACCCTCGTAGTAGTAGAGGTACGCCTCATCCAGCGGGTCCTGGTTGGCGATGGCCATGTCCACCGCCTTGATGGACTGCTCCCTGTCGGCCAGGACCGCGTCCTTCTCCTTGTCGCCCGTCTTCCACTCGAAGGTGAGCGACAGATCCGCCGGCAGTTCGATCTTCGGACGCCCGGCCGCAGACTCCGCCTTCGCCGAAGCGCTCGGCGACGCCGACTCCTCCGTGCCGCTATCGGCGCCCGCAACCTTGCCTTTGTCCTTGTCGTTTCCCTTGCCCGCGTCCGTGGAGCTGTCGTCGCCGCCACAGGCAGACAGCGACAAAGCCGCAACGGCAGTCAGCGTGATCGCTGCGAGCAGCGTGGGACGGCGGTTCACAGATGACTCCCGGCGGAGGTGAGGGGGCACGAGCACCGTCACGCTACCGCTGGGCCGGTGGGGCCGGTGAGGGCCCGTGGGAGTCAGCGAGGCGGGGGCCGCTCGACTCGCCGAACCACCCCCGCCTGATTTCCCGTTACCGCTTCCCCGCTACTTCGCCCTCGCGCGGGCCCGGGTTCCGGCCTTCTTTGTTCCGTCCGGCCACAGCTGAGGGCTTCGCTTCGCCGCCAGGTCCTCGATCCAGCCGAGCGAGAGGATGGCGAGGCCTATCAGCGGCCAGATCAGGAAGAACGTCAACAGCGTGTACGTGGAGTCCAGTACGCCCTCCCACCGGGTGTTCATGAACGGGAGCCCGTAGAGCTGGTCCAGGATCGGGACCGTCGCCATGATGAGGAGGTTGTGCCACAGGTAGATCGTCATGGCACGGCTGTTGGAGAGGGTGACCAGCTTGTTCCAGCGTTTGAGGCGCCCTGGGAGTTCCTGCCAGGACGGGGAGACCAGGAGCAGGATGACGACGAAACCGAACGACCAGGTGGCCTGAGCCAACGGGATGTCGTTCAGGTCCCAGCCGTCGGGGCCCTTGTGACCCGACGCCCACCAGAGGCCGAAGGCCATCAGCAGGCTTGAGCAGGACACCGCCAGGTAGCGCGGAATCTTGTGCAGCATGCCCTCGTAGTGCGCGAACCCGAGGACCCAGCAGCCGCCGTAGACCACGAAGTCCGAGATCGCGTTGCCGGTCTCGCCGGGGATGGTGACAAGGCCCGTGCCGAAAACGGCCGTCAGAGCGAGCGGGGCCAGCAGCGTCGGCCACGGTGCCCTGCGGAACGCCCAGAGGAGCAGCGGGGACGCGATCACGAACCAGAGGTACGCGCGCAGGTACCAGAGCGGGCCCGCCGCCTGGACCGCCCACGACTGCTCCAGGAGGCCCGACTTGTCGCCGATGCTCCAGGGGTACGGCGGGGCGCCGATCGGGATGATGTAGTTGACGAGTTCGACGATGCCCCAGGTGCCGCCGTGGTCGGGGTCCTTGGATATGTCCCAGCCGGCGGCGAACATCATGGCGAGCATGACGGCGCCGAACACCCACATGGGTGGCAGGAGCCTGCGTACACGACCGCGGATCACACCCATGGCTGGACGTTTCAGCGAGCGGGCCATCAGCGAACCGGCGAGCGCGAACATCACGCCCATGGACGGGAAGAGCACCGTCAGCCAGGCCCAGCCGAACAGGTGGTACATGACGACGCGGATCAGTGCCAGAGTGCGCAGAAGGTCCAGGTAGCGGTCACGCCCTCCCTTCTTCTTCGGCACGGAGGCCGGCGGAACGGGAGGATCGGTCGGAGCAGGCGCGGTCCGCCCGTGCGACGTGCCTGACACGCCGGACACGCCGGACACGCCAGACACGCCAGACGTGGTGGACGTGGTGGACGTGGTGGACGTGGCTGACGATCGCTGCTCAGCGAACGCTCCCGCGCCCGGCCCGGCGGAGACTTCGTCCACCTGCGGCCACGCCGCCGTGGCTTCCATCCGGGCCTCCATCCGGGCCTCCGTACCCGCTTCCGTCCCGGCTTCCGTCTCGAACGGGGACATCACCCACGTCGTGTCGTACTGGGACTCCTCCGGATATCCCCGCGGAACCGAGTCGTCCTGATAGTTCCGCTGGTCCTGATGGTCGTCGGCCCGCTGGCGTGGCACCCCGAACGACGGGGTGTACTCCGGTGAGCCGTGGGACGGCGGTGTGGGCTCCGGTGAGGGTGCGCCCGGGTCCGAGGTGTGGCGGCCGTGTGTCATCCGACAGGCCTCCGCTCGCTGCCGCTCTCCGCGCGTTGTTGCGGCAGCGCGCCCGCCGCCCCCGATCCCGAGCCTGATCCCGAACCCGGTGTCGCACCCGGTGCCGAACCCACCACCCCCGTGCGCCGCAGTTTCTGCCAGCGCAGGCGGCCGCCGGTCAGGGCGGTGATCCAGGACTGGAGCAGGACGACGTACATGAGCTGGCGGTAGAGGATCTGTTGCAGGGGCAGGGAGATGAGGTGGGTCATGCGTTCCTTGTCCAGCCGGAAGGCGTACGCGGCGCACACCGCCTGGATGGCGAGCACGCCCAGCCAGGCGCCGATCGTCTTCTCCGTGGGGCCGAAGACCAGGCCGTACAGGAGGAACACGTCGATCAGGGGGGCCAGCAGCGGGGCCAGGACCATGAAGAGGGAGACCAGGGGCAGGCCCACGCGGCCGAAGCGGCCCGAGGGGCCCCGGTCGATGAGTGCTCCGCGGTGCTTCCAGATCGCCTGCATGGTGCCGTACGACCAGCGGTAGCGCTGGGACCACAGCTGCTGGACGGACTCCGGGGCCTCGGTCCAGGCGCGCGCGTTCTCCGCGTAGACGACCTTCCAGCCGTCGCGGTGCATCGCCATCGTGATGTCGGTGTCCTCGGCGAGGGTGTCGTCGCTCATCCCGCCGACGCGCTCCAGGGCGGAGCGGCGGAACGCCCCGACCGCGCCCGGGATCGTCGGCATGCAGCGCAGCATGTCGTACATCCGGCGGTCGAGGTTGAAGCCCATCACGTACTCGATGTGCTGCCAGGCGCCGATGAGGGTGTCGCGGTTGCCGACCTTCGCGTTGCCCGCGACGGCGCCCACGCTCGGGTCGCCGAAGGGCTGCACCAGTTCGCGTACGGTGGCCGGCTCGAAGACGGTGTCGCCGTCCATCATCACGATGAGGTCGTGCCGGGCGTTGGCTATGCCCCGGTTGAGGGCGGCGGGCTTGCCCGCGTTGTGCTGGCGTACGACGCGTACGTTCGGCAGCCGCAGGTTCTCCACGATGCGGGCGGTGCCGTCGGTCGAACCGTCGTCGACGACGACGATCTCGATGGGATGGTCGCTCGCCATCAGCGAGTGCACGGTGCTCTCGATGCACTTGGCCTCGTTGTACGCGGGGACCAGCACCGAGACCGGTTCGGTGATCGGCCGCCCCCAGCGGAAGCCCTTGCGGCGTACGCGTCTGGCGTGGGCCATGGAGAGGATGAGCATCAGGCCGAACCGGGCCATGACCAGGAAGCCGATGACCGCGAGGCAGACGACAAGGGCGCCGGTCATCTTGTCGGAGGCCTGCACCGCCCAGGTCCAGGCCTTGCCCTTCCACAGGTCGGGCCCGGTGACCTGGGTGTGCGCGCTGGGGGCACCGAGCGCGCCGGTGAGGTTGTCGAACTCGTACCCCTTCTTCTGCAGGTCGGGCAGGAAGCGGTCGAGCGCCTCGACGGTCTGGTGGCGGTCGCCGCCCGAGTCGTGCATGAGGACGATGGCGCCCTTGCCGCCCTTGGGCGTGGCGCGGCGGATGATCTCGTCGACGCCGGGCTTCTTCCAGTCCTCGCTGTCCGTGTTGTTGACGACGGTGAGGTAGCCGCGGCTGCCTATGTACTGGGTCACCGGCCACGACTTGTTGTCCATGGCGTCGGCGAACGAGGAGTACGGCGGCCGGAACAGCGACGTACGGATACCGGCCGCGCCCGCGAGCGCCAGCTGGTTCTGCGACAGCTCCCAGTCGATGCGGCTCTTGGACTGGAAGGAGAGGTCGGGGTGGTTGAAGGTGTGCAGGCCGACCTCGTGGCCCTCGTCGACCATGCGCTGGACCAGGGCCGGATAGCGCGAGGCCATCGTGCCGGTGACGAAGAACACCGCGTGCGCGTCGTGCTTCTTGAGGACGTCGAGGACCTTGGGCGTCCACTCGGGGTCCGGGCCGTCGTCGAAGGTGAGGACGAGGTGGTGCTTGGGCACGCTGAGGCTGCTGGTGCGGCCGCCGCGGGTGTCGATGACCGGCCCGCCGTCGATGATCTTCTCGGGTACGCGGTCGGTGGCGGCCTCGGGCTGGATGCGGTGGTCGGCGAGGATCTCGCTGTGTACGTACCCGCGCAGCATCAGCATCGCCATCAGGGCGACGAGGATCAGCGAGGGCAGCAGGTAGCGCATGGGCAGGCGTCGGCGCCGGGCGGCGCCCCGGGCTGCGCCGCGTTTGTGGGTGCGGGTTGCCATCAGAGGATGTTCTCCGGGGAGGACGAGAGCGAGGAGGACGAGGGCGGGCTCGGTTCGATGCGCGTCGGCTCTGCCGCGATCGGGCCTGCCGCGACGGTGTCGGTGCCCGCTCCGGCGGCGGTCTCCGTGGGACCGTCCGTGACGCCGGGGTCGGACGGCTCCGGATCGGGGTCCGGTGACGTGGGTGCGTCGTCGCTGGGATCGGGCTTGGGGTCGGGCGGGTTGTTGCCCGTGGTCGGCTTGGTGGTGGTCGCCGAGGGCTTGGGGTCGGCCGACTTGTCGGGCGCCGACTCGCTGGCCGACGGGTCGGACGAGAGGCTGGCTCCGGGTGTCGGCGTCGTGTCGTCGGTGCCGGAGACGCTCGCCTCGGGCGAGGCGCTCGCCGAGCCGGACGGGTCGGCGGATTCCGCGGGCAGCGGCGAGGGTTCGACCTTGCCGGCCGGGGCGTCGTTCTGCTGGTCCTTGATGGGCAGCCAGGGCGCGTTCGAGTTGCCCGATATGAGCGTGACGAGGATGACCACCGCGTAGACCGCGCAGGCCATGCCGACGGCCATGCCGATCCTGCGGTATCTGCGACTGCGACGGCCTGTCTCGTCGACGAAGACCGGCCCGTCCGAGGGTTCCTGGGCGCCCGGGGCGCCCTTGGCCTGCTGCACGAGCCAGTCGTCCAGCTGCCGTCCCACGCCGTCGAGCTGGACCGTGACCTCGTGCGGGTCATGGGTGTGCTCGGGGTGCTCGGACTCCTGCCAGGAGTGCTGGCCGGCCTCGGGGTCGAACACGGGACCCACGGTCGTCGCGGAGAGGCCGTCGACGTCCTGGACCCCGTACTGGCTCCTGTCCTGGCCGCCCTGGCCGCCGTCCCAGTCGCCGGCCCCGTCCTGGGCGTCCGCGTCCTGGTTCACGTCCTGGTTCCTGTCCTGGGCGTCGCCTCTCTGCCGCGGCACCGCCGCGGCTGCCTCCCGGCGAAACCACCCGTCGGACGCACTCGTGTCACCGGCACTGCCGACACCGCCGGCACCCTTCGGGGTGTCGAAGACGTCGGACGCACGGGTGCCGCCGCGGCCTGACCCGCTACGGTCAAAATCACCACGGAACGGCTGATCAGGCTGATTCGAGACCTGCCGAGCGGCCTCTTCACGCTCTTCACGACTCGGCCGGTCGGCTCCGCGCCCGCCCTGCTGACCGGAATCGTTCCGGTCCGGTTGAGCGTCTTCTGGCCAACTTTTCACGCGCACGTGCATCCCCCCACGGGACTCGTTCTGGGGTGGCGCGTGCGACCCGGGTACTCGCACGTCGTCGCCCGAACCGGACCCCCATCCGGTCCGAGCGCCCCCTTTACCACATTGCACCCGGGCCACGAATGTATCGCACGCAGCTATGCGTGAGGGTTCTGTGTCAGATTCAGCTCATCATGATGAGTGCGTCTGTGGCCGGAATCCATCCGCCCGGCGGCCGTTCCAGCCACCCCTCGTCCGCCGCGAGCCGTGCCGCCGCGGTACGCAGTGCTGCGACTCCGCGATGTACCAGTCCCTTTCGCCACACCAGGGACACGGGTGACAGCGGGACGGGATCGACGAGGGGTTTGAGCACTGATCCGGACATGGCCGGAAAATCCACGACAGCCAGCACAGGGGTCCGCGTCTTGGCCATGATCCGCCGGAACTCCTCGGTGCCGACGGCGAGGGGCGCGGGTGCCGCGACCGCGATCCCGCGTCCCTCGAAGAGCTGACGGGCCAGATCGGTCCATTCGAGCGTCCGGGGGTTCCCGGCTCCCGCGTACACCCGCTCACCCGCCAGGGCGTCCAGCGGTACGGCGTCCAGTGCGGCCAGGCGGTGGTCCTCGGGCAGGACGACGGCCATCGGCTCGTACCGTACGGGCTGCTGCTCCAGGCGGGTCCGGAGCGCCGGGTCCAGGCCCGCGAACCGGCCGAAGGAGACGTCGAGCCGGCCGGCCAGCAGCTCGGCGGCCGCTCCGGTGAGACCGCTCTCGAAGCGGGCCATCAGTTCACAGTCGGGAACGAGTTCACGGGCCAGCGCGAGGACCCGCCCGGAGGCGAGCCCGGGGCTGTTCACGTCCACGAGCAGAGGGCGTCCGGCGTCCGCCCGCCCGAAGGACGCGAGCAGCTTGTCCTGGGCCGTCTGGACCCGGCGCGACTGGCGAGTGCCGGCCGGTGGGGGCTGAGCGCGCAGTTCCCCGCGCCCCTAGGTAGGCGGGTGCCGACCCGGATTCACCCGTCCACCGAGCAACTGCGCGCGCCCACAGGGCCCGCCGGGCAAGGACGCGAGCAAGCTCGTCCTCGGCCTCTGGACCCGGCGCGACTGGCGAGTGCCGGCCGGTGGGGGCTGAGCGCGCAGTTCCCCGCGCCCCTGGGCAGGCGGGTGCCGACCCGGATTCGCCCGTCCGCCGAGCGACTGCGTGCACCCACAGGGCCCGCCCGGCAAGGGACAGCAGCCGCTCACCATCGGAAGTAGCGGGACACGGGCGAACGTTGATCCATGCCTCCACAACCTTCACGAACCCCCCGCCCACGCCCTCGCTCACGCCCCCAGTTGCCTCCCAACTCACGCCCCGAGTCGTGCCCCCGGCCCTACCCCCGGCCGCGACAGGAGCGCGTCATCGTCTTCGCTGTGACCGCCGACGCTCTGGTGCTGGCCGATTTCGGACCGCGGCGGCGGCCCGGCGGCGGCCGGAAACCATCCACTCGCCGCCCGTGCCGCCGGCTCATCGACGCCTGCCGTCGATACCTCACCTCCCGCGCGCCCCGCACCCCCTGACGCGCCCCGCCGCGTCCGGCCCGTCGAACGCCTGACCCAATTCCAGCGCACCCCATTGACTCCCCCAGGGCCCCCACCTACGTTCCCTCGTCGAAGCGCTTCGACGTATCTCGTCGAATCGTTTCGACGACCACTGCGTGATGCGTGTCTCGCGGTGAGTGATGTTCGCTATGCCCTTTTCTCTACCCATCCGACTCCCCCGGAGGCCCTGGATGTTGACGACACGACGACGTGTGATGGCGGCGGCAGCCGCGGTGTTCAGCACCACTCTGCTGCTGGCCTCCTGCGGTGATTCGGACAGTGGGTCCTCCGACGGGAAGACACTGAAGCTGTGGCACTACGAGGCGCCCAACAGCGCGATGGGCGTGGCCTGGAAGGAGGCCGTCAAGGAGTTCGAGAAGAGCCACCCGGGCGTCGAGGTGAAGTTCGAGGAGAAGGGCTTCGAGCAGATCCAGAAGACGGCCCCGATGGTCCTCAACTCCAATGACGCGCCCGACCTCATGGAGTACAACAAGGGCAACGCGACAGCCGGGCACCTCTCCCAGCAGGGGCTGCTCACCGATCTGTCGGCGGAGGTGACCTCGCGCGGCTGGGACAAGAAGCTCAGCGCCGGCGTGCGGACCACCAGCCAGTACGACGCCAAGGGCGTGATGGGCTCCGGGAAGTGGTTCGGGGTCCCCAACTACGCCGAGTACACGATGGTGTTCTACAACAAGGACCTCTTCAAGAAGTACGGGCTCGCCGAGCCGAAGACGTTCGACGAACTGACCGCCGTCATGGACAAGTTCGTCGACGAGGGCGTCACCCCGCTCGCCAACGGCGGCGCCGAGTACATGGCCCACCAGTACCTGTACCAGCTGGCCCTGTCGAAGGCCGACCGCTCCTGGGTGGACTCGTACGAGCTCTACAAGGGTGAGCCGGACTTCCACGACGCCGCCTGGACGTACGGCGCCGAGACCTTCGCGGACTGGGTGAAGAAGGGCTACATCAGCGAGAAGTCCACCAGTACGAAGGCCGAGGACGCCGCGGTCTCCTTCATCCAGGGCAAGAGCCCGATCCTGTTCTCCGGCAGCTGGTGGTACGGCCGCTTCGCCGAGGAGACCACGTTCGACTGGGGCACCTTCCTGTGGCCTGACTCGAACCTCACCCTCGGCTCCGGCGGCAACCTCTGGGTGGTCCCCAAGGGCGCCAAGAACAAGGAACTGGCGTACGACTTCATCGACATCACCATGTCGAAGAAGATCCAGAACCTGCTCGGCAACAACGGCGGTGTGCCGGTCGCCGCCGACCCCGCCGCCATCACGGACCCGCAGTCCAAGACGCTGATCTCCGACTTCAACACCCTCTCCGAGCGGGACGGTCTGGCGTTCTATCCCGACTGGCCGGTCCCCGGCTTCTACGACGTCCTCGTCTCCGAGACGCAGAAGCTCATCACGGGGAGCGCGAAGCCGGACGCCTACCTGGACGCGGTGAAGGCGGCGTACGACAAGGGCGTACAGGACCGATGACGGTCACCGTCGAACAGGGCGGCAGGGGTGCTCGAAAGGGGAGGAGCGCCGGCGCGCTCGAAGCGCGCCGGCGCCCGACGGCACCGCGTCGCCCCCGTGACTCGTACGCCCTGTTCCTGCTCCCCGGAGCCCTCGCCTTCCTCGTGATCGTCGTCGTGCCGTTCCTGATGAACACGGGCGTGAGCTTCACCGAGTGGCAGGGCGTCGGCAGCCCCGAGTGGACCGGGCTCGCCAACTACCGGGAGCTGCTGGACGACGCGCAGTTCTGGGCGTCGTTCCGGCACAGCCTCTTCATGGTCGTCGCGATGGCGGCCGTGCCGACGCTCCTCGGGCTCGTCCTGGCCGCCGCCCTCTTCGACTTCGTCGCCAAGCACTTCGGCAGCAGAACGGCCGCCGTGCTGCGGGCCTGCTTCTATCTGCCGCAGGTGCTGCCCATCGCGGTCGCGGGCATCGTGTGGAGCTGGATCCTCGCGCCGGAGAACGGCTCACTGAACGAGGTCCTGAAGGCGATCGGGCTCGGGAGCCTCCAGCAGGACTGGCTGGGCGACCCCGACCTCGCGCTCTACAGCGTCATGGGCGTGATGGTCTGGGTGCAGCTCGGCTTCCCGCTCGTCATCTTCATGGCGGGGCTGCAACGCGTCGACCCGCAGCTGTACGAGGCCGCCGAGCTGGACGGGGCCGGCTGGTGGCGGCGGTTCTGGCACGTGACGCTGCCGCAGATCAGGCCCGAGATCTACGTCGTGCTGCTCTGGTGCACGATCGCCGCGCTCAAGGTGTTCGGCGCGGTGTACGTGCTCACGAAGGGCGGTCCCGGCGGGGCGACCGACGTGCCGTCGTACTTCTCGTTCACCACGTTCTTCGAGAAGACACAGATCGGGTACGGCGCCGCGATCTCCACCGTCCTGACCCTGGTCGTCCTGGTGCTCGCCCTGGTGGGCCTGAAGCTCCAGACCCGGGCCGAGGACGCCGAACAGGGAGTTGTGCGATGACCGCCCCCCGCCTGAGCCCAGGCCCCGGTCCCGGCCTCGGCCTCGGCGTACGCCTGCGCCGCTACCCCGTGCTGCTCGCCCTGGGCATCGGGGCCCTGTTCATGGTCCTGCCCTTCCTGATCGTCGCGGTCAACGCGGTGAAGTCGCCCACCGAGTACTCGGCGAACGGCCCTCTCAGCCTGCCCGAGGGGCTCTACCTCGACGGTCTGCAGGACTTCTGGGAGCGCGTCGACTTCGGGCAGAAACTCGTCAACTCGGTCCTGATCAGCGGGTCGGTCGCGCTGGGCGCGGTCGTCCTGTCCGTCCTCAACGCGTACGCGATCGGCATCGGCCGGATCAAGGGCCGCACCTGGGTCCTCGCCTTCTTCGTGCTGGCGAACATGCTGCCGCAGGAGGCCCTGGTCTACCCGGTCTACTACCTGAGCAAGGAAGCCGGTCTGTACGACACCCGGCTGAGCGTGATCATCGTCTTCACCGTCATCCAGGCCGCCTTCGGCACGTATCTCCTCTCCGCCGTCCTCGGACAGTTCCCGCGGGAGATCATCGAGGCCGCCCGGATCGACGGGGCGAACAAGTGGCAGGTGCTGTGGCGGATCGTGGTGCCGGTCAGCCGGCCCACCATCGGCGTCCTCCTGGTCTTCTTCTTCATCTGGACCTGGAACGAGTTCCTGCTCCCCCTGGTGATGCTGATCTCCAACGACAACCAGACCGTGTCGGTGGCGCTCGGCGTCCTCCAGGGCCAGCGCCTGATGGACGCCACCATGACGAACGCGGCCGCGCTCCTCGGCGTCCTGCCCGCCATCGTCTTCTTCCTCGTCTTCCAGCGGACGCTCACCCGCGGCATCGCCGTGGGTGCCGTCAAGTAGGCCCGACAGGCCTGATAAGGGGTGTGCGCGTGAAGTTCACCGACGGCTACTGGCTGCTGCGCGAGGGCGTGAGCGCCGCCCACCCGGTCGAGGTCCTCGACGTGACCGCCGAGTCCGGGGCCCTGGAGATCCACGCGCCGACCCAGCCCATCCGCCACCGGGGCGACCTGCTGAAGGGACCTGTCGTGACGATCGGCGCGCACGCCCCGATGCCCGACGTCATCGGCGTCACCTTCACGCACTTCGAGGGCGAGGAGGCCCGTGGACCGCAGTTCGAGCTGGGCCGGGAGGAGTTCCGGGCCCACGCCTCGTACGACGACGACTCCGCGACCCTCACCTCGGGCGCCCTGTCCGTGCGGGTGAACCGCACCGGACCCTGGCACGTGGACTTCCTCGCGGACGGCCGCACCCTCACCGGCAGCGGACCCAAGGGCATGGGCATCATGCGGGACGCGGGCAGCGGCGGCCACTACCTGCGCGAGCAGCTGAACCTCCGGGTGGGCACGCATGTGTTCGGGCTCGGCGAACGCTTCGGACCGCTGGTGAAGAACGGCCAGGTCGTCGACATGTGGAACGCCGACGGGGGAACGGCCACCGAACAGGCTTACAAGAACGTGCCGTTCTATCTGACGGACGCGGGCTACGGCGTCTTCGTCGACCATCCCGGCCGGGTGTCGTTCGAGGTCGGCTCGGAGGCGGTGTCCCGGGTCCAGTTCAGCGCCGAGACCCAGCAGCTGACGTACTACGTGATCTACGGCCCGACGCCCAAGGACATCATCCGCAAGTACACGGCGCTCACCGGCCGTCCGGCGCTGCCGCCCGCCTGGTCGTTCGGGCTGTGGCTGTCGACGTCC
Organism: Streptomyces sp. CWNU-52B; assembly: GCF_047444975.1. NCBI lineage: Bacteria > Bacillati > Actinomycetota > Actinomycetes > Kitasatosporales > Streptomycetaceae > Streptomyces > Streptomyces sp. CWNU-52B. Next base: position 53,829 of record NZ_JBLFJV010000037.1, on the reverse strand, counting down.
TTCACGACGTCGTACGACGAGGCGACCGTCAGCTCCTTCATCGACGGCATGAAGGAGCGGGAACTCCCGCTGTCCGTCTTCCACTTCGACTGCTTCTGGATGCGCGAGTTCAACTGGTGCGACTTCGAGTGGGATCCCCGGGTCTTCCCGGACCCGGAGGGCATGCTGGCCCGCCTCAAGGAACGCGGACTGCACATCAGCGTCTGGATCAACCCGTACATCGCGCAGCGCTCCCCGCTGTTCGCGGAGGGCAAGGCGCTCGGGCATCTGCTGAAGCGGCCCGACGGCGGTGTCTGGCAGTGGGACCTGTGGCAGCCCGGCATGGCGCTGGTCGACTTCACGAGCCCGGCCGCCCGCGACTGGTACGCGGCGAAGCTGGAGGCGCTCCTCGCGCAGGGCGTCGACTGCTTCAAGACCGACTTCGGTGAGCGGGTCCCGCTCGACGTGGCGTACGCGGACGGCGGCGACCCCGAGCGGATGCACAACTACTACGCCTACCTCTACAACCGGACCGTCTTCGACGTGCTGCGCAAGCACCGCGGGGAGTCCGAGGCGGTCGTCTTCGCGCGCTCGGCGACAGCCGGCAGCCAGAAGTTCCCGGTGCACTGGGGCGGCGACTGCGAGGCCACGTACGAGTCGATGGCCGAGTCGCTGCGCGGCGGACTGTCCCTCGGCCTGTCCGGGTTCGGCTACTGGAGCCACGACATCGGCGGTTTCGAGGGCACACCGACGCCCGCCCTGTTCAAGCGGTGGCTCGCCTTCGGCCTGCTGTCCTCGCACAGCCGGCTGCACGGCTCCTCCTCCTACCGCGTGCCGTGGCTGTTCGACGAGGAGGCCGTCGACGTCCTGCGCCTGTTCACCCGGCTGAAGCTGCGCCTCATGCCGTATCTGTACGAGGCCGCCCGCACCGCGCACGCGGAGGGGGTGCCGATGATGCGCGCGATGGTCCTGGAGTTCCCCGACGACCCCGGGTGCGCGCATCTGGAGCGGCAGTACATGCTCGGCTCCGACCTCCTGGTCGCGCCGGTGTTCTCCGACGACGGCGACGTGTCGTACTACGTGCCCGAGGGCACCTGGACCCACTTCCTGACCGGCCGGACGGTGACCGGGCCCCGCTGGGTGCACGAGCGGCACGGGTTCTCCAGCGTGCCGCTCCTCGTCAGGCCGGGCGCGGTGATCCCGGTGGGCGCCGTCGAGGACCGGCCCGACTATCCGTACGCGGACGGGGTCACCCTGCACGCGTACGATCTGGCGCGCGGCGCGCAGGTCACGGTGGCCGTGGACGCGGTGACCTTCACCGTCGTACGGGAAGGGGACACGCTGCGGGCCTCGTCGAGCGATCCGGCGGCACCCTGGGCGCTGACGGCGGGCGGCCGGACCGTACGGGCGAGAGCCGGGACGGGGTTCCTGTCCTTGGAACTGGAGCAGGGTCCGGAGCCGGGTCTGAGGCAGGAACTGGAGCAGGAGCAGGGGCGGGAGCGGGGCTGAGCATGGTGAAGATCACCGATGTGGCACGGCACGCCGGAGTGTCCCCCAGTACCGTCTCCTACGCGCTGAGCGGCAAGCGGCCGATCTCCGAGGAGACCCGGCAGCGCGTCGAGGACAGCATCCGCGAGCTGGGCTACCGCCCGCATGCGGGCGCCCGCGCCCTGGCCAGCAGCCGGTCGAACGTGCTGGCGCTGGTGGTGCCGCTGCGGGCCGGCATCCACGTACCGGTGGTGATGCAGTTCGCGGTGTCCGTGGTGACGGCCGCCCGCCGCCACGACCACGACGTGCTGCTGCTCACCCAGGAGGAGGGCGAGGAGGGGCTGCGGCGGGTCGCGGACACCGCCCTCGTGGACGCGCTGATCGTGATGGACGTCCAGCTCCACGACGCCCGGCTGCCGTTGCTGCGCGCCCTCGACCGGCCCTCGGTGCTCATCGGGTTCCCGGCCGAGCCCGCCGGACTGACCTGCATCGACCTGGACTTCAAGGCGGCGGGCGAGCTGTGCGTGGAGCATCTGGCGGGGCTCGGGCACCGGGTGATCGCCCTGGTGGGCTCACCGCCCGAGGTGTACGTACGGGAGACGGGGTTCGCCCAGCGGGTGGTCCGGGGCTTCACGGCCGCGGCCGACCGCAACGGCATCGCCTCCTCGGTCCACCCGTGCGAGGCGGCGCCCGCGGCGGCCCGGCAGATCGCCGAGCGGCTCCTGCGGGAACGGCCCGCGCTGACGGGGGTCGTGGTGCACAACGAGCCGGTCCTGGAGCCGCTGATCGACGCCTTCGAAGCGCTCGGGTTACGGGTCCCGGGGGATCTGTCGGTCACCGCGATCTGCCCGGACGAGCTGGCCTCGGGCGTCCGGGTGCCCGTCACCTCGATCGCCATACCGTCCGACGAGGTGGGCGCCGGGGCGGTGGAGCTGCTGATGCGGAAGTTGGGCGGCACACCCGTACCGGAGGCGACGCTGCTGCCGCCCCGGCTGACGGTACGGGCGAGCACGGCACGGCGGACGACCGCGTGACCGTGGCGGAGCTGCCGTCCGTTCCAGGGCGGCCGTTCCAGGGCGGCCGGAGCCGGGAGCCGCCCTGGAACGGGCCTCACTCGCTCAGCACTTCGCCGGTTTGAGCCAGGCGCACTCCAGGTCCTCGGCACGGTTCCCGGCGCGCTCGGCCGCCCGCGCGCCGTCCGGCTCCGCCGTCACCGTGTCGTCCGCCGTGGAGCCCGCCAGGGTCACCACGATGGCGTCCTCCAGCGGTTTCACGGACGAGACGAGGTAGTTGTTGAGCACGATGCTGTAGACGAGTTCCCGTCCGTCCGCGTCCTTCACGTACCCGGAGAGCGCGGACGCCCCCGTCAACGACCCCGTCTTGCCACGGGCGTTGAGCGCGGCCGGCGTGCCGCACATCCTGGTCCGCAGGGTGCCGCCCACGAAGCGTTCGGAACCGCACGCGACCGGCAGGGACTTGTACCAGTCGGCGTACCAGGGCTCGGCCCGCACCGCGAGCAGCAGCTCGGCGAACTGCCCCGCGGTGAGGTTGTTCATCCGGGACAGCCCCGACCCGTCGACCTGCCGCAGCGTGCCGGTGTCGACGCCGACGCCCTTCAGATAGCCGGCGACGGCGGCGAGTCCCGCGTCCCAGCTCCCCTCGCCGGAGACCTTGTCGCCCATGGCCTTGGTGAGGATCTCCGCGTGCATGTTGTTCGACAGCTTCATGAACGGGATCAGCAGGTCCTTCAGCGGCATGGAGGCGTGCGAGGTGAGCTGCCGTGCCGCCGCGGGTGTGGCGCGCCCGAGCTTCGTGGCCCCGGTGACCTTCACGCCGTGCGCGGCGAGCGCGTCACGGAACACGGCGGCGGCGTACCCGGTGGGCTCCCACACGCTCACCCATTCCTTGGCACCGGAGCCGCCCACCGGGGTCGTACCGCTGACGACGATCGTGTTGGTGCCGTGCTCCCGCTCCACGGTGAGGTCGTTCGACCCGCCCGCCGCGACCGTCGTGGCCCGTACGTCGATGTCCACGTACTTCGTCTTCGGGGTGAGCGTGACCTGGGGCTTGTCGCCGGCCGCCGTACCCGGTGCGACCTGGACGATCACCGACCCGGTGTCGTAGTCGGTGTCCGGCGCGACACTCAGCGCGCTGATCTGCGCCGAGTAGTACGCGGACTCGTCGTCGGCGGCCCAGGAGCGGCCGAGGCGGCTGCTGTCGAAGCGGGTGTCGTCGGCGAGGAGCCGCCCGTCGACCCGTGTGACGCCCGACTCGGCGACACGGGCGGCCAGGGCGTCGTAGTCCTCGGCCAGAGCGGTCGGGTCGCCGGTGCCGCGCAGATACAGGTCGCCGCTCAGCGTGGAGCCGTGCCGGCGCCCGGTCGTCAGGACGTCCGTGGTGAACGTGTGGTCCGGTCCGAGGATCTCCATCGCGGCGGTCGAGGTGAGCAGCTTGGTGTTGGAGGCGGGCATCAGGCGTGAGGTGGGCGCCCGTTGGTACAGCACGTCCCCGCTCGCGGCGTCGGCGACCACGACGCCGGCCGCTCCGCCCGCCAGCCTGCTGTCCCCGAGGATGGTGTCGATGGCCTCCGGCAGCCCGCTGCTTCCGCCGTCCGCCCCGGCCGGCGCGCTCCAGCCGAGCCCGGCCACCAGCATCCCCAGCACCACGGCCCAGGTCCACCGGCTCCCGCGCCGGTGGGGAGTTCCGTGAGATCTGTATCTGTCGGCTTCTCCGAGTCGTCTCATGCGACAGCAGCATCCAGGACGACGGGCCCGGAGAACAGTGCGCGACCCCTACGGGCATGGCGCGGGTACGACGAAGGCCCGGGTACGACGAAGGCCCCGCTGCCTGGGCAGCGGGGCCTTCGTGTCACGCAAACATGGGAAAGTGGAGATGGCGGGAATCGAACCCGCGTCCAACGGTGCGGAATCAGGGCTTCTCCGAGCGCAGTTCGCTGAGATTTTCTCAGCCCCGGAGATCACGCGAACAAGTCTCCGACGGGCTCAGTCACTGTTTGATTTCCCATCGAACCCCGTGACCGGGCTCGACGGTTTAGTTCCCTAGATTATGCCAGGGTCCGGGTCGGGAACACCCCCGGGCTGACACCCATTATGGGTCCTTCAGTCGCTACTTATTAGGCAGCGAGGGCGAAGGACTGGGAATCGCTCTTGGAATTGGCGATTATTGGTTGCGACATATGGTTAACGAGATCATTGCCGCTTCCTCGGCTCGCTTCCCCTGCTTCGACATCCGCTGTCGAAACCGATCATCCCCATGTTGTTTTTTCAAACCCTCCGAGGAGGGCGCGTGCACCTGCTGTGAGGTGCAGTGCCATCGTACGTGACCAACGCGCGTCGATGCCACTGTATTCCCCGGCGGTCCGCATTCCCGGCGGTCGGCCGCCGGGTGCCCTACTCGCCGCGCTGCTTGCGCTTGACCGCCGCGATCGCCCGGTCCGACTCGCGCCGGTCCTGCTTCTCGCGCAGCGTCTGGCGCTTGTCGTACTCCTTCTTGCCTCGGGCGAGCGCGATCTCGGCCTTGGCGCGGCCGTCCTTGAAGTACAGGACCAGGGGCACGATCGTGTGACCCGTCTCCTCGGACTTCGACGACAGCTTGTCGATCTCCTCGCGGTGCAGGAGCAGCTTGCGCTTGCGGCGCGCGGAGTGGTTGGTCCAGCTGCCCTGGCTGTACTCCGGGATGTGGGCGTTGTGCAGCCACGCCTCGTTCCCGTCGATCTGGACGAAGCCGTCGGCCAGCGAGGCACGCCCCTGGCGCAGCGACTTCACCTCGGTGCCGGTGAGCACGATCCCGGCCTCGTAGACATCGATGATCGCGTAGTCGTGCCGGGCCTTCTTGTTCTGCGCGACGATCTTGCGCTTGCCGTCCTTGACCTTGCCCTGCGTTCCACCGCCCTGCTTCGGCTGGGATTCCTTCGGTACGTACATGCCCTTGCTCATAGTGCTGGCCATTTTCGCACTAGAGGGGGGCCGGAGGGAAAGCCGATTACCCGGGCCGCCGCACGGCCGGGCCGCGACGGACGGCCGCGAGGGGTTACGGGGGACGGCCCTGAGGCGCTACGAGGGGTCCCCGAGCCCGCTCAGCACGGTCTCGGCGCGCTCCAGGGCGCCCTCCTCGACCTCCAGGTCGGGGGCGATGCCCCGGGCGTCCACGGTGCGTCCCGAGGGGGTGCGGTAGTGCCCGACCGTCAGCTCGGCGACGGATCCGTCGGGCAGCCGGCTCGGCATCTGGACGGAGCCCTTGCCGAAGGTCCTGGAGCCGACGACGACCGCGCGGCCGCGGTCCTGCAGACCGCCGGTGAGCAGCTCGGCCGCGCTCATCGTGCCGCCGTCGACGAGCGCGACCAGGGGTCTGGCGGTGTCGCCGCCGGGATCGGCGTGCAGGGCCCGCTGGTCGCCGTTCACGTCGTACGTGGCCACGAGGCCGCCGTCGAGGAAGGCGGAGGCGGCGGTGACGGCCTCGGTGACCAGGCCGCCGGAGTTGCCCCGCAGATCGAGGACCACGCCCGAGTCCACGGGCGCGTCGGCCACGGCGGTCCGTACGAGGTCTCCGGAGCCCTTGGTGAAGGCGGAGACCTTGATGACGGTGATGCCGCCGGGCAGTTCACGCGCGCTCACGGAGTCGGTCGACAGCCGCGCCCTGCGCAGGGTCTCGCGCCACGCGTGCGTGCCGCGCTCCAGACCGAGGTCGACGGTGGTGCCGGCGTCGGCGTCGGTGGCGTCCCCCCGCAGTAAGGAGACGACCTCGGTGACGGGCCTGCCGTCGACCCGGTGGCCGTCGACGCTGCGCAGCCGGTCGCCCTCGCGGATGCCGGCGGTCGCGGCGGGCGAGCCGGACCGCACCCGGGTCACCTCGATGCGTCCGCCGCGCTCGCGCCGGGCCCAGAGGCCGACTCCGGTGTACTGGCCGTCGAGGGCCTCCTCGAACTCCTCGTACTCGCCCTGGGAGTAGACCGCGCCCCAGCGGTCGCCGCTGCGGCTGACGGCCCGCTCGGCCGCCTCCACGGGGGACTTGCCGTCGGCCATCGCCTCGGCGGCCGCGTCGGCGACGTCGTCCTGGTGGCCGCCCTGGGCGGTACGGGCCGACGGGGTGGCGGTCTTGCGGCCCGGGGTGTCGAAGGAGCCGGTCGCCGCACCCGCCGCGAGGACGCTCGCGAAGACCAACGTCAGGGCCGCCCCGCGGCGGATGCGGCGGGGCTGACAGAACAGGTCGCGGCCTGACATGCCGGTGAGTCTAGGACAACGAGAAGGGCCGTACCGGCGGTTGCCGGTACGGCCCTCTTGGCATGTGTCACACCTTCAAGTACTTGCGCAATGCGAAGAACGCGGCCAGCGCGGGCATCAGAAGGCTGGTCGCGAGGATCAGCGGCAGCTTCGTGAGAACGGCGTCCCAGCCGATGAAGTTGATCAGATTCAGCTTCTCGGACAGGGCCAGGCCGTGGTCGATGATGAAGTACCGCGCGATCAGCAGGAAGGCGCAGGCGACACCACCGCCGATCAGTCCGGCGACGGCGGCCTCCATGATGAACGGCGCCTGGATGTAGAAGCCGGAGGCGCCCACCAGGCGCATGATCCCGGTCTCACGCCGACGGCTGAACGCGGAGACACGCACCGTGTTGACGATCAGCATCAGCGCGACGACGAGCATCATCGCCATCACCGCCCGCGCCGCCCAGTTCATGCCGTTGAGGAGCCCGAAGAGGTTGTCGAGGATCCCCTTCTGGTCCTGCACGGACTGCACGCCGTCCCGGCCGTCGAAGGCGGTCGCGATGACCTGGTACTTCTCCGGGTCCTTCAGCTTGATGCGGAAGGACTCCTGCATCTGGTCCGGGGTGAGCGAGGCGGCGAGCGGTGAGTCGCCGAACTGCTCCTTGTAGTGCTTGTAGGCCTGGTCGCTGGACTCGTGGCTGATGTTCTCGACCACCGCCATCTTGTCCAGGTCGGTCTGGATCTGCTTCTTCTGCTCGCTGGTGACCGCTCCCTTGGCGCAGTTGGGGTCGGACTCCGCGTCGCTCTTGTTGCAGAGGAAGATCGAGACGTTGACCTTGTCGTACCAGTACCCCTTCATCGTGCCCACCTGGTCGCTCATCAGGAGCGAGCCACCGAACAGGGCGAGGGACAGGGCGACGGAGACGATGACGGCGAAGGTCATCGTCAGGTTGCGGCGGAGACCGACACCGATCTCCGACAGAACGAACTGGGCGCGCATGGCGTCTTCTCAGGCCTTTCCGTGGACGGACGCGTGGGGTTCGCGGTCAGTGCTGATAGCCGTAGACGCCACGCGCCTGGTCGCGGACGAGGCGACCCTTCTCCAGCTCGATGACACGCTTGCGCATCTGGTCCACGATGTTCTGGTCGTGCGTGGCCATCACGACGGTGGTCCCGGTCCGGTTGATCCGGTCGAGCAGCTTCATGATGCCCACCGAGGTCTGCGGGTCCAGGTTTCCGGTGGGCTCGTCCGCGATCAGCAGCTTGGGCCGGTTCACGAACGCTCTCGCGATCGCGACGCGCTGCTGCTCACCGCCGGACAGCTCGCCCGGCATCCGGTCCTCCTTGCCGCCGAGGCCGACGAGGTCGAGGACCTGCGGGACGGACTTGCGGATCTCGCCCTTCGACTTGCCGATCACTTCCTGCGCGAAGGCGACGTTCTCGGCGACCGTCTTGTTGGGCAGGAGGCGGAAGTCCTGGAACACGGTCCCCAGCTGGCGGCGCATCTGCGGCACCTTCCAGTTGGAGATGCGCGCGAGGTCCTTGCCCAGCACGTGCACCTGGCCCTGGCTGGCCCGCTCCTCGCGCAGGATGAGCCGCAGGAAGGTGGACTTTCCGGAGCCGGAGGAGCCCACCAGGAACACGAACTCTCCGCGCTCGACCTCCAGGGAGACATCCCGGAGGGCGGGGTGGGTCTGCTTGGCGTAGACCTTGGAGACATTGTCGAATCGGATCACGGATGCACCACAGGCCGTCGGGGTATCGGGGGCTAGACGAGCGTGACCTTACGCGACCCGGGTACACCGGCGCAGGTGCCGGGACGGGTTGCTTGAGGGTTGTGCGCATTTGTACCGGGCACATATACGGGAGGGGCTCGCCGGAGCCCCGTCTGGGGCGCGGGGAGAACCGCCCCGCCCAGCCCCCGCAAGGGCTCCCGCACGGGAACCCGCGCACCTTCCGGAGGAACCTGGCACAGTGGAGGGGGAACGGATCCGTTCCCGAGAGCGTTGTCCACATGGAACCGGTGCAAGGAGGGCGAGCGCATGACGTACGACCGGCTGGTGTGCGCGAACTGTGCCGCGCCCGTGAACGAGGGCCGCTGCCCCGTCTGCCGTGCGAGCCGTCAGCGGCTCCAGCACGAGGGCCCCTTCGGCGGGCTCAACCCCATGGCGCTGATCGCACTGCTCGCCGTGCTCATCGCGGCGGTGGCACTGCTGGCGCACCAGACCGCCTGAGCGTGGATGCAGCCGTGGCGACAGCCATGGAGACACTCGTCACACGATCGCGGAGCATCGGGTGCCGGGGCCGCGCCGGCACGGACGAATGATCAGCTGAGGACATGCGAGAAGGGCCCGGAGCTGGTGGCTCCGGGCCCTTCTCACGTCCTCACGCGTGGCCACGCGAGGACGTCTGTGGCGTGCTGTCAGGCAGCGGCGCCGCGGCCGTTCATGAGACGCGGCAGCATACGGAAGCCGATGCCGCCGGCGATCATCGTCGCGGCGCCGATCAGCAGGTACGTGATGTTCTCGGCGGCGCCGGTCTCGGCCAGCTCACCGCCGGTGCCCTGGGCGGAGGTGTCCGAACCGGTGTCGGTCAGGCTCTCCTTGCCCTCACCCTGCTCGACGGGGTTGGAGCCGCCGCCGTCGGGGTTGTTGTTGTTGCCGCCGGAGCCGCCGCCGTTGTTGTCGTCACCCGGGGTGCTCGGCGCGTCGGTGGGGTCGTCGGTGGGCCCGTCGGTGGGCTCCTCCGTCGGCTCGGTGGGCTCCTCGGTGGGCTCGGTCGGCTCCTCCGTGGGCTCCGTGGGGTCGTCCGTGGGGTCCGTCGGGATCACGGTGGGGTCGTCAGTGGGATCCGTGGGGATCGTCGGGTCGTCGGTCGGGTCGTCATCGGCGACATTGATACCGACCCCGAGCTCCACGCCGGCGACGTTGGCGTTGATGTCGAGTGCCGAAGCGGCACCGGCGGCGGTCAGTGAGGCACCGGCGGCGATCACCGCGCCGGCGGCTATCCGCGCGACCCGGATCCGCGTCTTCTTGGTCATCTGGCTGCTACCCCCAGTAGCTCATCGTCAAATGGTGCAGCGCCCGGGGCCGCGACATCGGGGTGGCTCAGTGAAGCCCCCGGTTCACACGCGCCCCAGAAATACGCATGCCACGCGTCAGCCTTCCTATTTTTCAAAGTCGCGTCAAGGTCGTTGCGACCGCGATGTCCAGATGAAGGTCTTTTGACCGGCACAGCGTCATGTGAGTGTGATGTAAAACCCACACATCAGCCGACACAGCCCATCAGAAAGGGCAACTACCGTCCGGTGGACCGCAGTTGCCCTGCTGGTTGCTCTGTCGACAAAGTGACGTGAGCGAATGTCGCTTACTTCTCCTGCTGCTTGCGCCAGCGAATTCCGGCCTCGAGGAATCCATCGATCTCACCGTTGAAAACGGCCTCGGGGTTTCCGACTTCGCACTCCGTGCGCAGGTCCTTGACCATCTGGTACGGGTGCAGGACGTACGAACGCATCTGGTTGCCCCAGGAGTTGCCGCCGTCGCCCTTGAGCGCGTTCATCTTGGCCTGCTCCTCCTGGCGGCGCCGTTCGAGCAGCTTGGCCTGGAGGACGTTCATCGCGGTCGCCTTGTTCTGGATCTGCGACCGCTCGTTCTGGCAGGAGACGACGATGCCCGTCGGGATGTGGGTCAGCCGCACCGCGGAGTCCGTCGTGTTGACGCCCTGTCCGCCGGGTCCTGACGAGCGGTACACGTCCACGCGCAGCTCGGACTCGTCGATCTCGACGTGGTCGGTCTGCTCGACGACGGGCAGCACCTCGACGCCGGCGAACGACGTCTGGCGGCGGCCCTGGTTGTCGAAGGGGGAGATCCGCACGAGCCGGTGGGTGCCCTGCTCGACCGAGAGCGTCCCGTACGCGTACGGGACCTGGACGGCGAAGGTGGTCGACTTGATGCCGGCCTCTTCCGCGTACGAGGTCTCGTAGATCTCTGTCTTGTATCCGTGCTGCTCGGCCCACCGGAGGTACATGCGCTGCAGCTTCTCGGCGAAGTCCGCGGCGTCGACGCCGCCGGCCTCGGCGCGGATGTTGACGAGGGCCTCGCGGGAGTCGTACTCGCCCGAGAGCAGCGTCCGGACCTCCATCTCGTCCAGGGCCTTCTTGACGGCGACGAGCTCGGTGTCGGCCTCGGCACGGGTGTCCGGGTCGTCCTCCTCCTCGGCCATCTCGAAGAGCACGCTGAGATCGTCGATGCGTCCGCGGAGGGTCTCGGCCTTGCGCACCTCGGCCTGGAGGTGGCTCAGCTTGCTGGTGATCTTCTGCGCCGCCTCGGGGTCGTCCCAGAGGGACGGAGCCGCTGCCTGGTCCTCGAGCGCGACGATGTCCGCCCTCAGCTTGTCGAGGTCCAGGACGGCCTCGATCGACTCCATGGTCGAGGAGAGGGACTTGAGCTCTTCGGATACATCGACGACTGCCACGCCCCCCAGCGTAACGGCTCCGCCAAGTTGGCTCCGCCCTGAGTACGGGGCCGTGCGGCCACGGCCCTTCTCCCGCCCCCGGGGGCTGCGCCCCCAGACCCCCGCATCGGCCTGAACGGCCTCGTCCTCAAACGCCGGACGGGCTGAAAGACCACGACGGCCGGGCGGCACTGAAAAGCAGGGCGCAGCCCGCTTCTCAGGGGCGCGAGGAACTGCGCGCCCAGCCACAACCGGCCCACACCCGGCGAACGGCCCGCTTTCAAGGGGCGCGGGGAACTGCGCGCCCAGCCACACCCCACCCGCACTCGACGCACACACCCGGGGAGGCGAGGGCGAAGCCCCGCCCTCAAGGGGCGCGAGGAACTGCGCGCTCAGCCCCCACCCACCCGCACCCGCCGAACGGACCCGAGAGGCGAGGGCGAAGCCCCGCCCTCAAGGGGCGCGAGGAACTGCGCGCTCAGCCCTCACCCACCCCGCACCCGCCGGACGGACCCGGGAGGCGAGGGCGAAGCCCCGCCCTCAAGGGGCGCGGGGAACTGCGCGCTCAGCCCCCACCCACCCGCACCCGCCGGACGGCGAACCGTAGGGGTTCGGGGGCGAAGCTCCCCGAATTCACGGTGCGGCCGGAGCGGAGCTCTCCGTGTCCGGCGGCGTCGCGTCCGCGTCGTCCCCCGACATCGCGAACCACGCCCCACCCCCCACCGCGGCGACGAGCACGACCCCCGCCACCCCCAGCGTGATCCTCCGCCGCCGAGCGGACGCCCGATGCCGCGCGGACCCCGGCCGCGGCGCCCCCGCCGCCCGCGGCGCCCGCGCCGTGCCGAGCGCGCCCCCGGCCAGCTCGTCCGGCCCCGGCACCCTCATCGACGTGTGCGTGTCCCGGTTCGAGTCGGGCTTGGCGCCAGGGACCAGCGGAACGGCCCCCCGCCGCACCCGCTCCCGCGGAGCCTGCGGCTCGGCCGGCTGCTCGTCCTCGTACGCCGCGTCCGTCTCACCGTCCGGCTCGTCGACGTCCAGCGGCGGCATCCCCACGAGCAGGGGCAGCTGCTCACGCAGCCGCTCCCCCAGCTCGGACGCCCGCAGCCGGGACGCCGGTGCCTTGGCCAGGCACTGTACGAGCATCTGCCACAGCTCTTCCGGGATGCCGGGCAGCGGCACCACGGTCTCGGTGACGTGCCGGCGCAGGATCGCTCCCGGATGTCCGCCGCCGAACGGCGTGAACCCCGCGAGGAGCTCGTACAGCACGGTCGCCAGCGCGTAGATGTCGACGGCGGCCCGTGGCGGGAGCCCCTCGATGATCTCGGGCGCCAGATAGTCCGGCGTCCCGATGATCTTCGTCGCGCGGGTCCGCCGCGGTGAGTCGATGAGCTTGGCGACGCCGAAGTCCGTGAGCAGAGCGGGGTGCGAACCGCCGGGTCCCAGGGGGCCCTGCATGTCGAGCAGCACGTTCTCGGGTTTCACGTCCCGGTGCACGACCCCCGCCGCGTGCGCCGCGGCGAGCCCGTCCGCGATGTCGGCCACGATCGCGACGGCCGCCTCGGGGGCGAGGCGCCGCTCCCGGTCCAGCCGGGTGCGCAGGTCCGTGCCGCGGACGAGGTCCATGACCAGCGCGAGATCGTTGCCGTCGACCACGAGGTCCCGCACGGAGACCACGTGCGGATGGTCGAGGCCGAGCAGGGCGGTCCGCTCCTGCACGAAACGTCCCACCAGTTCCTGGTCGGACGCCAGGTCCTCGCGCAGCAGCTTGATGGCGACGGGCCCCTCGGGTCCCTCACCCAGCCACACCGTGCCGGCGCTGCCCCGCCCCAGGATCTGGTGCGCGGTGTACCGGCTGCCGATCTTCCGTACCAAGACTGCTCCTACGGGCGCGTGTTGGCGACAAAACTACGCGCACGGAGCGCCAACCTTCACTTCGGCCGCGGAAATCACCCCCCAGGTATCGACAAATCCCCAGAACCGCGGTGCGGTTCCGGGGATCCCGGCCGGTCCTCAGGCGCGTTCAACCGCCCTCGGCCGTCCTCAGCCCAGCTTCTCGACCCAGCCGGAGACGGTGCCGTACCAGTCCTTGAGCTGCTCCCAGTAGCCGTTGGACGTCCCGATCCAGTCCTGCAGCGGGCTCAGCTCCCAGACCAGCCAGCCGGCCACGAACAGGATGACGACCGTGAACAGGCATCCCTTGAGGCAGCCGAGCCCGGGAATCTTCATCGGGTTGGCGCTGCGCTGCCTCGGCTCGCGCGGCGGCCGGGGTTCCCGCGCGGGGCGCGGCGCGGGCTGCTGGGGCTGCTGCGGCGCGGGGGCGTACCCCTGCGGCTGCTGCCCGTGGCCCTGCCCCTGGGCGTAGCCGTAGGACTGGTTCTGCGGCGGGCCCTGCTGCTGGCGCCCGCGCGGCTGGGGCCGCTGCTGGGGCGGGGGCGGTGGCTGCTGCTGGGGCGGCCGTGCGACCTGTCGCTGGGGTCGGCGCCGCAGCGGGTCATCGTTCGGGTCGAGGTACGGCTGCACCTGCGTCGGCTCGTTGCGGTCGCGAGCCGCGCGCAGCTGGTTCTGCCAGGGGTGCGGGTCCTCGGGGCCCGCCCCCGCCTGGTTCGACGGCACCGGCGGCAGCACAGCGGTCGGGTCGGCCGCGCCGCGGTGGGGCAGTACGGAGGTGGGGTCGGCGGCGCCCGCACCGGCGTGCGGCAGGACGCTGGTCGCGCCGTTCGGGTCGTACGAGGCGGCGCCCTGCGGGAGCACCTGGGTGGGGTCGGCGGCGCCGGGGGCGTCCGGCACGGCGGCCGGCGCCGGATCGGGGGCGAGCAGGACGCCCACGGCCTCGGCGGCGGCGATCTGCGCGGAGTTCGCGTGCACCCCGATGCCCTCGGCGACCGTGCGCAGGCCGCGGGCGAGGTTCTCGGCGCTGGGCCGTTCGTCGGGGTTCTTGCGCAGGCAGCGCTCGATGACGGTCCACAGCGGGTCGGGGACCGTGGAGGGCCGGCGCGGCTCGGCGCTGAGGTGCTGGTGGAGGACTTCGAGGGCCGAGCCGCCGCCGAACGGGGGGCGGCCGGTTACCAGCTCGTACATCATGATTCCGGCGCCGTAGATGTCGACGGCGGAGGTCTGCGGACGGCCCTCCGCGGACTCGGGCGCCACGTACGCGGGCGTGCCGACGAACTCGTGGGTACGGGTCAGTCCCGGGGAGTCGGCCAGGCGGGCGATGCCGAAGTCCGTCAGCATCGGGTGCATCTGGCCGTCGACCTGCTGGAGCATGACGTTCGCGGGCTTCAGGTCGCGGTGCACGACACCGTCGGCGTGGCTGGCGGCGAGCGCGTCGGCGACCTGGGCGGTGAGCAGGGCCGCGGCGACCGGCGAGAACGGGCCGTTCTCGCGCAGGTAGCGGTGCAGGTCCGGGCCGTCGATCAGGTCCATGACCAGCGCCAGCAGATCGCCCTCGACCACGAGGTCCCGTACGCGCACGATGTTCGGGTGGGTCAGCCGGAGCAGCACGGAGCGCTCCCGCAGGAACCGCATCACGATGTCCGGATCGCCGGCGAGCTCCTCCTTGAGGACCTTGATCGCCACGGTCTCACCGGGCTGGCCCGCCACGGCCGCCTCGGCGCCCGCGGTCTCGCGCTGGCGGGCCCGCCAGACGGTGCCCGTGGCGCCGCGTCCGAGCGGCTCCTCGAGCAGGTACTTGCTGCCTACCGGCCGCACGTCATGCGCTCCCTGCTGCTTGCTGACTGGTCCGTCCACCGCGCTACGGGTGGTTCCGACCCACTGTAATGCCGCCCGACACGGCACCGGGCTGTCGTCCCGCCGCGGTTTCTCCGGCCTCGTCCGCTCGTGTGTCCCGCCCACTCATGCATTACGTGGGGCTGTCCCGTATGTGTTCGATGAAAAGACGCTCGCTTCGGGTGGTTTGGTTGCCGGACCTTGACGTGATCGATCTCAATCGGGCATTCGTCAGGCACTTTTGGGGGCAGAGCCGACCAATCAAGATCACTTGACTGTGGGGGACGGGCGAGTTGTCAGTGGCAGGTGCGAGGATGCTTTCCGTACTGGCCGATGTGCCCGTGCGCGGTGGGGGGATCTGCGGTGGGGGACCGCGGGACAGCCTCGTCGCGGGCGCCCGCGACAGAAGGGACCGCTGACGGCGATGCAGATCCGGCTGACCGTCGTAGACCCGCTGGGCACGCGCCCCGACGGACGCCCCGCGTCCTGCGACGTGCTGGTCACAGCGCCCGCCGGGACCGCGCTCGCGGCGGTGGCCCCCGGCCTCGCCTCGGCGGTCGGGGGCGAGGGCCCCGGGGTGCTGTACGCGGAGGCGGAGCGGCTCGACGCACAGCGCTGCACGCTGGGTGAGCCCCCTCTGATGGACGGCGCCGTACTGTCCCTCGGCTCCCCCGCGCAGCCCGGACCCGATGTCGACCCCGCCGCCGCACAGCTGCGGGTGGTCGCCGGGCCCGACGCCGGAGGCGTCCATCTGCTGCACGGCGGCCGGATCGACGTCGGCCGCTCCGCCGACGCCGACGTGCCGCTGGACGACCCGGACGTCTCCCGGCTGCACTGCGCCGTGACGGTCGCGCCGGACGGCCACGTCTCGGTCGCGGACCTCGGCTCGACGAACGGCACGGTGCTGGACGGCCGCCGCGTGGGCGAGCGCCCGGTGCGGTTCGCGCCGGGGTCGCTGCTGCGGGTGGGCGAGTCGGCGCTGCGGCTCGCCCCGGCGGGCGAACCGCCCGCCGTCCGGGAGACCGCGCCGGACGGCGAGGGGCACATACGAGTGGTGGCGGGCGTCCGGCGGGGGCCGTCGACGACGGCCGGCGGTCCCGGCCGCGGCTCCGACCCGGAACCCGGGGCCGGCCTCAGCCCAGGTCGTTCGAGGGCGGATCGGGAACCGGGTCAGGGATCGAGGCAGGGACCGGGCCAGGAACCGGCCTACGGAGCGGGCCAGGGGGCGGGGCGCAGCGCCGGCCACGGGGCGCGGCAGAAATCGCGGCAAGGGCCGGACGGACGGGGACAAGGACAGAGTCAGGGGCAAGGGCAAGGGCGGGGGCAGGGGGCCGAACGCGGTCGAGAGGCGGACCGGGGTCGGCAGGCGGCTGCGTCCGCCGGGGCCGGGCCTGGCGCCGGACGCGGCGCCGGGGACGGGGGCGCGAAGGTGCCCCGGGCGCGCGGTGGGGACGGCTCCGTGGAGTCACGGGACTCCCGTTCCCGGGTCGCACCGCCGACCTCCGAGACCCATCACGGCTACGGCACCGGCGGGTGGGGCGCCGCCGAGGGCGGGGACCCCGGATCCGGCTCCCCGGGGCACCGGCCCGCGGGACCAGGACCGGGATCGGGGCCGGGACCGCATGTGGTGCCCGGTCAGGGCGGGGCGCCGCGCATCGAGCGCACCGGCTCCGACTCCGGCTCCGGCTCCGGCTTCGCAGGACCGACCCAGGAGGCCGGGGAGGACCCGGACCCGGACGTCCAGGGGCCCGGTGAGGTCGGGCGGAAGGGCACTCCCCTCCGGGGGACGCCCATGCCGCGCGGCGCGCGCAAGCGCGGGCTCTCCGCGTGGGCCCGCCGCCTGTCGGGCACCCGGGGCGAGGACCAGTACGACGACGAGGCCGACGAGGACGCGTACGGCTCGTACGAGGCCGCGTTCGCCGAGCCCGTCGCCCTGGGCGTGCCCTCGCCCGAGCTGTGGCCCGACCCCGCCGTGCTGCTGCTGTCGGCGCTCGGCCCCGGGCCGCGGCTGTGGGAGCGCGGGCCGGACCATCCCGAGACGCTCACGGTCCGGCTGGGCACGGCGGACCGGACCACGCCCGACGGCTCCGGGCTGCTGCCCTCGGTGCCGGTCACCGCGGGGCTGCGGGAGGTCGGGTCGCTCGGCCTGGCCGGGCCGCGTGAGCGCCTCTCGGGGCTCGCCCGCGCGGTGGTGGCCCAGCTCGCCGCGCTGCACTCGCCCGACTCGCTGGAGATCACCCTCCTCTCCACGGACCGCTCACGCTCCCTGGAGGAGCGCATCGCCGAGTGGTCCTGGCTCGGCTGGCTGCCCCATCTGCGCCCCACGCACGGCCAGGACTGCCGCCTCCTCCTCGCCTACGACCGCGAACAGGCGACGACGCGCACGGAGGAACTGCTCCGGCGCCTGGAGGACCACCTGGCGGAGACGGGCCGCGCCGCCGAGAGGGGCCACGGACCCCGCCCCGGCGAGGGCCCGCCCCCGGACAGCAGGAACGACAGGAACGACAGGAACGACAGCGGGGCTTTCGCGCCGCGGCCGAGGAATCCCGCGAACCCCGGCGTCGGCGCCGGCGCGCCCGGGAGCCGTCCCGTCGCCCGCGACGACAACACCCACCTGGGGCTCCCCCGCAGCGGCACACCACAGCCTTCCTGGGCGCGGCTGGAGACCCCGGCGCAGGCCGAGTGGACCGGCCCTCTCACCGTCGTCGTGGTGGACGGGGACCCCGGGTCGGCCGGTGTGCGGGAAGCCGTGGCACGGCTCACGGCCGAGGGCCCCCAGGTCGGGATCCACGTCATCTGCCTCGCCGAGACCCCGGCCGCCTCGCCGTCCTCGCCGGTGGCCGACACGTACGAGGCCGCCTGCGCGGTGTCGCCCGCGTTCCGCGAGTGCGGGGCCGTCGCGCTGCTCAGCGGCGACGTGGCGACGGCCCTGCGCCTGCTGCGCGTGGCGTCCGGCGCACCGGCGCACGGCACGTCGGGCGGGCCCGTCGGCCACGGCACGGTCGCCGCGGTGGACGCCGTCTCCATGGCCTGGGCCGAGCGCTTCGCACGGGCCCTGGCACCTTTACGAGCGGAGGGCGCGGTCGGCGAGCAGCTCACCCGCGTGTCCGCGCCGCTGCCGCAGGCCGCGCGGCTGCTGGACGAGCTGGGTCTCGCGAGGGCCACCCCGGCGTCCCTGATGACGCGCTGGGCGGACGCGGCCGACGACACCGAGGCGCTCGGCGGCCGGGCCACGGCCGTGCTCGGCGCCGGGCCGCGCGGGCCGGTCGGTGTGGACCTCGCGGCCGAGGGCCCGCACCTGCTGATCGAGGGCCCGTCCGGCAGCGGGCGTACGGAGATGCTGCGGTCCGTCGCCGCGTCGCTGGCCGCCGCCGAGCGGCCCGACCGGCTCGGCATCGTGCTGGTCGACGGGCGGGACGGTCCGGGTGGCTCGGGCCCGGGAGGCTCGGGCGCCGGTGCCTCGGCGGGCCGCGGGGACGGGCTCCTGGTCTGCACGGACCTGCCGCATGTGACGACGCATCTGGGTGCCCATGACCCCGTACGGATGCGGGAGTTCGCGCAGTCCCTGTCCGCGGAGCTGAAGCGGCGGGCGGAGTTGCTCGGGCGTCTCGACTTCGCCGAGTGGCACGCGCGGCGGGAGGCGTCGGTGGCAGGGCCGGGGGCCGGGTCGGGCCGGACGTTCTCCCCGCGCTCGACGACTGGTTCCGGCGCCGGTTCCGGTGCCGGGGCCGGGGATATCGACTCGTCCACCAGCGCCACCCTGCGGCTGCGGCCCGCCGCGGCGCGGCCCCGGCCGGACACGGGGCCTCCGCTGCCCCGGCTCGTCGTGGTCGTCGACGACCTGGACGCGCTGCTCTCTCCCGCGCTGGGCTCCCCCGGGCGGCCCGCCGCGGGTTCCGTCGTACGGGCCCTGGAAGGCGTCGCCCGGGACGGCGAGCGGCTCGGGGTCCATCTGGTGGCGGCGACCCTCGGCGGGGCCCGTACGGACGAGACGGAGCTGGCTCGGCGGGCCGGGGTGCGGGTGGTGCTGGAGGCGGCCGGGAGCGGGCCCGAGGAGCCGTCGCCCGGACGGGGGCTGCTCAGCGGGCCGGGTGGGCGGGCCACGGCGTTCCAAGGGGGCCGGGTCACGGGGCGTATTCCGCGTACGGCGACGCTGCGGCCCACGGTGGTGCCGTTGGAGTGGGCTCGGATGGGGGATCCGCCTGCGCGGCGGCCCGTGCGTGAACTGGGGAACGGGCCGACGGATCTGGCCCTGCTGGCCAGCGCGCTAGAACGGGCCGCGCGCTCGGTCTCCGCGACGGAGGTCCCCTCGCTCCTGTAACTGTCCCTGGGGGCTCGGACCTCCCGCCGCTGCGCGGAACTGGACCGGCTGACCCACCGGGCCACCGCGTCCGTCCGCCGGCTGGCGCCGCTGCGTGAGGAGCACGACCCCCGGACCCCCGCATCGGCCTGACCGGCCTCGCCCTCGAACGCCGGACGGGCTGAGGTGGTAGGGGCGCGGGGAACTGCGCGACCAGCCCCCACCGGACCCGCACCCGCCCCGTGCCCGCCCCGCACCCGACGCCGCTGAAATCCACGCCCGGCGTGGGGTTAAGACCCCACGTCACGACGCGGTTACGATCACGGCCTTGACAGCGCAGGCGCCCTTGCCGACGTCGAGCGGACGGGCGTAGACCAAGAGCGCACGGGACAGCGCTCGGACGTTCGACGGAGAACGGGGCAAGCCATGCGCAGCAGCACTCTTCGTATCAGCGGGTCGCACAGGACGGGCAAGGCGGGCAGGACCGGCAGGACAAGCACCGTCGCCAGGGCCGCCGCCGCCCTCGTCGCGGGAGCGGTCGCGCTCACGCTCACGGCGTGCGGCGGTGACGACGAGAAGGACGACGGGGGAAGCGGCGGCGAGACCGGCAGCGCCGCGGCCAGTGTTCAACTCCCCAAGCTCGACGGCCAGAAGCTGGAAGTCGCGGCCGTGTGGACCGGACCCGAGCAGGAGAACTTCACCAAGGTCCTGGACGAGTTCGAGAAACGCACCGGCGCGGAGGTCGGCTACGTACCGACCGGCAACAACACGTCCACGTTCCTCGGCACGAAGATCCAGGGCGGCAAGCCGCCGAACGTGGCGTTCCTTCCGCAGGTCGGCGTCCTCCACCAGTTCGCCCAGAAGGGCTGGGTGAAGCCGCTGGGCACCGAGGCACAGGCCCAGCTCGACAAGAACTTCTCGGCGGGCTGGAAGGACCTGGGCGCCTACGAGGGCAAGCAGTACGGCGTCTACGCGAAGGCCGCCAACAAGTCGCTGGTCTGGTACAATACCGCGGCGTTCGAGGCGGCGGGCATCACGGCCGAGCCCAAGACCTGGGACGAGTTCGTGCAGACCGCGCAGACCCTGTCGGACGCGGGATCGCCCGCGGTGTCGGTCGGCGGGCAGGACGGCTGGACCCTCACCGACTGGTTCGAGAACGTCTACCTCTCGCAGGCGGGCCCCGAGAAGTACGACCAGCTGGCCGAGCACAAGATCAAGTGGACGGACCCCTCCGTGAAGGAGGCCCTGACCACGCTGGCCCAGCTGTGGGGCAAGGACGATCTGCTCGCGGGCGGCAAGGCGGGCGCGCTGCGCACCGAGTTCCCCAAGTCGGTGACGAACACCTTCTCGGGTGACACTCCGGCGGCGATGGTCTTCGAGGGCGACTTCGTCGCGGCGAACATCAACGCCGACACGAAGGCCAAGATCGGCACGGACGCCAAGGTGTTCCCGTTCCCGGCGGTCGGTGCCGAGTCCCCGGTGGTCAGCGGTGGTGACGTGGCCGTGGCGCTGAAGGACGACAAGGGCTCGCAGGCCCTGCTGACCTTCCTGGCGTCGACCGACGCGGCCGAGATCTGGGCGGCGCAGGGCGGCTTCATCTCCCCCAACAAGGAGCTGGACCAGAAGACGTACAAGGACGACGTCACCCGGGACATCTCCAAGGCGCTGCTCGCGGCGGGCGACGACTTCCGCTTCGACATGTCCGACCAGGCGCCGGCGGCCTTCGGCGGTACGCAGGGCACCGGCGAGTGGAAGGCGCTTCAGGACTTCCTGAAGAACCCCTCGGACGTCGAGGGCGCGCAGCAGCAGCTGGAGACGTCCGCCGCCAAGGCGTACAAGGGCTGACGGCCGCCGATGTCGTCGCAGGCAGCGACGGCGGGGGGCCCGGCAGGTCCGGTGCCTCCCGTCGGCAAACGCAAGAGTGTGATGGGTACGCGGCCGTGGGTGGCGGGTCTGTTCCTGCTGCCCGCGATCGTGCTGCTCGGCGCGCTCGTGGTCTACCCCATCGGGTACTCGGTCTGGCGCAGTCTGTACGACGCCGACGGTTCGGGCTTCGTGGGCCTCGGCAACTACGGCGACCTGTTCAGTGACGACGCCACCTTCACCGCGGTCAAGAACACCGCGATCTGGGTGGCGGTCGCCCCCGCGCTGGTCACCGGGCTCGGTCTGATCTTCGCCGTGCTGACCGAACGGGTGCGCTGGTCCACGGCGTTCAAGCTGGTCATCTTCATGCCGATGGCGATCTCCATGCTCGCCGCGGGCATCATCTTCCGGCTGGTGTACGAGGCGGACCCCGACCAGGGCGTGGCCAACGCGGTGGTGGTGGGCGTGCACGACACGTTCGCCGACGCGTCGGTCTATCCGAAGGCGCGCCCGTCCACCGAGAGCGATCTGAAGGCGTCCGGCGGGGGTTCGTTCACCTCCACGGGCACGGTGCGCGCGGGCTCCCCCGCGCTCGTCCCGCTGGTCGGCATCGCGCCGAACAAGGTGCCGGGCAGCCCCGGGGACGCCAAGTCCGCCGAGCCGTCGGGCGACGGCGTGTCCGGCACGGTCTGGCTGGACTTCAAGCTGGGCGGCGGCGGTGAGAAGGGCGCCGTCGACGCGGGCGAGAAGGCCCTGCCCGGCATCGAGGTCGAGGCGGTCAAGGACGGGAAGGTGGTGGCCTCCGCGAAGGCGGGCGACGACGGTACGTTCACGCTGCCGGCCGCCGCCGACGGCGCGCAACTGCGCCTGCCCTCCTCGAACTTCGCGGCGGCCTACAACGGCGTCGACTGGCTCGGCCCGAGTCTGGTCACCCCGGCCATCATCGGGGCGTACGCCTGGATGTGGGCGGGCTTCGCGATGGTGCTCATCGCGGCCGGTCTGGCGGGCGTGGACCGCAATCTCCTGGAGGCCGCCCGGGTCGACGGGGCCAACGAGTGGCAGGTGTTCCGCCGGATCACGGTCCCCCTGCTCGCGCCGGTCCTCGTCGTCGTCCTGATCACCTTGATGATCAACGTGATGAAGATCTTCGACCTGGTCTTCATCATCGCTCCGCAGCCCAGCCAGGACGAGGCCAACGTCCTGGCCCTGCAACTGGTCAACGCCTCCTTCGGCGGCGGCAACAACCAGGGGCTGGGCAGCGCGATCGGCATCGTCCTGCTGCTCCTGGTGATGCCGGTGATGATCGTCAACATCCGCCGACTGCGAAGGGAGCGCCGACGGTGACCGCACCCTCCGTACCTCCGCCAGCACCTCCGAAGGGATCCGCCGTGGCCGTGGACACGTCCGGGCCGCCCCGGCGTTCGCTGGGCTCCCGGCTCGCCGGTGGCGCGGCCGGCGGTGTGATGCGGGTCTTCCTCATCCTGGTCGCGCTGCTGTGGGTGACCCCGACGGTCGGGCTGCTCGCCTCGTCGTTCCGCGACCCGACCGACATCTCCGCCTCCGGCTGGTGGGACGTCTTCAGCAAGCCGTCCGAGCTGACCACCGAGAGCTACTCGACGCTGCTCGGCAAGGAGGAGATCACCGACGCCCTGCTCAACACGGTGTGGATCACGGTGCCGGCCACCGTGCTGGTCGTCGTCATCGGCGCCATGGCCGGATACGCCTTCGCCTGGATGGACTTCAAGGGCCGCGACTGGTGGTTCGTGGCCGTGGTGGCCCTGCTGGTGGTGCCCATCCAGATCGCCCTGATCCCGCTGGCCGACCTCTTCGGCGACCTCGGGATCTTCGGCAGCGTCATCGGGGTCGTCCTCTTCCACGTGGGCTTCGGCCTGCCGTTCGCGATCTTCCTGCTGCGCAACTTCTTCGCGGAGATCCCCCGTGAGCTCCTGGAGGCGGCGCGGCTCGACGGGGCGGGCGAGACCCGGCTGTTCGCGACGGTGATCCTGCCGCTGGGCGGGCCCGCCATCGCCTCGCTGGGCATCTTCCAGTTCCTGTGGGTGTGGAACGACATGCTGGTGGCGCTGATCTTCTCGGACTCCGACTCGCGCCCGCTGACGGTCGCGCTGACCGAGCAGACCCGGCAGTTCTCCGGCAACATCGAGACGCTCGCGCCCGGCGCGTTCATCTCGATGGTGATCCCGCTGGCCGTGTTCTTCGCGTTCCAGCGGCAGTTCGTGTCCGGTGTGATGGCGGGGGCGGTGAAGTAGCAGAAACAGCGCGGGAATACGCGCGTACGTGCGCTTTTGCGCACGTGTCCCGGAGGGGTGGGCCGTCGCCGGTCCGCCCCTTCGCGTTCACCCGGGGTCCCCCACATGCCGCATCCGGCGTAACCACGTAACCCCTTTGGCCGTTGCCGGGCAATATGGCCGCGCCGACCCATGGATGTCCCTTGCCCCGGTTCAGTGTCATTGTCCCCGCGTACCAGGTGCGGGCGTATCTGCACGAGTGCATGACATCGGTCCTGGAACAGTCCTTCACCGACTTCGAGTTGATCGCTGTCGACGACTGCTCGCCCGATGCCTGCGGTGCGATCATCGACGAGTTCGCGGCCCGCGACGCACGCGTGCGGGCCGTCCACCTGGCGGAGAACGAGGGGCTCGGGCGGGCCCGCAACGCGGGTATGCGGTACGCGACGGGCGACTACCTGGTCTTCCTCGACGGCGACGACACCCTCACCCCGCACGCGCTGCGGGAGATCGCCGACCGCATCAAGGAGACCGGCGATCCGGACGTCCTGGTCTACGACTACGCGCGCACCTTCTGGTCGGGCGAGACGGTCCGCAACGTCCAGTCGGGGCGGCTCACCGAGGAGGGCCCCGCGCCGTTCCGCCTCGACGACCGGCCGGGGCTGCTCGACGTCCTCATGGTCGTGTGGAACAAGGCGTACCGCCGGGAGTTCGTCGAGCGGGAGCAGTTCACGTTCCCGCCCGGCTACTACGAGGACACCCCCTGGACGTACCCGGTCCTGATGACCGCCGAGACCATCGCGACGCTCGACCGGGTCTGCGTCCACTACCGGCAGCGCCGGCAGGGGAACATCCTCGGCACGACCAGCGACCGGCACTTCGACGTCTTCGGCCAGTACGACCGCGTCTTCGCCCATCTCGACGCGCACCCCGAACTGGCCCACTGGCGCCCGGTGCTGTTCCGGCGCATGGTCGACCACCTGTCCGCGGTGTTCCTCAAGCGCGACCGGCTGCCGCACGGCTCCCGTGCCGCGTTCCTGCGCAAGGCCCGCGCCCACTACGGCCGTTACCGCGTCGAGGAGACCGGCGCCCCGTCCCGCAACCGGCTGCGGCACGCCCTCGTACGGCTCGGCAGCCATCGGACGTACCGCGCCCTGTGGGCGGCGGCGCGGCTGCGCAGACGCGCCGCGCGCCTCACGCGGGCGCTGGCCCGCGGGGTGCGGACCGCCGCGCTCCGGCTGCACTACGGCGTACAGCGCCGGCTGCCCGTGCGCGGCGACCACGCCGTGTTCGCCGGGTACGGGGGCCGCGGCCACGGCTGCAACCCGGGAGCCCTGGAGGCGGCGTTCCGCACGCACGCGCCGGGGATGCGCACCGCCTGGGTCGCCGACCCCGCGTTCCACCACACGGTCCCGACGGGGACCCGCAGGCTGACGCCGGGCTCCGCCGCGTACTGGACGGCGCTGGCCCGCTCCAAGTACCTCGTCGACAACGTCGGATTCGACCGCCGACTGGTCAAACGCCCCGGCCAGATCATGATCCAGACGCAGCACGGCACCCCGCTCAAGCGCATGGGCCTCGACCTCCAGGAGCGCCCGGCGGCGGCGCGCGGCACGGACTTCGCCGAGCTGCTGCGCGACGCCGACCGCTGGGACTACTGCCTGTCGGGCAACCGCCACTCCACCCTCGTCTGGGAGCGCGTCTTCCCGGCCGGGTACACGACGCTGGAGTACGGCCAGCCGCGGAACGACGTGTTCCAGCGGGCGACGCCGGCCGACGTGACCCTGCTGCGCCAGTCCCTCGGCATCCCCGAGGGCGCGGTGGCGGTCCTGTACGCGCCGACGCACCGCGACTACCTGCGCGGCCAGCGCACCGCGCTCGACCTGGAGCGGGTGCTGCGCCGGCTGGGCCCGCGGTTCGTCCTGCTGACCCGCGCGCACCACTCGTACGGGGCTCCGCTGGCCCGCAGCGGCGGCCGGCTGATCGACGTGTCGGACCACCCGAGCGTCGAGTCGCTGTGCCTGGCCTCGGACGCGCTGGTCACCGACTACTCGTCGCTGATGTTCGACTACGCGGGCCTGGACCGGCCGATCGTGATCCACGCGGACGACCAGGAGGCGTACGAGGCGGCGCGCGGGACCTACTTCGACCTGCGGACGTGCCCGCCCGGCGCGATCGCGCGCAGCGAGGACGAGCTGATCGACATCTTCGCGACCGGCCACTGGCGCGGTTCGCGCGCCACGCAGCTGCGGGCCGCCTTCCGGGAGCGGTTCTGCCCCTACGACGACGGGCGCGCCGCAGAACGGGTCGTACGGCGTGTCGTGCTCGGCGAGACGGCCGGTCTGCCGGCGGTGGTGCCGCCCGAGGAGCGGCGTCCGGTGCCGTCGGCCGCCGCCGACCGGCACCCGTCCTCGCCCCTCGCCACCGTTCCCGCACCCGGGCCCGCCGCACCCGAGCCCCACGTTCCCGTCGTCGACAGACCCTGAGGCGCTCCGGCCCGCCCCCGCCGGGGACGACGGCACCACACAGCACCACGCGGCACGGACAGAGAGAGCACCACACGACATGCCCCGCTTCAGCATCATCGTCACCGTCCACGACGTCGCGGGGCGGCTCCCCACGACCCTCGACGCGGTCCTCGCCCAGCCGTACGGCGACTTCGAGGTGATCGTGGCCTGCGGGAGACCGGACTCCCCCGCGGGCATCCTCGCCGCCGCGTACGCACAGCGCGACACGCGGGTCGTGCGGGTCACCGGTGCGCGCGAGGCCGGGCTGCGGGCGGCCACGGGCGCGTACGTGCTGTTCCTGGACACGGGTGACGTGCTGACGCCGGAGGCGCTCGCCGGGGTCGACGCGCGGCTGCGGGAGACCGGCGAGGCCGATGTGCTGCGCCTCGGCCACGCGCGCGTGCCGTGGTGGGAGGGCGAGCCGACGGTGGAGACGTGCACGGACACGGACCCCTGTGACGTACGGCTGCCGGTCTGGGCCACCGTCCACCGCCGCGCCTTCCTCCGCGAGCACGGGCTGCTCGCCGTCCCCGAGGGCCGGTACGCGGACCTCGGCTGGGCCGGGCTCGTGGTGCTCGCCGCCGGGCGGAGCGCGGTGCTGGACACGGTGTGCGTACGGCGGCACGAGCGCCGGCGGAGCAGCGGCACGACCGCCGGTACGGCGAACGGCACGGCGAGCGGCACGGCATCCGGGAGGGCATCCGGGAGGGCATCCGGGAGGGTGTCCGGCGCGCCGGACGAACTGCTCGACCAGGTCGAGCTGGTGCTGGACCGGGCCGCCGGGCGGGAGCTCCCCGAGGACCGGTTGGGCGCCCTGTTCGGGCAGTTGTTCTCCGAGGTCCTCGACCTGGCGTCCGGTACGCCCTGCGGCCGGGCGTTCTTCCGCCGCGCGGCCCGCCTCCACCGCCGCCACCGCCCGGCGGGCCACCGCGTGGCGGGCCTGCGCGACCGGCTGCTGCGCCGGGGCGCGTACACGGCGTTCCGGGCGCTGCCCGCCCTCGCCCGGCGCACGGCGCGGATCCGGGCGTACGCGACCCGCACCGCGCTGCGCAGGCGCCGCGCCCTCACCTACCGGTGGTACCTGCGCAGGCCGCTGGAGGAGAACCTCGCCGTCTTCGCCGCCTACTGGGGCCGCGGCTACGCCTGCAACCCGGCGGCCATCCACCGCAAGGCCCGTGAACTCGCCCCGCACATCCGGTCGGTGTTCCTGGTGAAGGAGAAGGAACTGCCGCACATGCCGCGGGACGTGGAGAGCGTGGTGATCGGGAGCAGGCGGTACTGGGAGGTGATGGCGCGGGCGAAGTACACGTTCAACAACGTCAACTTCGACAACTCCGTGCGCAAGCGCCCCGGCACCGTGCACGTCCAGACCCACCACGGGACGCCGCTGAAGCGGATGGGCGTCGACCAGATCGAGTACCGGGCTGTCGCGGCGGCCACCGGGAACTTCGGGCGGCTGATGCGGCGCGTGGACCGCTGGGACTTCTCCCTGTCGTCCAACGCCCACTCCACGGAGGTCTGGTCGGGCGCCTACCCGAGCGCCTTCACGCACCTGGAGTACGGCTATCCGCGCAACGACCGCTTCTGCACGGCGGCCCCGGGAGAGGTCGCCGCGATCCGGGAGCGGCTCGGCGTCCCGGAGGATCGGGTGGCGCTGCTGTACGCGCCGACGTTCCGGGACTATCCGCGGGACGTGTCGGCGCAGTTCGACCTGGCGCGGTTCTGCGCGGAGCTCGGGGACGAGTTCGTGGTGCTGCTGCGCGCGCACTACTTCCTCGACGGCGACGCCGGCCTGCGGCAGGCCGTCGCCGACGGGCAGCTGATCGACGTGACGTCGCTGCGGGACACCGAGGACGTCTGTCTGGCCTCGGACGCGCTGATCACGGACTACTCGTCGATCATGTTCGACTACGCCAACCTCGACCGGCCGATCGTCACGTACGCCGACGACTGGGACGTCTACCGCGACACCCGGGGCGTGTACTTCGACCTGCTCGCCGAGCCGCCGGGCCGGGTCGCCCGTACGCAGGACGAGCTGATCGGGGTCCTCAGGTCGGGCGAGTGGGCCGACGAGCGCTCCGCCGCGCTGCGGGCCCGGTTCCGTGAGCGGTTCTGCCAGTTCGACGACGGGCGGGCCGCCGAGCGGGTGGTACGACGGGTGCTGCTCGGGCAGCCCGAGGAGGAGCTGCCGCCGGTGATCCCGCTGCGCGAGCGTCTGCCGGTGCCGGCCGCGACCGTGTCGCGCGCCCGCACGTCACGCCCCCGCACACCGGCGCGCTGATGCCGTCCCGCCCTCCGGCGAGCGAGAGCAGCCCAGCAAGAAGCCAGCGAGTTCCCGGACCTGGAAGTGCCATGCCCCGCTTCAGCATCGTCGTGCCCGTCCACAACGTGCAGGGCTACCTGCGCACCTGTCTGGAGTCGGTCCTCGGCCAGTCGTACGGCGACTTCGAACTGATCGTCGTCGACGACCGCTCCCCGGACGGGAGCGGGGCGATCATCGACGAGTTCGCGGCCCGCGACGAGCGGGTCGTGGCGGTGCATCTGCCCGTCAACGGCGGTATCGGCCCGGCCCGCAACCACGGGGCGCGGCTGGCGCGCGGCGAGTACCTGCTCTTCCTGGACAGCGACGACAGCTACACCCCGGGCACGCTGCGGGCGATCGCCGAGCGTGTCGACGCGACCGGGCGCCCGGACATCGTTCTGTTCGACTACGCGCGCACCCACTGGTACGGCGCGGTGAAGCGCAACCGGGACGCGGAGGTGTTCGGCGCGCCGGGCCCCGAGGTGTTCACGGTCGCCGAACGCCCGGAGCTGCTCGACCTGTTCACGGTCGTGTGGAACAAGGCGTACCGCCTCGACTTCTTCCGCGAGGGCGGCTTCACCTTCCCGACCGGCTTCTACGAGGACGCGGTGATCGTCTACCAGACGCTGTGGACGGCCCGCACGATCACCCTCGTCGACCGGGTCTGCGTGTCCTACCGGCAGCGCCGCCAGGGCAACGCGATGCGCACGCCGAGCCGGGAGCACTTCGAGGTGTTCGCGCAGTACGAGCGGCTGTTCCGGTTCGTCGAGGAGCGGCCGGAGCTGGCGCGGTGGCGCGGTTTCCTCTACGACCACATGGCGGACCACTACCTGTTCATCCTCCGGCAGCGGGACCGCGTACCGCCGTCGTCCCGGCCCGAGTTCCACCGGCGTGCGGCACGGGACCTGCGCGCGTACCGGCCGAGCGGCCACCGGCCCGGTCCGCACCTCCCCCGGACGTCGCTCGCTCTGCTCACCCGCGCCCCGTACGCCCTCTACGCGCTGCACCGCGTCGCCGCCGTGAAGCGGGCCGGGCTGCGCAGGCGCCACCGGGTGTGGCGGCGCCGGCTGCGCCGGGTGCTGCTCGGACTGCACCGGCGGCTGGTCCTGCGGCGGGCGCTCGACCCGAACCTGGCCCTGTACTCGGCCTTCTCGCACCGGGGCGTGCTCGGCGACCCGGCCGCGATCCACCGCACGGCGCGTGAACTCGCCCCGCACATCCGGTCGGTGTGGGTGGTCGGCAAGGAGCACGTGGACGCGCTGCCGCCGGGGATCGAGCACGTCCTGCCGGGCAGCCGGGCCTACCGCAGGGTCACGGCGCGCGCCACCTATCTGATCAACAACGTCAACTGGGCGAACGACCTGGTCAAGCGCGAGGGCGCCGTCCACATCCACACGCACCAGGGCACGCCCGTGAAGTCGATGGGCGCGGATCTGCTGAAGTACCCGGGCGCCAGGCGTGGTTACAGCGTCCCGAAGATGCTGCGCAGGGCCGACCGCTGGGACTACAGCCTGGTCGCGAATCCGCACTCCGAGCTGGTCTGGGACCGCGCCTACCCCTGCGGCTTCGTGTCGCTGCGCTCGGGCAGCCCGCGCAACGACTGCCTGGTCCGGCCCGAACCCGGCCGCCGGGAGTCCGTACGCGGGCGTCTGGGCGTCCCGGACGACAGCACCCTGATCCTGTACGCGCCGACCAGCCGCGACCACCGGCAGGGCGGTTACGCGCCGGACTGCGACCTGGAACGCCTGGTCGCCGGGCTGCCCGGGGACCACGTCCTGGCGGTCCGGCTGCATCCGTCGCTGGCCCGGCACCCCGAACGGGGGCTCGGACTACGGGACCTGGCCGGGCGCGGCCTCGTCCTGGACGTCACCGACGAGCCGGAGGTGGCGGACCTGCTGCTGGCCTCCGACGCGCTGATCACCGACTACTCGTCGCTGATGTTCGACTACGCGCACCTGGACCGGCCGATCGTCCTGCACACCTACGACCTGGACACGTATCTCGCCGCGCGCGGCACGTACTTCGACGTCACCGAGCGTCCGCCGGGCCATGTCACCCGTGACGTGGACGCGTTGGCGCGGCTGTTCGCGTCGGGCGCCTGGCGGGACGAGGAGTCGGCGCGGCTGCGGGCGGACTTCCGGGCACGGTTTCGCGGGTACGACGACGGGCGGGCCGCGGAACGGGTGGTACGGACGCTGATGCTGGGCGAGGACATGGCCGCGGCCGTGCCCCTGGTTCCGGCGCCGGGCAGCGCGCCGAGCGACGCCCTGACCCGCTCATGAGGGCTCGCCCGGCCGCGTGGGTGCTGTTCCTCGCCGCCCTGTTCGGCTGCCTCCAGCTCGCCAACGTCACCGGCCGGGACACCGCCGACAGCCGCAACTACCTGTCGTACGCGCTGAGTCTGGGCGGTGCGGACAAGGCGGAGGCGGCGGGGCGGAGCATCACGTACCTGTGCGCGAGCCGGGGCGAGCGGGCGTCGCGCGACCACAGCGTGGACGTCCGGCGCTTCCGCGCCCCCGACCCGGGGCCGGGTGTGCGGGCGGAGTGCCGCGACTACTACCACTGGAGTGTCGGGCGGCGGCTCGACGCGGGGCAGACGTCCGGGTGGACCGCGCCGTTCATGAGCGAGCGGTTCATGCGGATCTTCGAGGTACGGCCCGGATATCCGCTGCTGCTCGTGCCGTTCGTGACCGTGTTCGGCGTGACGTGGGGGCTGTGGGCGGCCGGGGTGTGTGTCGCGGCGGCCGGGGGGGTGCTGGTGTTCCTCGTCCTGCGGACGCTGGGGGCCGGGACGGGGCCCGCGCTGATCGGGCAGGGGCTGTACTACGTCCTGCCGACGGGTGCGACCGCGATGCGCCCGATGACCGAGGGCACGATGACCGCGCTCACGCTGGCGGTGCTGTGGGGCTGCGCGCTGGTGCTGCGCGGGCGGCACGGCGGTGGTCTGGTGGCGGTGTCGCTGGCGCTGCTCTTCACCGTGAAGCACTCGCAGGCGCTGTTCCTCGCGGGGTGTCTGGCCGGGGCGTGCTGTCTGATCGGGGGGTACCGGAGGAGGACGGGGCGGCCGGTGGGGGCCGCGGTGAGGACGCTGCTGGCGGTGACGGTCACGGCGGCGGCGGGCACGGTGCTGCTCGCCCGGCTGCTCCGCTACCCGTCCGAGTCGGACAGCCTCCAGGACCTGCTCACCGACCACTTCTTCCGGCCGGACCGGAAGCGTCCCTGGCACGAGTTCTTCCAGCTGGAGAACAGCTTCTGGCTGGAGTGGCTGCGGCGGCAGCTGCTCGAACCGCTGTTCCTGGTGCTGGTCGCGGCCGGGGGGTGGGGGGCGGTGCGGGCGCGGCCGGCTTTCGGCGTGGTGCTGGTGGCTGCCGCCGGGACCGGGGTGCTGAGTGTGGCCGCGCACCCCGACATCGCGATCGACCGGTTGATGGTGATGGTGTGGCTGGTGCCGGTGGTGGGGCTGCCGTTGCTGTTGACGCGCTATGTCGCCGACCGGTCGCCGGAGCCCCCGCCCGCCACCACCCGGGTCCCTGTGGAGGCCGTGCGTCGGGTGCGGGTGGGTGGGGGCTTGTCGCGCAGTTCCCCGCGCCCCTGAAAAGCGGGGCTTCGCCCCTGCTTTTCAGGCCGCCCCGTCCGGCGTTCGAGGAAAGCTACTCGATGACCAGCTCGACCGGGATGTTGCCGCGGGTCGCGTTCGAGTACGGGCACACCTGGTGCGCCTGCTCCACCAGCTTGCGGCCCGCCTCGGCGTCCACGGCCTCCGGCAGCTCCACGCGCAGCGTCACCTTGAGCGCGAACCCCTCACCCTCCTTGCCGATACCGACCTCCGCGGTCACCGCCGCGTCACTGACGTCGACCTTCGCCGCCCGCCCGACCACAGCGAGCGCGCTGGCGAAACAGGCCGAGTAGCCGGCGGCGAAGAGCTGCTCCGGGTTCGTGCCCTGGCCGTTGCCGCCCATCTCCGTCGGAATCCCCAGCTGCAGGTCGAGCTGACCGTCGGAGCTGTAGGCCCGGCCGTCACGGCCGTGGGTGGCGGTGGCGACGGCGGTGTAGAGCGCGTCCATGGAAACCATCCCTCTCAAGATCTCACGATCGAAGTCGTGTCGACGGGCCCTGGTCCGGGCCGCCGCACAACCAAAGTAGAGCACACAATTAAATTGTGCACAACTAAATGACGCACCCGGGGTACCCTGGACGCCATGACCACGACGTCCGCACCCGACCCCACCGCAGCCACGCCCGACTCCGCCGCGCACGACGAGGACTTCCTCCGCCTCGACCAGCAGATCTGCTTCTCCCTGAACGCGGCCTCGCGCGCCTTCGGCGGTCTGTACCGCGTCGTCCTGAAGGACCTGGGGCTCACCTACCCCCAGTACCTGGTCATGCTCGTGCTGTGGGAGCACGGCGAGCTGCCCGTGAAGAAGGTCGGCGAGCACCTGCGGCTCGACTCCGGGACGCTGTCACCCCTGCTGAAGCGGCTGGAGACGGCCGGGCTCGTACGCCGCGAGCGCAGCGCCCGGGACGAGCGGTCCGTGGTGGTCGGACTCACGGACGAGGGCGCGGCCCTGCGCGCGCGGGCGCTGCGCGTACCGCGCCGGATCGCCGCCGCGACGGGGTTCGACGTGGCGGAGATCCTCGACCTGCGGGCCCGGCTCGACCGGCTCACGGACGCGCTGGACGCGGCGGCACTGGAGGAGCCCCTCAGCGACGAGTGACCCGCGCTCACCTGCTCACGGCGCCCGCGCTCCGCGCCCTGCGCTCGTACAGCCGCAGGACCGACCCCTCCCGGACGAACTCCGCCCGCCGCACGAACTCCTCGCCCACCACACTGAGCTTGACCCGCTCGGTCGGTTCCGGCGGCCACCAGGCGGACCTCAGCGCGTACGGCTCGGCGACCACCCACAGGCGGTCGAGGCCGTCGAGCCTGCGGCGCAGTTCGCCGGGGCCGGTCTCCCGCCCGTAGAGGGTGCCGGAGACGGGCCCCGGCTCGCGCAGCGCGATGTCCCGCGTGCCCCGGAAGCCCGCCGGGTACGCCACCGCCGCGCGCCTGCCGATCGCCGGGAGGAAGAGCACGGGGTCGCCGGGGCTCATCCGCCGGGCGGCCGCCGCGGAGACGGCTGCGAGGTTGTCGGGGCGCCGGGCGGGGTCCCGGTCCTCGCGCAGGACGGGGAGTTGCGACACGAAGGCGAGCCCGATGGCGAGGACACCGAGGAGTGTGCCGCCGTACCGCACCTGAGGACCCCGCGTCCGAAGGCCCCGCGCCCGCGACCCTCGCGCCACCGCTCCGGCCAGCCGGTCCGCGCCCGCCGCCGCCAGCAGCGGCGCCCCCGCGAGCGCGTACAGCACATAGCGGTCGTCGAAGAGCGGCCAGTGGCGTGAGACCGCCAGGAGCACCGCGGGCGGCAGGACCAGCAGCGGGAGCGCGACCGCGGGGAGGGAGAGCTCACCACGGCGGGCGAGCGGGACGCGCAGGGCGAGGGCGATCAGCAGCAGGTACGGGCCGAGGACCAGCCGGGTGGGCCCCGCGAAGGAGCGCAGGAGACCCTCGACCGTGCCCGTGCCGGGAGGCCTGAGCCAGGCGACCTGCCCGGCCTGGCCGCTGGAGACCAGGGCGAGCGGAAGCAGGACGAGGAGTACGGCTCCGGCGGCGCGGGCCCAGTTCCACCACACCCCGCGCGGCGGCCGTACGAGGGCCAGGGTGGCGGCGTGCGCGAGGAGGAGCAGGACGGCCATCTCGTGGAGCAGCGCGGTGCCGGCGACGACACCTCCGTACGCGCACCAGACGGACACCCGGCCACGGCGACGGATGCCGCCACGGATACGGATGCGGGCACGCGCGCGTGCGTCGGTCTCCACCGCCTCCACCGCCCGCACGAGCAGCAGGGTCGCTCCCGCGGCGCCGGCGGCGACCAGGGCGTACGACCGGCCCTCCTGGGCGAAGTGCCCGGTCATGGGCGTCACCGCGTACAGCAGCCCGGCCCACAGGCCGACCCGGGGGCGGGCGAGGCGCACCCCCAGGGCCGCGACGAGGCCCGCGGTCGCGGCGGCCGCGCAGAGCGAGGGCAGGCGCAGGACGACCTCGTCGGCGTGGAGGGTGAGGACGGGGTGCATGAGGAGGTAGTAGAGGCCGTGCACCGCGTCCACGGAGTGCAGCAGGTGCCAGATCTGCGGCAGCGAGCGCCGCGCCACCTGGAAGGTGACCGCCTCGTCGCGCCACATCCCCCCGCGGTCGATCCCCCACAGACCGATCACGGTCATGGCGATCACGGGCACGAGAACAGGTACGAGAACAGGTACGAGAACGGGTGCGAGAACAGGCACGAGCACGGTGGGGACCGAGGAGGGAAGGGCGGTCCACGGACGCTTGACGACCATGCGTCAGATCTTGTGCTATTAGTTCACCTTTGTCGGTGATTGACCCGTCATCAGACGATATCGACAGTCTCGCGGCTTACGATCCTGCGGGTGAAGCCCTGGATGAAGCGCCGGACCACGTCCCGGACGATGCCCCGCCCCCTGACTCTCGTCACCCTCGCCGCCGTCTGGTCGGCCACCCGCGCCCTGATGCTGTGGCTGCTCTTCCAGGACGACCGCGCCCCGCTCGGCCTCGGCGGCGTGGGGCGTGAGGTGTACGAGCTGTACGCCCGCTGGTACGGCGTGCTCGTCCACGGCGCGTTCCCGTCGGGCGACCGGCTGTGGCAGTACCCGCCGGGCGCGGGCCCCGTGCTGATGTCGCCCGGACTGCTGCCGTGGCTGACGTACTTCCAGGCGTTCGTGGCCCTCACCCTGGCCACCGACCTCCTGGTCACCGCCGTCCTCACGCGCGCGGGCACCCGGCCGGGCCGCAGCCTGCGCGGCGCGGCGCTGTGGACGGCGGCCCTGCCGCTCCTGCTGCACATCCCGCTCGCCCGTTACGACGTACAGGTCACCGCCCTCGCGGTCATCTCCCTGTTGACGCTGTCGCGCTCCACGCGCGCGTGCGGCGCGTTCGCCGCGCTGGGCACCCTGGTGAAGGTGTGGCCCGTGCTGGCGCTGATCGGCACTCCGCGGGGGCGTACGACGAAGGAGACGTGGACCTCGGCCGCCGTCACCGCGGGCGCGCTGCTCCTGGCCCTCGCCGTCCTCTTCCGCCACCCCTTCGACTTCCTGCGCCAGCAGGGCGGCCGGGGCGTGCAGATCGAATCGCTCGGCGGCACGGTCCTCTCCTTCGCGCACCACGCGGGCTGGCCGGGGCGCGTGGGCTACCGGTACGGCGCCATGGAGTTCACCGGGCCGTACGTCGGCTCGGTCGCCGCAGTGTCGCTCGCGCTCACCGTCGCCGCCTTCGGCGCCCTGCTGCTGTGGCGGCTGCGCTCACGGCGCTGGACACCGGCGACGCCGTACGACGCCGCGCTCAGCGCCGTGCTCCTGTTCACCGTGACGAGCCGGGTCATCAGCCCCCAGTACCTGGTGTGGCTGATCGGTCTGGCCGCCGTGTGCCTGACCTCCCGGCACACCACGCAGCGCCCGGTGGCCGCGCTGATCACGGTGGCCGCCGCGGTCAGCTCCCTCGCGTACCCCGTCCTGTACGACGACGTGGTGGCCTGCACCTGGACGGGCTCCCTGCTGATGCTCGTCCGCAACGGCCTGCTGGTGACGGCCGCCGGGCTCTCCTTCCACCGCCTGTGGACGGCGGGGATCCGGCCCGCCGGAACGCGGCCCGAGGAGACGGAGCCGCCGTCCGGCTCGCGTCACCTCACCCACGAGACAGTAAGCGTCTCCTAACGGATGATCACCCACCGCTTTCCACCGTTCCGCCCCATGACGACCGCGCGCGCCGTGCCGGCAGGTTCTCCCCGCCCGTCACGGCTGCCGCGGATGTCCCAGGTACCGCAGGTGTCGCAGGTGTGCGTCGTCGTCATCGGGTACGACGACGCCGCCCATGTGACGGACGCGGTGCGCTCGGCCCTGGCGCAGGGGCCCGCCGTCCGCGAGGTGATCGCCGTGGACGACTGCTCGGCCGACGGCAGCGCGGACCTCCTGGACCGCCTCGCGCTCGACGAGCCACGGCTGAAGGTCGTCCGCCGCGAGGTCAACAGCGGCGGCTGCGGCAGCCCCCGCAACGACGGCATCGACGCCGCCACGGCTCCGTACCTGATGTTCCTGGACAGCGACGACGTACTGCCGCCGGGCGCGGTGGACGCCCTGCTGGCCGCCGCCGACGGGCGCGGCACCGAGGTCACGGCCGGTCTGTGCGTGCGCCGCGACCTGCCGTCGGGCCGCGAGGTCCGCTGGCAGCCCGAGCTGTACGCCGGGGCCGCTGTCGTGGCCCGTCCGGCGCGGCGCCCCCGGCTGGTCCACGACACGCTGTGCGTCAACAAGCTGTACCGCACCGACTTCCTGCGCGAGCACGGCATCCGCTTCCCCGAAGGGCACTTCCCCTACGAGGACTTCGTCTTCACCGCGCGGGTGCTCGCCGCCCGTCCCCGCATCGCGCTGATCCCGGACACCGTGTACGTCTGGCACGTGCGCCGCGGCGCCGGACGGCTGTCGATCTCGCTGGACAGGTCGGGCGTCGACAACTGGCGGGCCAGGATCACCGCGCACGCCCAGGCGTACGACGTCCTCCTGGCCGCCGGTGAGAAGCGGCTGGCCCGAGCCTCCCGGGCGCGGTTCCTCGACCACGCGCTGCGGATGTACGCGCGCGAGCTGGACCTGCGGGGACCCGGTTACCGGCGTGAGTGGTGGGCCCTCACGCGCGCGTACCTCGCGACGTTCGACGCGGGCGACTTCGCGCTCGCACCGGCGCCGGGGAGGGTGGTCGCACAGGTGGTGCTGGCCTCCGAGAAGCCGTGCGACCTGACCCGCGTCAAGGAGGTCGCGGCCCGCCCGGCCCGGCTGCGGCCACCGTACGCGCGAGCCGCCGACGGTACGCCGGTGTGGTCCACGGACCTGCCCCAGGTCACCCTGGAACACCTCCTGTTCCGGCCCGTACGCCTCCTGCCGGTGGCCGTCGACGCGGAACTGCGGCCACGCGCGCGGGGCACCCGGCTGCGGCTTCGCCTGTACGAGCTGTACGGGCGGATGGCGGACGCGGCGCCGGCGTCCGTGGTGGCCGAGTTCGTGAACCGGCAGGACGGGGCGGCCGGGCTCACGCTCACGGCGCGGTTCCGGCCGGACGCCACCGATGCCGCCACCGATGCGGAGGGTGCCGCCGATGCCGTCGATGCGGAGGGTGCCTGGACGGCCGAGGCGGCGGTCGACCTCTCGGCGCTCGGCTCCGGCGTCTGGGACCTGCGGCTGTGCCTGCGCTTCCACGACGGCACCAGCCGCGAGACCACCGCGCACGCGAGCACGGGCCCGGGGCTGCTGCGCCGGTCGGTCGTGCCGAGCGCCCGGCACGGTGTGCTGCTCGTCCAGCCCTACGCGACGCACTCGGGCTCGCTCGCCCTGCGGATCGCGCCGGGCCCGCGGGGAGCGGCGACCGTGCTGGGCCGCAGGATGAGGCGTTTGCTTCACTTGCCCGAAGACACACGAGGGGACGGCTGTAGATGACCTGGCTGATCACCGGCGGCGCCGGCTACATCGGGGCGCACGTCGTCCGTGCGATGACCGAGGCGGGCGAACGGGCCGTGGTGTACGACGACCTGTCCACCGGGATCTCCGAGCGCGTCCCGGACGGGGTGCCGCTCGTCGTCGGCTCGACCCTGGACGGTGAGCGGGTCGCCCGTGCGCTCAAGGACCACGCCGTCACCGGTGTCGTGCATCTCGCGGCGAAGAAGCAGGTGGGCGAGTCGGTGGACCTGCCGCTGCACTACTACCGCGAGAACGTCGAGGGGCTGCGGGTGCTGCTCCAGGCGGTCACGGCCGCCGCGGTGCCGTCCTTCGTGTTCTCGTCCTCGGCGGCGGTCTACGGCATGCCCGACGTCGACCTCGTGACCGAGGAGACGCCCTGCGTGCCGATCAACCCGTACGGCGAGACCAAGCTGGCCGGCGAGTGGCTGGTGCGCGCCACGGGCCGCGCGCACGGTCTGTCGACGGCCTCACTGCGCTACTTCAACGTGGCGGGGACGGCGACACCGGAACTGGCCGACGTGGGCGTCTTCAACATCGTCCCGATGGTCTTCGAGAAGCTGACCGCGGGCGAGCCCCCGCGGATCTTCGGCGACGACTACCCGACCCCGGACGGCACCTGCGTCCGCGACTACATCCACGTCGTGGACCTGGCGGAGGCCCATGTGGCGGCCGCGAGGCGGCTCGCCGCGGCCCCCGGCACCGATCTGACCCTGGACATCGGCCGCGGCGAGGGGGTCTCGGTCCGCCGGATGATCGACCGGATCAACGAGATCACCGGTCACACCCTCGCCCCGACCGTGGCTCCCCGCAGGCCGGGCGACCCGGCCCGGGTCGTCGCCTCGGCCGACCGCATCACCGCGGAGCTGGCCTGGAAGGCGAAGCACGGCCTGGACGACATGATCACGTCCGCCTGGGAGGGCTGGGTACGGCTGCATCCGCGGGCACGCCGGAGCTAGCGCCCGCCGGCGGCACGGGCCGGCCCGGTGTCTGCCGGGCCGAACTGTGCTGGTTCAGCCCTTACCGATGCGGACCCCGCCGAACCGGGCCCCGCCGATCCGGGCCCCGGCCCCGCTGATCCGCCGGGCCGTACAACGCACTCGCCGCGGGCCGGACGTGGTCCTGGGCCGCGGCGAGGGTGCTCCGACTGGATCCGTCAGAGCTTGTCCATACGGGTGTAGGGGCTGACGATACGGGCCTGGCGGGAGCCGAAGTCGACGAGCATCGCGATGCCCTCCTCGACGCCGACAATCCTGCCCAGGCCGAACTGGTCGTGCGTAACACGGTCACCCAGGGCGAAGTGCTTGGCGACCGGGACAACCGGAGCTTTGAAGGGACTGGTGGACAGGTGGCGCCGGGGCGCGGATGGCTTCGTCATCGTGTTTCCAGTATGCGCCCCCGGAGGCCCCGAGAGTGAGGCGTGGATGACAACGATCCGGACGCTACGGGGGCCGCGCGCCCTCCGAGAGGTGCCCGGAGCTGGGCGGCAGGCCCCGCCGAACCGCAGGTCGAGCGGCCGTCCACGCCCCTCTACAGCGCCTTGAGCGCCGCCGCCGTGGCCCGGGTCAGACTCTCCAGATATCCCTTCGGCGGTTTGGGGCCGCGGATCACCACGGCGCGCCAGTAGAGCGGTCCGGAGATCACGTCGAGGGCCAGTTCGCCGTCGATGTCCGTACGGATCTCACCGCGCTCCCTCGCCGCCGCGACGATGCCGTCCGCGACGCCCGCCTGCCCCTCCCGCAGGGCCTTCTGCAGGGCCTCCGCTATCTCGGGGTTGCGGGCCGCCTCGGCCTGGAGGTCGGGGACGACCTGCGAGGCGACCGGGTGACGCAGGGCGCGCGAGGTGACCTCGTACAGCAGGCGCAGGTCGCCCTCCAGGGTGCCCGTGTCGGGCGCGGGCAGCCCTTGCACGGCGATCGCGGAGACCAGGTCGAGCACCAGGTGCAGCTTGGAACGCCATCGGCGGTACACGGCGGTCTTGCCCACGCCCGCGCGGCGCGCGATCCCCTCGATGGACATGCGCGCGTACCCGACGGCCGCGAGTTCCTCGAAGACGGCCCCCCTGATCGCCTCGGTCACGTCCTCCCGGAGCACCGCCGCCCCGGCGGGTGCCCGGCGGCGCGGCTTCGGCGTCGTCTGCGACTCCGGCTGCTGGGGGTTCGTCGTCATGCCGACCAGCATAGGGGCGTAACGACGAAACGGTTGCGTTGCGACGTCGGATCGGCCTACGCTCACGTCACGACGATACGGTCCCGTCCCGACGTAAAGACGAGCCCAACCGCAGGTAAAGACACCCCCTCACACTGAAAGCAGCGGATGTGAGTCAGGTCCTCGACACACCGTTCTCGGCACCGCCCGCGGACGACCCCGCGGCACTCGCCGCCCGCCATGGCCTCACGGTCAGCGGCGCACGGCCCTCCCTGTCCGCGTACGTCCGCCAGTTGTGGGCGCGCCGGCACTTCATCACCGCGTTCGCCACGGCCAGGCTCACCGCCCAGTACAGCCAGGCGAAGCTCGGCCAGGTCTGGCAGGTGGCCACTCCCCTGCTCAACGCGGCGGTCTACTACTTCATCTTCGGCGTCGTCATGGGCACCAGCCGTGGTGTGCCGGACTACGTCCCGTTCCTGGTCACAGGCGTGTTCGTGTGGACGTTCACCCAGAGCTCGATCATGGCGGGCACCCGGGCGATCTCCGGCAGCCTCGGCCTCGTGCGCGCCCTGCACTTCCCGCGGGCCGCGCTGCCCGTGTCGTACGCGCTGCAACAGCTTCAGCAGCTGCTGTTCTCGATGGCCGCGCTGGTCGTGATCCTGCTCTGTTTCGGTGTGCCCGTCGGTGTGTCCTGGCTGCTGGCCGTGCCGGCACTGGCACTTCAGTTCGTGTTCAACGCGGGCGTGGCGCTGGTCGTGGCCCGGCTGGGCGCGAAGACCCCGGACATCGCCCAGCTGATGCCGTTCGTGCTGCGGACCTGGATGTACGTCTCGGGGGTCATGTGGAGCATCGAACGGGTGCTGAGCGGCCACCCGGACATGCCGCGTGTCGTGCTGCTCGCCCTGCGGTGCAACCCGGCCGCCGTCTACATCGACCTCATGCGGTTCGCGCTGATCGACTCGTTCCACGCGAGCCAGCTGCCCGACCATGTGTGGCCGCTCGCGGTCGGCTGGGCGCTGCTCGCCGGTGTCGGCGGGTTCATCTACTTCTGGAAGGCAGAGGAGACGTACGGCCGTGGCTGAACAGAGCGCAGTGACCGACAGGACCGACGAAATCCCCACCGTCGAAGCGGACCCCAACCCGCCCGTCGTCGCGGACCGGATCCCGACCGTCGTCGCGGACCGCGTCGACATCGTCTACCGCGTCAACGGCACGGGGGTGGGGCGTGGCAGCGCCACCGCCGCGCTCAACCGCATCCTGCGCGGGAAGAAGAGCGAGCAGGCGGCGGGGGTGCGCAAGGTGCACGCCGTGAAGTCCGTCTCCTTCACCGCGTACCGGGGTGAGGCGATCGGTCTGATCGGCACGAACGGATCGGGCAAGTCCACCCTGCTCAAGGCCGTCGCCGGGCTGCTGCCGGTGGAGCACGGGCGGATCTACACCGACGGGCAGCCCTCCCTGCTCGGCGTCAACGCGGCGCTGATGAACGACCTGACCGGCGAACGCAACGTCCACCTCGGCGGGCTCGCGATGGGGATGTCCCGGGAGCAGGTGCGGGAGCGGTACCAGGAGATCGTCGACTTCTCCGGGATCAACGAGAAGGGCGACTTCATCACCCTGCCGATGCGGACGTATTCCTCCGGGATGGCCGCGCGGCTGCGGTTCTCCATCGCCGCCGCGAAGGACCATGACGTGCTGATGATCGACGAGGCCCTCGCCACCGGGGACCGCTCCTTCCAGAAGCGCTCCGAGGCCCGGATCCGGGAGCTGCGGAAGAGCGCGGGCACGGTCTTCCTCGTGAGCCACAACAACAAGTCGATCCGGGACACGTGTGACCGGGTGCTGTGGCTGGAACGGGGGGAGCTGCGGCTGGACGGGGGCACGGAGGAAGTGCTGAAGGAGTACGAGAAGTTCACCGGGGGCGGGGGGAAGGGATAGGCGGCGAGAGGGAGGCGGGTCGAGGTGTTCGCCGACTGCGGGTGCGTGGGGGCCGGGCGTGCAGTTCCCCGCGCCTCTGCGGGGCGCGCCCCGGCGCTCACCCCGCTGTCAGCGTTCCAGGAAGCCGAACAAGTTCTCCCATCTGTGCACGATCTCCGTCGTCGTGTAGCGCTGGATGTTGACGCGGGCCCTGTCGCCCATGCCGTCCCGCAGCTCCTTGTCGGACATCAGGGTGTCGAGGCGGCGGGCCAGTTCGCCGGTGTTGCCGAGGGTGGCGAGGAGGCCGTCCTCGCCGTCGCGGACGATCTCGTGGACGCCGGGCGCGCAGTCGAAGGCGGCGCAGGGCACGCCCGTCACCATGGCCTCCATCAGGGCGAGCGGGAAACCCTCGCCCCGGGAGGACTGCACGAAGACGGAGCCACCGCGCAGCGCGCCCGGCACATCGCCCGTGGGCCCCATCCAGTCGACGCAGCCGTCGAGCCCGAGAGCCGTGCACTGCTTCTTGAGGATCTCCTCGTCCTCGCCTGAGCCGTAGATCCGCAGGCGCCAGTCCGGATGCCGGGGCGCGACCTCCGACCAGGTGTCGAGGAGCATGTCGATGCCCTTCTGGTGGTGCAGCCGGCCGATGCTGACGACCACCTTCCCGGTGCGCGGCGACGGCACCTCGGGCATGAAGGGCAGCGGGTTCGGCAGGTAGGAGGCGTTGTTCATGCCCTGCCCGATCCACAGGTCGGCGTCCTCGCGGGTCAGCGCCAGCATGCGGTCGACGTCCCGGTAGTGCTTGCGCACCCGGGGGAAGCGCGAGGACATCCGGGAGTACGCGAACGACTCGTGGCTCATCCCGATCACGGTCAGCCCGCGTGTGTCGGCCTGGGCGACCCACTCCATGGCCCACACCTGCGTGACGATCACGACCGCGCCGGGCCGCGCCGTCCGGAACAGCGCGGTGAGTTTCACGGCCTCCTCGCGCATGCTCGCCTCGCGGGCCCGGCCGGGGCGCGGCGGCTGTCCGGCGTACAGGGTCGTCGTCGGGTACGGGACCTCGCCGAGTTCCTGGGCCACCTCGGGCGGTGTGATGCCGACGACGTGGACACGGTGGCCGCGCGCGGTGAAGAGCCGGGCCATCTGGTGCGACCAGCTGGTCACCCCGCCCATTTCGTCGACGCTGTTGGAGACGAAGAAGACGTCACGCGGCACAGCCGTGCTCGCGGGGCTCACGGGGGTCACCGGGGCCACGGGGGTCATGCGCGCCTCCACTGGGAGAAGAACTGGTCGACGATGCTCTGCGCGGCGGTGCCCTGGTCGTACTCGCCGAACTCGGCCACGAACCCCTCGCGTGCCTCCGCGTACTTCACCACCTGCTCGTCGAGGGAGGCGAGGGCGACGTACAGCTCCTCCTCGGTGCGCACGACCGGGCCCGGGGCGCGTTCGAGGAGGTCGAAGTAGGTGCCGCGGCCCTCATGGACGTACTCCTCGTAGTCGTACGCGAAGAAGAACATCGGCCGGCCCAGGAGCGCGTAGTCGAACATCACGGACGAGTAGTCGGTGATCAGTCCGTCGGCGAGGGCGAGCAGCGGGGTCACGTCGTGGTGGGCGGAGACGTCGACGACCCGCCCGCGCACGGACGGCGGGAGGACGACGTGGTCGAGGTAGTGGGAGCGCACCAGGAGGACGTACCGGTCGCCGAACTCGTCGGCGAACCGCTCCACGTCGAAGGGCAGCTCGAACCGCCGCTGCCTGCCGCCGTGCTGCCGGAAGGTGGGCGCGTACAGCAGGACGGCCCGGTCGTCGGGGATCCCCAGCTCGGCGGCGAGGACGCCGCGTTCCCGTGTCCCCGTCTCCTCCTCCCGCCTTCTGGCGTGCACGAGCGCGTCGTTGCGGGGGTAGCCCACGCGCAGCAGCGT
Source organism: Streptomyces sp. CWNU-52B (assembly GCF_047444975.1). Taxonomy (NCBI): domain Bacteria; kingdom Bacillati; phylum Actinomycetota; class Actinomycetes; order Kitasatosporales; family Streptomycetaceae; genus Streptomyces; species Streptomyces sp. CWNU-52B. Next base: position 10,202 of record NZ_JBLFJV010000037.1, on the reverse strand, counting down.
CCGTTCCTTCAGGCGGAACGCGCGGGCGAGGGTGCGTACGTCGTGCTCGGAGCGGATGAGGAACCGGTCGAAGCGGTCGAGGACGCGCTGCTGTTCCGTCTGCGCGTGCCGGGTCTTGAGCTTCCAGGCGGGTTCGTCGAAGCCCATCCGCTTGAGCGCCGAGCCGTGCCAGGTCTGGAGGTACGTGGTCCCCGGCCGCTTGGTGAGCTTCAGCGGATAGCTCTGGTTGTCGACCCAGAACTCGGCACGGGCCAGCGCCTTGAGATAGGGCAGCGACCAGCGGCGTACGAGCGTGGCGTCGGGCGGGAAACCGGCCGGACCGCTGCCCGTGTACGACCACACGGCGTCGAAGTCGAGGTTCTGGCGCCGCATCTCCTCGTAGAGCGCCTTCGGGCTGTCGCTGTACTGCCGGCCCAGGTGGCTCTCGAAGACGACGAGGCCCTTCTTGAGGGGCAGCCGGCTGAACACCTCGTGGTAGACGCGGATCTTGGTGTCCCCGGAGGTGAGCCTCCGCCGCACCGCCTTCGCCTTCCGGTACCCGGACTTGGCGAGCCGGCCGGGTGTTCCCCGCACGCTCCGCCCGACGAACGCGTCGACCTTCTCGCGGGTGAGGACCCGGAAGGAGAGGTGGCCGCGGGCGGAGACCTCGGGGACGACGTGGCCGGCGACCAGCCTGCTGAGCCGGGGCCGCACGGGCAGCCGGCCGACGGCGAGGCCCGGTTCGGCGGCGGTGAGCCGGGTGGTGGTGGGCACGCCGTCGACGTGGAGGCGCAGCCGTACGTCCCACACGGCGTCCACGATGCCCAGGGGCCGCAGCCCGCGGGTGAGGTCGGCGGACGCCTCCCAGGCGATGGAGGCGCCCTCGTGCCGCAGGGTGCGCACGGGGAAGCGGAAGGTCTGCAGGCGCACGCCCTTGCGGCGGGCGGCGAACTCCAGCTCGCCGCCGAGCCGCGCGCCGGGCGGTACGACGCCGAGGGGATTGACGATGCGCCCGGCGAGCCGGACGGTACCGACGGCCGCGCCGCCGGCCTCCTCGTAGCCGGTCAGGACGTTGCGCAGGAACATCTTCTCGACGGGCTTGGCGTGGTAGCCGAGGTCGGTGACATCGAGAACGTGCCGCGCGAAGGCACCGTCGCCGATGTCGCTGTCACCGTCGTCGCCGTCGCCGTCGAGGTGCTCGGCGCACCAGTAGACGCGGCCGTCGCGTTCGACGAGCGGTGCGGAGACCTTGTCGCGGTTGGTGAGCGTGTCCACGGCCGGCAGCAGGTTGTCCCAGTCGCTCTTCTGCAGGAGGTAGGCGCAGATGGCGTGGATGGGCTCCACCTCGTCGAAGGCGGCCCGGTCGATGGACTCCAGGTAGGCGCGGGCGATGGCCGCGAACTCCGCCCGGTAGGCGGCGTCCCGCAACGGCAGGTCGCGCAGGTGCAGCACCAGGTCGTGCTTGAGGAACTTGACGTCCTTGAAGAACTTGAGCTCCGGCAGCCCCCGGTCGGCGAGGAGCCGGTCGACGCGTCGGTGGATCTCCATGCGGTGCGCGAAGTTGGCGATCTCGGCGCGCCGGTTGCTGATCGACTTCGTCGGGGCCTTGTCGACGACGTTCCAGTCGTAGACGCGGTTCGGGATGAGAGTGATCCGGCGGGCCGCCGCGTACGCCTGTGCGGAGAAGAGCAGGTCCTCGTAGTGGATGCCGACGGGGAACCGGAGCCCCTGCTCGACGAGGAACGCGCGGCGGTAGCACTTGTTGGTCGACAGGGTGTCGAAGACCAGCAGGTCAGGCAGTTCGGAGACCGAGTCCAGGGTGCGGGTGCGCGCGTACAGCCAGGGGTACCACTTGACCTCCTTGCGGGTGCGCGAGTCGACGTGGACGCGTACGCACAGCCCGGAGACGAGGTCGGCGCCGGTCGTCTCGGCCGCCTCCAGCATGTTCCGGCAGGCGTTGCGCTCCAGCACGTCGTCGCTGTCGAGGAAGACCACGTACGTGCCGCGGGCCTGCGCGATCCCGTGGTTGCGGGGCGCGCCACAGCCGCCGCTGTTCTCGTCCAGCCGGTGGGCCCGTACGCGCCCGGGGTGCCGGGCGGCCAGCTCCCGCGCGACGTCGTACGAGCCGTCCGTGCTGCGGTCGTCCACGATCACGACCTCGACGTTGCGCAGGGTCTGCTCCAGCGCGGAGCGTACGGCGGTGGGGAGCCGTGCCTCGTCGTTGTAGACGATCACGACGACGGACACATCCGGTACGGGCGCCTGAAGCGATTCCTCATTCACCCCATTTACCCTAAATGCCACCCCCCGTTCACGCAGTTCCCCGCGCCCCCGAATGGGGGCGCGGGGAACTGCGCAATCTTTTGGCGGGGTCTGGGGCGGCAGCCCCAGGGACGGGACGGGAAGGGGCGGCGGGGGCGAGGAACCTACGCGTGCGTGCGCAGCATCGTCCGCATCGTCCGCATCGCCACCGAGAGATTCGCCAGGTCGAACGCCTCCGACCCCTGAATCTCCTCCAACGTCGCCCGCGCCCGCGTAAGGATCGCCACGTTCTTCTTCTCCCACGCCGCGAACCGCTGCTCGGGCTTCGACTTCCCGTTGCCCACCGCGAGCACGTCCGCGGTGAGCGCCGCGTGCGCCGCGTACAGGTCCTCACGGATGGACGCACGGGCCATGGACTGCCAGCGGTCCTCCCGCGGCAGCTCGATGATCCGGTCCATCAGCTGGGTGATCCGCAGCCGGTCCCCGAGGTCGTAGTAGACCTCCGCGACGCGCATCGGGTCCTTGCCCGTCCGGTCGGCCACCGCGACGATGTCGAGCGTCGGGAAGGCAGACGAGAACCCGGCCACCCGCTGCGCCAGCTCCGCCGGCACCCCGGCCTCGAACAGCTCGTCGTAGATCCGCTGGTACCACTCCTGGTCCGCGCCCTTGAGCAGGTTGGGCACCTCGGCCCACACGCGCGTGACCCCGTCCCGGAAGAAGTCGATCGTCTCGGCGAGCTGGATCGGCTGCGGCCGGTTGTTGAGCAGCCAGCGCGTGGCCCGCTCGACGAGCCGGCGCGAGTGCAGCCGGATCCGGGTCTGCACCCCCGCGTCGACCGTGTTGTCGAGCGCCTCGACCGCGTCCCACACGGAGCTGGAGTCGAAGATCGCACGGGCCGCGGTCTGCGCCCTGACGATCTCCTCCAGGGAGGCCCCGGTCTCCTCCCGCAGCCGGTGCAGGAAGCTCGTACCGCCGGTGTTGACCGTGTCGTTGACCAGCACGGTCGTGACGATCTCGCGGCGCAGCGGGTGGCTGTCGATCTGCTCGGCGAACTGCCGGCCGAGCGCGGTCGGGAAGTACGCGTGCAGCAGGCTCCGCAGGTACGCGTCGTCGGGCAGCGACGTGTGCAGCAGCTCGTCGGCGACCGTGATCTTCGTGTACGCGAGGAGGACGGCCGTCTCCGGCTGGGTCAGCCCGTGCCCGGCGTTGAGCCGCTCGCGGATCTGCCGCTCGGTGGGCATGAACTCCAGCGCGCGGTTGAGGTGGCCGGCCCGCACCAGGTGCCGCAGGTAGCGGTGCTGGGCGTGCAGCATGCTCGGCGACTGGGCGAGGGCGTTGGCGAGCGCCGTGTTCTGCGCGTAGTTGTTGCGCAGGACGAGCGTGCCGACCTCGTCGGTCATCCCGGCGAGCAGCTTGTTGCGCTGCTTGACGGTCATGTCGCCGTCCCGGACGACCGCGTTGAGCAGGATCTTGATGTTCACCTCGTGGTCGGAGGTGTCCACGCCCGCGCTGTTGTCGATGGCGTCGGTGTTGACCTTGCCGCCGGCCTGCGCGAACTCGATGCGCCCGAGCTGGGTGAGCCCGAGGTTGCCGCCCTCGCCGACGACCTTGACCCGCAGGTCGGCGCCGTCCACGCGGATGGCGTCGTTGGCCTTGTCGCCGACGTCCGCGTGCGACTCGGTGGACGCCTTCACGTACGTACCGATGCCGCCGTTCCACAGCAGGTCGACCGGGGCCGCGAGGATGGCGCGCATCAGGTCGGCGGGGGTCATCTTGCCGACGTTGCCCTCGATGCCGAGGGCCTCCCGGATGTGGCTGTTGAGCTGGATGGCCTTGGCGGTACGGGGGAAGACGCCGCCGCCCTGCGACAGCAGCGCCTTGTCGTAGTCGGCCCAGGACGAGCGCGGCAGCTCGAAGAGCCGGCGGCGCTCGGCGTACGACGTCTCGGCGACCGGGCGCGGGTCGATGAAGATGTGCCGGTGGTCGAAGGCGGCGACCACGCGGATGTGCTCGGAGAGCAGCATGCCGTTGCCGAACACGTCACCGCTCATGTCGCCCACGCCGACGACCGTGAAGTCCTCGCTCTGCGTGTCGACGCCCAGCTCCCGGAAGTGCCGCTTCACGGACTCCCAGGCGCCGCGGGCGGTGATGCCCATCTTCTTGTGGTCGTAGCCGGCCGAGCCGCCGGAGGCGAAGGCGTCCCCGAGCCAGAAGTTGTACGACTCGGCGACCCCGTTGGCGATGTCCGAGAACGTCGCCGTGCCCTTGTCGGCGGCGACCACGAGGTAGGTGTCGTCCTCGTCGTGCCGTACGACGTCGACGGGCGGTACGACCTCACCGGCCACCATGTTGTCGGTGATGTCGAGCAGCGCCGAGATGAAGGTCTTGTAGCTGCGGACGCCCTCGGCCATCCAGGCGTCGCGGTCCGCCGCCGGGTCCGGGAGCTGCTTGGCGACGAAGCCGCCCTTGGCGCCGACGGGCACGATGACGGTGTTCTTGACCATCTGCGCCTTGACGAGCCCGAGGATCTCCGTGCGGAAGTCCTCCCGCCGGTCGGACCAGCGCAGTCCGCCGCGCGCGACCTTGCCGAACCGCAGGTGCACGCCCTCGACCCGCGGCGAGTACACCCAGATCTCGTACGCCGGGCGCGGCGCGGGCAGGTCCGGGATGGCCTGGGGGTCGAACTTCATGGAGACGTAGTCGTGCGGTACGCCGCCGCCCGCCTCCTGGAAGAAGTTCGTGCGCAGGGTCGCCTTGATGACGGTGAGGAAGGACCGCAGGATCCGGTCCTCGTCCAGGCTGGCCACCTGGTCGAGGGCGGCGTCCAGCTCTTCGAGGAGGGCGTCGGTCAGCTCCGTGCCCGCCCGCTGCCGGTCCGGCGACATACGTGCCTCGAAGAGCGAGACGAGCAGCCGGGTGGTGTGGACGTTGCTGCGGAGGGTGTCCTCCATGTAGTCCTGGCTGAAGGTCGAACCGGCCTGGCGCAGGTACTTGGCGTACGCGCGCAGCACCATCGCCTGCCGCCAGTTCAGGCCGGCGCTCAGGACGAGGGAGTTGAAGCCGTCGTTCTCGGCGCGCCCGGTCCAGGTCGCCGCGAAGGCCTCCTGGAACCGCTCGCGGCCGTCGTCGCCGAGGTGGTCGCCGGTGCCGGTGCCCGGCAGGCGCAGACCGAAGTCGTAGATCCACGCGGACGCGCGGTCCGGGCAGCGCAGCTCGTAGGGCCGCTCGTCGGTGACCTCGACGCCGAGGCGGGTGAGGACCGGCAGGACGGCGGAGAGGGAGACCGACTCGCCGATGCGGTAGATCTTGAAGCGGCGCTCTCCGGGAGCGGCGCCGACCGGCTCGTACAGGCTGAGGTCGAAGTCCTGGCCCTCGCCGAGCTGCTCCAGGCGGACCAGGTCCGCGACCGCGGTGCGCGGGTTGTGGTCGGCCTTGTAGCCCTCGGGGATGACGTTGCCGTAGCGGCGCAGCAGTTCGGCCGCGCGCTCCTCGCCGCACTCCGCGTTCAGTGCCTCGGCGAAGCCGTCGGCCCAGGAGCGGGCGGCCTCGACGAGCCGCGCCTCGATACGGTCCTTGTCGGCGTCGCTGAGCTGCGGCAGCTCGGTGCCCTGCGGGACCCGGACCACGAAGTGCAGCCGGGAGAGGATCGACTCGGTGTTCCAGGCGGTGAAGTCGACGCTGGTGCCGCCCAGTTCCTCCTTGAGGATGTCGATGATCCGCAGGCGTACGCCGGTGGTGTAGCGGTCGCGCGGGAGGTAGACGAGCGCCGAGTAGTAGCGCCCGTACTCGTCCTGGCGCAGGTAGAGCCGCAGCCGGCGCCGCTCCTGGAGGTACAGGACGGACGTGGCGATCGCCCGCAGCTCGTCGGCCGGGGTCTGGAAGAGCTCGTCGCGCGGGTACGTCTCCAGGATCTGGAGGAGGTCGCGGCCGTCGTGGCTGTTGGGCGAGAACCCGGCGCCGCGCAGCACCTCGGCGACCTTGCGGCGGATGACGGGCACGCGGCGCACGGACTCGGTGTAGGCGGCGGAGGAGAACAGGCCGAGGAAGCGCCGCTCCCCGACCACGTTCCCGTCGGCGTCGAACTTCTTCACGCCGACGTAGTCGAGGTAGGACGGCCGGTGCACGGTGGAGCGGCTGTTCGCCTTGGTCAGGACGAGCAGCCGGTGCTCACGGGCCTTGGCGCGGGCGTCGGCGGGCAGCCGTTCGAAGGACGGGCTGACCGGGTGGCTCTCCTCGCTCCCGTGCTGCGGGTCGGAGCGCAGGATGCCGAGCCCGGTCCCGGCGACGGCGCCCAGCGAGTCGTCGTCGTGCAGCTCGTACTCGCGGTACCCCAGGAAGGTGAAGTGGTCGTCGGCGAGCCAGCGCAGCAGCTCGCGGGCCTCCTCCACCTCCTGGTCGCGCAGGTCGTCGGCGGTGGGCTCCTTGGGGAGCTCCTCGGCGATGCGCAGCGCCGAGTCGCGCATCTTCTCCCAGTCCTCGACGGCCTCGCGGGCGTCGGACAGGACACGCAGCAGGTCGGCGGTGATCTGCTTCAGGTCGGCGCGGTCGCTCTCGCGGTCGAACTCGACGTGGATCCAGGACTCGACGGAGGCGTCGTGCGGGAGCTCGCCGGTGGGCCGGGTCCTGAGGACCTCGATGAGCTTGCCGGTGAGGTCGCGCCGCACGACGAACTGCGGGTGGATCACCACGTGGATGCCGCGCCCCTGCCGGGACAGCTCGTTGGTCACGGAGTCGACGAGGAAGGGCATGTCGTCGGTCACGACCTCGACGACGGAGTGGCTGCACATCCAGCCGTTCTCTTCGACCGTCGGGGTGTGGACCCTTACGTTGGCCGTGCCCTGGGGGCGGTTCTCGGCCAATCGGTAGTGCGAGAAGGCGGCTCCGAAGACGTCGACCGGGTCCCGGTCTCCGAGGTCCTCCGGAGCGGTGTGCAGGTAGTAGCGCTGGATGAACGCGAGCAATGTGTCCCGGTCAGGGGTGCTCTCGTCCGTCTTCCCGGTCGGTAGGTGCCCCCCTGCCGGGCTGTTCTCAGCTACCCGGGCGGCCCTTTCGAGCAGCTCGGCCTTGGCTTCGTCCAGCTTGGTCTGCATTGTCCCCTGGCTCCTGTCGCGCGCCGTTGCGTGACGTCGTAGAACGTGAAATGACGTAGCGCCTCGACGCGGGGTGTCCGGTCTGTTCCGACGCTATGCCGGGATGAGAGATGAGCGGGGCGGTATCGGCCATTCTTGACGGCTCCGGAGGGTGTGACTCTGCTCTCGGTGCCTGATCCGCGGCTGCCCGCTCGCGAAGACCAGCGACCGCCCGGTCACGGATGTCGTCCGTGCGGTCCGGGCGCAGGGCAGGGGCGACGATGCCCCCGCGACGTATCGCGCTGATCACGGGACAAGGCTATCTCGCCGACGGGGGATCACTCATGTACCGCATGTGTACAAAGAGCCCCCACCTTTGTGACACTCTGCACAGTTAGCTCCGCGGGTGTGCCGGGGGCTGTTGCGGGTGCGGGCTGGTCGGTGCGGGCCGAAAGGCGGGGCGCACGCTCGAAACCCGGCTCAGGGCCCACTCACCCAGGGGCGCGGGGAACTGCGCACCCCAGCCCTCACCAACCCGCACCTGCCTGCCCACCCGCCGCCTACCCGCGCCCCCCGCCGGAAGGCGTCACGCCGCCAACCACTCGGCGACCGTCACCGCCTCCGCCAGCGTGTCCACCACCGGCACCCCCACCCCTTCGAGACTGGCCCGGCTGTGCGACCCGCCGGTGTACAGCACGGCTTTCGCACCCACGTGCCGCGCGGCGACCGCGTCGTCCGTCGCGTCCCCGATCACCACCGCGCGAGCCGGATCCACTCCCGCGAGCGCCTCCAGATGGCGCACCATGTGCTCGGCCTTGCTGCCGCCGGACGGCCCGGTCCGCCCGTCGACCCGCACGAAATGCGGCTCGATGCCGAAGCCGCGCACCAGCGGGACGAGCTCCTCGTGCCCGTACATGCTCAGTATCGACTGGCTCCGCCCCGCGGACACCCACTCGGAGAGCAGTCCGGGCACCCCGTCGGTGAGCCCGCACCCCACCCGGTGCTCGGCGTAGTACCGCTGGAAGACCAGATCCATGACCTCCCACTCGTCGTCCGTCGGCAGCCGTCCGATCAGCCGCTCGTAGAACTTCGGTACGGGTACGCAGTACAGCTCGCGGTACCGCTCCAGGGTGATCGGCGGTATGCCCAGCTCGGCGAACGCCGCGTTCGTCGCACCGATGATGGCCTCGTTGTCGTGGAACAGCGTCCCGTTCCAGTCCCAGACGATGTGTGTCGCTCCGTGCATCCCCATATCCAAAAAGTACCCGCCCCCACCGACAACCCATCAAAGAAGCTTCGAGCGGGCCGCCGGAGCGCCTGCGGCACCCAACGCGCCCCCTGGATGCGTCAGTCGCCGAGCCCGACCAGGTTCGGAATCTCCTGCGTGGCGAACCACAGCAGCTCGTGGTCCTCGGCCCCGTCCACCACGAACTGCGCGTCGTCGTCACCCCGGTCCGCCGCGCCCAGCGCGTCCGCGGCCGCTGTCACGTCCGGGCCCGCCTCGTCCGCGTCGACGTGCACGGCCGCGGCGTCGGTCAGCGACACGGCACCGGCGACCCGCACCTCCCCGAGGGACGCGGGGTCGAGTCCCCGGTCCGGGTCGGAGACCGCCGCACCGTCCGGCACGTCGGCGGCGACGACGACCCGCCGGCGCGGGACACCGGGGTCGAGGGCGACCAGCCGCAGGGAGGCGAGCGCTGCCCGGTTCAGCGCCGCGTACTCCAGTTCCTCGATGTCGTCGGAGAGGTACCACTCGCGCAGCGCGGGTGTGACGGCGTACGCGACGAAGGGTCCCGAGCCGAGCTCACCCGTCTTGTACGCCTCGGCGAGACCGGAGAGGGTCAGGGGGACGTAGACGCGCATGGCTGGCCGCTTTCGTAAGGGGATTCCGTGGTCGGCTCCGCGGGCGGGCCTGGCCCTCAGGATACGTGCGGGTGTCCTCTTTCGAGTTCGCGCCCACCCTCCGCCGGGCGTCCACCACCGGCTCGCCCGTCACCCGGTGGACCCCGGCCCCCGCATGCCTCCCCCTCACCCTCATCACTCTGATAGGTGAAGATTTCGACGGCCCCGACACCGGCCCGGCCTCCTTGCGGTGACCCGCCCCGGCCTCGTACAAGGTCCCCGACGGAAAGTTACCGACTGGTATCAACCGGTCCGACGCGAATGGGGCTCCGCCGTGAACAAGGTGATGACCAGGACGAGGCGCACCCCGGGCACCCGACCGCCGGTCCGCCACGACACCCGTCGCCCGGGTGCGCCGAGGAGCAGGACGGCCCCCTCCGCGCCCCGGAGCAGCGGCCTGGCGACCCCGCCGCGGACCGAGGCCGTCCGGGGTCTCGCGGGAACCGCCGCATCCCCCACGCCCCCGCCCCGCCCCACCGACCTCTTCGCCGAACGCCTCGTCGAGGTGCTGAGCGGGCGGCGCCCGGTCCACAGCATGCTCCGGCACACCGCGGGCCGCGCCTACGACGAACTGGCCTGGCTCGCCGAACGCGGCCCGCTCCGCACACGCGGCACCCGCCCGGTCGTCCGGGACATCGGCTACTACGTACCTCGCCAGGGCGCCGTCGAGGCCTTCGCCCGCATCGGCGCCGGCGACCAGCTACGCGCGATGGCGTTCCGCCTGGAACAGGGCCCGGACCTCCGCTGGCGCTGCACAGCGGTAGAACTGGGCGGCCCCCGCATGCCCCACCCCACAACCGACTGACCCACAAGCCCCCGGAGAGGGCACACACAACACCCCGACACCAGCCGCGCCCCTCAGGGGCGCGGGGAACTGCGCGCTCAACCCCCACCCACCCGCACCCGACACACCACCACCACCCGACCCACCCAGGGGCGCGGGGAACTGCGCACCCAGCCCCCACCCACCCGCACCCCGCATCCCGCATC
>NZ_JBLFJV010000036.1:0-15182 GCF_047444975.1 Streptomyces sp. CWNU-52B | reverse complement strand
TCCGGGAGCGGGTGCGGGGGGTGTTTGGTGGTGATGTCCGGTCGGTGGATGCGTTGGATCGGGCGGTGGCGGATCCGGGTGATGCGTGGCGGGTGCGGGAGTTGGCGGCGGCGTTGGCGTGGTATGCCGAGCGGGATGAGGGGTTCGCGGCCGAGGTGGTGGGGTGGGCGCAGGAGTACGGGCCTGCTGCGGGGGTGGTGCAGAACATTCATGCGGGTCGGGACGCCTATACGGCGGGCCGGGATATGACGGTGCAGCAGCGGCCGGAGACCGATCCAGCCTCGGAGTGAGAGCGTGATGTCGCCCCACGGGGAAGGTGCAGCGGTGCCCGGTGCAGGGAAGCGGTCTGATGCGGGCCGGGATGCCTACACCGCCGCCCGGGACTTGACCGTCAACTTCAATGCGCCTGGGCCGGGAGGGGCGCGCTTGGGGGGTCGGGGGTTGTTGTGGGCTCCGCTGGGCAGGTTGCCTGAGCAGGTGCGGGGCCGTGATTTGTTGCTGGCCCGGTTGGAGGCGCTGGTCCGGGAGCCGAATGGGCGGGCGCAGGTGCTGGCGGGTCTGGGAGGTACGGGCAAGTCGACGGTGGCGTTGCGGGTCGTTGAGGTGGCTTTGGGGCTGGGCCGGCGGGTGTGGTGGGTGCCGGGGGTGGATGCGTCGTCGTTGACGTCAGCGTTGTTGGGGTTGGCGCAGGCGTTGGGGGCGGATGCCGCGCAGGTGGAGAGGGCGCGGGCGGGGCGGGTGGATCCGTGTGATGTGGTGTGGCCGGTGCTGGAGACTGATCCGGGTTGGGTGCTGGTAATCGACAATGCCGATGATGTGCGGGCGTTGGCGGTGGCGGGCCGGCCGGTGAGGGACGGCAACGGGTGGGTGCGGTCCACGAGGGCGGGGTTGGTGATGGTGACCACCCGCGACGCTGATCCGCGGCATTGGGGCCGGGGAGCGGAGGTGCATCGGGTGGGGTGGCTGCCGGAAGCGGATGGTGCGAGTGTGCTGCTGGACCTTGCACCCGAGGCTGGTACACCTGCGGAGGCCGAGGGGTTGTCGTTCCGGTTGGGTGGGCTGGCGTTGGCGTTGCACCATGCGGGGTCGCAGCTGAGTTCCCCGTTCTCCCAGGAACGCACCTTCACTGGCTACCTGCGGGCGTTGGGGACCGGCTTTCCGGCGTTGCTGGCCTCTGGCGGCTTGGATGATCGTGAGGTGGTGACCAGCACGTGGGAGTTGTCGCTGGACCAGCTGGCGGATGCCGGATTTGAGCAGGCGCGCGGGTTGCTGGGGGTGCTCGTGTGGTTCGCCGGTGCGGTGCCGATCCCGGTGGCCGGGTTGGATCACCAGGTGCTCGGCCGGGTGTGCGGGGAGCAGGGCGTTGCGGGTGTGGGGGTGGGGCTGGAGGCGTTGCTGTCGGCCGGGCTGATCGAGAACCGTCTCGCTCCCGGTGAGACACCGGCTGGACAGGCAGCGGGGGGCGGGGTGATGGTGCATCCGTTGGTCGCCGAGACCACACGCCACCGCCTAAAGGTCAGCGACGCAGCGGGTGTGGCGGCTGCAGTAGCCGTGGAGCTGCTGGCGGTCGCGACCGACGAGTTGGACATGGGGCGGCCCCAGGACTGGCCGGTGTGGACCGCGTGGCTGCCGCACCTGGAGGAGTTCCTGACCTACGCGTCGCCGTTCCTGGAGCATTCCTCGCTTGCGACGCTCGCCACCTCGTCAAGGAACGCGGTGGCCGCGCTGACCTGGGCTGGCTCGTACCCTGCAGCTCTGGAGCTCGCCAAGGCTGGCGAACGTCACACGCAACGCCTGGACCAGGATCACATCGCAGCTATCGATCTGCGGTACTGGCAGGCAGCGGCCCATCGGTTCCTCGGCGACGTCGCCGAGGCCGAACCCCTCTTCCGCGAGGTTCTCCAGGTACAGGAGCGGGTGCGGGGCAGCGACCACCCCGATACCCTGACTACCCGGCATGATATTGCTCGGGTGGTGGCCGAGCGGGGGGATACGGCTGAGGCCGAACGCCTCTTCCGCGAGGTCCTCCAAGTACGGGAGCGGGTGCTGGGCAGCGACCACCCCAACACCCTTTCGACTCGGCACGAGATCGCCCGGATGGTGGCTAGACGGGGGGATACGGCCGAGTCCGAACGCCTTCACCGCGGGGTTCTCCAAGTACGGGAGCGGGTGTTAGGCAGCGACCACCCCGATACCCTGACCACCCGGTATGACATCGCTCGGGTGGTGGCCGAGCGGGGGGATACGGCTGAGGCCGAACGCCTCTTCCGCGAGGTCCTCCAAGCACGGGAGCGGGTGCTGGGCAGCGACCACCCCAACACCCTAAACACCCGGCATGACATTGCCTGGGTGGTGGCCAGACGGGGGGATACGGCCGAGGCCGAACGCCTCTACCGCGAGGTCCTCCAAGCACGGGAGCGGGTGCTGGGCAGCGACCACCCCAACACCCTAAACACCCGGCATGACATTGCCTGGGTGGTGGCCGAGCGGGGGGATACGGCTGAGGCCGAACGCCTCTTCCGCGAGGTCCTCCAAGCACGGGAGCGGGTGCTGGGCAGCGACCACACCAGCACTCAGATCACTGCGCGTGCTCTGCGCAATCTGACTTTGCTTACGGACGACTACCGCGACGGATAGCAACCCGGCGTGGCTAGCCTTCCGATCGACATCGCGAAGTACACGGGGATCATCTGCGCCGTACCCTCAGCTGCGCCCGTTGCCAACTGAGAGACCGGTCAGCTTTGTGTTAACCGTGAGACCGGCAGGACCATGTATCAGGTCGGCCGCTGCCTGATGGCCGGGGCGTCGGCTGACTCGATCACTGTCATGAAGCTGCTTCTGGCGGTTTCCGCCTGCACATACGCGAAGACCCTGCATTTAGCTAATGCGCTGGTGGCGGGGTTTCTAGGCACTTCACCCTAAGTGCCTACGGCAGGATTCGAACCTGCGACACCCGCTTTAGGAGAGAGGCTGGGTGATCTCGTACCTGAACTGCGGCTTTGCTGGCCGAAGAAGCGAGCGGCTACTCGACTCCTGGGCGCCGGTGTTGACCGTGGCAGACCCCTGTATCTGGCACAGCTGTGGCATGAACCTCAGCCGCCGACAGTCAGCCACGACGGTGGGCGCGCCGACCGAACAAGCGAGCGTGTGCCTCGTTGTACCCTCACCGGCCTGCGTCACGCTGCCCGTGTCGGCAATCAGAGCAAGCCACCACGGCCGGCACGTGAGGCACTAATCGCCTGATGGGTGCTCGGGCCTGTGAATTTTTGCCAGGGCGACTTTGAAGCCAGATTTTCGCAGGTCGGAAGCTCGCTGCACGAGATTGACTTTGCTGAAGAAATAGAGCGCGTCGCCAATCTTGCCTGCCTTTTCGGTGGCGATAGCGAGCACCATCCTCTTGTTCCGATCTACTTCCGATCCGTCGTTGCCCCACTTCGAGGAAATCAGCCCCTTGATGTAGTCGGCGTAACCGACCGCATGCTTTCCTTGCCCAACTGCGTTGGCTGCATAAAGGTCTGCGGAAACTGCAGCCTGACTGAATAGGTGGGAAAGGGTTGGAGAACCCTCCATGCGCTTAACGCAAACGAAGTCCAGGTCGGAGGTTATGAAGTCGCATATTTCGATCTTCTGATGTGGCCCTCCAATCAGAAAGTTTTTGGCGTCTAGGGGTATGTATCCGCGCGAAGTGGAGACTGTTTCGTTGTAGTCCCCCTCGTCTCCGTATTTCCCGTCACCGTCTGGGAGCCAGTCCGGAAGTTTGATTTCTTTGGTTACGTCCTCGATTTTGGCTACCTCGGCATTTATCTCCTGTACGTAGTCCGAAGCGATTTTGAACCACTGCCCCAGGCAAAGGGCATAGGTATCGTCATCGATATTCTGCTCGAAAACGAAGTACTCTGTGAGTGACCTCTTAGTTCGGATGGGATTGTCGGAGTCGTCAATGGGAATTATCTTCAGCTTCGGCAGCTTCTCCTCAAGGTCATTGATTGGGATCTGCGTCAGTACGCTTTCGAGATCTAGTTCCTCGATAGGCTCACGGTTTCGCTTACGGTCTCCGAAGATCTTCCAGTAGCCAACCTCGGCCCCTAGAAGGTCGTCCGGGCAGGCTACTCCCAGCTTCTTCCCTTGCGGTGCCACGATTGCGTCCCTCAGGGCAGACCACAATTTGTCAATGATTGGATCGCCGACGGAAATTGGGACGAAGTTGTCAATGTATGGGAACTTCTCCTTATAGGCTTCAGAGGTGAATTGGTCCAGCAGGTGTGAAAGTAGTGTAGGGAATTGGCTAAGTTCCATCTTTGTTGTCAATGATAGTGATTGGGACCCGGCAACTCCTGAGGCCCAGCTAACTCCATCGCTGACATCTGCTTTGAGGTACCTAAGCCACTCTCGTTCCACCTCCACATCGAATTCTGCAACCCTTGTTCGACTGGCCGTTTGGCTCCTCTGTTGCCGCGAGTTCTCGCTAAGAGTTCTAACCTGGATCGCTGCAACCTTGAACGGGTCTGCCATATTTGCGGTTACTCGTAGCCCGAACTCTGGTTCAATCAATTCGTGATTGAGCATCGCATGTGCATACCCGAAACAAACTGCGAAGTATCGGTCGTATACCTTGAATAGGACGGCGACCGAGTTGTTGGAGTTCTTGAGGTCACTTACGGTGGTGAGCTTAGAAAGCATGGTGGCCCATTTAGGTTCCCGAGGCTCCGCAGGGAGGACCCAAATCTCACAGTCAAGGTCGACTCCGTCCCTCAAGCCACGCTTCTGTGGTGCACGTGATTCTTCCGGAAAGTCTCGCAGTAGTCCTTCAAAAGAATTGGCTTCGACCCGGAAAAGATAGATCGAAACGCGCATTGGCCCCCCTCGCGCCCACCTTCTGGACCGCCGATAGTCTCATGCCTCGCACTTTTGCGGTAGGGGTCCGTGTGCCGTGAAGTTAGGTCCGGAAGAAATGAGAATAAACGTTCGAGCCATCTCCCTGGTCGGTTGCGTTCGTGTCAGATGAGTCTTACGGGGCGAGTCAGGATCTGTCCTATTGCCCTGGGTCTTGCCAGGGATCTTGGTGAGCTGGGTTTTTGCTGGTCGGGGGCGATGGGCTCGTGAGCCTAGCGGTCGTCGGTGGTCGTCATTGGCCACTGCCGAGCGGCGTCGAACGGCCCAGGGACGGCCCAGACAACGGCCCGGCCACCGCTTCGGCGGCCTATGAGCTGATGGGCAACTCCCTTGCCTGCTGACGTGCTTGGGCCCGGAACTCCTTCAAGCGAGTATGAAACGGGTTGTGGCGGTTCTGATCGAGGTTTAGCGGGAGGTCGAGCTGAGAGATGAGCTGCGACTCCAGGTCCCACGGTTCGCTCCGCTCGATCCAGCAGACCCGCGCGTTGTCCGCCATCCATTGAGTCAGGGTGGCTTCGCCGGCCTTGCCGAAAGTCATCCGCTTGCCACTGCCCACGCGGCGCAGCTCAAGTCCGAGCAGGCATCCGAGGGTGAGCCTCAGCGTCGAGCCAGCCGCGTTGCCCCTGTAGTGGTAGCGCACCCGCTTGCGCAGGTTCTGCGTGCTGGTCCGGTTCGCCATGTACCGCGGGGCTATCCCGATGTAGAGCAGGCGCCCAGCCTCCAGATCCGGGTGTGGCGGCTGCTTGAAGTGCCACCCATAGACCCCTGCCGATCCCGGCACAGGACTCGGACGCTCCAAGATCTCTGGTGCAGACCACAACCGAATAGGACTGACGAGAGCGGTAGCCTCCACGAAGCCTCCAGACATGCCACGGTTGATCGTCGCAGGCTACTGGTCGACGCTGACAGAGCGTCTCCGGCTGCGTCACTCAGCTTGGGCGCTGCGAACGGCCCGGAACCAAGCTGAATGAGACGGGGACCTGATGGAACGAGTGGAAGCCGAGCTGTTCACCGATACCGGCAACGACGCTGTGGTGCGTCTGCCTGGCCGTCGCTTTCCTGGAGTCCTGGTCCACGGCGACACCCTCAGGATCCTCTCCGCCGACGTGGCCGAACTCGTCGAACTCTGCGCGGCCGGCGATCTGGAGGAGGCCCGCCAAGTGGCAAGCCTCCTCCAAGACGAACTCGGGGCGAAGCTACAGCGCTACACCGATGCTCTCGACGCCCATGGAGAGCGACACCCCTTCTGATCCGGATCGGTCAGTGAGGGGCAGATCGGTAATTGAGGAGCATGGGCGGGTCCTCTTAGACGGGGACTGGTTGCTGTGGTTGCGCTACTTCTCTGCTGTACGCGACTTGAGGTGCGCCGGGCGATCAGGCGCGGCGCCATGCTTCGAAGAGCTCGCTCACGGTCCAATGCCGTTCCAAACTCTCGCCGACTGGCCAGCACGACGCGCCATGCGCTCATCTCTGCGTCCCGTAGCCGGGGCGCTCGATGCCCTGACCCTACTCAGAAGAGGACGCAGTGCACTCCCGTCTTCGCCGAGGCAGGAATCGGACGAGTACTCGCCCATGAGGCACCGGTGTTGCCCGTGGCTGATCCCTGCATCTGGCACGCTTGTGGCACGCGGCCTCTTCGCGACGAGGATGTACCACTGAGCGGCTGCGACGGTCCGCAGAGCCTTATTTTGAGTGCTGCGTTAGGAGCTCAGGTACTGGGCTGTCCTTCTGACGCGGTGGTATTCACCGACGCAGGGCCTGCTTGGGACCGCTCTATGCGCCGCTGACGGGCACGGGCCACGCGAGCCGGGGACTCAAACAGGTCGTTCAGCACCTCATCCATGAGTGTCAAGATTTCTTCGGCCGCCTCGTGATCAACGGGGGTGAGATCGCCATGGGCTACCTCGTTGCCGCCGAAGCGCACTTCGTGTGCTGCTTCCTTGATGTGCCCACGTAGCAGGCCTAGTTGGTGGAGCTCATCGATCTTCGCGATCAAGCTCCCTCTGGTGACACCCTTTTCCTTCGCGGACGCCTCGACCACTGCACGGGCAAGTGCCACGGCAGCTCGGTCAGCCTTGATGCTCAGACAGTCGTGCGCCTCAACCGCGAGCGACTCGATCGCTGCGGGGACATCTGGGAACGTCCTGTTGGACTTCGTCGGGGGAAGCCACCGTGGCTGCTGGGCCTGAGGATGGTCCCAGAGATCAGAAGGTGCGTCGTCCCAATCATTCGTACGCTTGAAGTCTGTCCACCCGTAGGCGAGCACCAGCCGGCGGCAGTTCGCACATCGATAGGCTTCGAATCCCACGTTGAGACGGCTGTCCTGATCGGGGACCACTTCGGCACTGCCTACCGGTGTCATGTGAGCCAGCCGTCCGCACCATCCGCATGTCGTGCTCGCCATAGTCGGAGACTAGTGGGCAACGCCCCGATGGGCATAAGATTTGTGACCGTTGTGCTCGCGGACCAGAGCAGGCCGCAGCGCGGGCCCGTGCCGACAACTCAGGAGCGCTCAGCTTGGGAAGCTGCGGGCATTTGGGGGTGGTTCGGTCTTTGACCTGCGCGAACGGCTGGACCGCTACCTCCGAGGGCTAGGCCGCTTTCACCGTGAGTCCCCGGTATTCTCCGCCCTATCTGGTGCGGTTGTGGTGCAACCTCTCGGGCCCACACCCTTGCGCATCCTCTTGAGGCTCGCCAGCGGCAGACTGCCTGACTCGGCGATACCCGCGTTGTTGCTTCATTCGGCCTCTCCTGCGGCGTGGCCACAGCTACCATGCTGAGGTGGCGGAATCAGCGGAGCACCAGTTTTTATCTCAGTGCACAACAGAAGTCTTAGGGCGTCTCTCGCGCACTAACCTCTACGCATATGTTGAGGCTGAGCGTCGCAAGTTCGACTTTGCTTGCGAACTTCGCCGAGACTGGTCAAGGCCCCTTGTAGGGCAAACTCTTTGGAATCATACGGCTGGTGTTGACAAAGATGTTCGCACCATGTTGCTGGATGCCGAAGCCGATATTTGCGCGTATGTAGCAAGAGATACAATCAAGACTCGCAGACTTCTCTCAGAAGCTCTTCACGACTTCAGGTCTGGCAGTAATCTAGCTCGACCGCATCGCCTTCGCGTGTTCTGGGTCCCGGAGGATTTTGATGCTGACGATGAGTCCCAGTGTCATCTCGTGACCGACCTCCTTACGGAGCAGATCAGCCGAGATATCCTAATGAACATCGTTTTCGGTAATCTCACTGCTGAAGACGTGAGATTCTTTGTGCGCACGAGTGGTTTAGTGGGCCTCCATATTGCCCTTTTATTCTTCATTTCGACAGCCACTGAGGAGTACTCTAGGGTTCGTGACTTGGCGGAAAAATTGGAGGTGTCCCCAGGTGCGATCAGGGAACGCCTTATTAGGCTCTCAGGGTGCGGTTTCCTTAGGCAGTTCGGGGGCGGCGCTACTTTGGCGGGCGTTACTCTAAAAGGACGTGTATTTCTAGATTTCTGCGGCGTCCTCCGTTGCGAAGTCAGTTCGGAAAATATTTCGGCCGAGCTCTTACACCTGATGCGCTTGCTGGATATGCGTTACGCACCATCCGCCCTGAACTTCGCAAAGGAAAGTTTGCATCTTGCGGGACCGCTCCTTACTGAGGTGCCTGAAATGGTGACTGGTCGACTGGTGAGCACCGTTGCGGCAGCCGAAGAACGGTGGGGCGTCGACTTGAAAAATATTCCTCACGTGATTTACGAAGATAAGGATTGGGGTTTGGCGGGAGACGCACTCGCCCGACAATTCCGTGAGGAAAGTCGGCGCTATTCTTCATAGATTGGCGGAGCGGGCTTTTGGGGCTGAGGCGCAATTGAACGAGTCGTGGCCTGTCTTCTTGCACTGGGTCTTGTCGGGGATCTTGGTTAGCTAGTTTTTTTTGCTGCTCGGGGGCGGTGGGATCGTGCGCCTGGTGGTCGTTGTTGGTCGTCATTGGCCACTGTCGAGCGGCGTCGGACGGCCCACGGACGGCCCAGCTTTTCAGTCTGAGTGGGCGGTCCGCTGGCTTCAGCGCGAAGGTCGCCTCTTCGGGGGGACCGGGCCTGGGATCACGTCTTTACCAAGGTGTTCCTTGATCAGGTACTTGAGTTCCGGCCCTTCGATGAGCTGGAGCCGACCATGTTGGCGGGCAAAGTCGTGGCTGGCCCTGCCGAACCATGATGTGGTGATCAGGACCCCCTTGGCGGCACGCTTGTGCTCGACCACTCCGGCGAGCGCCTGGACGGACTCCACGCCCACGAGCTTGCTGTAGCGCTTTGCCTGAATGATGCATTCACCGTTGAAGACGGGGTCCTTGCTGACAGCCACCGCATCAACGCCCTCGTCTTTGGACGCCTGGGTGTTCCAAGCTTCCATGCCGATCGCCTCGAACAGTTGGCGGATGAGGTGCTCGAACTCGGTGGGTGTCAGCTTCACCAGCACGGGCCTGCTGTCCAGGCCGGCCACTACATCCATGCTGTCCATCAGTCGATACTTCGTCAGATCAAACTCGACGATGGGACGGATTGGTTCGAGGTCATAAGGGTTGGGAGAAACCAACGCGTTGAGTCCACGCAGGCACTGTGCCGGGTCGACCTGACTGAGACGGAGCTTCCCGAACTGCTCCCTACTGGCACTGAGCGTCACCAGGCAGGGTGAGACTTCCTGGCCGGTGGCCCGGTCGACGGTCTTCACATGGCCGTTCAGGATCACGCCGTTAACGACTCGGTCCGGATCGCTCGTCAGGACCTCGTGGACTGTCCTCAGAGCGACTTGCGCCAGGACGGAAGCGTAGATCTCTTTGCGCTCCTTCTCCGGACGAGGCAGCACGGTCGTCTCGTCTCGATTCTTCGCATACCGATAGCCCCGCGCGGCAGGAACGATCGCCTCCGGAGGCAAGTGGATCTCAACGAGCACGTCACCTGTGGCAGGCCGGAAGGCGATCCGATGCTCGTGCGGGAACCCCATCGGATACTTCGACGCATCCAGAACGGCACCTAGATGCGCCTCGACCGCAGCGGGCTCCCCGGCCCGGTATGCCTCGCGCTCCTCGTCCAACTTCCTATTGAAGGCCGCCACTTCGTCAGCAGCCTGTTCTTCGGCTTGGCGGTGCTCGGCACGCTTCCGCTCCAGTGTCGCCAGCCGCTTCTCTTCCGATCGGCCGTGGCGTTCTTGTGCCTCACCGAACCTCACACGCGCCTGGGCAACCTCGGCCTCATAGCGTTTCCTGCCAAGGCCCAGGACAGCAGACAAGCCACCAGGCTCCGGCGGTGCGAACTCCTCCCACCGCGGGGAAGGCTCCGATCGGGACCAGCGACGCTCATCCAGAACTTTGGGCGTATGGGTCTTCCGCCGGCGCTCAAAAGTCGTCGGCGGGTCACCCACCAACGCATCCCGGAGCAACTGCCCCAGCTGCTCCACCTCGTGCTCAACCCCGATCGTGCGCACCTGCGCCTGCTCGGCTTGCTGCTCCTGATACGCGACCTTCCGCTCGCGTTCCTGCCGCTTGCTGGCTGCTTCAGCAGCCTTGCGTTCCCGCTCAGCTTGCCGTGCCTGTTGCTCTTGAGCACGTCGTAACGCCTGCTGCTGCCTCTGGTAGTCGCTGCCTCGGCCGCCCCGTTGTGCCACCTGTCCACCCCTCCCCTGGCCCTACTCCGCCACAGGGCTGCATTCTCCGTCCCCATCGCAGAATCACGCAATGCGGAAATGCCACCCTCAGCCCGCCCACTTGGTGCACTGTGGACTCAGATCGTCTGCACCTCAACCGACGACAGTCAGTCACGATGGCGGGTTTGCCGACTAAATAGGTGCGCGTGTGTCTCGCTGCACCCACACGGGCCTCAACCACGCTGTCGTAATGTCGTCGACCAGAGGACCCAGGGCAGCCAGCCCGTGAGCACGATGCATAAGCCATCAGCTTGGGAAGCTGCGATCGCTCATGGCCGACTCGGTCGCTGACCTGCGTGAAAAGGTGGGTTGCGACTGCGCTGGTGGCTCTCGTTTCACCGTGATTCCCCGTTGTTTCCCGCCTCTTCTGGTGCGCTTGTGGTGCGTCCTTCGAAAGAGATTCAACGCTACTTCGACTTGGAGGTTTGGAGGGCCTGTTCTGCCATTCTGACTGCGAGCCGCCTGACTTCGCTGACTGGCGGGTACATGGAATCGGTAGTAATAGGAGGTGTTGTTTCAGCTAGAAGACTCCTCAAGTCGCGCTTCCATTGGGCCGGAATCCGAATGGTCCATCCGGTGGCAGGCCAGTTCTTGCTAAGTTGAGTAGCGCGTAGTGGGAAGTCAATGCTGAGGGTGGTCACATTGGTGCGCTCACTTGCGGGGAGCGTCTTTCCAGCTGGGCGATTCATTGTCATCTTTGGGTAACTAGCAATAAGCCCGCCGAGTAGAAATCTTCCGCGCTGGGCGCGCATTCGAGGGTCCAAGACGTGCCCCTTGTCCACGGCTACTCGTGTGGTCCAGTCTCCCTTTGCTCGCGTCTCCCCGCGCCTCGCATCTTCCCATGCAAGTTTATCTTTCTCTGACAGATCAATAACATGTTGATCCGCTGGATCGTTCTTTAGATGAATAAGAAATAACCGCCCGTCCGTGTCGTCATCGCGGTCTACCGCGAAGAACAAGGCTTCATGAGGACGTTCAGAAACGTCGATGAGTCGAGTCGGGATACCGTGATGTTGTAGAACTGACAGGAGCTCGCCATCTTTCATCAACCGACCAAGACCTTGCTTTTTCATCTCGTCGAGAATGGCTTGCTCCGCAGCATGCATCATTCCTTCATTGACACGCTGACCCTGTGCCTGATAGCAGAGTCGGTAGAGACTTGACGAGAGCGCATAGCTGGCATTCGGCTGGCCTCTATAGAAGATTAGTTTCTCGCGATCCTCATATGATGGCAATGGCGTGGTAGACCCTTTGATTGTGCCTGCAGCTCCATTATTCAGCCAATCCCATAGTTGGTCGGCTGACTGCAGTCCGATGCGGTCGTTCAATTCTCGTTCCGAGAAGTACTGATCCGCTACAGTCTGCGCAGTACCGCGAAACCTCATCGTTAGGCTCGGAAGAACAGCATTTGCTGCCCCGGATACAGTCTCGGAAGGGGTCGTCATGTCAGAGATATTAGACCTCCTAGCGGTGTGGCCGACCTCGCCCCGGTCTGGTCGCTTGCCATCACAACATCCACAACTGATCTTGGGGGCCCTGACCTGCGGCAGTCTTATCGAGCAATGTTGTAGCCTGTTATCGAACTGTCACTACCTGTCAACATTGGTCACGATTGAGCGCCCTTCCGTGACCCGAGGAGGGCCTCGGTGGACACTCGTGCGAGGGAAGGCTGACTTGCGTCGTTGAAAATGAGTACCTCTCAGACCATAGATACCTTAGACTCGCTGTTGTGGAAATCGATGGCACCAAGCTGCTTCAACTCCTTTATCGGTTTACAGAGCATCTCGACGACTCCCTTAGCGTGGTATCGCTGGCCCACTGGGGGGCACACTTTTCGATAGAGCACGTTGAGCTCATGGAGCTGGTGCTGCAGGATGATTTCGCGCCAATGGGGAGTAAGCCTACGGCCGAGCAGAAAGCTGAGGCCGCAAAGCGAGCGCAGTTCGCTAAGCGTGAGAAAGAGCGAGGCTTTCCACTGCTGCACGGGCAGGCGTTGATGGGAATGTGGGGGGTGCTTGAAGCATTCGTTGAAGATTTTTGTGTATTTTGCCTGGAGAACTTTCCAGAATCACTTCGAAGTGCAAGCCTAAAGAAGATCAAAATTTCCCTTTCTGACTTCATGGGGTTTTCGGAGTCTGACAGGTTGAGATACCTGGTGACTGAGATACAGAGGGAAAAGAAGGTCGGCCTGCGGTCCGGTATAGCAGTTTTCGAGGATTTGCTTAATTCAATTGAGATCAGCGGGGAGCCGCAGAGCCGCCTTGCTGGAGAAGTTGATCGACGAGTCAGAGACCTCCTTTACGAGGCCCAGCAGATCCGTAATGCTCTTGCTCATCGGAGCGGGATTGCGGACCGACGGCTCTGTGAAGCATGCCCTAACCTACGACTCATTCCGGGCCAGCGAATCCTTCTCAGCCTCGACTATATCGAGACTCTTGATGCAGCTATCAGGGTGTACGTGCTGACCATCTTGAACAGAGTTCTCTCGATAACCGGAAAATCGCCGCTTATGGAGTCTCCTCCGGGATTTGAAGGGGCGCTCAACGTGAAATATCCACCTCCTGTTATGTGAAATACCCCCTCTCGGGGGATTTAGGAGGTCGGCGGAGCGGGTTTGGGGTGGCGCTGCTTTGGCGCGAGTGATCATGGCCCTCGTAAGCTTCCGGCGCGTCGGGCAGTCTGTGGACCTGCCCGGTAAAGCACGACGTTGGGGCCATGATCTTCGAGGCTCGCGCCAAAGTGGCTCCGTAAAGCCGTGGAGCCGACCGCCCCAGCCACGACGTACCCCATCTCTGACATCAGGCGGCTGCATGCTTTGAGCGCGGCACGGGCGCTGGCCGGGCTGGAGCGGGGCGGAGACAGGAGCGCAGGCCCGGCCGGGGGCCGTGCCGCGCGCGGGGAGCGGAGCGAGCCGCCTTGATGAAGTAGGGAAAGTTCTACCGCGCACTCTGAGCGTCTTTGATCATCGGCGTCGGGCAACCTACTCACGTGAGTAGGTACAGGGCTACGCTTGCTGCGCCTGATGACGTCAGGACGTTGCGACGACAAGGAGCGTGCTCACGGGATGGGACCGAAGTCTGAGCGGGTCTACCGCACGATTCGCGAGTGGATCACGGCAGGCAAGTACCAACCCGGCGCCAAGCTCCCCTCTGAGCGCACCCTGTCCGAGGAACTAGAGATCGGTCGCACCGCCCTTCGTCAGGTGCTGGCGAAGCTGGTCGCTGAGGGCGCCGTCGAAGTGCACGGCCGTAGTTCGTACCGCGTACCCGATCGGTCCGTGACCACGGAGACACCGACGGACGTCGAGCCCTGGCAGATCCATGGCGAGCGGACGTTGTACGACAACCGTTGGGTGAAGCTCGGTCTCGTCGATGTCGAGCCGCCCGGCGTCGAGCGCTTTGAACATCACGTCGTACGGCTGCATCACGTGGCCATCGCTGCCGTTATCGACGATCAGGACCGTGTCCTGATGGTGTGGCGGTACCGCTTCGTCCCTCAGTCCTTCGGCTGGGAGCTCCCTGGAGGGATCGTGGACGAGGGGGAGAGCTCCTTGCAGGCGGCTCTGCGTGAGGTCGAGGAAGAGACCGGCTGGCGGCCCGACGGGCTTGAGCATGTGGTCTCGTATCAGCCGATGGTTGGCATGGTCGACTCCCCGCACGAGATCTTTGTGGGCCAGGGCGCGAAGCTCGTCGGCGAACCGACCGACCTGGAGGAAGCCGGGCACATCGCCTGGGTTCCCCTCGCCGACATCCCTGGCCTGATGGCTCGCGGTGAACTCATGGGGTCAGGAACCCTCGTTGCCCTGCTGCACGTGCTCGCTTCCCGGGGCGCCGGCGCTTCGCCTACAGCCGCTGAGTGAGCTGTTCGATTCGGCGGCGGTGGCGCACGGACCCCGTACGGCTTGCCACCAAGCGGGCTTGGCGCAGGTGCTCGTGCGCCTGGTCGTACTCGCCGCGGGCCACGTGCGCCTGCGCGAGATCACAGCGCAGTCCTGCTGATGCCCGGATGAACGTTGGATCGGTCGCTTCCAAGGCGGTGTACAGGCTGCCTACCGCTTCTTCGTCGCCTATCAGGGCCAGTGCGTTGCCTCGCCACCTGGCCAGGTGACCGCCGTTGAGGAAGATGCTCAGCATGTCGGGATCGCGGGCTTCCTCGCCAGACGGTAGGCACTTCATCGCGTTGTCGAGTGCGCGACGGCACTCATCCTGGAGCCCTGCTCTTGCGCAGATCTCGGCTTCGGCCGCGTACAGCCATGCCCTGAGCCGCGGGGACATGGCCTTGCCGCCGAGTCGCTGCGCGTCCCGTACCAACTCGACAGCCATCGGAGCCCGGCCCGCATCGCAGAGTACGTATGCCTGCTCCGCGGTCGCGTGAGCCAGATACATCGGCTCGTCTGCCTCCTGGGCGGCCCGCTTGCCCAACTCGTAGTGCCGCCAGGCTCGTTCGACCGCTCCGACGTCGAGCGCCTGCCATGCCGCCAAGGTCGCCGCTCCGGCTAACGCCACGGCTACCGGGCGTCGCGTCTCGGGCAGTACGGCGAACGTGAGGGCGTCGGGCCTTGTCCCCGCGGAGTGGACACCTGTTCGTGTTGTTATGCAGCGAGTGTCAGG
>NZ_JBLFJV010000035.1:5800-57869 GCF_047444975.1 Streptomyces sp. CWNU-52B | reverse complement strand
TCTCACGGCGGCAGCCCCTCGAACGTGCGACAACGCCGCCGGTCATGACAGCGACGAGCGACTGCCTGGTGGCGGCGTCGCCAGTCCGACCAGTTCACCGCGTGGTGTCTGCCTCGGTGTCCGCGCAGGTGCGGGGGCTGGGGACGACAAGCTGCCAGGAGTCGCCGAACCTCCGCCACTGTGAGCGCGATGGCCCCGGCTCTCTCACCGGTTGCGCCCCCTTTTCGCCGGCCTGGTGGGCTGTGACCGTCAGGAAGGCATGGGCGAGCATGGCCAGGGTGATGTGCCGATATCAGCCCACATAACGGCGGACTTCGTACTGGTCCAGCCCGCACTCGTTCTTCGCCGCCTGGAAACACTCCTCGATGGCCCAGCGAGACCCGGCGACCCGCACCAGCTCCCGGACGGTGACCTGCAAGGGGGTGTAGGCGAGGTAGTAGGCGATCTCGTCGGGGCGGGAGATGCTGCGGCGGGCCAGCGCCCACCGCATCCGGTGCGGGACTTCGCCCTGGTAGTCGAACTCGGCAACGGCAGGCAGCCGCACTGCCGCCCAGTGATAGACACGCGGTCCCTTCGCGCCGTCGCCGCAGGAGAGCTTCTCCCACGCCTGGGCCGGGGCCTGCGTGAACAGGCCGTCGATACGGGGACAGCCCACGGTGAACTGGGACTTGGGGACGGCCAGCACGTAGCCGACGCCGGACTGCTCCAGCATTCGGCGGAAGCGACTTTCCTGCCCGTAGGCGGAATCCGCGGTGACCCAGGTGATGGGCAGCGGTGAGGCGAGGGCCCGCAGCACCATGCGCCGACCCAGTTCACCCTTGGTGGCGAATGTCTGGGCGTCGGGGATTTTGGCCGCGCGGCAGCGTCCTTGGTCCTCGGCCCAGGACTTGGGGATGTACAACTCCCGGTCCACCAGGGCCCGTCCGCGGCGGGAAGTGTAGGCGGCAAAGACGCCGATCTGGCAGTTCTCGGTGCGGCCGGCGGTGCCGGAATATTGGCGCTGGACCCCGGCGGAGGTGGTGCCCTTCTTGATGAAGCCGGTGTCGTCGATGATGAGGACACCGTCGTCCTCGCCGAGCCGGTCGGCGACGTATTGCTGCAGGTCATCGCGGATTTCGTCGGGCCACCACTTCGCGCCGGCCAGCAAGTGCTGCAGGCCGTCGGGAGTGACGTGGCCTGCCTGCTCGGCCAGCTGCCAGCTGTTCTTCCGGGCGACCGGGGCCAGCAGCCCGCGTACGTAGTCACGCATGCGACGCCGAAGCTCCACCCGGCCGAAACGATGGCCGATGCTGATGAAAAGCTCGTCGAGCTCCAGGTCCCATTGCGCGGCAGAACGCTCGGTCATCACGAGGAGACCTTGCCCTCGTCGCTGTCATGACCGGCGGCGTTGTCGCACGTTCGAGGGGCTGCCGCCGTGAGACCGTCCCTGACCATGCCCCGGCCCGCTACACTCCAGCCGCCCAGCCAAACCCACAGGTCAGACAGCGAAATCCTGCTGGAGTACTAGAGGCAGCCGGGAACGCGCTGGAGGCGCAGATAGCCCGTTGGACCGGGATTGAGTGGTTCGTGGTCGCCGATTCCAGCTTCTACATCCACAACACGGTCGCGCTCGCCGACGCCGACCTGCACCAAGTGCTCGGACTGCCACCGAACGAGCACCTCCGGCTGCTGTTCCCCATCGCGGTGGTCGACGAACTCGACAGCTTGAAGGACGCCGGCAAGCACCAGGCCAGGTGGCGGGCTTCCCATACGCTCGGGCTCCTGGACGGCACCCTCAGCGGATCCACCTTTGGCATCCTGCGCTACGCGGACAACAGTGGGGAGCCTGCCGCGTGGCGTGGCGAAGTGAACGTGGAGATCGTCATGGACCAGCCCGGCCATGTGCGTCTGCCCATCACCGACGACGAGATCATTGACCGAGCGGTGGCTATACAGGCCCTCGCCGCCCGGCCGGTACGGCTGTTGACCTGCGATACCGGACAGCACACCCGCGGCCGGGCCGCTGGGCTGAAGGTGACAAAGGTACCGGCGAAGGACCCGGGGCCCGAGCCGGACTGGGAGGCGCAGGACAAGCCTGGCAACGGCACCCGAGCCAAGCGCCGCGAGCGGCAGGCCGCCCAGCAGGAGGCCATCACAGAGTAGACAGCTCGCCAAGGTCCGCCGCGAGCACTTCAGCCGGTGGTCCATACCCCTTTCAGCCTGGCCCGAGTCCGCGCCGACACGGCCGTCCGCAGAGCGCGCAGCCCCATTACGTCCGGGTGGCAGAGGCCAGGCAGGGGGGTCCTGCCCGGCCGCGTCGGCTACTCCCAGGGCCGTGGTACTGCATGCCACAGGGCTCTGAGCCAGTCGGGCGGGTTGGTGAGGAACTTGTCCACCAGCCGGGCCGTGATGGACCGAGCGGCCCCTTGGGCTATCGCGGCGGTCAGGCAGGCACCGACAGCGGGCTGCTGCGGAACAGGCGCGGGGTCGGGCGGCTGGACGGACGGCGCGGGAACGTTGTCCCGGGTCATGATGCTGCTCCCTTGAGCAGAGGGATCGAGGACAGCGGACACCTGTCGTGGTGTCATCCGCGTGGAGGTGGTGAGCGCCTCGCGGTCGGCGGTCCTGCTGCGGCTCTCTGCCTGAGAGCGTCCCTGCGGGGCTTCTGCCCGAGCCCAGGGTGGCGTGTTCAGCGTAGCGGCGATCAGCGTGGGTGTTGCCCTGGGTGTCTGGCGGGTGGTCATCGGTACTGCCTCCGGAGTGAGTTCGACATGACGGGCGGGACAGTGACAGGACTCGGGCACTTGCGTCTCGTCCTGGCGGGCACGGCTCCTTCACCCCCCTAGGGCTGGAAGCCGGACCCGGACAGCAGCGACCGGGCGGAAAGATTTCGGGCACGATGAAGGGCCCGGACACCTGGTCCGGGCCTTGCGCCGTCGAACTTCCTCTAGCTGGTCGAATGCCAGTAAGGGAGTCGGTGACCTACCGTCTACTCGCGCTCTTTGCTGGAGCGGTTGGCGCCCCAGTCCGGATTGCGTACGGGTGCCAGCACCTGGGCGTCAGGGCCGCGTGCGCATGACGCGCCAGCTGATGCGCGGCAGGACGTGGACTAGGACGATGACCTGTGCCCGGCGATCCGGCCCGCTGGGACTGGGGCGGCGACAGCCCCTGACGGTCTGCCACTCGGTCGGGTGAAGACACGGCAGCGGCGGAACTCTCCCGGGGCGCCCGAACGTAGTGCCGTACATGGACCCGATCAACGAGGTGCACGTGAGCAGGCCGGGCCTGGTCGTCGTCGATGTCGCGGCCGCCGACGACGCTACCGCCCTGGCCTTCCAGCAGTTGCTCGCCGACCGGTGGGCGACGTTGTCAGCAGAGCGTACGACGTACGACGTCGGCCAGCCGGGTGTACGACTGCGCTGCTACCTGGACTTGAAGCAGCCGGTTGGCTCGGATGCGCCGGCCGAAGCGCCGCCGCAGGTTCTCGCAGAGGTACAGCAACGATGATCGCCTGTCAGGTGGTGCGGTTCCCGGCCGGTCGTCGCTGTGCGGTGCGTTCCACGAGCGGCTCCAGGCTGCTCTTGGGGTGCATGTAGACGTATCGGTGGGCAGCGTGGACCTGCACGGCGTTGAGGCGGTCGACGAAGGGCTGGGGGACGGTGAGCATGACGTCTTCGGGGCCCAAGGACAGCATGTGCCGTGGGCCGATGGGAAGTTCGAGGGTCTGGGCGTCACTGAACGCCATGCCGTAGATGGTGCGGCTTTCCTTCACGGACAGGGTTGGGGTCGGGTTGTCGCCGATCAGGAACTGGCCTGTCTCGGGCTTGATCACCTCGAGCCGCCGCGTCGACGCCAGGTCCCGCATCTTGTGGAAGGTGTCCTCGATGCTGGTGCGGAAGAGCTTGCCGCTCTCGCGGTCGCGCATGACCGCGGACCGTTCGATGAGGCGCTCAGCGAAGGTGCTCAGGGCAGCCGGGCCGGACAGATACAGGCCCGTTTCACGCAGCGCCTCCAGGCTCAGCCGCTCCGGATACTGAGTGATCACCTTGACGACCAGGCGCGTGCGGGCCCGCTCGACCGAGTCGGTGTGCACATCGCGGTAGTGGAGCGAGCGGACGTAGTGGAGCACGACGAGGTCGCGCAGCACGTCCGCGTGAAGCGGGTCGGTGAACGGAGTACCGGCGTGCACGGCGGCGAGCGCCGCAGGCACGCGCCTCTCCACGTCGCCCCACAATGCTTCAACAGATGGGGAGTCGAAGGCGACGAAGTTCTTGCCCCAGCCGCATCGGCTGGTGGGCATCCGCTTGTGCACGCGTCCGGGGTTGTGCAGGTCGAACGGGAGCAGCTGCTGCCCTTCGGCTCGGGCATCGTGAACTCTCTGAGCAGGACCTGGGATACGAGGTGCTGCCGCGACGTCTGCTGTGCTGTTCCCACATACCGAATTTTGCCAAGTACCCCTCTCCACCCGCTCAGATTTTCCCGGTTGCCGATCCATATTGGTAACCGTCAGCGCAGCCGGACCAGGCCCTGGAAGACGACGATCTGTCATATTTGTTGCACAGAAGCTCATTTAGTGCCGTAGTATCGCGTCAGCATTCGGCTTGTGCCGGCTCTCCACCACCCCTCATGGCCCGTACGGGCAGAGGAAGCGCAATGGCCACCCAGCTCAGCTCCCCGATTCTCTTCGTCGAGCGGGCTCGTTAGGCCGCGCACCCCGTGGTCGGGAGACGGACGCGTGTGACAGTCACTCAGATCGTTTTCGGCGTGCGGTGACTGATACAGCGACTCCGGAGTTCCTCCACCGGGGTCCGGGCCCTTGCTCTGCCCGGACCGACCGGCCCGGGCAGACTCGCCCACTCCTGGAAGTCTGATCATGACGACCATCAACCTGGCGACCGTCTCCGAGGCGGAGCCTTCCACCCGGGCCAACCCGTTCCCGGGTGCCGACACGTACAGCTGGACCCGGGCCTTTTCCGAGGCGTTGGCCCTCGCCACTGGCCTGCCCCCGCTGGTGACCGACGTCATCGCGGCCTACGTGATCCGTCCGAAGCGCTACCTCACCAAGGCGCGGTCCGAGACGGTCCACCGCTTGCGCCCCGGGGTGATCGTGAAGGACGAGCGGACGGGTCTGCACGTCTTGTCGGTGACCACGCACGGCTTCGCCGGCACCCCGACCGAATACAACGAACGTGTGCGCAGCGCCTTCCACAGCCCGGCCAGGCTTGACGCCTCCCCTGCCCGGGTGCTCCCGAGGCTGACCACCGGGTCCGGCCCGAACGGCGCCACGCTGCCGTTCGTGACGACCGCCGAGCCGGTGGAGCCCACTGTCCTCAACACCCTGCTGGGCACCATGGACATCGCCCTCACCGAGGCCGACAGCAAGCGCGGCTACGACCTCGCCGAGGACATGACGGTCTTCGGCCAGACCAACCGCACTATGCACGTGCCCTTCGTGCGGACGATCACCGAGAACCACCAGGGCGCCCCCGCCATCCGCAAGGTCGTCGACCTGGTGGCCATCAAAGGCAGCAACCGCTCCCGGGCCCGGCTCAAGCTCCACGGTCTGACCGCCCGCGACATCGCCTTCGGCGTCCCGACCGGCATGCTCGACCTGCCGGATCCAAAGCCCGGTCAACCGGCGCCGCCGGAGTACATCGCCGACCCCGTCATCTGGGTCCCCGCCTTCGCGGACACGCTGCAGGGCGCATTCGACTCCACCGGACACCGCCATCACAGCATTGCCCAGGCTGCAGCTGAGGTCGCCGCCGTCCAGATGCAGATCATCGTCGGGACGGACAACCCCGCCGAGTTCCACAACACGGTCTTCGACCCCAACCGTGCCGACCACCGCCGCCCGCAGCTCGACTACCCGCTCGCGGAGAAGTCGACCTCCGACATGCGCGCGGTCCTGCGCGAGGCGAAGGCCTCGGGCCTAATCACTGAGTCCGTCCGGGCCTGGCTCGCCGGCGAGGACAGCGAGCCGGATGCCTTCCCCGGCTCGGTCACCGACGCCCGCGACCGCCGCGACCGGGCGCTGCTCGGCATGGCCTTCCCCAAGGAGCCCGGGCACGACCGCGAGGTGGCCAGGGTCCTCGGCGAGCCCGAGCGGTACTACGACAGCAGAGAGGAGAACGTCACCCTCCGGCTGCGCATGCTCTCCGCCACCATCGCCGAGGGTTACCGGACCCGGTGGAATCCGCGCCTGCTGGACGGCACGCTCTACTCCAGCTTCATCGCCAAGCGCGGCACCCTTGCGGACCGGCCGGACTGGCGGACCGCGCTGGACCAGGCTGAGGCCGACAAGACGCAGCTGTCCGACTTCCTCGTGACACGGGGCCTGCACTGGCTCGCCGAACACGGCATGGTCGAGGCCGACCGCGGATCGGCCGACGGCCAGCGGGGACCGGGGCGGCGCGGCGGCGTCAGCGCCCGCAACGCCATGCTCCTGAAGCCCGTGCAGACCATCGCCCTGATGCGCGAGATCGCCCGCGCCAACGACGCTAGCACCCGGCCCCGCCAGATCGATGACACCGGCGCTCCGGTCGACGGTACCGTCGCCGACCGCATCTGGTTCAGCGTGACCTTCCCGAAGACCGGGCGTGCCAAGAAGAAGGTGGACGACCGCCCCGCCGCGTCGGACAGCGCCCCGCCCCAGCAGCCGGAAAAGAGCCCGGAACAGGTCCTCCTCGACGCCCAGCTGCGCCTGGTGACGAGCCTGTCCAGTGAGTTGCCGCAGGCCTTCCTCGCCGCGCTGGCCGTGGCTCGTGAGACCATCGCCGCTGGCGCGGCGACCGGCAAGCCCGCACTGGCCGATCCGCCCTCCTACAGTGTGGAGGTGATGGAGCAGGCCCTGAGCCGGCTCAAGCGGGATCTGGCTGCGATGCAGGTCGGCTTGGTCGACATGAAGGGCGAGACCGAGGTCATTATCGAATCAACCACCGAAAAGGTCGCCAACGCCGAGGGCGAGCGGTGAGCCGCTCCGCGCTGCCGGCTGGGCCGGTGCTGACCGCACCGCTCCTGGCCGGCCTGGCGATCGTCGGCGGCCGCTACCTGCAAGCGACCTATCTGCGGCCGCTGCCCTGGACAGACCGCGAGCACTTCAACGACCTGGGTGTCCTCACCGGGATCTACCTGATCACCGACATCGCCGGACGACTGCGCTGGCTCGGTCAGGCAAGCCGCCTCAACGGTCTCACCGGGCGTCTCGACGGGCACGACCGCGATCCTGCCAAGAGGGCCGTCTTCGCCAGCGTGCGGGTCCTGCACCTGGACGACCTGACGCCCACCAAGGCCCTGGACGCCGTTGAGGGGCGGTGCGCGGATCTGCTCGGCGTCCGACAGAGCATGAAGCCGCGCCGCTGGCCCCCGGCGACGAACTGGCTGTCCTTCGTCGCCTAAGCTTGTCCTACCTTCCAAGCGTGGGTCTGAGCTGGTCCTTCGTAAGATCGGCGGGCCCGGGGGTTCCAGGTATGGCTGTGAGCTTGTCGCCGTTCGATGGCTCAAAGAACTTGGCCGCCCGGAGCCCCGTGACGACTCGACCGCTAATTGGGATACGCGACTCGATCGCTGTGTAGGACAACGTCGGCGAGGTCGTCTGCGGGTCCGTGTATGACGACGAACTGGCGGAGGTGACCCGTGCCCCAGATCTGGGCCATAGTGGACATCGGCAAGGAACATCACCACTGCGTGGTGGTCGATGAGCGAGGCGAACGCCTCCTTTCCCGCCGAGTTTTCAACGACGAACGGGCTCTGCTGGAGCTCATCGCAGATGTACTCGCGCTGTCCGAGGACGCCCTGTGGGCGGTGGACACCAACCATGGCGGCGCCGCGCTACTGATCGGTCTCCTGCTCAACCACGACCAGCCGATGGTCTACATCACCGGCCTCGCCGTGCACCAAGCGTCGACGGCCTACCGCGGTCAGGGCAAGACGGACGAGAAGGACGCGTTCGTCATCGCTGATCAGGCGCGCATGCGCCAGGACCTCGGCCTCCTGCGACCCGGTGACGAGATAGCCGTCGACCTGCGCACCCTGACCGCCCGCCGCCTTGATCTGGTCAACGACCGCACCCGTCAGACCAACCGGCTGCGGGCTCAGCTGCTGGAGTTCTTCCCCGCGCTGGAGCGGGCATTGAACTTGAGCAAGAAGGGTCCGGTCGTGCTGCTGACCGGTTACCAGGCGCCAGCCGCGATCCGCCGCAGCGGGGCCAGCCGGATCGGAACCTGGCTGAAGAACCGCAAGGTGAAAAATGCAGCTGCGCTCGCCGAGACGGCCGTCGAGGCGGCCAAGTCGCAGCACACCGCACTGCCAGGTGAGACTCTCGCGGCCGCCATGGTGGCCCGGATCGACAAGGGTGTGCTGGCTCTCAACGAGGAGATCACCGAACTCGACGCGCTCATCGAGGGCCGTTTCAACGATCACCGACACGCGACAGTGATCCGGAGCCTGCCCGCGCAGGTAGGCGATCTCGCCGGCGAAGGACTGCTCGCAATCGTCCGGATCGAACGCGACGAGCGTCCGTGCCATGACGAGGACCTTGTCGATGGCCGGCAGTGTGGCGGTAGGGCCCTCGTTCACACGCCGATCGCCTCCAGGCCCGCTTCTCGCGCCTTCGCCGCTACACGCTCAACCGCGACCCAGTCAAGCCCGTACTCCTCGAGCGCAGTACGCAGCGCAGCACCGCTGGCACGGGCGAAGACCTCGACGTCCTCCGGCACCCGGCCCGCCACGGCGGCCTGCGCGGCGGCAGCGTCCGTTTCCAGTCCTGCCTCGCGTCGTCCCGCAACCAACCGAACGTGCGCTCTCCCCAGCCCTCGACCTCGCCCTGGGCGGCCGCTGTGAAACCATTCAGAAACGTCGACACAATCCACGCGGCGATGCCGAGCGTGAACGGGTCGCTGAGGAAGTCGCGCTGCTCCCCCTCGACGAAGACGTAGACGTCCGTGCCGAGTTCGTCGCGCGTCTGCGCCACTGCCACCGACAGATCCATGAGGGCGACCCCACTGTTCATACCTTGAGCGAGCTCCGTTCACGGTGAACTGACTCCGCTCATGAAGTCAACCGGCAACGACGAACTCCTGATTCGGTGGAGCTGACAAGCCGCTCCATCATCCAGCCATACCGTTCTCCATGTCCAACGTGTGTCTGCAAGGCAGAGCCGGCCAACTCAGAGGCTCAGTCACAGGTGTGTGATCCGGCTACCCGACCACAGTCGCCGCAGAGATGGGCGCATGATCGACTGGGTCGAAATTCGAACACGAACTCGAAATTCCTAATTGGGAATATGTGTTCGAGCGGCTTTTGCGTGAGGTAGCCGCTCCTTCATAAGAACAATGACTTGATTTCGGCTGATGACGCCAGGGTGGCTGACGCTGTTCGCTGGGCTCGGAACCGTTGGCCCTGCGGGTATCGATCGTCCCTCTCAAACGCTTGTTGCCGCAGGCCAGAGACATTCCATGGAGCTTCTGCCGCCCGGTGATAAACGAGGCGGACGCGCTCGCGCCCCGGCTTCGGGCAGATGCCCGATTGGGTGCCAAGGATGTTGATTCGAGTCATTGGAAGCGGTTGAAATCCCTCGAATTCTCGGGATGCCGGCAGGCGTTGTCAGTGGCGACGTCTAGCTTTCAAAAGCGGCTCGGAAAGCAGATCAGCGTGGTGTCTCTCGCTGGTCTGCATCGCCGGGGACGTGGTGGTCTCGGACTGCAGAGGGAGATGCTGTTGCGTTCGCGTATGTGGTGGCAGGAGGTCGTACCGGGGGACTGGTACGTGTTCGGAATGCCCGAGGGGCTCGTGAAGGAGCGCTACCTTGCGCTGCTGGCCGCCCTGGAGGAGTTGTCCACGCGAGGGCCGATGGCGACACTGCCGGACATCGCCGCGCAACTGAAGGCAGTTGGCTACCACGACCCGCTGCCGGAATCTGAACTGCGCTCTTTGCTGGACCAGCTGCTGGCTTGGCAGTTCGCCGAGCCGTTTCACGACTACGCGGCTCCGCTGCGCAGCCTGCAAGGCCTGTCGGCGCGAGAGGAGGCGTGGGCGCTGACCCAGCGGGGACGCGGCGTGGTGGCCGCCGTACGTACCGCGGTCGTCGACGTCGTACGTGCCCTGCAGCTGCCCAGCCGCCTTCTGGACGGAGTTCAGGACACCCTGCGGGAGATCCTCGACCACCTGAAGGAGGATCACGGCCGGCTGCCGGGTGACCTGGAAAACGTGCGCACCCGCATCGACGAACTGCAGCGGGTGACGGCCGACTTCTACGCAGCACTGGCGAAAATGGTGCAGTCCGACGTCACGGACAACGACGTGTTCGGCGAGAACCGCGACCGCGTCGTGGAGGCCCTGCGCCAGTTCCCCCGCGAATACGGGCGCGGCCTCCCGCGCGTCGAGAGGGCCCTCGCCGAGCTGCGCACGGCCGGGTTCGCCCGCACAGTGGAAGCAGCCGTCGAGCACGCCGGTCTCCTGGATGCCGCCGACCAGCAGCACTGGATCGACGAACGAATCCGCCGCCTGAACGATCTGGAAGCCTGGTTCGAACCGGACGGCACGGTACACCGGCTGATCGACTCGGCCAGCGGCGCCGTGCACACGCTGCTGGTCGCCATCGACCGCCGCTACATGGCCCGCCGGCGCGGCAGCGACCTGGGCGTCGATTTCAGAGCCCTCGCTTACAGCCTGCACCGCCAGCCGGACGACTGCGAAGCCCGCCGCGTGTACGCGGCCGCCTTCGGCGACTGGCCCGCCTGGCACGCCGTCATCGGCGCCGCCGAGGAGGACGTCGCGCATGGCACCCCCGCCCAGTCCGGCTCCGGCCGTCACCAGGTCGAGGTGACCTTGCGGGAACACGAGCGGCACGGGCGGACCACCGGACGGCCCCGCAAAGTCCCTGACACCACCGCCGACCGCGCCGCGGCCCACGCCCAGGCACAAGCAGCCGCGCAGCGGCGCCGCCATCTGGCCGCGCTGCTGACCACTGACGGCGAGGTCGGCCTCGAATACCTTGGCCAACTGCCGTTCGAGGCAGCGCTGATTCTGCTCAATGCCGTCGAAGTCGCGCTCAGCCAGCACCACCCGCAGGACGGCACGGGGCGGGCCACCGTCGACGAGGCAGGCCTGGACGTCACCGTCAGGCCCGGCCGTCCCCGCACCACCGTCACCGTCGAACTGGCCGAAGGACACCTGTCCGGGCCCGACCTGCGGCTGTCGGTCACTCCCCAGGACCACACATCCTCCCCACACCGCCCAGCCGAGCACGGGTCGCCAGGGCCCAACCGGAGCGTGGCATGAACGACACCCTGCTGCTCGACGCCGACCTGCGCGCGAGCGCCCGCCTGCTCAAAGCGACCGGCCGCCTCACCATCGAAAACGATCCCGAGCACTACCGGGTGGCCCTTCAGGGCCACCCGGCCCTGGCCGAGTTCTTCCGCACCGAACTGAACTGGACCCTGGAGGTCCACAAGGTCGCCGGTCTGATCCGCCTGCACAAACGACGCCAAGACGTGCCGGCCGACCGGGGCCCGAGGCTGGTGCGGGAGAAACAGCCGCTGGCCGGCACGCTGGTGATGATCCTCATCTGCCTGGCCTGCGAACAGCTGTGGCGCCGCCCGCGCATGAGCGTGCGCGAACTCATGCAGGCCATCGCCCAGGTCTGCGCGACCGACACCGCCGACGGACGCCTGCCGACATTCCCGGTCGTCGCCACCGAAGACGTCAGCAAGAAACAGGCCCGCCACAACCGCCAGAGTCTGGCCGACGCCCTGAAGATCCTCGTCGCGGAAGGCACCGTCACCGTCGACGCCGACCTCGACCGTGCCCTGGCCGACGAGGACGGCGACCTCATTGTCACGGCCTCCCGAGACCGCCTCGCGACCAGATTCTCCTCACTGTCACCCACCCTCCTGCAACTCGACGGCGTGCCGCCGGACCAGCATGCCGCCGCCCTGTCCGCCGAGTCCCTCCTGGATCACACCGCCCACGCCACAGACGATGCCCCCACGCTGGAACAGCGGCGCCTGAACGCCATCCGCCGCCTCGTCGACGACCCCGCCACCGACCCTCTCGACGACGACACCGACACCACCCCCTACCTGCACACGCTGAGCGGACGCGAACGCGCCCTCAACGTGCTGGCCGCCCTCGGGCTCACCGCGACCGTGCGCCGCGACTGGTGGCAGGTCACCGATCCCAGCGGCCAGTCCAGCAGCATCGACTTTCCCAACGGCCGCCGCACGGAACGCCAGGCAGCCCTCGCCCTGCTGGCCACCCTCCCCGGCCGCGAGGACCCGACCGCACCGCTGACCCTCACCGACATCGCGGAGCTGTTCACCCAGATACGCGCCAACCAGCCCCGCTGGGCCGCCACCTACGAACGCATGCCCGCACTGGCCCGCGCCGCGGCCGCCGAACTGACCAGCGTCGGCCTGCTCACCCCCGAACCCGCCCACCCCGATACCTGGCTGCCCACACCCGGCGTGCACCTGTGGCGCGTCCGCGTTCGCCAGCCCGCCCCGCCACCCGCACCAGCCGCCACCGCGTCCACCGACCCGGCGATACCCCTCTTCACGCCGCCCGAGACGGACCAGACCGCCCCCACCCCCGATGCCGCGAACCAGGCTCGCCGAGGAGACGACGGATGAAGCCCACCGAGCACCCCGCCTCGCATCTGAGCCTGACAGGCGACGAGACGATCATCGGCACCCCCACCGCCGAAGGCCGCTGGCAGCCCACACGCGCCGGCATCGTCAACTCCTGGGCCTGGGCCAGCGAACAGCTCTACTTCTCCGGAGGCTGGCTCGCCCTGGTTGGCCCCAACGGCTCCGGCAAGTCCCTGACCGCCTCCATGCTGATCACCGTCCTGCTGGACGCTGACACCTCCCAAACCGCCCTGTCGGTGTCCGGCAAGGCCGCAGGCACCCTAACCAGCCGCCACACCGACTTCAACGACCGGGAAGACCGCACCGGCATCTGGTGGCTCGAGTACGGCCTGCACGATCCGGCCGACGGCAGCACCCGGTACATGACCACCGGCCTGTGGCTGCGCGCCACCGCAGGCCACCTGCACCGTGCCTTCTTCCTCACCCCCGGCCGGGTAGGCAGCGACCTGATCCTGGAACATGAACGCGAGCCCGTCGGCCTGGACGCGCTCGCCGGACAACTGGCCGCCTGCCAGGGCGAGATGTTCACCGACTCCAAAACTCTGCGCGGCTCCCTGAAACAACTCACTCCTCAAGACGAGCGCTCCTACCGCCACAACGTGCGCACCCGTCTGTTCGCCCCGCTCAACGAGGTCCAGTTCGAGGCACTGCTCGCCGTCATGCGCTCCCTGCGCAGCGTGCGCACGGCCGAAGGCATTTCCCCCACCCGGATGCGGCAGGTCCTCACCGACGCCCTGCCCGCCCTCGACACCGACAACCTCACCCAGGTCGCCGAAGCGATGGAACGCATCTCCGAACTCGAAAACAAACTGGAGCGCACCCGCCAGGAAGCCAAGCTCCTGGACGGCACCGACCGCAGCTACCGCCGCTACCTGCGCACCCTGGCCCAGGTGGAAGCCGCCGCCCTGACCGCAGCCAATACCGAGTTCGACGACCATGCCCGCAGCCTCAAGAAGGCCACCGACCAGCTGACCGCTGCCGAGCAGGCGTCCCAGGACGCGGCCCAGGAGTATGCCCGCGCGCAGAGCGACATCTCCCGCGCCCAAGGGCAACTGTCCGCGGACGAGGCACTGTTGAAGGACCATGCCGGAGCCGAACTGCCGCACCACGAGGAACGCGCCCGCGATCTCGCGGTACAGGCCGAAGCCGCCGCCCAGCGCGCGCAGACGGCCGGCACCGATGCCGACGAGGCTCACGGCAAGGCCGCCGGCAGCCGGAACGACGCCCGGGCTGCCCAGACCCAGCTCACCCGGATTTCTGGTGACCTGGGCACCACTGCCACCGCTCTGGGAGCGCGGGCTGCCTGCGAACACCTCATGACCACATCCGAGGCCCTCGCTGAGGCCCGCAACGGCGGCGACACTGCGCTGGACACATCCTGGTTGTGCAGCCACCCGCTGGCCTGGGCGGAAGACCACCAGCGACAGATCCAGGCCGTCGACCGGGCTCTGCACACCTACCAGCACATGCAGGACAACCAGCGCACGGCCACGGACGAACAGCGTGCCGCTGAAGACGCAGAACACGCACACCGCGAAGCTGCCGCCCAGGCCACCAGCGACCGCCGACACACGGAGGAGGAGCTCTCCACCCGCCTCCACGCCTGGCAGGAGACCGCGCCCCTGCTCGGACCGCTGCCGCCGGAGCTGACCGGGCCGGGGGAGACCGAGGAACGCACCGACACCAGCCGGCTCACCGTCTGGCTCGCGTCCACCGTGGCTTCGGCCCGTACCTGCATCGATCTGCCCGGGCACCAGCAGAAGGCGGCCGCTGACGCCGCCTTGGCCCACGCCGCTGCCCGCGCCGCAGACCAGGCCCGCATCGCCCACGCCGCAGCCCGGGAGAGCACAGACGAAGCCGGCGCCGCACACCAGGCCGCCCTGGAGCAGGCGCACACCGAGGCAGAAGCCGACGACACCCGCCGCACCCAGGCCCACCGAGTCCACCAGCAGACCCGCAGCAACGCCCAGGCTGCGCTCGACGCAGCCGAACAGGCCTGCACCGCAGCCGATGCGGCTGCCCTTCAGGCGGTGCGCGACTGGCTGGGCCGGGTGCACGCATGGCGCGACGACCTCACCCACCTGTCTGCCGATGACCTTCCCCTGCCCCATGTGACCGCACCGGCAGCCGACCTGAACGCTCTGCGGCCCGACGACCTCATCCTGGCGGCAGTACGTGCACACGCCCAGGCCGCACCGCACCTCCAACGCCAGGCCGAACAAGCGGCCCGGCAGGTCCAGGCCGCGACCGAAACCGTTTCCGCCCTCACCGAAGAACTGCACCGGGCGCAGCAGGCCGCACCGGTCCCGACGCCTCCGGCCTGGCGCACCCGCACCGAGGGTGAC
Organism: Streptomyces sp. CWNU-52B; assembly: GCF_047444975.1. NCBI lineage: Bacteria > Bacillati > Actinomycetota > Actinomycetes > Kitasatosporales > Streptomycetaceae > Streptomyces > Streptomyces sp. CWNU-52B. Next base: position 42,898 of record NZ_JBLFJV010000035.1, on the reverse strand, counting down.
GGCATCCCACTGTGGGCACTCGTCGACTTCGCTCCCGGCTTGAGCGCCGCCGACGCTGACCGCCTCGAAGGAGCCCTCCTCGTCTCAGGCCTCCTGGACGCCCTGGTCACCCCTGACGGCCGGGTGTACGACGGCGATCTCACTCTCACCCCCACCACTCCCGCCCAGGGACGCACCCTGGCCGACCTGATGGTCGTCGAGGAAACCCAGGCCGTCGACACCACCCGCGTTCGCGAGATCCTCGCCGCCATCCCGCTGGACGCCCCCGGCAGTGACCCGGCGACCGGCCGGCTGGCCAACGGCGTCCTCACCGCCAGCGCTCCCGCCGGATACCGGGCCACCTTCATCGGCCGCACCACCCGGGAGCGGACACGCCAGCAGCGTGTCAGGCGCATCGAAGACGACCTGGCCGTCGCCCAGCGCACCCTCACGGAAGAGGAAGGACACCTGGCGCGCCGCCGCCAGGACATCACCGAAGCCGCCGCCGAACGCGACAGCCTCCCGCCCGCCCACCAGGTCGACGACGCCCGCGTCCAGGCTGCCGACCGGCGTGCGGCCGCCGAATCCGCCAAGCACAGCACCGCCGCAGCGCTGGCCGACGCCGACCGGGCTCTGGAGCGGCTCCTGGCCGAACTCGAGGCAGCCGCGGCCACCCGTACCGCAGCCGTCGCCACCGCCTCCCTTACCCACGAACACGCCCGGCACAGCGAGGCCCGCGCAGCCGAAGCCGCCCAGGCCGCCGCAGATACCGCGGCCGACCAAGCGGCCACCGCCGAGGCCAGCTCAGACGCCCTCGCCCACGCCGCGGCTGCCCAGCAGACCGCCGACACCGAACGCGAAAACTTCCCCTCCCAGGCGATCGAAGCCGTCGAGGCAGCGCACACGGCCGAGGACGCAGCCGGACAAGAACTGAACCGAGCACGCGCCGAAGCCGTCAAGGCCGCAGACCGCTACGAGGACGCCTCCAAAGCCGTCAGTGAGGCACTGCGCGTACTCAACCGCGCAGCATCCCTGCCCGCAGGCGACATGCTCCGCACTGAACCGGACTATCTCGACGCCCGCCGGGAAACTGTCGCCCAACTCGTGGGCCACATCCAGGCTTGGGCCCCGGCCGCGCAGCGGGTCGCCGAGCTGATCGCACGGGCCGACGGCGACCACACCGAAGCCGCCGAGCGCCGCACACGCCGCGCCCGGGCCGAACAGGAAGCCGCCCAGTCCCAGCGACGCGCCGAGGAGGAAGCCGCAACGGTTGCCGAAATGCGCGCCCTGCACGGTGCCCAGTACCAAGAGCTCATGGCCCACCGGGACGCCGCGGCGGAGAACCTCCGGCAGGCCGAAGACCGTGCCGAACACTGCCGCAGCCGCCAGCAGGAAGCCGATCGGCAGGCCATCACCGCCCAGACCACGTTGACGATGGTCATCCCGCAGCGGGAAGCCGCCGAAAAGAGCCGCGATGCCTGTACGGTCCGGCTCGGCCGCCTGGTCGATGAGGGTCTCGCCGTAGTCCCCGACGACCTGCCCACCACCGGCCACGGCCGCCCCGCCAACCTCACCGCGAGCGTGGCCTGGGCCAGGCGTCTGCTCGCAGATGCCCCCGGCGGCACCGACCGCCGCACCGCCCTGGAACGCCAGCGCGACCGCGACCTGGCCCTGCTGGAAACCGCCGCCCGCAAGGCCAGCGCCGACCTGGCCGGCTTCGACCGGCAGGTCACGCTGCTCGGCATTGAAGACACCCCCTGGCGGCGTGCTGTCGTCGCCGACCCCGCCGCGGTGCGGGGCCAGGACGTGCCCACCACCGTCCAGGACCTCAAGGCCACCGCCGCCCAGCTCGAGGACGACCTGCGCGCCGACATCAAACAGGTCCTCAAGACAAGCCTGTTCACCCGCCTCCAGCGCGACATCCAACTGCGCAGGCAAGCAGCCGTCGAACTGGTCGCCCAGATCCACGACACCCTCAAAGACGTCCGCACGGGCGTGGCCCACGTCGGCGTCCAGGTCGAATGGGACGTCCGCGACACCCCCGAGGCCCAGCGCATGGTGGACCTCATCGGCAAACCGCCCTCCGACGACACATTCGAACAGATGTACGATGCGCTGCGCCAGCGCATGAACGAAAAGGCCGGCGAGCCCTGGGCCGAACGCGTCGCCCACACCTTCGACTACCGCAGCTGGTACGACTGGACCATCTCCGTCACCCACGCCTCCTTCGAGGCCGCCGGCAAGGAGAAGTTCCGCGAAATCACCGCCCGCTCCAACCCGCTGGAAACCCTCTCCACCGGAGAAAGGCGCCTGGCCACCATGCTGCCCCTGCTCGCGGCCGCCTGGTCGATGTACTCCATCCGCGGCTACGCAGGCCCCCGCCTGCTGTCCATCGACGAGATCGACGCAGCCTTCGACGAACGCAACCTGCGCCAGGTCCTGGCCCTGCTGCGCTCCTGGGACTTCGACGTCCTGGCCACCGCCCCGTTCATGACCCCCTTGATCAAACGAGAGACCCAGCGCGCCATGGTCCACGAGGTCGTCACCGCCGGTCGGCGCCGCATCACCGTCCCCTGGCTGTGGCACGGCCACGGCGAACCCCAGCCCCTCACCTTCGACATGACCGCCGCGCAGCCCCAGGACACTCCATGACCGCCGACCGCACCCTCCTCGCCGCCGACCCGGAACTGGCCCCGCTGTGGCAGGCCATCCATGACCGCCTCAGCGCCGGCAGCACCCCGGCCGACATTGCCACCGTCACCGTGCCCGGCCTGGCACCGGGCGCGGTGGCCGCCCTGAAGTCATGGCTCGACACATCCGCCCAGCGCCGCCGCGGCCGCACCCGCGTCCCGCACACCGACCGGGGCGTCAAAGTGCCGCTGCATCCCCTCCTGGACGCCCTCGGCCTGACCGTGGACACCCTGCAGTCGTTGGTCGAGGACGCCGTGGGCCGCGAAGTCGTCAACCGTCGGCACGGCCGCCTCGCCGCCGCCGAACTGCGCCAAGAACTGACCTTCTACGCCCAGGAGCAGCTGCCGCATCTGCCCCGGCTGCGGGCCAGGCTCACCTCAGGAGCCGACGAGGAAACCGTTCCCGAGATGCGTCGTCTCATCGACGCCCTCGCCTCCGTCACCCGCCACCTCCCGCACACGCCGCCCCGCACCCTGGCCAAAATCGCCCACGACCACGCAGGCGACCCGCACTACTTCGATGCCATAACCGGGCCCGGGCAGCGCCTCATTACCGCTGTCGCCGAGCTCGCAGGCAGTCCGGAGCCCACCCGCCCCGACCACATACGCGCCCTGCTCGCCGAGCACGGCATCATCGCCGACCGGCTCTCCGCCACCGTCCTGCTCCACCAGGTCCGCGCCCTTGGCGATGGCCCCATCGACCGCCGCCTCAATGAAGCCACCACTCCCGTCGCCCTCAACCTCCTCGACCTCACCCACACCCCGCCTCGGTTGGCGCCGCACCCGCTGACCGTCGTCGAGAACCCCTCCGTCCTCGAGGCCGCGATGGAGTGCGCCAGCCCCCAGCCCATCGCCTGCACGAGCGGCCAGCTTCGCGCCGTCGACCATGCACTGCTCCAACTGGCAGTCGACCAGGGCGTTCCCCTGCGCTACGCAGGCGATCTGGATGCCGCGGGCCTGCACATCGCCGCCACAGTGCAGCAGACCTACGGGGCACGCCTCGTCGCGATGGACACCGCTCTCGTGCACGCAGCCGGCGACCAGCCGTCTGCCGTCCCACTCGGTCCTCTCCCAAGCAGTTGTGATCCCGCGCTGGCCGCCCAACTGCAGGCGACCGGACGCGTCCTCTATCAAGAACACGACGCCGTCCTCACGCGCCTCCTTGACCCGGCGTCCTCACAGCCGGAAGCCTGGTCCCCCGCTCCAGGACAGGTGGAGGAGTGAGCTCCCGTACGCTGATGACACAGAGTGCGGATCGACATGGCGCCCAGTGCTGCCGACGAGTGCGCAACGCGCCCGAAGTAGCCTACTGACAACTGCATATGACGCATGGTTCATCTATTTTCAGTCATTTTGATGACTAACCGCATATCTCCTTGGCAAATACCCTCGCCGCTGCACACAGACCGTTACGCTGACCGCATCAGTTTCCTGACGCAGGAGCAGCGCCCCGCCTCAGGACGGGCGACTCACGTCGCGAAGAACAACACACACGCCCGTCGGCTCCGACGTGGCGCGGACATGCGGTCGAAGCCCAGTCGCTGGGCTCTTCGCAAGAGATTCACGGGGTGGGTCATGTCGGGCGAATTCGCTCAACTCGTCGTTGACGAGGCCATCTTTCACCTGGTCCCGACGCAAAAACGGAATGACCCGACACCGGCGCAGATCGAGTTCAGCGAGGCACCGTGCACGCTCAGCGAGGATGTGCGCGGCAAGATCCAGGCCAACTTCCGAGGCGTGCTCGCCAGGCATGGGCGCCCGGTCGTAGAGGAGCTCGAGACCAAGAAGTCGACCCTGCCGGACCGCGTCTACGAGTACCTCATCGAGCGGCATGACCTGGTGAGCGTCTCCACCGACCTCGCCGAGCTCCTCTTCGACAGCCAGAAGGGGAAGGGGAACAGCTCCGCAGGACTTCTGCTCGTTGCCTCGGCCCGGCTCGCCGGAAAGCGGGCGCTGCTCATCGTCAAGCTGGAGCAAGAGGGCGGGTTCCGGGCAGACGATGTGCTCGTCGACGGCAAACGCACCTTCGACATGAGCTACGTCACCAACCTCCTGATGACCGAGCACAACAAGGTCTACAAGGCCGGCCTGTTCTGCGCCGACGGCATTCCTGAAGACGGCCCCATTGAGGGATGGGCGGCTGACAAGCAACTGTCGGGCAAAATGGCGCAGTTCTGGCTTCAATCCTTCCTCGGATGCCGGCAGAAGGAGGACCCCAAGCGCCTCACCCAGAAATTCCACGAGGCAGCAGTCGACTGGGTCGACAAAAGAGTCGACGACCCCGAGAAGAGCGTCGACTACCTGATGGCTGTCCTGGTCGAACTGCGCTCCCACACCGCCACCCTGGATCCCACCGCCTTCGCGGCCGATCACCTCGACGACCCCTACGACCAGGACAGCTTCCTGGCCTATCTGGCCAGTAAGAGCGTTCCCACGAACATCTTCGACAAGGACATCGAGCGGGTCGCCCCCCGCCTGAGCGAGCTGCAGATCGGCTTCGCCAGCGGCATTTCCATCGTCGCCCCCGTCAAGCGGGTGCGTGAGGACATCAAGATCGAAGAACACCCCGACGGCACCTCCACGGTCACCGTCACAGGAAAGATCAACTCCACACGCAGTCACTACAGTGCACGCAAACCCGACACCCCGCACACAGACATCCAAACACCCGGACCGGACTCCACCGGGTGAGCGTCGTCAACGACGCCTTTCACCGGTACCAGGCGGAACTCCCCAACATCCGGAAGGCGGCACAGCTCACCGCGGCCCTCTTACGGCGCAAGACCGCCCGCGCCCACATCACCTGCGAAGTTGCCCACCGGGCGAAGGAGACCGGCAGCTTCGTCACCAAGGCGTATCACAAGGAATACCCCGACCCTTGGAACCAGATCACAGACAAGGCCGGCGTCCGCATCATCGTCCAGCACAAAGGCTTCCTCAACGAGGCCCTTGAGGTGGTCAAGGACAACCTGACACTGGTCGAAGACCCCCAGGACTACCGAGAACGAGACGACGTCGAGGGCCAGTACACGCTGCAGTACCCCCGCCTGCACGTCCAAGTCCTCGCCCCTGGCGACCTCAGGGACAGCGACGGCCGACCCTACGAGTGCGAGATCCAAATCCGCACCGAAGCCACGGACTTGTGGGCCCGCATGTCCCACCGACTGCTCTACAAAACAGGCGCCACCGACGTACCCCGCGATGTCAGTAGGTCGCTGTACCGTTTGATCGCCCTGGTCGAACTGTACGACCTCGAAGTCGAACGGGGGGTAGACGTCTTGGCACAGCACCCTGACTTCACCCGCACCAACCGACTCCTGGCCCAAGCAGAGTTCCTCTACCGCACGTTCACCGAGCACGAGTACCGGCGCGACCTGTCCGAAGACATCCTCGACGTCCTGATCGAAACCGTCGAACGCGAACCTGACTACCCCAACAAATTAGCCCAGTTCGCAGAGCAGCACCGCCAACAGCTTGAGGACGCCTACCGCGACTACGGCCCCACCAGCGAACTCTTCTTAACCCACGGCCGCTACGTACTGGCCAGCCAGCCAGAGAGCCTGATCATCTTCGAGCGCCTGAGTAGCGCAAAGATGCTGCTGCGAAGCGTTTGGGACGACGAATTACCCGAAACCATGCTTAGCGACATGGCAGAGATCTGGAGCGTTCACCTGTGACCCGACCGCCGCAGCCCGAACCCTCCACGGTCGTGGCCGCCACCGCCATGTTCGTCGAAGTCCTCGTCGTCGGCATCGGCTTCCTCACCGGACTAGGCATCCTGGCCGCGGCCATCGCCGGCCCCGACGACAGCCGACGCCTGGCTCCCGCGGCCGGCACGCCCCTTGCGGCCGGCGCAGCCCTCGCCTTCGCCTACGCACTGGGCATTCTGATCGACCGCGCCGCAGACACTGCCCTCACTCGCCCGCGACGGCGACTGCGAGCCCGGTCCTTCTCCACGTCCGCCGCCTACGCCCAGGCCCGCCTGAAACTTGCTGAGAGCCCTGCCCTGGTCGCTCGCGCCGACTACGCGCGCTCCCGCCTGCGGATCTGCCGCGGCTGGGTCCTCAACAGCATCCTGCTCACCCTGGCCACCGATCTCGCGCTGGCGCGATACTCCGTCGAACACTGCGCCCTCCTCGTCGCCACCGTCACCGTCCTGGGAGTTCTGGCCGCCGTCGGCTTCTACCTGTCGTGGCACACCATCACGACCACCGGCTACCGCAAACTGGCCCTACAGACCACGCCTGCCGCCCCGCCCGTGCCCTCTCAGCCACCGGCACCCGTGCCACAGAGCTCCTGACCTCCCGCCGGAACCCAAGATCCCGCATACCCAGCGAGGGCAGAGACGGCTGTGACAGCAAGGGAGAACTGACAGAATCGGATAACGCTTCCGCCCCTGGCCAGCCCGCGCACGTCCGGAGACTGCCATGCAACCGCCTACACCCCAGGCGCCCGATCACCAGCCACCGACGACCGGGGACCTACGCGGTCTGGGGCTTGAGCTACCGTCACGCGGCGCACGGCACAAACCTCTCCCTCTGCAGGAGCCCCCACTGCCGCTGGAATCGGTCGACTGCTCACTGCGCTCCCTCAGCGCTACACGTGGCCGTCGGCGACGGCTGGGCGCCAGCGTAATAGCCGCAGTGCGGCCGCCTCCGACGAACACGTACCGCGCATCCGGGCCCGGCACGGACGCCGGTCAGGCCCGCGCAACCCGCCAGGAACGCTGCCCGTGACCGGCAAAACCAGCAGGCAGACCCCTCCATCCGGAAAGACGGGTATTCACCCCCGAAACCATCGGGAAAGGAGTCCGTCTCACCTCGCACGCGACCGCTGCTTGACAATGAAGCAGAAATCCCTACACTCATTTCCACCGCCCGACTGAAGCGCCTGAAGCGCCACCCAGGAAAACGGATCCGGTCATTCCAGAAGCGGCGTACCCCCTTTACTTAGCCCTGTGGGGTCTGCTAAGATATAAACATGCACCAAGGGAAGTTCGACGCACCGCAAGCATGAATGCGGGTAATTGCTGTGCCCGGATTGAGGGACAGACTCAATCCGGGCTTCGTTGTGCTCGCAGTCGTCAAGCTTAGGAAGTGATGAAACCAGTTGAAACTAACGAGAGGAACGAGTCATGGGAACGTGCAGGGTGGGGCGCAATGAGGTCACCACGAGCAGGAAGAACCGCTCTGAACAGGTGGAATGCCAATGGCGTGGTGCAGTCGAGGGCCGCTGGAGGGAGCTGCTGAACAAGAAGGGATGGTCTGCGCGCATGCGCCTTGAAGGGATGAAGCAGAAGACTTTGAAGTTCCGTATCGTTCTGGGCTTGGTGGGTCTTTGCCTTATGCTCCTTGCTGCTTGCGTTGGTATTGAATTTCATGCGAATTTCACCTCCGGAAGGGAAAGGTGTGAAGTGAGTCAGCAGGGGACTTCTTGTCAGCGGGACTTCTATTCCCTTGAGGTCGATACAGGCCGCTAATGAAAAACCTGCACATTGTTATTGTGATACCGAGCCCGGCTCGGTAATTTTTTTGCCCTAAAATAGTTCGGTTTCCTTTCCGGGTATGTCGGCCGGTGCTCTGTGAGACCTGCCGGCACCCGGTGACAGGGCGGGCAGGCACGGGCAGCGGGGGCGACCCCCTTCGTCCACGGCGTCCCGCACACCAGGTGCCTGCAGCGGCGCACACCAGGCTTTCGGGCGCTTTGGCTCCTTGACCCGCCACGCCGTGGAAGGCCCGCCCCGCTGCCGTCCCGCCGCCGCGCCGCCGGCGGATGACCGCGCCCATCATGGCCCCTTGCGCGCTGCGGTGCGGCGCGGCCCTGCCCCGTCCGCTGCCGCACCCCTCACGGCCCTCGCGCGGTGCAGAGCGATGCGAGGCTGCCGCTGCCGGGGCGGACAGCCCCCGGCCCGCACGAAGAGATACACGGAAGGAATCATGTATGCAGGCAACGCTTTTTTATGCGTTCAGCGCATAAGCGGGGTAGGGTGTGGGGTGTGAAGATGTCCTTGGCGGAGCGGGTGGGGATCACGGTGGCGGCGCTGATGCACGCCACCCAGGAGTCGCAGGCGCAACTGGCCCAGGCGCTCGGGGTCTCGCAGGCCCAGGTGAGCCGCCGTCAGGCCGGCAGCGCGTCGTGGAGCCTGGACGACTGCGACGCGCTGGCCGAGCACTACGGCATCGACGTGCTGGATCTGCTGGCGGGCCCGAGCCGGGCGTGCGAGCAACTGCCCGATGCGCGCCGCACCGCAGGACAGCAGCAAGGTGCGCACGCGCCGGGAAGGAAGCGGTGATGACCCACTTCGACGCGGTGGACGCGCTGCTGGCCGCGGCCGGTCCGGAGGCCGAACTGCCCCCGGCCCAGCAGCGCCGGACCTTGCGCGAGGCGCTGCATCTCTCCCGCGCGCAGGTGGCCCGCGCGCTGGACGTCAGCCCCTCCACGGTCGCCGGCTGGGAGAGCGGCCGCGACCCGGGCGGCGAAGTCCGCGGCCGGTACGCCTACTTCCTCAAGGGCGCCCAGGACAAACTCGCCTCCCTCGCCGCCGATGCCGCCAGCAAACCCGAACCCGAACCCGGGGCTGACGCCGGTGCCCCACCGGCTGCCGCACCGCACGAGGGCGAGGGGCAGGCACCGGCCGGGCCGGAAGCCGACGAGGTCGAGGCCCTGGCCGTGCCCCGCCCGTGCGTGCTGTGCGGACACGACGCACGCCACCAGGTCGCCGGATACCCCCAGCACCTGGACCCCGCCGAATGCACCGCACCCACCCCCGCACCTGCCCCCACCCCCGCACCTACGCCTGGCGCCCCGGTGCCCCCGGCGCGAGCGGCTGTCCCCGGCCGGACGACCCGTGCGGCGGCCCGCTCTGCCGCACCCGTCAAGACGGTGCGCCGCGGCGGCCGGGTACAGACGGCCGCCGACGTGCCCGACCTCATCGCGGACGCCGTCACCACCGCCCTGGCCGAACACCAAGGAGACATCGAGGCCGCCACCGCAGCCCTGGTCAAGCAGGCCATCCCGAACGCGATGACCCTGCTGGACCACACCCGCAAGGGCGGCCGCTACGACGTCGTCGCCCACCCGTGGCTGCCCGACATCCTGCACAAGCAGTCCGCCAAGGGCGCCGACCAGATCTGGGAGGCCCGCCCCAAGTGGACCCGCCCCCACCTGCCCGCCGGCGAGCACGCGGTCACGGCGCTGGACATCAACGGCGCCTACCTGTCGGCCCTCAAGACCCACCTGCCGCTCGGACAGCTCGAACACTCCGAAGGCAATGTCCACGACCGGCGCCGCGCCGGAGTCCACCTGATCACCCCGCCCGCCTGGAACCACCACACCATCCTGCCCAACCCGCTCGGCGACCGCGACGAAGACGGCCCGCTGTGGGTCACCGAACCCACCCTGCGCCTCCTGCTGCGCCTGTCCGGCCCCAACTACGGGCTGTGCCAGGCGCCGGTGATCCACGAGTCGTTCACCTCGGGGGCGACCGAGAGCCTGCTGGAGAAGTTCCGCATCACCCTCAAGGACGCCCGCGACCAGGCGATCGCCGCCGCCGACACGGTCACCGGCGAGTACGTGAAGGCCATGTACTCCAAGTTCGTCTCCACCATGGGGGAGTCCACTTACAACCGGGAGCTCAACCGGCCCGACTGGATGCACCTGATCCGCTCGCAGGCCTTCGCCAACCTGTGGATCAAGGCCTACAAGGCCCACAGCGAGGACCTGAGCGTGGTCAGCGTCCAGGGCACCGACGAACTGCACGTCATCGGCGACTGGCGCCGCGTCTTCACCGAAGGCCGCGGCGTCACCGAGGTCAAGGTCAAGGACACCTACACCGCAGGCACCGCCCCGGCCTCCGGCCAACCGCCCACCCACTAGGCAAGGAGCACGAGCAGCGCATGCCCGAGCGCACCATCGACTTCGGCAAGTACGGCGCCAGGGGCGTCAAAGGCCACGAACTGGTGGCCCGCCGGCTGGACTCCTACGTCACCTACCTCACCACCCCCCTCACCACCGAGCGGGGCCTGCTCGCCCGCCTGCACTACCTCACCCGCACCGACCACGCCCGCCGCGCCGCCCGCGCCGCGGGCCTGAGCGTCACCGACGCCACCTTGAACGCCTGGCTCAAGGGCGAGCGCCGCCCCCTGAAGAAGAACCTCGCCGCCATCGAGGACGCCTACCGCACCGTGCGCCGCGCCAACGTCGCCCGCTACCTGCTGACGCGCCTCAACCGCGAGGGCCGCGGCACCCGCGTGGAGATCCACCCCCTCAACCAGTCCCTCGTCTCCCGCCCCCTGCAGCGGACCCTGGAGCACCGCACCCTCAACGTCCGCAACTGGGACCGCATCATCGACGCCTGGGCCGCCGCCAACGACCGAGCCCTGGACGACGCCTGGATCGAAAAGATCGTCGACCTCGGCTCCCAGTGGGGCCAGTACGAGTACTGCACCAGCATCGGCTTCGCCGCCTGAGGCGTGTTCCACAACCGGGGACCTGTCCCGCGTCGAACCCTCTGGACCTGCGATGCACCGAGATGCCAGCATGGCCCGTGTGTAGCGCAGCGGTCAGAGCACCGTTAGGCAGGCCCTCACCGGTAGAGCACGGTGGTTACGGCCGACGCCGATCGGAGGTCGCGGGTTCGAATCCCGCCACACCGCCCCCCGGATCGCAGATCGGCGACTGCTGCGGCGGTCGCGGACCGGTGAACGGCGCGCACCAGCAAGAGCCGGATCGCTGCGCCGGGCAGGTCAGGCGCGCCGGGTGATCTTCCGCAGGAGGGACTGCGGTTTCAGGCCGCGCTGCACCGACAGCAGATAGGCCGCGGCCGGTTTCGCGTCCTTGAGGCTTTTGACCTGCTGTTTGTGCGTGTGACGGGCGTTCATGAAGCCGAGGGCCGCTCCGGCTGCCGCACCCGTCACGGGCTGGCCGAGGAAGCCGCCTGCGGCCGTACCGGCCAGGCTCATCAGGGCGGGCACCTCGAATTTCACGTTGGCCAGGCCGAACGCCGTACTCATGCCCTGGGCCTTCATCGCCTCCCGCAAGGCCTGCAGGGGAAGATCGAAACGGCCCTCGACCGCCATTCGCACATCGCGCACGAGCGTCTCCTCCAGCCTTTCCTCGGTCAGCGTCTGCCGCAGCTCCTCCACGGTCTGCGTCACGACGGCGTTGAACGCGGCGAACTCCGCGCGGTGCTCCTGGCGCAGCTTGACGATCTTCTCGACCGGTACGTTGTCCAGCCCGGCCGGCACGGCCAGCCGGATGGCCAGCAGCCCCACCGCATCGGTGAGGCCATCAGGCCCAGCGGCCGCTGCCGCGCCCGGGACATCGAGCAGACTCTGGGCGACGCGGTCCGCATCCCAGCCGTCCGACGCCAGGTGCGCATCCGGCTGGTCGGTTGTGGGCGTGTACCGGCCCTGACGCGCGAGGACCTCGACGAACGCGCACTTGTAGACCCAGGCGAGTCGGGCGTCCATCGCCATCCAGCGCCCGTACGCCAGGGACTGCCGCTCCCGCAGTCCAGGTCTGCGCCGTATATCGGCTGCCAGCCCGCACTCCAGGAGTACCTCGCGCAGCTCGGGGGTGAACTCCTCCTCATAGGAGGCGGCAACGCCCGCCCGCGCGGGCAGCCCGCTGTGGGTGTGCCCCGCCGTAGGTCCCAGCGCGAGCGGCGGCGCAGGAGTGAAGGGGTCCCGCGCGCGGCGGTCCCAGTCGTCCCACGCCGGCGACACCCCGTATCCGGCAGCGCGCAGGGCACTGCCGTGACGGGCAACAACGTCGAGGAACAGGGGCGCCACCTGCCGGGCGGTCTGCGCCGGGTCCACCGGCGTGATGAAGTCGAACTCCTCGCACAGCACCCGGGCGGTCCGCGAGTCCGCCAGGCGATAGTCCTGCGGCACGACGCGCGCCAGCTCCCGCCAGTACAGCGCGGCCGTCTTCAGCCACCGCTCGTCACGGAAGTGGATGAACGGGTAGTACAGCCCCACCTGCGCCAGCATGACAACTCCTGACCGACGGCCGCCCCCTCGGCAACCCCGCCAGGAAACCGTAGTAGACCCCGGCACCACCAGTGCCCACAACCACACGGCCAACACGACGCAGTCGACGGCCCGTTCGGCCGCGCAAGGCCGCCGGGAATCTGACGCCTGTCCGATGCCGAAAGATCAGCAGGTGCGGAAACCGCAGCATCCGCCTGCCCTCACCGTCCCGGCGCGGTGCGCGGACCCGCACCGCGCCGGACCCCGTCCGTAGGCCAGGATGGACTCCCTTGCCTCTTCCGTGCCGGACGCCGAGGAAAACGCGCGATGACCTCCCAGCCCACTACCGACGAGCACCCCGCGCGCCTGGTCCTGCGCGCGGATCAGCAGCAGGGCCTCCTGCAGACGGTGCGTCACCTGCGCCGCCCACGCACTCGCGGGCACACCGTCTCCGCGTGCGGCACCGGCAAGACCCTCTACGCGCTGCGGGTCGCCGAGGAACTGGGCATCGGCCACCTCGCGGTGGCGGTGCCCAGCCTGGACCTGGTCACCCAGTGGGCGGCGGCCGCCCGCGCCGATGGCCGCCGCGAGCCGATGATCACCGTCTCCTCGCTGCGCGCCTCCTCCCACCCCCAGCTCGCGCAGGCCGCTGTGGATTCCACCAACGCGGGGGAGTACCTGGCCTACTGGCTGAACCGCCACCCCACAGCGACGGTGTTCTTCACCTACGACTCGCTGTCCAAGATCGAAGAGGCCCAGCACTCCGCGCACTTCCCCGCCCCCGTCTTCGGCCTGCTGATCGTGGACGAGGCCCACGCCACCGCGGGCACCTGGGAGAAGAACTGGACCGCGCTGCACGACAACGCGCGCATCCCCGCCGAGCGCCGCCTCTACCTCACCGCCACCCCCTACGTGTGGGAGGCCCCCCGCCTGGCCGAGGCGCCCACCGGCGGGGCGCAGCCCAAACGCACCGCTGCCACCGCACCGGCCTGGGAGGACCCGGCGCTGCTGGCGACCATGGACCAGCCGAAAATCTTCGGCCCCCGCCTGCACACCTACTCCCACGCCCAGGCCATCGACGACGGCGTGCTGGCCGACTACCAGCTCGTGGTCCCCACGATCACCGACACCGATCTGCGCGCCGCGCTCACCGATCCCGGCGCCGGGCCGAGCGCGCGGCGCACCACCGCCCTGCACCTGGCCGTCCTCAAGGCCATGCGCGAACACGACCTGCGCCACGTGTTCGTCTACTTCCAGCAGATCGCCGACGCATCTGATTTCGCCCGCCAGTTCGCCCACACTTTGCGCACCCTGCCCGCCGACCTGCGCCCGCCCTGGGCAGACGAGGTGGTGGTGCAGTCCATCGACGGCACCTTCAACGCCCGCCGCCGCGCGAACACCATCGCCCGCTTCACCGACGCGCCCCGCGGGGTGCTGGCCAACGCCAAGATCCTCGGCGAGGGCGTCGACCTGCCGGCCGTCGACGCCGTCGTCTTCGCCGACCGCACCGCCAGCGTGCGCCGCATCGTCCAGGCCCTGGGCCGGGCCCTGCGCAAACCCCCCACCCAGCACACCAAGACGGCCAGCCTGATCATCCCCGCCTACATCCCGCCCGGCGCCGACCCCACCGACCTCCTCGGCACCCCCTATGAAGCCCTGTGGCTGGTCACCGCCGCCCTGCGCCACCACGACCAGACGATTGCCGCCCGCGCCCCCCGGACCAAGAACCAGCACCCCGCCCGCGACTCCCACACCTACATCACCCGCCGCTTCCGCTTCGACCACACCCTCGATCCCACCTCCCTCGCCCGCGCCCTGGACCTGCTGGTGTGGCCCTCCCACGGCGCCGTCCTGTCCGCACCGCGCCGCGCAGGCCTTGCCGCCGCCGTCCGCTACCGGGCCGAACACGGCCACCTGCGGGTACCGGCCGACTACGAGGACGCCTACGGCTACAAGCTCGGCACGTTCATCACCGGCCAGCGCACCGCCCACCAGGCCGGCGCCCTCGACCAGCCCTGGATCGCCGAACTCGAGGAACTCGGCATGATCTGGGACGACCACGACGCCACCTGGCAGGGCCACCTGGCCACGGTTGAGGCCTACCACGCCGAGCACGGCCACCTCGCCGTCCCCGCCACCGCCCCCGGCGGCCAGTTCCTCGCCGACCAGCGCGCCCTATCCCGCAAAGACCGCCTCGCGCCCGACCGCGAAGCGGCGCTCACCGCCCTGGACCCGCACTGGCGCCTCCCGCACGGCGGCGACTGGCACCGCAAATACCACCTGCTGCGCCGCCACCTCGAAGACGGCCACCACCCCAGCACCCTCACCCGCGACACCCTCGTCCACGGCGTGAAGGCGGGCGCCTGGCTGCACCGCCAGCTCACCATCTGGCCCCAACTCGAAGACGGCCAGCGCGACCTGCTCACCCGCATCGGCCTCACCCCCGACCGCATCCGCCTGAACGCGCAGCACGCCGCCGACGGGCCGCCCGTGCCGCGGCGGCGCACGTTCGCACAGACCGCCAAGATCCTGCAGCTGTTCGTCGAACGCTGGGGACGAACCCCCGGGGCCCGTGAGTGGATCGACGTCGACGGCGACCGCGTCATGATCGGCCCCTGGCTCGCCAAGGCCCGCACCAAGCGCAACTCCGGCCAACTCCCTGAGTCTCAAGCACAGTTGCTGGCACAGATCCTTCAGGAGGAACCGGCTGCGCCGCCAGCCGACACCACCACCGGATGACTGGGCTGCCCACTGGTGGTCACCGGCTGCCGGGGGCGGTGGACGGTCAGACCTCGATGCGCAGCCAGGTGTTGCCGGCGCGCAGCCACAGGGCTCCGTCGCGGCCCTGTCCGCAGCGCAGGACGAGCCGGCCGGGCACCCGCAGCCGCTGGCGGCCGGTGACGCTCCAGGTGGTGTCGTCGAGGCGGGCCCGGGTGAGCTCCAGGAACGGCTTGTTGTGCTCGCGGCGGGTGAGGACAGCCTGGTTGCCGCGCACGGCGAAGCCGTCCGGGTCGCGCACGGGGCTGCGGTAGCTGGACACGGCACCGGTGGAGGGGGTAATCCGAGTGAGGAAGGTGCCGCCCGTGCTGCTGCCGGAGTACCACACGAGCCACACCCCTTCGCCCTCGGTCGCCGCGGTGCAGCCCTCCAGCGGATGGTCGGGCAGCCGCCCCTGCGGGGCCCAGACGGGCTGGCCCTTCAGGTTCCAGCCCGCAAGCCCCGCCGCCGACTCGTCGTGATCGCCGTAGATGCCCTCGTCGCCATAGGCCGTCCAGATGTTCCCGCCGGCGTCGGTGACCAGGGCGGGGATGTCATCCCCGACGCAGAACTCGGCATCAGGGGTGCCCGAGGGGGAGAACAGCACCGCATTGGGTTTCCACGGATCCCCGGTCGCGCTCCGGGACGTACGGCTGCTCACCAGCAAGAACCTGCGATCCGGCAGCAGGGCCAGATGGGAGGGCCGCATCCGGATGTCCTTCACCGCGATGCGCTGTTCCTCGTGGCCCTTGATGATGACCAGCTCGGCGGTGAACGGAAGGTCGGGCCTCAATCCGAGCCACCCCCTGGGGTAGCGGCTGCGGTGAAGGAAGCGCCGGCTGACCAGCAGGACCGCTAGCTCACCGCCGGACCCCACACTCCACCACAGGGCCCGGCGCCCGCGCAGGAAGTCCGCGGCGGGCAGCCGCCACACGTGGTGTATCGAGGCATCAGAACGTGCAGGTGTGAAGCGCAGGTTCACCGGCAGCCGTCTCTGGGACTCCGGGAGCCATGCTGCCCGAAGAGCGCCACCTTACCGGCCCTCCGCACGGCGCCCAGGGAGGGCCCCAGCCCTTGGGCGGGGGCCCGCGTCAGGGGGCGGCACCGTGCGGCCGGGCGCCGGGTGGGGGAGGGGGTGGGCCGGTAGGCGGTGTGGACGTCTGCGAGGGCGTGCTGCCAGGCCCTTTGGGCGGCCGGTCCCTCGCCCGTGCGGGCCAGCTGTTTGTAAGCACTTCTTTGGGCTCCACCGCACGGACGGAAAGTGGCTCCACGGCGTAAGGAGTTGATCTGGCCCCACCCGACGTGAGGAGCCGTGCGCCATGCCCTCTTTGGAGTGAATGCACTGCTCCGTCCGCTGCGTGACGGCAGGGTTTGTGAGTCGATCACGGTCTTGTCGGAGGCTGTGCTGGTTTGTTGTCACGGTCATGTCGGGAGGCCGGGATGGGTTTGTCGCGGGCGGAGCTGTATGCCGCGATCCGGAGGGACAAGCGTGTTGATCCGGAGGTGTCGCAGCGGACGTTGGGCGAGAAGTATGGGGTTCACCGCAGGACGGTTCGTCAGGCGTTGAATTCGGCTGTTCCGCCGCCGAGGAAGAAGCCGGTGCCGCGGGCTTCGGTGCTGGACCCGGCCAAGGGCTGGATCGACGCGATGTTGCGGGAGGACCTGGCCGCGCCGCGCAAGCAGAAGCACACCGCCCGCAGGATCTTCCAGCGCCTGGCCCAGGAGCACGGGTTCGACTTGGTGTCCTACTCGACCGTGTCCGACTACGTCGCGCTCCGCCGGCCGCAGATCCAGGTGGAGGACCAGGAGGGACGCCGTCACCTGGCGGGGGTGGTCCCGCAGGTCCATCTGCCGGGCGAGGAAGCGGAGGTGGACTTCGCGGACGTCTGGGTACGGCTGGCCGGTGAGGTCACCAAGTGCAACCTGTTCACGCTGCGGATGTCCTATTCGGGCAAGGCTGTCCACCGGGTCTATGCCTCGCAGGCCCAGGAGTCGTTCATGGAGGGCCATGTCGAGGCGTTCAACGTCCTGGGCGGTGTCCCATCCCGGCACATCCGCTACGACAACCTGAAGCCGGCGGTCAACCGGGTCTGCACCGGCCGCAGCCGGGTGGAGTCGGAGCGGTGGACGTCCTTCCGGTCGCACTATGGCTTCGACGCGTTCTACTGCATCCCGGGCCAGGAAGGCGCCCACGAGAAGGGCGGGGTCGAGCAGGAGGGCGGCCGGTTCCGCCGCACGCATCTGGTCCCCGTTCCCGACGTCGCCTCGCTGGAGGCCCTCAACGAACGGCTGAGGGAGATCGACGCGGAGGAGGACGAGCGGATGCTGTCCGGGCGGCTGACCAGCATCGGGTTCAATTTCGTCTCCGAGACCGATCTTCTGCTGCCGTTGCCGTTCGAGGAGTTCGAGTGCGGCATCACGCTGACGCCGAAGGTCGACCGCAGCAGCCGGATCACGGTCCGCCAGTGCCACTACTCGGTCCCGGCCCGCTTCATCGGCCAGAACGTGCGGGTCCTGCTGCGGGGCAACGAGCTGCTGGTGTTCGAGAAGCGGGAGATCGCCGCCCGTCATCCCCGGCTGACCAGGCGCGGGGAGTTCCGCGACGAGCTGGATCACTACCTGGAGATCCTGCTGGCCAAGCCGGGGGCCATGGCCGGGTCGACCGCGCTGGTCACCGCGCGGGAGAACGGCTCCTTCACCGAAGTGCACGAGGCGTTCTGGGCGGCGGCCCGATCGGCGCACGGCGACGCGGCCGGCACCAGGGCACTGATCGAGGTTCTGCTGCTGCACCGGCGCATGCCCGCGGCCTCCGTCCAACAGGGCATGGCCGCGGCGATCCGGGCGGGCGCCACCACCGCGGACGTGGTCGCCGTCGAAGCCCGCAAGGCGGCCGCTCTGGTCCCCGAACCGGCCGAGGACAGCGACGAGGAGACCGAGCCGCCGCCCTGGGCGGAGCCCAGCGGCGTGGTCTCCCTGACCGCCCGCAGGGCCCAGCTGCCCGAGGACAAGCGACCGTTGCCGACGGTCTCGCACTACGACCAGCTGCTGAAATGCCAACCGAAGGGGACCGCATGACCACGACCGAGACCGCCACCCAGATTCCTTCGCCCCGCCGCGACACCGGGCTGGAGGAGGCGGTCGACACGGCGATCGATGAGGCTTGCCGCACGCTCCACCTGCCCACGATCCGCAGCCGGGTCCAGGACATGGCCTCCGAGGCGATGCGCCAGCGCTCCAGCTACAAGGACTTCCTGGCCGACCTGCTGGAGGCCGAGTGCGCCGAGCGCGAGGAGAGGCGCAAGCTGCGGCTGGTCAGGGAAGCGAACTTCCCCAGGCCCAAGCGGCTGGAGGACTTCGCCTTCGAGGAAAACCCGAACATCACCCCCGAGCTCGTCGGCACCTTGTCGGACCCTGCCTGGGTCAGGGCGGGACAGCCGCTCTGCCTGATCGGTGACTCCGGCACCGGCAAGTCCCACCTGCTGATCGGGATCGGCACCGCCATGGCCGAGGCCGGGCTGAAAGTCCGCTACACGACCACGGTCAACCTGGTCAACGAGCTGGCCGAGGCCGCCGACGAGAAGAAGCTCTCGCGCACCATCGCCCGCTATGGTCGCGTTGACCTGCTCTGCCTGGACGAGTTCGGCTATCTCGACCTGGACAAGGCCGGGGCGAAGCTGCTGTTCCAGATCTTCACCGAGCGAGAGGAGCGACGCGCTATCGCGATCGCGTCGAACGCACCGTTCTCCGAGTGGAAGCAAACCTTCAGCGACCCCAGGCTCTGCACCGCGATCGTCGACCGTGTCACGTTCAACGCGCACATCGTCGAGACCGGCACCGAGTCCTACCGATTCACCCAGACCCAGCGCAAGCGGCGCCACAGCTGACCCTTGCCTCGATCCTCGGCAAGGCTGTGTCTCACAGTCGTCTGAGACCGCAGGTGATCGCTCGATGGGAGAATCGGGTCCGTGACGATCGGACCTGGGGATTTTGAACTGACCGTGGACGAACTGCGCGTCGTCGCCCACTACGTTCTGGAGAGCGCTGAGGAAGTTCTTCCCGTGTTCGAGGAGGCCAACCCCGGCGATCCTCGGCCTCGTGCAGCCATTGACGCTGCGCGGGAGTTCGTGAACGGCGCCAGAAGGACAAACCTTCAGCGCATCACCTCCTTGGACGCCCACCGGGCGGCGAAGGAAGCGACCACGGAGGCCGCACAGCTGGCTGCGCGCGCTGCGGGAGATGCCGCCTCTGCGGCCTACCTTCATCCGATCGCGAAAGCCACCCAAGTGGGTCACATCCTGAGAGCCGCCGCAAGCGCCGCGCGCGTTGGAGAATTGAACGAGGACGATGATTTCGCCGTCGGGCTCCGACTGATCGAGAAGGCTCGACAACGCGCCACACCCGTTCTGATCGAGGTTCTGAACAGATACCCTCTGGCGCCAACTGGCAAGACCCGTGCAGCACAGCTCATGACCATCCTGGACGCGTCCCTGCGCATGCCCCGCCAAGCTGAGGGTTAGCCACGGCACTGCCGCTAACCCTCACCGACAACTGCGGCCGGCCTCCCTGACAGGGGGCCGGCCGCAGCCGTTCCGGGTCCGGCCGCCGGGTCCCAGTGCCGGCCGGACCAATGCCCGTTCTCGTCCAGCCACCGCGGACACTGGGCGGTCCACGGTCTGAGTCGAGCCGGGTCGGCAGCCTCCACGCACCTGTCGGGGGCACGCTGACGGCAGGCTGACCGAGGCTCCCAAACTACCGCGATACCCCACCCCCAGGGCCAGCGGAACCACTCGATCGAAGTGGGGCCAAATCACCTTGCTACAGGGGCGTGAATCACACCGCCTCACGCCCCCTCCAGCCCAACCATGGAGCCAGGAACCCTCCGTCGACTGGAGCCCAAAAACGTCCTTAGAAACAGGCCAGCTGCCGGTGGTGCGGGTGCGGCGCCCCGCCGGTGGTGATCAGGGCGGTCAGCTGCCGGGCGCACCGGGAGCGGGCCGACGCGGCCTTCAGCGCTTGGTGCTGCTGCTCCCCGTTCAGTTCGGCCAGTCCTTTGACCTGTGCGCACAGTTGCTCCCAGGTGATGGTCGCCCCGAGCCGGGCGATGTGCTCCAGGACGTCGCACACGGCGTCGGCCACGGCACCGACCTCTGCCGAGGCAGCCGCAGAAGCCGGCGCCCGGCGCGGGCCGGCGCGCGTGGCCTGCTGTGCTGCGGCCCACGGCGCGGGCTCCTTCACGGCGGCGGGGGCCGGTGCCGCCGCAGCCTTGGGTGCGGGCGCCGGTGCCGGGGTGGCCTTCGGTGCTGCGGCGGGCGGGACCGTGGACCGGCTGCGCTTGTCCCATGATCCGGCGGCGCTGATGGCGGGTCAGCCACGGCCCGGCCGCCTGGGCCTGGGCCTGCAGCCGGGCCACCAACTGCTGCATCTCCTCGGCCCTCATGCGGCCGCGCCGTCGTTCCAGCGCGTCCAGGAGGTCGTTGACCGCCTCGGCCGCGCGCCCTGCGGCACTGCTGCCGCTGCGCAAGCGGCCCCCGCGCCGGGCCCGGGACGCGGCGGCGGGTGGGGCGACGGCGCCGACGCCGCGCTCGCGGCGCAGGAGCAGGTCGGCGCCCGCGCGCAGCAGCGTGTCCTCCTCGGCGCTCGCGCCGCCGTGCACCGCTCTCTCCGCGCGGGTGAGGCAGTGGCGCACCTCGCTGGTGCTGGGCTCGTCCTCGACAGCCCGGCGCAGTGTGTCGAAGGCGTTCTGCCGGTCGTCGGCCGCTTGGGGCGCGGCCACCGGCCGTGCGGCAGCAGTCTCTGCGGGCACGGGCACGCGGTGGGGGAAGTCGATCGCGGTACGGGAGCGCAGGCGGCGCACCTCCTTGGCTGCGGGCGTCGACAGTCCCCAGGAGGTGAGGCGGCAGGCGTCCAGGGGCACCCACTCGGTCCGCTCGTGCAGCTGCGTTCCGATCATGACGCGCCGCCTCTGGCTGTCGGTGTCGCAGCGGATGCGCAGCACGTAGCCGTGGACGGTGAGCTGGCACGGGTCATGCCCCACCCCGGGGCCGAGGAGCAGCTGCGTGTTCTCGTCCGGCGCCGTCGGTGCGGCGCGTCCAGCAGGACCCGCAGGCAGCCGCGCTCGCCCGGATCGAACAGCACCTCGCTGCCTGCCCGTTCGAGGTCCGCGGGCAACCGGGCGGCCGCGGCGATGCCCTGGCCGTCCAGCCAGGCAAGGATCTGCTGCTTGATGTAGAGGTGGTCGGCGCCGGACACCCCCACCAACCTGCGTCGGCACGCCGCGCGTTCGGGGCCGGCGACGTGGACGAAGTGCGCGACCCGCTGCTTGGGCGTCCTGATCGTCAAACGCCCCCGGCAGCCGCCCAGCCACTGCCCGCACCAGAACGTCTGCCCCACATGGGCCTGCCGGAAGGCACGCGCCTGCGCGGCCTGCATGGGCAACAGCGCAGGAGCCTGCGATCCCGCACCGCCGATCACCGCGGTCTGCACCAGACGCTGGTCGCGCAACGCCACCTCCCGTGCCGGTCGGCTCATGGCCTTCAGTGTCTGCCCCCGCACGGCGGCCGGGAAGACACCGTGCCCAGCTTGGTCACCGCGTGCTTGCGCCGCCTGGGATCGCGGTACGGCGCCCGGCGCCGAACTCGCCGCGGGCTGCGGGCAGGAACGGGTGGACTACGAACCGGCCCTGTAGCGCGGCCGGAGACCGCGGACGGACGCAGGTGTCCGTGTTCCCCAGCACGGCCAGCGCTGCCCCCCCCCCCGAAACCTCGCCGCCCGCCGCGGCGGGCAGGCCGTACACACCCGTCCCCGGGGGAGGGGGGTAGTGGGTCACGGCACCAGACGCTGGTGGCCGGCCGGGGGAGCAGGACGGGACCGGCCTTTGCGGCCAACGCCGTTGTCAGTACCTGGTCATAGGGTGCCGGGCATGGCCCGTTCCTGGACACGACTGCATGAGCACCTCGGCACGCCGCCCGGCCCGCTCACCTTCGACATGGTCGCGAAGGCGGCCGCCGGCCGACTGGCCGAGTCCGACGACCTGGACTGGAAGGAACAGCTTCCCCAGTCCCCGCGGGAGGGCCGGTGGAACGAACTGGCCAAGGACGTCGCCGCGATGGCCAACACCCGCGGCGGTCTGATCATCTTCGGCGTCCGGGACACCACCTGTGAGCTCACCGGCATCGACCCAGCTCAGGCGAACACCGAGCAGTACGCCCAGTGGATCCGCAACCACATCCACCCCTACCTCTCCGGCCTCACCTTCACCACCCTCACCTCCCCCGACGGCACCCGCAGCGTGCTGGTGGCCGATGTCCCCGCCAGCCCCATGGCCCCGCACCTGGTCTACGGCACCGCCGCCCGCGACAAGGACCAGCAGGCCGCCGTCGCCCCTTACCGCGACCGCGACCACACCGCCTGGATGGCCGAGCACCAGCTCGAACGCGCCTACCGCGACCGCTTCACCCGCGCCGCGCAGACGGACGACACCCTGCGGCAACTCCTGGACCACACCCGGCAGACGGTGACCCTGCAGCAGCGGGAGGCCTCCGCCTGGTTCATCGCTGCTGCCCGTCCCGAACACCCGCTGCCCCGCGCCGCCGCCCGCATCACCCACCCGGGCGCCCGCCTCGTGGTTGCCCAGGCCCGCGACCGCATCGCCCAGCAGCCCGGCAGCGGCCACAACCCCGGGCTCCTGGAGAGCCTGGGGATCGTCAGCGACCCGCGCCCCGGCCTGCGCCGCTGGGTGTTCAGCACTCTGCAACTGGGCGCCGGACGGGAGACCTACGCCGAACTCCACGACGACGGAACCCTCGTGCTGGCCGCCAACCTCACCTTCAGGACCTCCCGGGACCGTCTGCGCGCCGACGACCTGCCCTACGGGCTCCTGGTGCACCAGGACACCCTCGACGCGTGCTGCCGCGACCTGTGCCTTCTCACCTCACAACTCGCCCGCCACCTGAGCCTGGACAGCAGCTTCCTGCTCGACGCCACGGTCACCACCGGCTCACAGAAGGCCGTGCCGCTGATTCCCGTCGTACTGGACCATCCCGACTTCACCTCCGTGCCCGACCGCGCCCGGTACCCGCACGCGATCCAGCGCGTCACCGCCGGCCTGCTCCCTGCCGACACCGACGAAGCCCTCCAGGACAGCGCGCAAGAACTGTTCACCGACCTGACCAACCAGTTCGGGCTCGACGCCCGACCGTGAGCGGCCCGCTCACCGAAAGGAAACGCCCCGCCGTGCTCCAGGAAACCCCCGTCTACGACCGGCTCGTCACCGAACGCGGCGACATCCCCGCACAAGTCCGCAGCGAGGCCGACCGCCTTCAGCGCCAGCTGGGACAGGCACTGCGCCTGAGACCCGCCGCCCGCCTGGACACGCCGCCGCCCGCCCCGGTCCGCCGGCCCCGCACACCGCCCCCTGAAGCCGGACACCGTGCAGGCCGTTCTCCGCGGCGCCTTCCTCGTTCGGCCCTGGCCGCTGAGGCGGCAGGGGGCGGCTGCGCCGCAAGCACCGGGTCCGCAGCGAGCGACGTGATTTGTTCACGCTGCGAAATCTTCCGGTCCGCTGAAAACTCCACTTTCGTGAACCGTGATTTCGTCAGACGCGGACTCTCCGAGTCGCCCAGAATGAAAAACTGACCCGCTCAAGTCTGTGTGATCCGTGAATGTAGGCCAAATGGCGCCGACATGCCGGTACGGGAAAGTTGATTCACCATTTCCAACGAACCGAAAAGTGCTTAAAATATTCACTGTGAGATTCCCGGAGATTTGGGAACGAAAAAAGCGCTGCGAGGGTAGAAAACAAACCCTCGCAGCGCTTAGAATGGTTGTGTCCGGTGGAACCATTTCGCGATGATTCCACCGGACGCAGTCTCGGATGATTCACAGCCCGGGAGTCTGTGTCGAGGTGACCGTTCAAGACTTCCGGGGCGACCGGGACGGTTGCAGGACCCGGGACCACCTGCCTGTGGGACCGGGTTCTGCAGCCCTACATGTACTGCTGGACCAGGGGAAACACCTGCTCCTGCGCTGTCAGCCACGCCGAGGTGGCGAGGTGGCTGCCGTAATACACGATCCCCAGCGTCCAGTACGTCCTCTCCGTCCGCGGCCGCTGGCCGTGGAGCGGGTGCGGCGTGCTGGACGACTTCTTGGCGGGGGTGGGCTCGCCCGTCTCGGCCGACTCCTTGTCTTTCTTCTCGTCGCCGGCCATGACGTGATCTTCCTTTCTCCGCAGCCCCTTGCGGGCTGGGTTGATATCAGCTTACCGGTAAAGGGAACAGGCCCTCTTTTCGGCTTGATCAAGTGCGTTCCATTCGCGTTCCGGGGGGCGCGAGTTGGGTGTTTTGACCGTCTTTAAATTTGCCTCCTCGGGTCGCGCGGGACCCCATTCGGTGATCTGCGTCTCACTTATGCGCGAAGGGGCCCGGGAAAGCCCGAACTTATGTGCCAGGTACACGAATGGCTCGGAAAGGCATCTTGAAGAGCCGGGGCGAGCCCGTACGGCTACTGCGGATCGCGGCGCGGGGGCAGCATCCGCTCCATCCGCGCGCGAAGATCCTCACCCTGCGGCGCACGAGCCTCAAAGGCGCTCTGCAGCGCCTCCAGTTCGTCCTCGCTCATCAACGCCGGATCCGGGCGCCGGTGCCGCAGCACCGCCTCGTACCCGTCCCCGTCCTCCTCCTTCTCCTCGTCATTGTCGGGGACGATCTCACCGAGGTAGCGCAGACGCGCGCGCTCGTCCTGAAGGCGCCCATGGGCGAGGTCGATCGCCGCGCACGGGTACAGCCCGCCGCCCGGATACGCATCCTCGACCCGGTCCCGGGCGGCCAGCAGGGCGTGTGCCTCGGGCTCCGGTACGTCGCAGGCCTTCAAGAACGCCTCCAGCAACTGGGCGGTGACCGGGGCCTTGTCACGCAGCAACCACGCCCCCAGCTCAGCCTGCTCGACAGCCGCTGGCGCGCGCCCGTTGGCCGCGTGGCGCCTCACGGCAGTGCACCGTGGCGCCCAAAGCAGTGGGAGAGCGCACCGGGCGGCGGGAAACGCCCGGCACGCCGACTGCAACCACACATGAGTGATGCCTCCTTATCGCACGCATGAAAAACCGGCGCGCGCCGCAGGGCACGCGAGACGGGGAAGTCGTGTCCGCGGGGCAGGAGATGGCCGCCCCGCGCCGACCGGCTGATCGTGGCAGGGCGACCCGGTCGAACGCCAACGGCTCAACGGCACGGACGGAAACGTACGTACCCCCTTGCACCGTGCATCGCCGCAGTTCAGACGCTTTTGTGCGACACCGGTGGCCGAGCTTGGCGGCGCAGCATGCGGAACACACCTTCGACACGCAGACCACCACCGCGGGCCAGCTCACTGCTGCGACCGTCGCTCCCCGCTTCCCATCAGGGGCGACGGCCGCAACCAGCAATTCGTTGGCCGTGACCGTCCCCTTCCTCGCCAGGGCATGGGCCGACCGCTACCGCAGCATTGCTGAGACCACTTCCTGCACCCCGGCGTGGGCATCGGCCGCTGCGGCCTTGGAGCCCTCGTTTTGGACCGTGAGGGCGTAGTGGCGCAACATCTTCGCTGCGCGCGCCGCCGCGGCACGAAGCGGCGGATCCGGCCGCCCGAACGCCTCCTCGCCCTCCAGAAGGTGAGCAAGAGCCCGCCACAGGAGGAGTGCGTCGGCCTCGGAGTCTGCCCCAGGACTTCCTACCTGGCAGCCGATTCCGAGCCGCCCCAGATCGATCGTCGCGCGCCGTCCTGCTTCACCCGGTGCGGGGGAAAGAACCTGGAGAGCCAGCCGGAAGGAGTACGTCTGCGGTGTCGTGCGCAGCCGCTCCCGCACGGCATCCGCTGCCAGACTCTGCACCGCCCACACGTCCCGGTAGCAGTCGGTCAGATCAGGCGTCTGCACGGTCGTGAAACCCGTGCACAGCGCATGATGCAGAGGCTCCCTGAAGGAGTCCGCCAACAGGTCCTCCAGCCTTCGCACCTTCGGCATAGACGGCGTCAGGTCGCAGGAGGTGATCGTCAGAAGGTTCCCCATCATCCTGGTGACGTACAGAGGGCGATCGCTTTGATACCGGGCCAGAGCGATCACGCCAGTTGCATCCTCCTGCCTCCTCTTCTCCTCGACGGCCTTCCGGTGTGCCGCGTCACTGATGATGCGTCCGGCCTCGGCCCGGGCGTCGTCGACGACGGCTTGGGCCTGCTGCTGCGCCTGGGCGAGGAGTTCGCCGGCGTCGCGGCGGGCCTGCTCGATGATCTGCGCTGCGCTTGCCCGGGCGGATGCCGCCTGCCGTGCAGCGTGCAGGTTCTCCACCGCCGCGGCCCACAGTCCATCGTTCTTGCCCGAGGGCGAGCCGTCCGTGGAGCACGGGTCGCAGGAGCGTGTTGCCGTCAAGCGGGCCGCGGCATCCACGATCACCGCCGCAGGCACGCTCGTGAGGGCGGCGCCGTCGTTGAGCGCCGGCTGCCCGGCCAGCTCGGCGAGGGCCTGCTCGGCGCCGGGAACGTGGTGGCCGGCGGCCACCTGCAGCCACCGCCTGGCAGCGTCGAGGTCGCCGCGCTCAAGGTACTCATGACCCAGCGCGTACGCCTCGTACCCCAGCACCGCCGCATCGGCCCGCGCCTTCAGCGCCGCGCGCTCCTGCGGGCTGCGGCCCTTCAGACGCTTCATGATCGCGGCGAAGCCGTCCGTCTCCTGCGCCGAGCTCAACGTGCTGTCCGTAAGCACGCCGTCGTGCAGCGTGCCTTCCTTGTCGTCTACGGGGTTCACCGGTGCATCTCCTCCGTCCGCCCGGCAGAGGCGTAACTGTCCATGCGCGGCGACGTCCTCAGCCTCACCAGCGCCCTCTTGAGGATCTTCTTCATGTTGTCGATGCCCACCTCGAGCACGGCGGCGCAGTCCTTGACCGGAAGGTCGGCCAGATAGCGCAGCACCAGCGCCTCCCGGTGCCGCTCCGACAGCTCCGACAGGGCCCGCTCGAGGTCGAAGCGCAACTCGACGCCTGCAAAGTCGTCCGCGTGCTCACTTTCGGTCAGGGCCTTCTCCAGCTGCCCCGCCTCCACGCTCAACGTCCGGCCACTGCGGCGCAGATGGTCGATCAAGCGGCAGTTCGCGATCCGGTACAACACCGCTCGCGGAGCCGGATGGCCGGGCCTGGCCTGCCACCAGACGAAGAACTGCTCGAACGCCTGGCCCACAAGGACCCGGGCGTCGTCCCGGTTCGTCATGCGGGTCAAGAAGGCGGTCAGCTTGGCGGCGTTCGCCTCGTAGAACACGGCGAACTGCTCCTCGTCGATCTCCTGGCGCCCGGGAGCCGGGGCCGGGGCGTGGTCGGGCCCGGTCGTATCTGGGTGGTCCTGCACGGTCATCGGCACCGCCCGTATCCGGCCGGCCACCCGCGCGACCGCGTGCTGTTCCTCCAGGCCGCACCGGCGGGCACCCCCTCGGGGGCCAGCAATTGCTGCACCTTGTTCACCGTCCTGCTCCTCGTCGAACCTCGGCCTCTCCCTGGGGTCATCGCGTGAGGGGCCGGTAACGGGTACCGATTCCTTCAAGATTTTTTACGCGGGTCCGTGGCTCGGCGGATCCGGCTCTTCGGCGGGCCGGGCAGGCGCGGCGCTTGGACGGGCCGCGCGGGCATCGTGCCTGGTATCCGACTTGGCTTCCGGCCCGCTCCTGCCGCCGCGTACGGCCGTCATCGCAGCCCTCCCCTCGGCGCGAACCTTCGCGAGCGTCAGGGAGCCGAGGTGGCGGCGTCACGCTCATCTGGATGGCACGGGGACCTTCAGGGCGTGGGTCAGGGCACGTTGAGCGTTTTGGCGAAGAGGCGGGCGAGGGGATGCATTTGGTAGTGCGCAGGTCCGGCGGGGGTCAGCAGACCCGCGTCGACCAGATTCTCGAGCAGGTTCTCCGTCGCGGGGAGGCTGCGGTGGAGGAGTTCTGCTGCTTCGGCCAGGGAGAGGAAGGGATTCGTGGAAGTGCTCAGCAGCAGGAAGGCACGCGCCTGTTCCGCATCCAGCAGGCCGTAGCTGCGCGTGAATGCGGACTTCACGGCCAGGTCCCCTACCTGGAGTTCCTCCAGCCGGCAGCGCTCGTCCGTAAGTTTTTCCGCCAGGTCCACTACCGCCCAGGCGCGGCGGGCTGCCAGCCGGGAGGCGGCGATGCGGATGGCCAGGGGAAGAAAGCCGCAGGCCGCCACCACGTACTGGGCTGCCGTGCGCTCGTCGGCGATCCGTTGTTCGCCAGCAATACGGGCGGCGAGATGGAGCGCCTCGTCAGGAGACAGGACGTCGAGCTCCACCAGGTGGGCGCCGACCAGATCGGGCATCCGCCTGCGCGATGTGACCAGGACACCGCAGCCCTCGGCGGCCGGCAGCAGCCACCGCACCTGCGCCGCATCCCGGGCATCGTCCAGCACGACCAGCACACGGCGGCCGTGCAGGACGGAGCGATACAGCGCCGAACGTTCCGCGACACCCTCCGGAACGGCCTGCTCGGCGACGCCAAGGGCGCGCAGTGCTGCGCCGAGAGCTGCAGTCGGCTCCGTCTGCTGCAGGTCGATGTAGAGCTGGCCGTCCGGGAAGTGCCGCTGGACGGCCTGCCCCACGTGCACCGCCAACGTCGTCTTGCCCACGCCGCCGGCCCCGGAGATGGCGGCGAGCGGCATGCTCCCGTTCGCGGCGGCGCTAAGTACGCCGACCAGCTCCGCAGCCACAGCCGCATGTCCGGTGAAATCCGGAATGCCGGGCGGAAGTTGCGCCGGTCGAATCCCTGTTGCCGCAGCGGCTTCAGCGTCCCCGGACATCTCGGGTTTGAACAACGCTGGATCTGCGCGCAGGATGCGCTGCTGCAGCTCCGAGAGAGCCGGGCGTGGGTCCACCCCCAGCTCGTCGTTGAGCAGCCTGCGCGTGTCCGCGTACACCGCGAGGGCCTCGGCCTGTCGGCCGCCGCGGTACAGCGCCGTCATCAGCAGTTCGCGCAGCCGCTCGCGCAGCGGGTGTTCCACGGTCAGCGCGACGAGCTCGGCGACGGCCTCCGTGTGGCGGCCGCATGCGAGGTCCATGTCCAGGCGTGACTCGTAGAGCTGCATCCGCCATTCCTCCAGCCGGGTGCGCTGAGTCTCCGCATACGGCCCGGGTATGTGAGCGAGGATCTCGCCCTGCCACAGATCGAGCGCCTGCTGGACCAGCAAACGCGCCTGGGACACCTCTCCCCGGGCACGTGCTTTTTCCGCCTGCTCCGCCAAGTCCGTGGCGGTGGCGACGTCCAGGGCCTGGGAGGGCACCCGCAGGGCGTAGCCGCCGGATTCACTGACCAGCGCCGCGGCAGGCAGCACCTTGCGCAGGCGGAAGGCGTAGGTCCGTACGGCCGCCAGTGCCTGTGCAGGCGGCTCGTCGCCCCAGAGCGCGTCGATCAGTTGGCCTGCCGTGGCGGTGCGGCCCTCGCGCAGCAGCAGAGCAGTCAAAAGCGCCTGTTGCTGAGGCGACCCGATCATCAGCTGCTGGCCTGCGTACCAGGCCCGCGGCGGCCCGAGCAACGAGAAATACAGCCCCGAGGACGGTATGGCCGTACTCGGGGCGCTGACCGGCGCACCGACGCCGCGGGCCGTGGAGTTCGAAGGTCCGACCATGGGAGAGCGGGATGCGCTCCGGCCAACAGCGCGCTGCCAGGCGTCGACCCATGACGGATGCTCACTCGCCGCAACCTTGCACGCGGTCAGGAACCCCGTCAGCTGGTGCGCGTCGCGGGGCACCGTCCGGCCCTGCACGATGCGATGGGCCGTGCTGTGCGGCAACCGCTCCGGGCCTGCCCGCCGTTCCATCTCACGCACCGAAGGCCGGCCCGCCCGCTCATACAGCTCACGCAGCCCGGCCCGAAACATGTCGATGCCGTCGATGTCCGAGGCGGTCAGCGCACTTTCGGGGCCACGGGGAGACCGCCTGCGGGCCTGCCTCCACAACTCCATCGCCTCATCCACGGACGCGCCGCAGGCCAGCGCATACGCGCGCACAGCCCGCTCACTGGGCACCGACCGCCCTGATGCCGCCCGCTGCAACGTGGTGGCATGACACTCCACACGAGCGGCCAGCTCGGCATACGAACATCCGCTGGCCGCCCGCTGAGCGCGCAGCCATCGCACCAAGGTCACCAGCGTCCTGTGCGACGAGGCGATCGGTGCTTCCTTGCGCCCCACGGCACAGTCCGTCAGGGCGTAGCGACGGCGTGCGCCGCGCGCAGGATCACGCCGACGAAGCTGCGGCCTCCTCCTCGCATGGCCGTCAGCGTGGCCGTTGCCACCAGAGCGGCACCGGCCAGCACGCCCAGGGCCGCCGCCGGATCCAGGCCGTGCACGGACAACCCGCAGGCGAGCACGGCGATCACAACGATGACCACCGCGTCAGGCAGAGACAGCCTGTGCCGACAGAACGAGTCGTGCACCACACAGCGGGAGAGAGAAGACGTGTGCGACATGGTCGGGCTCCTGAGGTCAAGACCGCCCTCACCGCAGGTAAGGGCAGATTGCGGGCTCCAAGTCGTGCCATCCGAACGGTGTTTGCCGACACCGATCGGATCTGCATCGTGCCATCCGCCCCACACAGCAGGGGATACCCCAAAATCATTGATGCATATATGTCCACGCTTATCGCCCATCGCACGGAACCCGCCCCCAGCAGCTCATGCCGCCTTGACCAGCCAGTTCGCACCGGAACCTGGCTCCTGCGCCAGCCGACCTGCATTCAAGATGCCGCGCTATCCCAATCACGTTCAGAAGTTGTTCAAAGCCGCCCGGCACGCTCATCCCCGTCGGGAATTGCAGACTCTCCCGGCCGCTCCTGAGAGTTGCGGGCTCCACCAAGGCGATCAGGAACCCAGCGCAATCACGTTGCCGCGTGAGAGCGCCCGAGGCCGGCGCTTCCGAACAGAAGCGCCGGCTCCGTATCCGTAGGCCCTCGAGCGTCGCTAGGTGCGTCAGGGATGTGCGCCGGTGATGCAGAGTGCGAGCGCTGGCCGGGCGGACATGCCTCGCCGAGGTAGAGGCACACGACGCCGCCGAGACCGACGACGGCCACCTGCTGACGATGGTCCTTGAGGAGAGCAAGCACCGAAAGCTCGCCGGGCACGGCCACACCCTGCTGCATCACTTCACCGTCCGCTGCCTCGCCCGCGCAACATCTCACTGATGGGGGCGATCTTGTCCTTCAGGACGGTGACGACCCTGAACAGGTCCACGCCCTGTTGGCCCACCTGCGGGCAAACGCGCTGGAGCACTCCTGACCCGACACCAAGCGGGGCAGCCTGCCGCCCGGCCCGGGCCGGCCAACCGGTGCCCCGCAGCTCCCGTCCCGGCCCTGGGCACGGCAGAGCGTGCTGCTCCGCGCGGCTTCCTGCGGCAGCCGTGCCCGGGCCCGGCCGCCAGTATGACTGTTGCCTCCGCCGGGTGACGCCTGCCTCGTTTTCCGCCGCCATGCACCGTGCGAGCGGTATCAACGCAGCATGCTCTGCACCGCGTTGCACGCCCTGACGGCCGCCGTTCTTCTTGCTGTGCCCCTCACCGTCCCGGCGGCCGCGGACTCGGCCCGCGTGGTCGCGCCGCTGCCGCTGGCCGCCGCGGTGGACCTGCTGCCCTCCGCTGTGGAGTCCCGCGACGGCTACCAGCGCTCCCGTTTCCGGCACTGGACCGACGCCGACCGCGACGGGTGCTCCACGCGCGCCGAGGTCCTGATCGCCGAGTCCCGCACCGAGCCGACCGTCGCAGCGGGCTGCAAGATGACGGCGGGCGCGTGGTACTCCTTCTACGACGGCACCACGCTCACCGCGCCGGGCGGCCTGGACATCGACCACATGGTCCCTCTCGCCGAGGCCTGGGACTCCGGCGCCTCCGTCTGGACGGCGAAGCGGCGGGAGGCGTACGCCAACGACCTGGACGCCGAGCGCAGTTTGGTGGCCGTCACCGCCCGCAGCAACCGCTCCAAGAGTGATCAAGATCCTGCCGACTGGCTGCCACCGCTGGCCGATGCCCGCTGCACCTACGCCGCGCACTGGGTGGCGACCAAGCTGCGCTGGCAGCTGGCCGCCGATGAGCGCGAGCACGCCGCTCTGGCCGAACTCGCCGCGGGCTGCGGGCAGGAGCGGGTGGACTACGAACCGGCCCCGTAGCGCAGCCGGAGGCCGCAGGCGCGCGCAGATGTCCGTTGTTCCCCGCCACGGCCGGGGCAGCCCGCCCCGAGACCTCGCTGCCCGCCGGGCACGGGGGGAGGGTGTCAGGGGGGTCACTGCACCAGGCGCAGGTGGCCAACCCACCCACCTACTCCGCCTTGCAGGGCGCCCCCGCGAAAGACGGCTCACGAGCACGGCGCGCATCGCATGACGGCGGCTTCTTGCTGCGGCCTCCGCCGTGGCCCCGGCGAGCCGGTGCTGCCCGCTATGGACCGTGCGCGGCCGGATGCGCCGGTGAAAGACGAAGCGCCCGCAGGCGGGGCCCAGGAGTTCCCGCGCGTGTAGGGCCCGGCTGCGGTGGGCGCGGGGGCCGGGGTGCAGCCGTGACGGTGATGGGCCGCGACAGGGTATGGCGTTGGGCCATGGCGGTATGGCTGGTCCTCGTGGCCGCCGCGGACGGGCTGACCCTGTGGTGGCAGAACCCGGAACAGCCGCAGCGGCACGGAGGGCAGGAGCCCCGCCCCACGCCTGCGCTGCCCGAGGGATGGCAGTTGGCGTGCGCGCACGCCACACCCGACGAGAACGGCCGCGCGCTCTGCTTCATCAGAACCCGCTAGAGATCTTCAATGGCGGGGGTTACGGCGGTTGGAGGTCAAGTCCGGTCTTGGCGATGAGCCCTTCGATGAGGTGGGGCCGGTACTGCATTAGTTTCAGCCGGGTCTTCACCAGCGCGGTGAGCTGGTCGAGACTGTGTTTGGTGAGGTTGGCCAGTGACCTCTTCAGGTGCGACCACACGCCTTCGACCGGGTTGAACTCCGGTGCGTACGGCGGCAGCTGGTAGACGGTCAGCCATAACCGCGCGGCGATCAGCTTCCGCATGGTGTGGCTGACGTGCGTGTTCAGGTTGTCCCACACCAGGACGACGGGGCCGCCGAGCTGCTGGTGTGCGGCATCCAGCAGGCGGGCGTAGTCGGTCTCGGTGAAGCCCTTGCGCCGGCCCTTCGCGGGGCCGCGGTCGAGGTGGACGCGGTAGATCAGCCGTGGCCGGCGGCCGGCCCTGGTGCAGATCAGCGCGGCCATCGAGACGCGTTTGGTGCCCTGGGCGGTGACCTTCACGACGGGTGTGTTGCCCCGGCGGCCCCAGGTACGGCCCTTCGGCGGCCTCAGGCCCTGACCTGCCTCGTCCTCGAAGCAGAGCCAGGCGCCCAGGTCCGCCGCCGTCTTTTTATGACGGGCCACTGCTCGTCCTTCCAGGCGGCGATCTTCGACTCGTCCCGCTCGGTGGCCTTGCGGCTCGGGACCTGCACGCTCCAGCCGATGCGGTGCAGCAGCAGGTCAAAGCCGGCCAGGGTGTAGTCGACACCGAACCGGCGGTGAACGGTCTCAGCGATCCTCGCCAGCGTCCAGCACTGGTCGCTCCAGCCGTACGCGGCCGGACCGGCCTCCAGCACCGCCTCCAAGGTGCGCAGTTGACCGGCGTCAAGCTTGCAGCGGGCGCCTCCAGGCCCCTTGGAGACCAGAGCCTGGCGACCGCCCGAAGCCAGGGCCCGACGCCAGCGATTCGCCGACATCCGCGTCACCCTGAACCGCCGGGCCACCTCCCTGTCACTGGCCCCTGCCTCGATCAAGTCAGCCGCCGCGAGCCGGACTTGCTCGCGCCGATCCCGCTCCTCGGCCGTCAGCCCACCGCCATCGGGATACCTCATACCTCCGGCATAGCGCGACCCACACCACCCGTCACGACCCCACGTAACCCACACCGTTAAAGATCTCTAGCCACCCTGCCCGCCCCAAACACGGCGGCGCGCGAGGGGCCGGCCTGCGTCTTTCCGCCGGCTACTCCCGCCCACAGACGGACTCTGCCCCCGCACCGCGGGCGGCCAGGGCAGCGCCGAGACCGCCGGCACAACGGACGAGACCGCCCCGGGCCGCCGCAGGCGCGCCTGATCCCCGTCACGACTCTTGACAGAAGGGTCAATTGTGGCCATTCGCACGGTCGACCCCGATAGAAGGGGACGTGCATGGGCACGTTCTCCTGGCGCTACCTGGCCTACGCCGACGGCTCGTTCTGCCGCATGAGCAACACCGACCACAGCCTCGACGCCTACACCGACGCTGACCTCGCCCACCTGGAAGCCCTGCACCGCGGCGACGAAGCACACGAAGTGGCCTGGCGGGCGTGCTCCCGCTGCCGCGGTGGCCTCACCCTGTACTGGCGGGGCCCGTGGGTGTCCGGTGTCATGAGGGAGCTGTGCCCGGCATGCGACACCCACAAGCGGCCGCCCGCGCCTTCCTCGCCTGGCACCAGGATCCCGGCCGTGACCCGGCCGTCCTGCCGCGGCTGCTCAAGGGCTGGGAGAGTGAAACCATGCACGCCCATGGCCGGGCCCGCGCCACCGAACCCGAGACACTCCCGGCCCCACCGCCACACCCTGGCTCGGTGCCGCGCGGGACAGGATGAACACGGCCTTCCCCACCTCTCCCGCCATCGCCTGGATTACCGGAGGGAAACCCCGCCCCACCCGCCCGCCGCGCGGCAACACCCGTCACAGGCGCGTGCGCCCACGCCGTGCACATGTGCCGATGAACGGTGGTCAGTCGGCCATCACCACGGCGGCGTGGAGTTCGCGTACGCCGGTGGTGTGCGGGTGCCGCTCGGCCAGCTCGCTGACGATGGCGCGGATCGCGGGCCGGTCGCGGACCTCGCCGGGGCTGGAGCGGTGGGCGTCCAGCAGCGCCAGGGCGGTCTGCTCGGGACGGTTCCATGCCCACCAGGCCCGCGCCATGTCTGTGCCCAGGCGTGCCCTGCGCTCGGCGGTCGGGAACTGCCCGGGCCGCAGATCCTTCCCGGCCTCCAGCGCGGCGCCCGCGTCGCCGAGCGCCCAGTGCACACCGACCGCGTACAGGCCGACCGCGGCCGCACTGATCGGGAACAGGCGGCCCGGCGGCGGAACCTGAGGCAGTTGCCGGGCGGAACGCCGGGCTTCGGTGACCATCGCCAGCGCTTCACCGCGCTGCCCGCCGCGCGCGGCCGTATACGCCAGCGTGCACAGCATCTGCGCGTACGCCGCAGCGGCGGCGTCGGTGCGCAGTCCGGTCGCTTCCACGTCGGCGGCCGCCGACGCCATCAGGCGCTGGGCCTGGCCGTGGCGGTCCTGGTGGCGCAGCACGATCGCCAGCTCCCGGGCGGCGGCAGCCGCCGCGAGCGGGGAACCGGAGATCTCAGCCCAGGTGCGCGCCCGGTCCGCGGTGAGCCGGGCCCGCTCGTGGGAACCGACCTTGCCGAGCACCGAGGAAGCCAGGGTGTAGACGGCGGACAGCCTCGCCTGGTCAAGGTCCCGGCGGGAAGCGGCCGCCCGGTGCCCGTCCGCGATCAGACCGGGCAGCACGGCCAAGAGCCGCCCGTGCGCCCCCTTGTCGTACAGCGTGCGGGCAGCGGCCACACGGCGCTCCAGCGGCTCCAGGCCGCTGGTGGGCGCGGGGGTGGCGGCGAGGGCCTCATCCAGTCCCATGAGCAGGACGGCCGGTGTGGCGGCCGCCGTGGCGGTGAGCAGCGTGCGGCGGCGCATGGGGTCCTCCTGGGCGTCACGCGAACAGGCCGTCACTCTAGTGCCGGCCACAGTCGTTGCAGCCGGTGGCGCCAGAGAAGTCATCAGGACGTGTCGGGGCATGCCCACTTCGGCCGCTGCC
Source organism: Streptomyces sp. CWNU-52B (assembly GCF_047444975.1). Classification (NCBI taxonomy): domain Bacteria; kingdom Bacillati; phylum Actinomycetota; class Actinomycetes; order Kitasatosporales; family Streptomycetaceae; genus Streptomyces; species Streptomyces sp. CWNU-52B. The sequence continues at coordinate 6,656 of NZ_JBLFJV010000035.1, read as the reverse complement.
CGGTGCACCAGCGTCAGATCCACCACCCGCGAGCGGCGTTCCAGACGCGAGACGGTGGCCGCCGAGCAGCCGATCCGCTCCCCGAGCGCGGCCAACGTCCACGTACGGTGCTCGCGCCCCAGCCGGATCAGGGCGCCGGGACGGCGCTGCGCGACCAAAGACGTGGCCGTCGTGCTGTTCCAGAGCGGGTCCACGGGCACGAAACCCTCCCACACCGCACGCACTACCGGGGGCGTCCCACGGTAGAGGGACCAGCCGGGCGCCGTCGAGCGTGCTTGCACCACGTGCAAAAGCGTTGCACCGCACGGCAGATGACCACTGCCCGACCCATCGGCACGGTGCGCTGGACGCCTCGCCCCGAGCCGCGGGGCCACCACCCACCGGAGGCACCATGACCACCGCCGCCGTCTCTATCCCGGCCACCGGCCCAAGAACCGGCCCGGCCCGCTGCGCCCGGGACGCCGTGCCCGCCGCCCTGTGGGACAAGCAGGTCCACCTCCTCATGCGGGACCACCCCTACGACTCGGTCATGGCCACCCGGGTCCTGGGCCAGGGCTATGCCTACCTGCTGACCGCGATGCGCCACCGGGGCGAGCGTCTCGGGCTCGCCCCGAGCACCCTCGTCGACGTCGGCGTCCACACCGTCATCCTCGACACCGTCACCTACCTGCAGCTGTGCGAGCGCTTCAACGACGGCCACTTCCTGCACCATGTACCCGAGGTCGAGGCCAAGGACGACGGCTCGGTGCTGCGTACAGCCGACCTGATCGCCGCCGACGGCTGGGAGGTCGACTGGCCGCTGTGGACGGACGCCGCCAAGTGCGGCCCCTGCCACCCGGGCAGCGACTCTCACTGA
>NZ_JBLFJV010000035.1:0-5773 GCF_047444975.1 Streptomyces sp. CWNU-52B | reverse complement strand
CGGGTGAGATTGGGCCGAACGCCCCCGCCCGCCGGCCGCGCCCGCCAGGATGGGCCGGATGACCGTCCCCACCACAGACCTCTGGCACCACTACGGCCGCACCCGCAACGCCACCGACCACGCCGTGCCCGACCGCTTCTGGTGGACCTGGGGCCAGGACAGTGGCCCCGGAACCGGCCTCCTCGGCACCGTCACCGGCCGGTGCGTGGGCGACCTCGGCGCCGGAGCCGCCCGGCACGCCGCCCACCTGACCGTCCATCACCGGCCCGCCCGCATCGACGCCGTTGACGCCTCGCCCGCCCAGCACACCGCGGCCAGCAACCTGTACGGCCACCTCGCCCCGCGCCTGCGCCTGATCCACCGCGACGTGACCCAGCATCTGCACACCAGCGCCAGCACCTACGACGTGCTCTACAGCGTCTTCGGCGCCGTTGACTTCACCGACCCGTACGACCTGCTGCCCGCAGCGGCATGCGCGCTGCGCCCTGGCGGGCGGCTGGTGTTCTCGACCCTCGCCCATCACCTCGGCGGCGCGTCCGCTCACCTTGACGTGCAGCACACCGACATCGCCGCGAAGACGCCGCACGGCGAGGCCGCCACCCTGCGCCGCTGGGTGCTCCAGGAGCACGTGTGGACGAAACTCCTCGACGAGGCTGGGTTCACTCGGATCCGCACCGAGGTGCTGTCCGGCCGAGCAGATCCGCGGGGCACCGACACTCTCCTGGTGACGGCGTTCCGCACGGATGACCAGCGAACCCTCCAGATTTAATCCTCGGGAATCGACTTTTCCCTAGCCATCAACACGTCCAGCCGCGCTCGCACCGCCCCCACCGCGGTGACGCCCAGGTCCGACGACCACCGGCCCTTCCCGGCTTTCTCGCAGCCCTCGCTGACACCGATGAGGATGGCGAGGGTGAGGTGGGCCCACTGCTCCTCGGTCAGGTAGTCAGGCCTGGTGACCGGTTCCGGCCCGGGGTGCTGTGATGTGTGCGGCATGATCGTTCCTCTGGTGACAGACGGGTTCGCGCGCCCGGCCGCCACGGTCATCAGCCCCGTGAAGGGGCGGTCGCCGCGCGGGCCGACTGTGGGCGCAGCGGTCCGCTTGCTCCGGCGTCGGCGCACGGGCGGTGCGGACTTCGGTGCACCGTGGTTCAGCGGGGTTCGGGGAAGCCGGGCAGTCCAAGCGGCACAGGAGCCGGTTCGGGTCCGCTGACGCAGCGCTGCAGCATCAGCCGGAACCGCTCCCCGTCGGCGGGCCGTACGGCGACCTCGGCTCCGTCGCCGCGCCCGGCGTCGAGCGCTGCCAGGGCCGCGCGGCCGCTGTCCGGCTCGACGGCGGCCTTCGGGTGGAAGATGGCCACCGCTCCCAGCTCCAGATGCCGTCCGGCGACCTGCACCGTGTAGGCATCGCGCGACAGCCGCACGGCAAGGGGTTCGCCGCCCAGCAGGGCGCGCACGGTGGGGGAGTCGTGGCCGTGGAACGTGAAGTGTCCCCGCGACAGGAAAGGCGAGATGACGCAGTGGCCCTCCAGGAGCAGCCGCGCGATGCGCAGGACGACGCGCTCCTTGTAGGGGAGCTCGTTGGGTATGGGGAAGTACTGCTCGCAGTGGCGCTGCACGACTTCCAGATCCTCAAGGAAGAGCTGCCACTGTGCGGACTCACCCTCCGGCAATGGCGGTATCTCGCCAGCCTCGACGATACCTTTGCCGGTACGGACTTCGAAGGTGCCACCAGCCGTGATGCGCTGATGGATGCGCAGCACCCGCAGGGCGGCAGCCGGCTCCAGCCCTTCCAACGAGAGCGTGAATTTCAGGGACGCCGCGGCCCCGGGAGCATCGGGCATCAGCAACTGCAGGTGCCCGCCCGCCAGTTCCACCCGCGCGGACCGGCCGGTACTCCCACGCCCCAGGTGTTTCAGCGTGCCGGGGTAGGACGCGGTGACCTGCCCGCCGTCCATGAAGATCAGATCCGCGCTCACCTCCTCCTGCACGGTGGCCTCGGCAGGATGCCAGTGCACCTCGACGTCCTGATGCTCCCGGGCCAGGAACTGCGGCCCGGTGACCGTCATCTTGTCCACCGTCCCGCGCGGCAGCACCACCTTCTCGTCCAGCCCGAATCCCAGACTGCGGCGCACCGCCTCGGCCTGCTGTGGCTCCAGGGGATCGACCCCTTCCAAGGTGATCGTGATGGGCGAGACCTCGTGGGCCCGCGGGTGCTTGCCGCGCAGTGTCTGCACCACGGTGTTGTCCTGCCGGGCGAAGTCCACGGTCCAGTGCTCGTCCAGGTTGTCGACCTGTTCGCCCAGCGCCGTCACCCGGGCGCTCACATCGTCCACGCCGTTCATGAGCAGCGCCCGCTCCTGCCCGTACACCCTCGCCGCCTCGAACAGCTGGCCGCGGGTGAACGACGCCTCCACGTCCGGATGCGCCGCCAGCAGATCATCCAGCTTCGCGCGGTCCCACACCTCCACCTCGACCGCCAGCCCCTCCGCCAGCGACATCACGAACTCCCGCTCGGGCGTGGACAGTACGCACGGCACCACCAGCACCCACTCCTGCGGCCCGCCGCGCATCGCCCGCGCGAACGACTGCCTGATCGACGCACGCCGCCCCTTGTGCGCCGTGGTCGGGAACCCGTCCGGGTAGTACTTCAGCTGGAAGACGCGCACCCGGGAATCGTGGGTGACCTTGATGTCGATGCCGTCGTCCCCGCCGCGCCCGTTGACCGCCTCCACGCGCGCGGCCGCGGCGTACACGCGGTGCACCACCGCCTCGACGATCCGGTCGAACCCCGGCTGCCCGACGCGCTCCCACTCCACCGCCACAACCGCCCCCTGCCGCGCATCACACCCTGGAAGGTGATGATCCCACCCGGCACTGACAGTCACCGTCCAGTCGGCGCGCAGACGGTACCTGCGGGGTGAGAGCGGCCGCGCCGGTTCAGGCGAACGCTCCGCCTCCAGATGGACCGGGCGGCGGGACTGCTGCTCCAGCACGGTCGGCGCCGCCGGTTTCGGCAACGCCTGAGATCCGGCGTGCCGGCGCGGATAGACGCCAAAGGGCCTGGCTGCTTGGGCCTTCCGGCACGGGAGAACACCGCCTCACAGGCCTCCCCGGTGCCGTGCGGCACGCCCTCCCGCAGCTGCTCGCCTGGGCGGACGGTTCCTGCGGTACGGGTTGCGAACACCGCCTGCCGCCAGCGGCGTTGTGGACTCCGGGCCCGCTGCGGCGACTGGTGCCCACCCTGCTGCCCAAGTCGGCTCGAAAACGCTGTACCGAGGCGTTTCCTGACGGTGTATTAATGGGCATCTCAAGCGTTGTAGTCAACTACAACACTAGGAAGCGGAAAGAGGCGAACCCCCTTGGTCTACAAGATTCGTCCGCTCGCCAACGGGCTGCGAACGGACCATCCCGTTCCCGGTCTGCCGTTCGTCGACGACGCGCACCTGCCGCTCGACGAGGGTCCCGATGCCATCGAGGCGGTGGGCCGAAACAAGGGTGAAGGCATGTGGGGCCGGTGCGACCCCTCCCGCGCCGGCGGCTGGGTGGCCTTCACCACCGACCCGATCGCCCCCCACCTGGGCTGGGCCGTGCGCTACCACCCCGACCACGGACGCACCGTGCTCCTGCTGCGCGACGAGGACACCTCCAGCATGCACACCTACTGGATCGGCGCCCCGCTGCTGTTCCGGGCCGGCGGCTACTGGTGGGACGGCCAGCACTGGTACCGGCCCGGCCAGATCTGGGACCCGGTCACCGAGGACTACGCCCACCTCAAGAGCCGCGCCACCGCCACCGTCCACGCCGACGACCTGCTGGACGGCCGCGCCCACCCGCAGAGCGCGCACGTGTACAAGGTCGCCGCCTTCGACCCGGACGCCGCGCTCCCGCAGAACTGGGCCGATCACCTGACCCTGTGGGCGCAGCACCACCACCGCCAGGACGACCCCCTGCCCCTGGACCGGTGCGTCGTCGACCTGTCCAGCCCCGAACTGGCCGGGGACCGGCTGCTCGGCGTGCCCGAGATGGCCGCACTGGGCAACATCACGGCCTCCACGCTGCGCGGCTACATCTCCCGGGGCGAGAACGACGTGCCGCTGCCGCAGGCGACCGTCGGCGGCCGGGCCCAGTGGTCGCGCCCGGTCGCCGAGGACTGGGTGGAAGCCCGCCGCCGCTCCGCCGAAGGCCTGCTGCAAGCGATGTCGGCCGGCGACCGCCACCAGCTCGCCCCGGGAGCGGCGCAACTGCGCGACCGCTTCAGCGAGTCCTTCTTCAGCTTCCTGTGGAAGCGGCCCGACATCCGCAAACGCTGGACCCTGCGCCACCGCAACGAGCCGGCCGTACGGGAGGTCGCCGACCAGCTCGCCTTCGAGGTCGCCCACAGCCTGCGCCGGATCATCCCCACCGACGCCCTGGGCCCGACCATCCGCCACGCCGTCCTGGAGGACTTCGCCACCTCGCTGCGCGTGAGCGAACGCCGCGGCGGTGAGCTCAAGGGCTTCGACCTCATCCTGTCGGTGCCGCTGGCGAAGATGCTCAGCTGGTTCATCCAGCACTTCCCGACCTCGGCCCAGTGGTACATCGGCGAGATCATGGGCGAGGCCGACAAACAGCTCGGCATTCCCGCCCAGGTGACGGCCGAAGCGCTGCACCGATCCGCAACCACGAACGGGGAACTCGGCCAGCAGGCCGCGACGGAGTTCTTCTCCCGCATCGACCCGGACAGGACACAGAACTGAGCTCCACCAAGCCCGAAACGGGGCGGGTGCCGGAGCTCTGGGTCGCTTACCGCGCGATGTGCGCGCCCAGCTCGGCGCGCAGGTCCCGCCCCGCCCCGGCGGGATGGCGTGGCTGCTGCAGTTCCTCCAGCTCGTCGTCGGTGAGGTCATCGACCCAGGCCGTCGTGCGCCGGTACTCGGCCTCCTGGGCATCGCGCAGTTGCCGTTCGTACCAGTCGAGTTCGTCCTCGTTCTCGATCCAGTGGCGTACAGCCGCGTCCTGGACGCGCCGCGTCTCGTCCTGTTCGGCGATCTCGCACGGGTACCGCGCCGCGGGCCCCGCCTGAAGCCGCGGCCGGGGTGCGGCCAGGATCCGGGCGCGGGCCGCGAGCAGCGCGCGGCGCGCGGCGCGCGGCGACCGCCGAATGCCGGTTGGCCGCCTAGGTCACGCCCACGCAGCGGCGGTGGGGATGCCGTCCGGCAAGGGGTCTTGACCAATGGCCGTGCCCGCAGGACGCCGTCCGGTCCGGGAACCTCGAAGTGCGGGGTTCCGGCGCGTAGTCCACCGCCCTCATTGGCGAAACCCACCGGCCCCGCCTCCCGCACCCGAACCGCGAGGGCTCCGGCAGGGGCCCGGCTTCCCCTTCCTTCCGCGGCCCCCGGCAGGGCGCGCCCCGCTGCCGGCCCCGCCTCGACGAGCTGAGACCCAGAACTCGAATCTTCCATAGTTCTAGAAGCAAGGAAGCACCCCATCTGACGACATGCCGGATCGCTCATCTGATGAGGCATCAACAAGAAGCCGACGGATCAGGCACCCCCGCCCCTGCAGCCAGCCCGAGCCGGCCACGGAGTGGACGGCATCTCAACTCACCTTCATTAGAGTCAAGTTGCAGAGAAAATCCGGCTTGGCACGATCGCGGAGCGATCGGGACCACCACACCGTGATCCGCGGAGCGGATCAACCGGTCCCGGAGGGACCGGCCGTCTCCGCGGAGCGGAGACGGGGTACCGACGCGTAGCGTCGGCGCGTCGTTCCTGCGGAGCAGGACGCGCGC
>NZ_JBLFJV010000034.1:0-21497 GCF_047444975.1 Streptomyces sp. CWNU-52B | reverse complement strand
ATCGTAGCGACCGCCAGCGCCGGGAGGTCGGAAGTGCTCTTACCGTGACGGCGGTTCGTGGTGGACAGGCGAGGGTGCAGGGCTGCCGTCGAGCGTCCCGTGAGGTCGAGGACCAGCTCGGCGGAGAGGGCGTCGCCCCAGCCGAACCAGGAGCGGGTGAAGGTCGCGGGCCCGGCCTCGGATACGAGCTGGCGTGTGTCAACCTCGTCCAGCCCGACGGCGAACGCGGGCGCGGCCCTAGGGGCTGTCCGATGGGTCGGCAGGGTTCCCCTGCCTGCCTTCTAGGCTGGCACCATGAATAACGGGCTTGCTCACGAGGAAAGCGCCCTCATCAACTTTCGACGCTACGTCCCGGATCCGAAGGAGCACGGGTTTCGGTGGGTCAACATCAAGCACCTCCGCTTCTCTGCGGAGTCCGTGGACGATAGAGGGCTGCTTGCCGCACTGATTGGGCACGAGCAGTTCCGGGACGACTATGCAGGTGGTGGAGTGCTGCCGGACGGCTCCCGGCACGGTCCGTATTGGCTGCGGTTGATCACTCCCGACCTGTACGAGCTCATCAGCCAGGAAAAGGCCGTGCAGATCCTGCGGGAGTGGGTGGATCCGCTCGGGGACGTGTCCACCGAGCTGGAGGCAGATCTGCAGCGGGAGGTGCTCGTCCCCCTGGCCGTAGCCGATGGCATCTACTACCTCAGTGAGCTCGGTGATGAGGCCATTCATGGCTGGGGACGCGTGCACGATTACTTCCACGAGTTCGTGCTCATCGACCGCTCTGCTGGGCGGATCACGCTTATCGTCGCCGCCGACGACTGAGGCAACCACCGGGGCATCCGCTGCGGTGCTGACATCAGTAGCGGAGCCACAACCGAATCGCCGCAAGAGTGACCGTGCCGTGGAAGACGTAGGCCCTCTTGTCATAGCGAGTCGCCACGGCTCTGGAGCCCTTGAGCGCGTTGAAGCAACGCTCGACCTCGTTCCTCCTCTTGTAGGTAGTGCCGTCGAAGCCGGTCGGTCGACCACCATGGCTACCGCGCAGTTGTCGGTTGACCTTCTGGTTCTTGGGCGCAGGGATGGTGTGCTTGATCTGGCGTCGCCTCAGGTAGCGGCGGTTCCGGCGAGAGCTGTACGCCTTATCAGCACACACGTGGTCCGGTCGCGTCCGCGGGTGACCGCCAGCCGGGCGAGGGCGAGGGGCCCGAACATGATCCATAACGTTGATCAACTGTGGCGCGTCACCCCACTGTCCGGGAGTGATCAGCACAGCCAATGGGCGGCAGCTTCCATCACTCGCCAGATGAATCTTCGTCGTGAGACTACCCCGTGACCGGCCGAGCGCCTCGTCAAGGCGATGCTCGGCAGGACGGCGTCGGCACCCCAGCACCCGGGGCACGCAGTGATGAGCCCCGGCGGCATGCTGATGGGCGCGGCAGACCGTCGAATCCACGCTGACCACACTCCAGTCGATTCGCCCCTCGACGTCGGCGTCCGCCTGGACCGTCCGTAGGACACGCTCCCACGTGCCATCCGCGGACCACCTGCGATGGCGGTCATAGACCGTCTTCCAATTCCCGAAGCGGGGCGGAAGATCTCGCCACGGCAGGCCGGTGCGCTGTCGGAACAGAATCCCGTTGATCACGCGCCGATGACACTGCCAACGTCCGCCTCGCCCCGCGCTCTTGGGCAGAGTGGGTTCAAGTCGAGCCCACTCACTATCAGAAAGATCACCCCGCCCCACACCGGACAGAACGACCAGCCGGCAGGCGGGTTACCGCCAGCGTTTTGGGGCCAGGCGCTGTTCGGCGAGGAAGGCGTAAGCAGCGGTCGCGAGCCCCGGAAGGCGCGGGCGGACAACGCAACTCCTGCCCCGGTCCCTACAGCTGTAGCCTCGACTCCGTGGGCACCGGCCGGTCCCGGGTCCGCGCTGTCTTTCCTCAAGTCACTGCCCCGGACGCCCGACCGGCTCCATGCTCTGGACGTGGCACTCCTACTGCGCAGACGCGAGCCTCCCCAGGGCCGGTACGCCCCGAACCTCTGGCCGGTCTGGCTCGTCGCCCCCGTCGCTCTCCTCGCCGCCAGCCTGCTCGGCTGGGGCATCTACCAGTTCGCCCACCACTACTTCGCCCAGGCCGCCGCCGAACAGGAGGCCGCCGAGCCGGTCAACGTCAACGACGTCCTCAAAGCCACCGTCACCGCACTGACCCTGGTCGGTGCCGTCCTCGCCGGGCTCTACGCCTACCGCAGACAGCTGCTGTCCGAAGGCGACGCCCACCGCGCCGACGCGAGCCAGCTCGCCGACCGCTACACCACCGCCGCCGAACAACTCGGCCACGAACAAGCCGCCGTACGCCTCGCCGGCGTCTACGCCCTCGCCCGCCTCGCCGACGACTGGCAAGAACAACGCCAGGTCTGCATCGACGTCCTGTGCGCCTACCTCCGTATGCCCTACCAACCCGACCTCGACCGCCCCGACCACAAAGCCGGCGAGCGGGAAGTCCGCCACACCATCATCCGCGTCATCCGCGACCACCTGCAGCAGCCGGACTCCCCCGGCTCCTGGTCCACCCACGCCTTCAACTTCACCGGCGCGCTCTTCGACGGCGGCGACTTCTCACACAGTTGTTTCCGAGGCACGGCCGACTTCGGCGGCGCAACGTTCACCGGTGGCACGGTCCACTTCAGCTGGGTGGACCTCAGCGCCACCAGCATGGTCAACTTCAGCGGCGCGACGATCACCGGCGGCGGCACGATCAACTTCCGCGAGGCGGCCGTCCACGACGGCAGCAGGGTCTACTTCCACCGCGCAAGGCTCGATCACGGCACGGTCAGTTTCCGCGAAGCGACATTCACCACCGGCAGCACGGTCAGCTTCCGCTACCTGACGTTCAACGGCGACAGCACAGTCAGCTTCGACCACGCATATTTCAGCGACAGCACGGCCCAGTTCGGAGAAGCAACGTTCAACGGCGGCACGGTCGACTTCACCCATGCGAGGTTCGCCGGCGGCGGAATCGACTTCGGCGGCGCAACACGCGACGGCGGTACGGTCGACTTCACCGACGCGATATTCACCGACACCACGTCCGACTGGGGCGTCTTCCCCACCCCTGCAGATGCGTAGACCGTGCAGATGCGCAGCACCCGAACCGGCCACGGCGGGAGACAGCAGGCCTCACCGACGCCGTCCACCCTGATCACTTGTCGGCCCTCTTCGCGGCGTCGGCGCCCGCCCGCGGTACGACCACCGCCCCTCTACCGGGTGACGCGTAGTGGAACCTCGGTCGGGTTGTGGCGCGCACACCGCTAAAGCTTCGTGAGCTGCGCGTTCTCCTAGGACGCCCACAAAGGCAGGACCTCAACCCGCTTGAAGGTGTGCGACCACCGTCGCAGCGGTCATCACCACATCAGAGCCACGATCTCGATCACTCCCAGCAGCGCCACGACCCCGGCGTGTGCGCCCAGCACGCTGGGAAGCACCCATGCCTGTCCGAATCGGTCGACGAGGCGTCCGATCTGGGGTCCTGCGACGGCGTCCGCGACCGCGAATCCGCCGACGACGAGACCCGAGGCGGTGTACGACCCGGTGCGTGCGTGTACCAGCCAGACGATGCCGATCCCTGTCATGGCGATACCCAGTCGCCCGACAGCGGCGGGAAGGAAGAAGGCCGCGGCACCCGACGTGCGCAGCAGGGTGCGGTAGTTCGCCGAAGCCGAAGGCACGGCGCATCCCTTTCGCCGCCCGGCGGGACGCGCCACACGGGGTCGTCGGCGTCCGGAGTGCCGACCCGTGGCTGCGTCTGGAGCCGTCCAGTGGTGGCGTGGAGCGGGGACGCGCGCCCCACACCGGCTCCGTCACCGGGCAGATGTCCTGTGGTAGCTGATGACCTCCTTGGGCGTAGGCGAACGGCGCGCAGAAACGAACAGGGGAGCGTCCGCGGCGCCGCGCTGCTTTTCGTCCGGGCCGTCGTGGAGGCCTGGACGGGCGAGCAGGTCCGTCGGTCCCGCCCGGTCCGCGAGGTCGATGCCGAGATCAGGGTTGCACGGGCGGAGTCGTCGCGGGTCCGACAGGGCCGTGACCGCGTTGGCGTCGTTGTCCCGGGCTGCGACAGAGCTGCCGTCGACGCGCTCACCGCGCATCGCAACAGGGCTCACGCCGTCCTGCCGACCGCCGGGCCCGGCTTCCGGACGCGACCACGCCGACCGGCCCTTCCAGCAGGGGGAGGGGCCGTGCCGCAGCGGTCACCACCGGCCGGGAGAGTCGAACACTCCCCCGCGTCATGGAACAGCGGAGCGACAGCGTGGTCTCCGGCCCGTTATCTGGATGCAGGGTTGCCGGCCGGGGGCGTGAAGGAAGTGTGAAGAGAGCGTGAGGGGAGCTGGAAACCGCTTTCGCGTTGATCTTTGGCTGTGGATGTACAAGGCACCCAACTGTCCTTCTCTGCACGCCGGTTGATTGGGCATTACATCCGACAGTCACGGAAATGTCCGCATACTGCAACATCAAGCGGGACACCTGCCGAAGTGGGCGGCGTGTGGACACGCTGTGGGTCCTCGGCACCCGCCGGGAACGCACCGTCCTCGGTGACCGGTCAGGGCCGGCCACCGGGACCCGCAGTTGGGGGTAATCCATGTCGTCACGCTCCACCCGCCGTATCGCCGCCGCGGTCCTCGCCGCCGGCGCCGCACTCGGCGCCACCGCCCTGCCCGCCACCGCGGACAGCAGCCACCAGCAGGCCCGCCGCGCCGCTGTCGAGATCAGCGCCGTCCAGTACGACTCGCCGAGCCGCGACGACCGCTCCAACCGCTCCCTCAACAACGAGTGGGTCGACATCACCAACAACGGCCGCCGCGCCGTCAACCTCGATGGCTGGAAGCTCTCCAACAAGGACGGGCAGCGCTTCACCTTCCGCCACGTCCGCCTGGAGGGCCGCGCAACCGTTCGTGTCCACACCGGTGAGGGCCGCGACCACCGCGGTCACGTCTACCAGGACCGCCGCACCCACGTGTGGGACAACCGGGCCGACACCGCCACCCTCCGCGACAACGACGGCCGCCGCGTCGACTCCGAGTCCTGGGGCCGCGGCGGCGGCCACCGCCGCTGACCCACCCGGATGAACGGCCACTGACGGCCGCAACTCCTAGCAGACCGCGGCGTGCCGGACCCCTGGCAGGGGTCCGGCACGCCGTCGCTATGAGGGCCGGCCACGGTCCGGACTGCTCTCCCCAGGCGTTCCGGGGCCGCGCGAGGGACGTGCCTCCACAGCCGCCGGGGCCGCTGTCTACCTTGCGAGGGTGACCGTGATGGGTTCGTTGGGGCAGCGGCTCAGGGTTTCTGACAGTGCGGCTTCCTCGCTCGGGTCGACGGCCAGCCGGTAGCGGGTCTTGTCGGCCACCCAGTCGGTGACGTACTGGCAGCGGTAGCCCTCGAAGGTCGGCAGCCAGGTACTCGGGTCCTGATCCGACTTGCTGCGGTTGCTCCCCGCGGACACTGCGATCAGGGCCCGGGGGTCGTCCAGGTCGTTGGCATACATCTCGCGTTCCTTGGCGCTCCAGCCGGACGCGCCGGAGTCCCAGGCTTCGGCAAGGGGGACGAGGTGGTCGACGTCCAGTTTGCGGGCGCTGTCGAGGTACTGGTCGTCGTACGCGCTGTACCAACGGCCACCGGTCAAGGCGCAGTTCGGGCCCTGTTCCGGAGCGGTGACGGCTTCAGATTTGAGGATCTCCATCCGTGTGGTGCAGCCGTCACGGTCCGCGTCGATCCAGTGGCGGAACTTGGTCCGCGCGTAGCCGGTCCTGCTCTCGTCCTGGACCGGCAGCCCCTGCAGGGCGTCGCGGACCGGCAGGGTCATGGTGTCGCCGGGCGCACCCGGAGCGGCGTGGGCTGTGGTCGTGGGGGCGAGCAGCGCGGCCAGCACGGAGAGCGTGGCGGCGGCAGTACGGGCGGGGCGTGTGAGACGCACGACGGATCCCTTCGAAAATCACCGATAGTTCGTGATCTTCGTAGCGGTATCGGTCCACGACCCGCCCGGAACACGGCACCGGTTCACCCGCCCTGGCGGTAAGTCACACCACAGGCCGGCCCCAGCCGTAGCCCGTGTGCCCTGACAGGGCGTCTGTCAGATGCCGCCACGGCGCCGGGCCCGGACGGGTAGATCAACATGCGAAAGCTCCTGGCGGGCTGGTGATCTTGGTCGTGAACCCACCTACCAGGAGTCTCGTTGTTGCGCAGGACAGCCCGATTCGCGGCCAGGCACCGACAGTTCGAAAAGCGCTCAATATACTCCGGTAATACGGACGGCAAGAAGGCGAGGAGCATCCACTTCCAAAGGTGCCGCGCAAGCAAGTTCTTGCTGAATTTTCCGAAACGCGTTTTCGTATGATTCTGCACGATCCCCACCGGTGATGGCCTCCCGGTATCCGGTGAGTTCTTCAAGGACGGTTGGGCGCTTTCCGTAGTCCTGCTCAGGGAAGAGAGGGTCAAAAGAGGAGAGAATCTCGCCATTTTCGGCATATGCGAGCCATGTGGATCCTGTTTCACTCAGCCTTGCCGAGAGTGCGGCCGTGCCACGTGAAACGGAGGCAAGAATTTCATCACTTGCAAGGTAAGGGCCTTCGGACTCGATGACGAAGGACCAGTCGCCGTAGGAGCCAGCACGTAGTAGCGGTCCGCTGTTGTTGAGCATTCCGCTACTGTGTAGTTCCTCCACGTCCAGGTCGGGGACGTCTACTTCCTCAATGTCCTCTCCGAATGTTTTGATGGCATCTGCTTCGAGACGATTCAAGAGGGTCGTCCATGCTTTTTCTCCTGCTGCTTTAGCTAGAAGCTCAGCGGGAGAGATATCCCGCACGAAAAGGACGCAATATCCGGTTCCGTAAAGTTGAGAGTTCGGGAAAATTCTGGCGCTCACAATGCTACCTCGATCTATCAATCAAATACTGAGGGTCCGGTCCACCGAATGGCGGACCGGACCGCGCGCTCCGCGCCGGAACTAACTTACCGGCTGTCCGGCGTCCACCCAGTAGGCGTCGTTCTCAAGGAGACGCCACTGCGTCGTCTTACGCCCAAGATCTCCGCCCACGCCTTCATTCTGATCTTTCGGCATGCTGGCGCGGGCGCACTTTGCATCCGCGGGAGGAAATTGTCCCTGATTTGCTCCGGGCCATGTGAGGGACAGGTACACCTTGCCCTCGACGGTCTGGGAGGTGACCATGTACTGCTGGCAGGTCGCTCCAGAGGTGACTCCCAACTTCCTGCCACTCTCCTTCGACCTGGCAAATGGCCATTCGTCACACTGCACTGGCGGCGGAGTACTCGCGTGTGCCTTGAACGTGCTGTCACAGACTACGTTGCGATTCTTGGTCACCTCGCTCTCGACGGACTCGCGGTGCAAAGGCTGCCCGCGACCCTCCCAACCCGGGTGTGTCGACATGCTCGCCTGGACCATGCCAACGAACTGACGGGCCTCGCTGTACTTCTTATCCACTACGAAGGTGGGCGTGAACGCCGGTACGACACATCCCTTGGTGGCCCCGACCTCCTTGTCACAACGCACCTTGTACTGACCACCGCCCGGCTCCCCGTTGCCGCCCCACCTGGTGGAGCCGTAAGCACCTCCGATGTTGACGGTCAGGGCATAGCTGATGAGGAAGGATTTATTTCCCTGATCCTGGGTCCACAAGCGCGTGAAGCCGCCGTCGACGGATCCCCCGACTGTGATGGGGCGGGGAGCGTCCCATGGGTCTGCGTTCTGCTGACAACTGGTATCCAGCGAGCAGGTGGAATCCACCTTGACCGTCATCGCACTCGATGTGATGTCAGAGGAAGTGAGGTCGAACTTCATGTACTCGAAGAACTCGGGCTGCCCGTTCTGAGTGTCGATCTCTTGCTCAATTGTGGAGTAGGCCTTACCCAGAACCGTCCCCGTAAGCGTGTCGACCAAGACGACGACAACACCACGCCGCGAGCAAATAGAGTCACGTGCTATATAGACTTGATTCTCTGCCTGATCCCCACACCACACGACACTCGCAGCAGACGGAGATGAAAATCCCTGCGTTTTGGCCAACTCTTGCGCCGTCTGCCATTCGAAGCACACGGCGCGCTTCTGGCCGTCCATTCTGAGCCGCTTCAAATCACGCTTTGTATTAGTGCAGTTAGACTGCGGCGAAGTCTGACTTGCCTCAGGAAGGGATTGGAAGTCTGATGGCCAGTCACCCACCTCCTGGGCGACACCAGCGCCGTCCAGGAGGCTATCGATATTTCCCAGCTGAGCCGGAGACCCCGCATTGGCGTTAGCCGTAAAGGGCGCAAGTAGCGCAAATAATGACGCTGCGATCAATGCCAGGGTTTTTCTTTTCCTGATGCGCAAAAAATCTCCCCAGGTTGACATACGGACGATCTTGCCAGTCTCAGCACCAAAGGCAATCACGGCATAATCAACGCGTCAACGATCAGTTTCGGACAGTAACATCAGGGAAGTAGGTGACGTATCGGTAGGCGGTTGTGTCGATCCCGAATCCGGCCGCGAGCTGGGCGTAGGACTGGCCGTTACGCAGATAGGCGAAAGTGAGCAGGGCCTGTCGGCGTGCGTGCAGGCGCTGTCATCGGGTTCCGAGAGCGCGGCAGTGTTCCCTCAGTCGGGCAGCAAGGAATCACAGGTCAGAGCTGGATCACGACGCGGGACAGATTGAACTTAACGGATTTTATAGCGGTCCTGAAGCCAGGCATGATCGCCTGCCCATGTGGCCAGCGTCCGGCCGGCCGGCTCTCAGCGCCTTGTGCAGCCCCGGACGCGGTCACAGTCGAAGCCACCGGCGGCCCGTTCCGAAGGCGGCGCCGGTGCGGTCGCAAGCATGGGATCGGCCCGAGCAGATGCGCGACCTGTGCCGCAGGGGGACGGGGGCCCGCCCTCGGTCCCTTCTTCGGGACCGCGACCCATCCCAAAACCGCCTGCAGCGAGCCAATTTTCGGCGCACCTGACGGAACTCCCCACCAACAGGCGGTCTGCCGGCTGCGGACCGACGAGGACCCCGGTGGGACCGCGTCGATTTCATCGATGTCGTCGATGTCCGTGACTACGTCACTGCTGGAAGGCGAGCGCGGTGCCCTCGGCGGCGGCCGCGACGGCGATGTCGCCAGGGCGGCAACCACCCCGACAGTTCAGGCTCGTACGAGACGGCCGTCGGCGACGACAAGTTGTGCGCGGCCGGGGTGAGAGTGCAGCGCGGGTCGTCGGGCAGCAGCCGAAGTCCGGCCAAGGCCTCGCCACGGCGGTGCTGCCAGGTAACGAGACGAAACCCCCGAATCGGCTTCGAGCCCACCCATCCCGCGGCGTACCGGCAGCGCACTGCAGTGTCCGGGGGGGGCAGGCGGCATCCAGTCGGCTGGATCCTTGTCACTCTTGTTGCGCCGGACTCTTGTCACTCTTGTTGCGGTTGGAGATGCCCGTGACGGCCACCAGGGATGTTTCGGCGCCCTGGTCGTTGGCGCAAGCCTCGCGACGCTGCAGGGCCCAGGCGCAGGCACCGCTTCCCAGGCTTCCACGAGCGGCACCATGTGGTCTACGTCCAGGCCGAACACGGAGGTCACCCAGGTCGCGTCGCAGCAGGACCACCAGCGGCCGCCCGTCAAAGGAGGCGACGTGAGCAGCCGGAACTCAGTCAGAGCCTCTCTGACGGCGGCACACGTTTCGAGCGCGACCCACGTCGCAACCGTCTACTCCGCCTCGGATGCACCGGCCTTCTCCAGTTTAGAGCGCGCACTCACCTCACAGCCCGCACCAGCGGTTCAAGGATTGGGTTGCCTTCCCCTACGCTGCGAGAGCTTGAGCGACAATCTCGATGCGTCGAGCACCAACACAGCTCCCAGGCAGGTCACTCCAGCAGCCATCGAGCCGAAGAAGAAACTCTCGTACAGCAGGCTGTTTGCGCCTTCAACGGTGCCGTCCGCATGCGTGCACGACTTCTCGAAGGGGAAGCTGGCCGTGTGTAGGTCCTCGCAGTAATTCTGCAGATCCTCATTGAGCACGCTCGCGTTGACCCACGACAGTCCCCACAACAGGAAGAAGATCCCGGCGAAGGCGCAAACAGCGCCCCACAACCGGTTCAACTGGGCATCACGGGTGTCAGTGCTCGTCACACGCCGGAGCGTACCGTGCCGCGCTTCCCATCCCGTGGCCCAGGAAATCTGCGAGGTCTCAGCTCCAACAGCCTGACGGAAGCCCAGCACGATCCCCGCGATCCCGATCGCCGCGACGAGGGCGGAGGAGGCCAGTTCCGTAGTCACGTCCTTCTGTTGCGGGGTGAGTTGGCCGACCGAACGGTGACCCCCGAGGCTGCTATGTCGTGTCAAGCCGCTTGAGCGAGTTCTTCGACGTTTCCGAGCCGGTTCCGGTCGGAGCTCTCAAGGATCTTGAAGATCTTGTGGCAGACGCTTCCTGCAGACCGACCCAGTCTTCGGCGGAAACTGCAACGCGTACGACTTCGTCTGCGCGGACCCGGTCAACGGCACCGACCTCGATGGTCGGTGCGGTGCGTGGGGAAATCCCTTCAAGGCGTGCGATAAATGGTGCATCCTCATGTGGTCACGCTCCCCCGGAAGCCAATGGAAGACGATTCGCGAGGGCAGCACCTCAGCCGTCAGGGCGAACGGAATAAAGTATGGAAAGTTCGACCTTAGGTACATCAAGGAAAAACATGCCGAAAAGGGCAATACGCCTGCCTGGCGCTCGAGCTCCACTATGCTCAGCGATCTCAAGAAGACGCTGATATCCGGCAAGTGGAGAAATGAGTGGGGTGGCGTCTACAACGGCGCCTGGAAGGTCACGTACTCGTACTGGACCAGGCTGTAGGTATGAGGGTGGCGCGACCCGGGGACGAAGAGGGTGCCTCCGCCACCGGGTCAGGCATGTTAGCCGGTCCTATTGATCTAGGCGGTGGTTACGCCGAGGGGCTTGCCGTCAGGTGCTGCGGTGGTGCGGTAGAAGACGGTGACCGTGCACTTCTTCCTTTTCCGGCAACTACCAGGAAAGTGACCCCTCACATGAATCCCCCCAACTCATCCAATTCACTCATCCGCTCCGCCGCTGAGAGCACCGCGCGCAGAATGAAAAAGGGGAACAGACCAATACCTGCACTGACGTCGATCATTGAACTCGTCGACAACGACGAGACGGACATGCCCCTGGACGAAATTGGACGAGTGATCGAATATTTCAGCATTCCAATTCTTCGGACAGAATACGACCAACTCATGTTCGCAGCCACTCAGCTGGATTCCATGGACTCGCTCATCGACGTCCAGATTGATCGATTCATCATTGCATAGAGCGCGCTGTGAAGGCAGTGATCCCGGGATGCCGAACCGACCGCCACCCCGCAGCGGCTGAAGGTGATCGTCGCCGATCAGGCCCCGTCCGGGAGCCGCTGGCCGCGATGCTCGGCTGTCCGAGGACATCGACGTCGCTACCTCGGTGGACGTCGTCCTGATGGATCTGCGCATGCCAGCGGTGGACGGCATCGAGACGACCCGCCAGCTGAGCAAGGAACACCCGCAGATCGCCGTGGTGGTGCTCACCACCTTCGCCGACGACGAGTCGATCCTGGCCGCGCTGGGCACCGGCGCCCGTGGGCTACCTGACGAAGAACGCGGGGCGCCAGGACATCATCCGCGTGATCCGCGCCGACGCCGTCCGCTGCGACATCGCAACAGACCTGGGCCGGTAAGGAATCGGACCCCTCCGTGGATGGCTGCACCCGGCTGATCTCATGCCACGTGCGTCATCGCATGTTGTACATCGGGGCATGGAGCGGGTTTCCATCCGGGTGAGCGTGGATCCAGGACAGGCCTCCGATGTCGAGACGGTGGCGGGTGCGGGTGACGGCGACGTAGGCGAGGCGGGCTTCGCCGTCGTCGATCGGGCCGGGCACCGGGCGGCCGGTGTGGTCCGGTTGGCCGCTGTCTTTGGGCGGGGTGAAGTCGTCGGCGATTTTCACTTGCGGCCATTCGCGTCCTTTGGCTTTGTGGGCGGTGGAGACGGTTACTTCGGCCTGCTGTTCGGGGGCGAGTTGGGCGACGGCGGACAGGATGGCGTCGGTGCCGTGGGTGTCGACGAGGTCGACGAGCGGCTGCAGGTCACGCCCGGCCGGGTCGTGGGAGGCGTAGTCCTGCAGGTCTCCCCAGGAGGGGAACAGGACCAGTTCGGGGTGGGTGGTGCGGCGGCCTTCTTTCAGGTCGCGGGCGGCCAGGGCCAGGGCGCGCAGGGTGTCTCCTCCTCCGAGCAGGGCGACGCGGTGTCCGCTGGCGAGCAGGTCCATGACCTGGGCCATGGCGCCGACGTTGGTGCGGCACAGGACGGCGTCGGGCTGGGTGAGGGGGCCGAGTTCGGTGGGCACCGTGTCGGTGCCGGTAAGACGGATGGGGGCGTCGGCGATGGCCAGCCACCGGTTGGCCTCGTCGGCGAGGCGGGGGCCGAAACGGAAGGACTGGGACAGGGCGAGCTGAGTGCCGTCGAAGCCGGTCATGACGTCCTTGGCGCCGCGCCACTGGTAGATGGCCTGGGCGGAGTCGCCGACCATGACCAGCTGCGCGTGGCCGCGCTGGTCGAGGAAGATCTGCTCGACGACGGGATTGGTGTCCTGGGCTTCGTCAAGCAGGAGGAAGTCGGTGTCGATCTTCGGGCTCGTGAGGGCCCAGATTTTGAGGTAGTGGTCGTGGTCGAAGCGCACGACGCCGTCGTCCGGGTGCTGGAGGTCGGCCCAGACTTTGCGGGCGAAGGGGACGATGTGGGTGGCGAGTTGGGCGTGCAGATCGGGGTTTTCGAGGCCGCGCAGGTGTGGGACGTGGTGGCGGGTGATCGTGGGGTCGGCGGTGTGGCAGAAGCGGGCCACGGTGCGCAGGGCGGCGTTGGAGAGGGTTTTCTGTGACAGGTCGCGTTCGCCGATGCGGAGGGCTTTGGTGATGCCGAGGGCGTGTCCGGTCTGCCAGGCGGGGCGGCGGGGTGCGCCCAGGCGTCGGGTGTAGCGGTGGCCGATGGCTGCGTAGGCCAGTGCGTGGGCGGTTTTGCAGGTGACCGTGGGCGGGAAGCGGGTACGGGCGTCCTCGGCGATGGCCCGGTTGTAGGCGAGGTAGCGGCCGCGGCGGCTGGTGGCGTGGGCGAGCTGGGCCAGGGTGGTGGTCTTGCCGGTGCCTGCGCCGGCTTGGAGGGCGAGGTGGTGGCCGGCGTGGAAGGCGTCGGCGGCGGCCTGCTGTTCGTCGGTGGGGTTCAGCATGGCGCGGCTCCGGGGGTGTGGGTGAGGGCGCGCCCGACGGCTGCCAGGAGGTGAAGGGTGGTGGTGTGGGTGAGGAGGTGCTGGAGTTCCTGGTCGAGGCGGCCGGCCTCCTCGCTGTTGTGCCGGGCGAGGGCCCGGCGCAGGGCAAGCTGCAGGAAGCAGGGCAGTGGTTGTCCTGCTTCGTCGGCGGTGGCCCGCAGGGTGGTGTAGGTGGCGGGTGGGAGGGCGACGTTGAGGAGGATCTTGCCGTCTGCGTCGGGGGAGTGCGTGGTGATCACGTCGATGGGCAGCCGTCCGCCGGCCTGGCGACGCAGCCGGGTGAGGGCTTTGTCCTGGGTCTTGGCGCGCACCACGGCCAGGAGGTGGGTGGTGTCGTGGTTGGCCGCGAGCGGCATGGTGCGGGTGGCCTGGTGGAGTTCTGCAGGGGTGAGGGGGCGGGTCAGGGTGATGTTCAGGGCGTGGTGGAGCATCGTCAGGCCTTCCCGCGCCGGCCGGGTGTGGGGTGTGGCAGGCGGGTGTGGATGTGCGCGGTGTGCAGGAGGGGGTCGAAGACCTGCCATCCAGTTAGGGCGAGATCGGCGGCGTCTGGAGTGGCGGCATGGTCCGTGCAGCGTTGGGTGCGCCAGCGCAGTTGTTCGTCGTAGGGCAGGCGGCTGAGGTCGTACACGGCCATGAGTCCGGTGGGCAGGGTGAGTTGGCCGCGTTGCGGGCTCGCGGGGAGCAGCGTCCACATGCCCTGGGGGGTGTTCGGGGTGAGTACGGGGTGTGGGCAGCGGCGGCGCTGACGGGTCTGGGCCACGCACCGGATGTCCGTGAGGGTGGTCTCGGCGAGGTAGCGGCCCAGGAGCAGTTGCACGACGGGCCGGGCGGGACTGCCCGTTGTGTCGGCGGTCGTCGTGCCGGTGATGGCCAGGGTGGGGGTGAAGGCGCCGGTGTCGATCAGGCGGCGGGTACGGACGGCGAGTTGGCGGCGTACCGCATCGAGGTGTGGGTCGGCCGGGGTGGTGGGGGTGCGCTTGGGGCAGAGTGCGGCGTGCGGGATGCGGCACCAAGCGCTGCCGTCGCCGTGCGGGTGGGCGATGCCGCAGCTCAGGTGCCAGCGGCAGGTGTCGGGCACGTGGGTGGTGGCCAGTTCGGCGGGGTGCAGGGCGATGGGCTGCTGGTCGGTCCGCGGGTAGAAGTCGATGCGGTTGCCGCATTCTCGGCAGCGGCCGTTCTGGCCGGCGCGCAGGAGGCGGCCGGGGCTGGTGGCGGCCACGCGCAGGGGGCGCCGGGGGTGGGTGGTGCGGGGGCTGCCGTTCCGGTGGTGGCTGGTGGCGGCGGTGTTGGGGCACATGGCCCGGACCGTGTCAGGTGACACACGGTGGTGGCGGGGATGACGCGGGCGGTGTCCCCGGACAGCCCAGCACTGTCGAACGCGTGTCCGTTCAGGCGACCGTGTGTTCTGTGTCTGCTCACTGGTTCGGGTGATTTGCGTGGTGCGGCGGGCGGGTGTGGCCGCGTCAGGAGCCGGTGGATCCGGGCCGGGTGTGGTCGTCGCAGAGCGGGCCCAGCAGGTGCTCGATGGGGACGTCGAAGGCATGGGCGAGGGCGTGCCAGGTGGTGACGCTGCCGGTGGTGCGCCCGTGTTCGAGGTCGATGAGGGTACGCCGAGCGAGGCCGCTGCGGTCGGCGAGTTCATCGAAGGTCCACCCGCGCTCGCTCCTCAGCCGTGCGAGCGTCACACGCAGCGCGGTGAGGTCAGGGTCGGGAGGCAAGATCGTCACTCCACCATCCGACGGTGCAGGACCCTGCCCCGTCAGTGCAGACCTCTGCACTATCTGTTAGAGAAGGAGTGACATTCAGCGGCGCGGGGACCAGTGCCGCAGCATTCCCGGCTCCCGTTTCCCGGCCTCGGTGTCACGGGAACTCAGCGGCACGGACCGATCGGAGGACAGCGAGCCGGATGAGGCTCTCCACGCACGACACGGTGCAGCGCATCTGGACGGTACAGCTGCATCCCCAGCCGGGAGGGCCGCTGCTGCGCTGCCCGCACTGCGCCCCGCACGGCTACCGGCTGCAGGCCGCCTCCGCGCGGTCGGCCGCGCTGACCCATCTGGCCCGCCACGCCCAGCACGACGCGCTCCCCAGGCATCTGCGGACCTGCCAGTGCCGGGCACGGGGCTGCTCATGGCACCCGCGCCACCGCGGCTGCGCGGGCCCGGTGCTGCTGGCGCTGACCGGCGACCGCAGCGGCCGTCTATGGCGTCTGGCCGATGCCTGTGCCGCCTGCGCGGCCGCCACCAGCCACACCGCCACCGTGCCCGACACACTGCCCGGTCCAGCCCTCACGGAGGGGGCACGTCGGCCGGTCCGGCGCCGCAATCCCCCTCACGGGCCGGGCGAGCGGCTCCTGGTACGGGAAACACTCACCTACCTCGGAGTTGCCCTCCCCCTCTTCTCCT
Organism: Streptomyces sp. CWNU-52B; assembly: GCF_047444975.1. Taxonomy (NCBI): domain Bacteria; kingdom Bacillati; phylum Actinomycetota; class Actinomycetes; order Kitasatosporales; family Streptomycetaceae; genus Streptomyces; species Streptomyces sp. CWNU-52B. The sequence continues at coordinate 5,787 of NZ_JBLFJV010000034.1, read as the reverse complement.
CCCCCGCCGCCCGCCTGTTGGCCCTGCAGTGCGCTCTGCGCGCCGACATTCGAGGGCACGTCCGACTCCCCCACGGCTTTCTGCGCGGCATGCGTCTGCGGGGCCGCGCCGAACTCTGGACTGAACTCGAGCACGCCGGATGGCTGGCCCGCCTTGCCTCACGACGCTCCCCTGTCGAGCTCCGCCTGCTCGACGCGACCATGCTCCGCCAGGCGCCCGGCCGCAGCACCCGCGCCCACGCGGCCCACTGGGCTCTACGGCCTGTCCCTCTGGCAACGCCGTGCGGGACGGCCCCCTCGGTGCAGCTCACCGCGCTGACACTCGCCGCGCACACCTGCGACGGCACCGGGAGCGCGGAACTCGACGTACTCACCCGCCTGTGCGGCCAGTCCCCACAGCAACTGGAGGACCTCCTCGACCAACTGCTCCGCACCCGCCTCCTGACCGCCTGGCGGCACACCAGCCATGAGGAGATCTCCTGGCACCTGCCCCCGCCGACCAGAGCGGATTCAGCAGTACCCCGGCATTAGCATCCGCGCCTGTCTGCTGCCGCGCAGCACATCTAGCATCCTCCGAGGGCCGACGTGCGTCCTTACCGCGAGCGTTGCCCGATTGCTTGTAAGCACCTGTTTGGGCTCCAGTACACGGAGTTCTTTTGGCTCCGACAGCCGTTCGACCACCAGGTCGGTGGAGGGCTGATGCACAAGCGCAGCCAGCGAGAAGAGGCCGTCGGGGGCGAGGGTGAGCCGTCGTCCACCGGTTCAAGGGTGGGGCAAAAACTCGTCCGTACCGTGGGGCCGGCTCACGTGCTTACAGACACCCGATCTACGACTACCTGGTCGCCTGTGCGGACACGCTGTTCGAGTTGACCGACGCAGTGCTGTACACGGACGGACCGGTGCGGTCGCTGGTTGGCCTCGCGCTGGCACCGGAGCACCTCCGCGGACACGGGCCCCCTCACGCCGGCCTCAACCGCGGCGCGGTGGATGTCGCCCGGCTGCGGCGAGGTCTGGCGGTGGACGTCTCCCCCGCTGTCCGTACTGGGCCGCCCACAGGCAGGCTTCGTTCCGGCTGAGGACGGTGCGGTCAGCTGCAGGGCGGGGTATGGCGGATGGCGGGATCGATGCGGCTGAGTACCCAGCGGATGAGGTCCTTGCTGAGGACGAGGTCGGGGTTCTCCTCGAGTACGTCGTGGAGGAGGACAGTGATTCTTGCCCAGTTTCGGAACGATGACGTGGCCGGCCACGTCATCGGCGTAGAGGATCAGTTCGGGCTGTGTACCGGCCCAGGTCTGCTGGCAGGCGGGGATGATGGCCGCTCGGCGGGCGTCGTCGCCCCACAGGTTGCGGAAGTATTCCAGCGCCTTCGTCCCGAGTCCTTTCACTTCATCGATGAGCAGGGAGACGCTGCGCAACTGGGTACGGGCGGCCGGGGCAAACCGGCCCCGCGGGTGCCGGGCACCGCCCGGACGGAGGCCCCAAGGACGACTTGGACCGGGCGGGCCTGGGCATCGTCAAACTCCTCGAAGGGCACCGGGTGCAGACCTACCCCGACATGGAACAGGAACCCAAGGTCGCCTTCACGGCATGGCGCAGCGGTATCGGAGGTGACACCCCACCCACCCACCCCCCACCAATAGTCGGCGAGACCTGGACAACAGTGCCCCTCCGAAGGAGGAAAAGACGCAAGAACATGTACACGCGCCAGGTGGCCTGAATCGGGACCAAACCGTCGCCGGGCGCGCAGAGGCTGGGCTCTCGTTGGACACGGATGACGGCTGCTGGTGCCGGACCGTTCTCCACCAGCTGTGTTCCGCGATGTGGGGCGGGAACAAGGGGGTGCTTGAGAGGCGGACCAGCCGGTTGGCGGGGCGATGCCGGCCGGGCGGGGAAGGGCACGGCACGCCGCTGTCCGCGGTGGGCGCAATGCCGGACAGCGGGCCCGGCCCTCGCCAAGGGGCGGGCCCGCCTCATTCCCCGTTGTCAGCCGGAGCGCGGCACGGCGATCTTGGCTGCAAGGGCGAATCCCGAGCCGGCAATCGTCATGGCGGTCCCGAGTGCTTGAAGCTCTCCAGGCAGGACCAGGAGCACGGCGATGGCTCCCAGCAGTGCGGCAATAGCGATTGTCACTGCGGCCACTGCGTTGGCCACGGGCAACTGCGGCACAGCAACGGGGTGTTGTTCCGGTCCCGGCGGAGTTCCGGGACCGTGCACTTCGGGTGGGCGGGTCCTCATCGGCTTGTCCTCTCGTGTCAGCCCAGGTGAGACAGGTGGAGCGGTAAGCGCATGCGGTAGCAGCCGCATATGCGTGTCCGGGAAATGCCCTGTCGCGTATGCGCCGGAACACGACTCCGGAGCAAGGCGCGCGTTTACAGGACCCGTCGCTCCGTCATCTTCCGTGCGGCATCTACGACGGCGGCCCCGCCGGATCGGGAATCCGGTGGGGCCGCACGCGTCTTCGGGGCCTGCTGCTACAGACCCATATGCCTGCCTCAGCAGGCTGTTGGTCTCGTCTCACCTGGGCTGACAGGAGAATAGAGAACCAAGTTGAACCAACTTAACCAAGTTGGTTACCAACTCTACTATGGTTATCCCCGTTCCACCGGGATCGGTAAACACCTTCCACGCAGCTTCCCGACCGCGGACCGAAGACCGTGCCGCCTCCGTCCGCCAGCCCGCGGCAACCTGCAGCGATACCGGCACGGAAGAGGCGCCGCCCGGACACGACTCCGACTTCGCCCCGATCACGCCGGCCAACCACTCGCCAACTACTCCGCGTTAGCAGGGACTTGCATGAGTTGGCAGGGGCCGGCGGCAATTGACACTGCAGTCCTGCAGTCATTGACCCGTCTCGTAAGGGCTGCTGAGGCGAGGTGCCTCAACGGCGACCTACGCTGTGAGGCAACGGACCCGGGCGGTCCGTGCCACCTCAGTGACGCGCACCCTCTCCACAGAGGCGTCCAGCTGTCGCCGAGCGATCTCCACTGTGCCGTTCACGACACTGAAAGCCACGGTCACTGCCACTCCGACGATCACGAGTTCCTGATAGCTCATCGCGCTTGCGCAGCAGACCCCCGTCGCGGACGGGCCCGGGTCTGCTCCTGGCTCCTGGCTCCGGCCCTCAGCAAACGGTGTCGGGGCAGTCGATTGGTCAGTCGAAGTGTCGTTGGGTGGGATCGATACGGCTCAGGAGGGCGCGGATCAGGTTCCTGCTGTACGCCGGGTGGGGTGGGTTGGTGGTGGCTTCGTGCAGGAGATAGGTGATCTTTGCCCATTGGCGGAAGTTGCCGTGGCAGGCGAGGTCGTCGATCCACAGGAGGTCGTCGGCGGGGACATCGGTCCACAGGGGGTGGTACTGCGGGATGGCGGTGAGGATTTCGCCGGGGGTCAGGGGGGTGTAGCGCTGCCAGATGAGGATGCGGGAGTCGAGGGCGGGCCGGTTTTTGATTTTCTGGTAGCAGTTCTCGGCGCCGACGAGGATGACGGCCAGGCGGGTGTCTTCGTCGTCGTGGAGTTCGCGGATGAATTCGAAGGCGCGGGTGTCGAGCCACTGGGCTTCGTCGACGACGAGGACGCGGGGGGCTTCGGTGAGGGCTTCTTTGATCATGGTTTCGCAGCGGGTGCTGCCGGTGGGTGGCTCTCCGGGCAGTTCGAGTTTCTTGTACAGGGCTGCGCGCAGGGCCTGGATCTTGGAGGAGCTGAGTTTGATGCGCAGGGTGGTGTGGGGGGCGAGGTCGTCGAGGTGGCTGCCGACGGCGAAGGTCTTGCCGAGGCCGACGCCGCCGTGGACGCACATCATGGCGCCGTTGCCGTTGTCGGCGCGCAGGGTGGTGAGGAGGTTGGCGTAGGTCTCTTCGCTGGCTTTGGTGAGGATGGCGCGTGCGTCGGGCAGGCCGAGGTAGTGGTAGTTGCGGCTGGTGGCCGGCTGGTTGTCGGAGGTGGTGGTCACGGGGTGTCCTGTTCTTTGGTGGGGGTGGGCAGGGGTGTGGTCCAGCGTGGGGAGGTGGGTGCGGGGCGGTGCAGGAGGTCGGGGCGTGCTTCGGATTGGGCGTCGGGGGTGTGGGTGGTGAGTTCGCGTAGTTCGGCGGCGGCTTGGGTGGCAGTGAGGCGGTTGAGTGGCTGGGGTGGTGCGGGCGTGGAGGTGGCGGCGTGGCGGGTGACGGTGTTCTTGCGGGCGCGGCGGGCTTTGGCGGCGTAGTGGTCGGCTTCGCGTCGGCGGGCGCGGTGTAGGCGTCGTCCTTCGTCGGGGGTCATTTCGTCGCTGCGGTAGGCGGGGCCGCGGTAGGTGTGGGTGTGGGCGTCGTAGAGGTGGACTTCGTGGAAGTGGTTGGCTTCGTGGCGCAGGTGGACGCGTTCGCCTGCGGTGCCGTGGCCGTGCATCCAGTCGCCGACGTAGTAGGCGTCCTTCCAGCGGACGCCTTTGCTGGTGATGGTCAGGGGGCGGCCGGGGTGGAGGAGGGTGTAGGTGTGCAGGGCTTCGGGGGTGAGGGTGTCGATGGGGGTGAGGTCGGCTGCCCAGGCCTGGGCGGGGGTGCGGCGGTTGAGGCGGGCGATGGTGTGGTCGTTGTTCCACCACTCGACCCAGTCGAGGACGAGGTGGACGAAGGTTTCGAAGTCGAGGAGTTCGTCCGTCTGCCATAGGGGGCGGCCGCGTTTGTCGCGGCTGCTTGTGGGGGTGTGGCTGTAGCCGGGCAGGCCTTTGAAGAGGGTGTGTTTGACGGCGGCGTTGAGGGATTCGACGGTGCCTTTGAGGTGGGGGCTGTAGGGCGGCAGGACGATGAGTTCGGTGCCGAATTTTTTGAAGGCTTCGTCGACGGCGGTGCTGAGGAAGTCGCGGCCGCGGTCGACGCGGACTTTTTTGGGGATGCCGCCGGCGGGGCGGTGGTGGCCGCCGGTGAGGATGGCGTCGCGGGCGGCGGTGAGGATGGCTTCCTGGCTGGGGTGGTGGGGGGTGATGGCCAGGCCGCAGATGACGGCTGTGGTGTGGTCGATGAACCAGGTGATCCAGGGTTTGGTGCGGTGGCCGTCGAGGTTGATGTGGACGCTGGCTTCCACGTGGTCGGTTTCCCAGACGTCGTTGCGGTTGCCGTGTGGGCGCAGGCGGTGGACGTCGTGGCGGCGTCGGCCTGCTTCGCCTTGTTTGAGGGCGGCGCGCTGGCCGGGGTTGAGTTCGCGGTTGACGGCGCGGTAGAAGGTGGCCGGGCTGGGGACGGGTGGCGGTCCGAGGAGGTTTTCGGCTTTCAGTTTCCGGTAGGCGGTGTTGATGTTGCCGTGCCAGCGGGCCAAGGCGTCGTGCATGGCCGGGGTGAGGCGGAGGTGCGGGCGGCCTTGTGGGGTGTAGGTGCCGTTGTGGGCGTCGGCGTTGTCCATCCAGCGGCGTACGGTGCGCCAGTGGACGCTGAAGGCGGCGGCGACGGTACGGATGTCGTGGTGGGTGAGGCTGTCTGCGTCGCGCAGGCGTCGGAGTCGGCGTACGGCGGCATCGCGCAGGGAGGTGGTGTCGTAGGGGCCGTCGGGTGGGGGTGTGGCGGGCACAGATAGATGCTGCTTTCTGTTCGTCCGTGCGGTGGGTGGCGTGCCGGTCGCGTCCGGGGCCGGGGGTTAGGCGGGGGCGAGGGAGAGCAGTCCGGCGCCGTATGCCTTTGCGCGGCCGATTCCGTGGAGGAGGGCGTGGCGGAGCTGGTCGGGGTCGGTGATGGTGGCCTGGCCGTCGAAGCGGGTGAGTTGATGCCGGAAGACATGCGGTTTGTCTGGTGTTTTGGATTCTTTGACGATGGGGCGGCGGGGG
>NZ_JBLFJV010000033.1:0-77134 GCF_047444975.1 Streptomyces sp. CWNU-52B | reverse complement strand
CGGGGTTTTTGTTTGGAGGTCCGCGGGGCGCCGGGTGTCGTCTGCGGGTGGGTGGGGGCTGGTCGCGCCGTTCCCCGCGCCCCTTGCGGGGCCTGGTGTGCGTAGGGCCTCTGTTCGGAGTTCTGCTGCTCTGCGGAGGGTTTTGACCGTCGGGTCCGTGGGGTCGCCCGATGTGCCCCGGGCCGCCGACAGGACGTCGTCGACCGAGGTCAGGCCGCCGAGTTCGGCGCGGAGCGAGCGGCCGAGCGCGGTCACCGCGCCCTGCGCGCGGGCGTGGCCGCGGCAGTGGAAGGCGAGTTCGCAGGCGGAGAGGCACTCGGGGGCGTACGCCGCCGGGACCGACTCCACCGCGGCCGTCAGCTCGGCGGCGGGCAGGTCGGGGGCGAAACACGTGCCCTCGGGGAGCGCGTCGGCGATGTCCTCGACACGGGTGAGCCGCTCCAGCTGGCGGCGGGTCACCGAGCGCTGCTTGCGGACGTCCACCGCCGACGCGGTGGGCAGGTTGGAGAAGTCCTTCGGGCAGACCAGCAGCACGGTCTGCCGGACCTCGGGCGCGGGGTCCAGACGGCCCGCGACCTGCTCCAGGGCCAGTACGTACACGGCGGACTGGCGGGCCGCCGCGCCGACCTTGGCGGCGTCCGCCGAACCGTCCAGCATCGGGAAGGACTTGATCTCGACGACCGTCCAGCTCCCGTCGGGGTGCACGACCACCGCGTCCGGCTCCAGGAAGGCGGGGGAGCCCGCCACCTCCAGCGCGAGCAACGGGTGGTCGAGCAGCGTCCAGGTCCCCGCCGCGGTGGCCTCGCGCAGGGCCAGGGCCGTACGCGCCGTGCGTCCCTCGGGGCCGACGGCGGTGAGGTCGGGCACGGTACCCGCGGCGGGCGGCTCGGCTGCCGCGTCCAGCTTCTCGTGCACGAGCCGCAGCAGCTCCGCGCCGCCGTCGGCCTTGACCCGTGCCTCGAAGGCATTGCCCCGCATGAACGCGAACTGTGACTGCCCGAAGGCCGAAGGCGAGCCGAGCGCGCTCGCCAGCACCGCCTTGTTCACGCCCGCCCCGTCGAGGATCGCGCGCCGCCGGCAGCCGGGGTTGGCGGCGAGGGCCGCGAGGGCGCGCGCGTCCAGCGGCTGCGGCGGGACGGACGCCCCGCGCAGCTCAGCGAGCCGCTGCCGGAGTCTCGTCCCCTGCGTCGGCGGGACTGCCTTCCGGTTCGGCTCCCGGGCCGGTGGCACCCGGGGTGGCTGGGACCTTGCGCTGTCGGGGAAGTTCACCCGGCGAAGTCTGGCACCCCGCACTGACAATTGAGGAACCTGTGCCGCGCGAGGCGGCTGTGGGGCCCCCGCTCGTGGGGCTCCCGGTTGCGGGGCCCACGGCCGCGGGGTTTCCGGCGAACCGTGCGAAGGGCTTGATCCCGTACCGCGCCCGGACCGTGTCCGCGAGCCGCAGCACCGGCCGGGTGAGCAGGAATCCGGCGCCCATCACGACGAAGCCGGCGACCGCGTCGAGGAAGTAGTGGTTGGCGGTGCCCATCACCACGATCGTGGTGATCAGCGGATAGAGGACCGCCGCGATCTTGGTGAGCCGCGTGCCGCCGTACATCCAGAGCATCACACCGCACCACAGGGCCCAGCCGCAGTGCAGGCTAGGCATCGCCGCGTACTGGTTCGTCATGCTGCCGAGTCCGCGGGGCGCGCTCGCCTCGCCGCCCCACCAGCCGTAGTCGCTGTACTGGGCCATCGTGTCGACGAATCCGTGGCTCGCCGACAGCAGCCGCGGCGGGCAGGTCGGCAGCAGGGTGAAGCCGATCAGACCCAGGAACGTGGACGTCATCAGCCAGGTCCTGGCGGCCCTGTAGCGCACCGCGCGGGACCGGAACAGCCAGATCAGGACGGCGGGCGTGACCATGTAGTGCAGCGACGCGTACCAGAAGTCCGCCGGGATGCCGAGCCAGGGCTCACGGGTGAACAGGCGGTTCAGCGGGTGTTCGGCGTTGAGGAAGAAGAACTTCTCGACCCGCAGGATCCCCAGGCCGTGGTCGACGGCGGTGGTCACGTTCCCGCGCGCGAGGAGCCGTCCCGCGGAGTAGGCCCCGTACACGAGAAGGATCAGGGGCAATTCGGTCCACCAGCGGAGGCGGGTCCGTGGTGGTGCCTCCGTGCTTGGTGACTCGGTCCGCAGCATCCGATCCCTCCCCCTCCTGCTCCCCCGCCCGCAGTGCCGCGGACCAATGTACGGTCTGTGCGCTTCCCCTGTGGGGGCGCTTCTGGTGTACCAAGACGCTGAGATCGCCCACCGGGTTGCTCCTCGCGCACGTGAGCGATGATGGAGTGATCATCCCTTGTTCTCCTGCGGCTCACCGCTATCTTCCCGGAAGGCCTCTTTCATGGCACCGCGCATCCTGCTGGCTCGGCACGGACAGACGCAATGGTCGCTGTCCGGCAAGCACACCGGCAGGACCGACGTCCCTCTCCTGGACGAGGGTAGACGGGGTGCCGCACTGCTCGGTGAGCGGCTGCGCCGCGCGCCGCTGAACGGGCTCTCCGGAGTGGAGGTCCGTACGAGCCCACTGGTACGCGCGCGTGAGACGTGCGAGCTGGCCGGTTTCGGCGACCGGGCGACCCCCTGGGACGCGCTCATGGAGTGGGACTACGGCGCGTACGAGGGCCTGACCCCCGCGGAGATCCGCGCCGACCGACCCGACTGGCTGATCTGGCGGGACGGCGTACCCCGGGGCGAGACCCTCGCCGAGGTCTCCGCGCGCGCGGACGAGGTGGTCGAATGGGTGCGTTCCGAGGAGCGTGACGTGCTGGTCTTCGCGCACGGGCACATCCTGCGTTCGATCGGCGCCCGCTGGCTCGGCCTGGACCTGGGTTTCGCGGCCCGCGTGCGCCTCAACCCCACGTCCCTCTCGGTCCTGGGCTGGGCCTACGGAGAGCCCGCGATCGAGACGTGGAACGACTGCGGCCATCTGACCGCGTAGCGCACCGAGCACCGAGTACAGCGCACCGCGTGGCGCGCTGTTCGCTGCTTTTCGGTTCCCTGTCAGGTCCGCAGGTCCGCAGGTCCGTCAGGCCGGGCGGGGGAGTGCCTCGTGCCGGTCCAGGAAGTCCGACACCTCCGACGCGCGGCGGTGCGGCAGCAGCACCCTGGCCGTGCCCGCCAGCATCGTCTGCACCCGGGACGACTGGACCTGGTCCAGCAGGTCCAGGACGCGCAGCCCGGCCACGGCGGCCTCGTCGGGGTGCCCCGCGCGGGCCAGGTCGTCGGCGAGCTCGGCGGTGTAGAGCGCGAGGTTGCGGGTGAAGTGCGGGTCCTGGAGCCTGGTCGCCCTGCGCGCCTGGTGGGCCGCGCGCTGCCAGTCGCCGAGCGTCGACCAGCACTGGGCCTCCAGACCCGCCAGTTCGGCGTCCCCGTAGAAGCTCATCCACTCCGGATCGGCGTCACAGGGGCCGCGCCCGTACAGGGCCTGCGCCCGGTTCAGCGCCTGTTCGCAGCCCGTGCGGTCGGCGAGCCCCGCCCAGCCGCCCGCCTCGCGCAGCGCGAGCAGCGACAGCAGCCGGGCCGAGCCCAGGGGCCGCGCCGCGAACTGCGCCGCCTGGGCCGCGCGGACCGCCTCGCGCGGCCGGCCCGCGTCCCGGGCCAGGAAGGACGTGTTGCAGAAGGCATGCGCCTCCAGGGCCGGGTCCTCGGCCACCCGGGCCGTCGCGAGCGCCTCGGCGTAGTGGGAGCGGGCGTCGTCGAAACGGCCCGAGTCGTGCGCCAGCCAGCCCACCGAGATGGCCAGCTCGCCGGCGCCCGTGTGCAGCCGCCGGGTGGTCGTCTGCCGCGCCGCGCCGGCGTCCAGCAGGGCGTACGCGGCCCGCAGCGGAGCCGCCGCCCTGCGGTGCAGCCCGTCGGCGCCGTGCCGGTCGTCCAGCAGCCGGATCCTGCGGACGGCGTCCTCCAGCGCGCCGGCCTCGGCCTCGCCGGCCCGGCGCACGGAACGCGGCGCGGCCTCGGCCGTGCCGCCGAAGGCGAGCCCGAAGGGGCCCAGTGAGACGGCTGCCACCGTGGCGGTACCGCCGCTCATGAATGCGCGACGTCGCACGTCGCTCTCCTCGGGGGTCTGATCGTCGATCTCATGCGTGTGCTTGTGCGTGGGCGTGGGTGTGTTCGCGTGCTTGTGCTGAGGGTCGTGCGGGGCGTGCGGATCGTGAGTGCCGTCTGTCGTTGCATACGGCTCGGACGCCTCGTCCGTCTCACGCTGGACGGACGGCGGGCGCGTGGTGTGCGGTGCGGGCGCCTCCTCGGTGGTGCGCGCCCCCCGGCCACGTACCGCCGATCGGGGGACGAACCCCAGGTCGGTCAGTGTCCGGCCGGGGAACATGTGCAGGAACACCCGTTCGTACGCGTAGTTGGGACAGCGGATCTCGCCCGCCTCGACCCGCCCGATGTAGCGCGCGTCACAGCTGACGCGCTCGTCGATCTCGCGGGCGGCCCGCCGCACCGCCGCCGCGAACTCGCCCGGCGAGCGCTGTCCGCGCAGGCGCCGGAAGGGAAGATTCGGCCTCGGTGGCCGAGGTGACTGGGACGACGAGGTCATCGGTGACGACGCCATGGCCGGGCCCTCTCTCGCGAACCGTCGAACCATGCCGGAACCGGCGCGAGTCGACCAGGTCGTCGATCGGGCCGCACCCGTGATTCCGGCGGGCATGAACGTACCCGCTGTGACGAGGTCGCCACACAGTGTTTGGCTACAAAACGGATATCTCATACCTGATCTGCCATGAACTGCCATCCTTTGCGGCCGGGTTCCGCCGTAGCCGTTGACGCCGTGAGGCGTTGAACCATGTGGTGTGCTCGATCGAGGAGGGGTTCCGTGGTGGAGGCCAGGATGGAGACCAGGCAGGGCATCGAGGTCTGTCCGCCGCCGGAGCCGTCCGGCGGTGAGTGCGGGGAAGGTTCCGAGGATCCCTGCGATCTCGTCACCGTGCCCGCCCGGCAGGGGCTGGAGGCCGTCGACATCCTGAGGCGGGGCGCTCCCACCGAGGCGGTCGGGCCCGTGCTGCACGACGACAACTGCGCCACCCTCGGGTTTCTGGTGCCGCCGGGCACGGCGTCCGCCTGGGACGTGCCGGGCAGTACGTGTACGCGGACCGAGGGGCAGGGGGTCCGGCCGGCGCCCGAGCCGCCCGTCGAGGGGTCGGACTGGCTGCTTCCGCCCGGCGAGGGGGAGGCGGAACTGTCCACGGATCCCGCGGTGCTGCGGGCGGCGCTGGGGGAGGCCGCGCGGCTGATCGCGGCCGCGGACAACTGCCGTTGAGGGCCGATGGCACAGCCCCGCGCCTCTGACGGGGCGCTTTCGCTGAGCTGGGATCTGGCGTGCGGCCCATAATGGGGAGATGGCCAGAGGCAAGAGTCGGCGTGTGGTGAGTGCGGCCGTCGTGGAGAGTGTCGACGGCGGGCTCGCCGAGCTGATGCCCGACCGGGAGCGGGCGCGGGCCTGGACGCTGCTCATCGACGGGGCCCCGCAGTCCCACGTCGACCTCGACGATCCGGCGTATCTGAGCTTCGAGTACCAACGCCGCCTCGGGCACGTCATCGACCTCGTCGCCCCGCCCGGCAGACCCGTGCAGGCCGTGCACCTCGGCGGCGGCGCCCTCACCCTCGCCCGGTACGTGGCCGCGACCCGCCCCCGCTCCACCCAGCAGGTCGTCGAACGGGACGCGGCACTCGTCCGACTGGTGCGACGCGAACTGCCGTTGGACCCGAACGCGCGGATCCGGGTGCGGTCCGTGGACGCGCGCGAGGGGCTCGCCAAGGTGCCGGACGGCTGGGCGGACCTGGTCGTCGCGGATGTGTTCAGCGGGGCGCGTACGCCCGCGCATCTGACGTCGGGCGAGTTCCTCACCGAGGTACGCAGGGTCGTCAAGGCCGGTGGGCTGTACGCCGCCAACCTCGCCGACGGCCCGCCCCTGGCGCATCTGCGCGGCCAGATCGCCACCGCCGCGGGCGTCTTCCCCGAACTCGCCCTCGTCGCCGACCCGACGGTCCTGCGCGGCAAACGCTTCGGCAACGCCGTCCTGGTCGCCTCGGACCAGCCACTGCCCGTCGCGGAACTGACCCGCCGAGCGGCCTCCGACCCGCACCCGGCAAGAGTCGAACACGGCAGGGCCCTGCGGGACTTCACCGGTGGAGCGATCCCGGTGACGGACGCCGCAGCGGTGGCGTCACCCGCACCCCCGCCATCGGTGTTCAGGTAGGGGGCCGTCCTGGCGCCCCGTGAGGGACACGGGGCTGTGACATCGTGCGGCCCAGCGAACGAGCACACACCCGAGCCGAACCCCCGTGGCGCTCAGTACTCGTTGATCTCGACCCGCGGAGCGGAGTCGTGCCACGTACAGAACACCGACACCCGGTCCGCCCCCGAGGAGAAGTCCACCCGGATCCACGTCTCGGTCTTCCACACCTGCATGGACCACCCGGACGCGGGCGTCGCGGACACCAGGGACGCCGACGACGTGCCGAGGTCGAAGACGACCCGGCCCCCCTTCGTGTCGTAGCTCTTCACCTCGCCGGAGACGCCCGCGCTCGGCGCGGGACTCGACGGCTCCGAGTGGGACGGCGACGGTGACGGCGTGACCGAGGGCGAGCGACTGGCCTTCGGCGTAGGGCTCTTCGACGGCGTGGGTTCGGAGCCGGTCTCGGACTCGGGCCCGGACGGGGGCCGGCTCGTCGCGGAGGACAGCGGCTTCGTCCCCTGCACGGTCCCGTCCGCCGTGATCGGCAGCGCCCGCGGCGGATCGTAGGCCGTCCCCGTCATGACCGTGTGGACACCCCACCACGACAGCGTGACCGCCGCGCCCGTGGCGAGCGACCAAGCCAGTACGTGTACGAGTCCTCTGCGCATCGCGGGCCATCCTGCCCCACCGGCCCCGTGCGTGTCCCCCGCGCGTACCGTCCGGGCGGTCGTGGGAGGTTGTCCACAGGCCCGGACCGGGCCCTCCCGGATGGCGTACGGTGCGGGCCATGGCAAGTGTGCTCGTGGTCGAGGACGACCAGTTCGTACGCTCCGCCCTCATCCGGCATCTGACCGAGGCCGCGCACACGGTGCGCAGTGTCGGTACGGCCCTGGAGGCGCTGCGCGAGGTCGCTCATTTCCGCTTCGACGTCGTGATCCTGGATCTCGGCCTGCCCGACCTGGACGGGTCGGAGGCGCTGAAGATGCTGCGCGGCATCACCGACGTGCCCGTGATCGTGGCGACCGCGAGGGACGACGAGACGGAGATCGTCCGGCTGTTGAACGACGGCGCGGACGACTACCTGACCAAGCCGTTCTCGGTCGAGCACCTGTCGGCCCGGATGGCGGCGGTGCTGCGCCGCGCGCGCTCCTCGGCCGGTGAGCCCCCGCCCTCACCGCAGCTCAGGGTCGGCGGCCTCGCCATCGACCCGCTGCGCCGCCAGGCCGAACTGGACGGCGTACGACTGGATCTGACCCGCCGCGAGTTCGACCTGCTGGCCTTCCTCGCCGGGCGGCCCGGGGTCGTCGTGGCGCGCAAGGAACTGCTCGCCGAGGTGTGGCAGCAGTCCTACGGGGACGACCAGACCATAGACGTCCATCTGTCGTGGCTGCGGCGGAAGCTGGGCGAGACGGCGGCCCGGCCGCGCTATCTGCACACCCTGCGCGGGGTCGGTGTGAAGCTGGAGCCGCCGCGATGAGGTGGGCGCTGGTCAAGGTCTGTGTGGCCGTCACCACGATGGTCGTCGTGGCCTTCGCGGTGCCGCTCGGCCTGGTGATCAGGGAGATGGCGAGGGACCGGGCGTTCTCGAACGCCGAGCGGGAGGCGGCGGCCATCGCCCCCGCGCTCTCGATCACCACCGACCGGGCCGAGTTGGAGCGGGTCGTCGCCTCCGCGGGCTCGGACGCGGGGATGGCCGTACACATCCCCGCGAGCTCCACCGGTGCGGGTGCGGGTGCGAAAGCGGGTGTGGATGCCGGTGCCACCGCCGGTGTCGATGCCGTCGCCGGTGCCGGTGGAGAGCAGCGGGCGGTGGACCTCGGGCGGCAGCGTGCCGCGGACAAGGACATCGCCGCGACCCGGAAGCTGGGCCGGGCCTCCACCACCGAAGTGGTCGGCGGCTCCACGCTGTTGCAGCCCGTCGCGCTCAGCTCGGGCGACATCGCGGTCGTCGAGGTGTACGTCCCCGAGGCGGAGGTCACCAACGGACTGGGCACGGCCTGGGCCGTCCTCGCCGGGGTCGGTGTCGCGCTCATCGTCGGCTCGGTCGCGGTGGCCGACCGGCTCGGGGTGCGGATGGTGCAGCCCGCGCAGCGCCTGGTGGAGAGCGCGCACGAGCTGGGGAAGGGGAAGCTGGGGGTCCGCGTGCCCGAGGAGGGCCCGACCGAACTGCGGCTCGCCGCGGTCGCCTTCAACTCCATGGCCGACCAGGTCGTCCAACTGCTGGCGAACGAGAGGGAGCTGGCGGCCGACCTCTCGCACCGGCTGCGTACGCCGTTGACGGTCCTGCGGCTGAACGCGGCCTCGCTCGGTGACGGTCCGGCCGCCGAGCAGACCCGGGCGGCGGTCGCCCAGCTGGAGCGCGAGGTCGACACGATCATCCGCACCGCCCGCGACGCCAAACCGCAGACCGCCGCGATCGGCGCCGGGGTCGGGTGCGACGCGGCCGAGGTCGTCAGGGAGCGCATGGACTTCTGGTCGGCGCTCGCCGAGGACGAGGGCCGCAAGGTGCGCGTGGCCGGGGTCGACAGGCCCGTACGGATACCCGTGGCCCGCACCGATCTCGTGGCCGCGCTCGACGCGCTGCTCGGGAACGTGTTCCGGCACACGGCCGAGGGCACCGCCTTCGCGGTCGACGTGCACAACGGCGAGGACGCGGTGATCGTCCTCGTCTCGGACGCGGGTCCGGGGATAGCCGACCCGGCGGCGGCGATGGCCCGCGGCCGGGGATCGGGCACCGACGGTTCGACCGGGCTCGGGCTGGACATCGTGAGCCGGCTCGCGGAGGCGACCGGCGGGGACGTGCGGATCGGGCGTTCCGTGCTGGGCGGCACCGAGGTCAGGATCTGGATCCAGCTCGACGGACGTGAGCCGGAGCGGCGCGGACACCGGGGGTCGGTGCGACGGCGCAGGCCCGCGCGTTCGCTGCCGACCTTTAACCGCTCCCGATCCCTTCCTTAAGCGCACCATAAGGTCGCCGAGCCCCGCCCGGATCAGGAGTTTTGCCCGAATCCGGACCGCTAGCGTGCTGTCGCACCCCCCACCTCGGTCCCATCAGGTCCACGGGAGGTCGAGGACCTGATGGGACCCGTGAGCAGCGAAGGCAGGCACGCGATGAGCACGCACCGGCGGCGTATGGCCAGTGGCAGGAACAAGGCGATAGGCGGCGTGGTCGCCGCGGCCGTGGTCGGTGGCGGAGCCCTCGTGTTCTCCGGCACGGCGCAGGCGGCGGGTGTCGGTGCCGCGTACACCATGACCAGCGACTGGTCGACGGGTTACACCGCGCAGTACGTCGTGACGAACGACAGTGCCGACGCGAAGACGGACTGGAAGCTGGAGTTCGACCTGCCGTCGGGCGCGAAGCTCAGTTCGCTGTGGAACGCCGAGTCGAAGGTGAGCGACGGGCACGTCACCGTGACACCCCCGTCCTGGGACAAGGACGGGCTCGCCAAGGGGGAGACGGTGACCGTCGGCTTCGTGGTGCGGGGCGACGGCGATCCGACCCGCTGTCTCATCGACGGAGCCAAGTGCTCGGCGGACGGCGCGGCGACACCGGAACCCACCGGCCGCCCGACCGAGCCGCCGGCCTCGACGACGCCCCCGGCGGAGGAGCCGAAGCCCACCGAGACCGAGACGGCGACCGCCACCCCCACACCCACCGCGTCGCCCTCCGAGACCACCGGCGGCGACACACCGGACGCGGCCTCCGCGGCCTTCGCGCCCTACGTCGACACCTCCCTCTACCCGGCCTTCGACCTGCTCGCCAACGCCGAGGCCACCGGGGTGAAGAACTACAACCTGGCCTTCGTCACGGACGGCGGCGGCTGCACGCCCAAGTGGGGCGGTGTGACGGACCTCGGCGGTGACGCGGTCGCCGCGCAGATCGACGAGCTGCGGGCCCAGGGAGGCGACGTCCGGGTCTCCTTCGGCGGCGCGTCCGGTTCCGAACTGGCACTGAACTGCTCGTCGGCGGACGACCTCGCGGCGGCGTACGGCAAGGCCGTGGACACGTACAAGCTGACGAAGGTCGACTTCGACGTGGAGGGCGGCGCGCTGCCGGACACGGCGGCGAACACCCGCAGGGCCACGGCGATCGCGCAGCTCCAGCGCGAACACCCCGGCCTGGACGTCTCGTTCACGCTGCCGGTGATGCCCGAGGGCCTCACCCAGGACGGGGTGAGCCTGCTGGCCGACGCGAAGGCGAACGGCGTCGACATCGGCGCGGTCAACATCATGGCGATGGACTACGGACCGGCGTACAGCGACGACATGGGTACGTACGCCGAGCAGGCCGCCACCGCGACCCAGGCGCAGATCAAGGGAGTCCTGGAACTCTCCGACTCCGCCGCCTGGCAGAAGGTCGCGGTCACCCCGATGATCGGCGTCAACGACGTGGCGACGGAGATCTTCAAGGTCGACGACGCCACGCAGCTCGTCGCCTTCGCCAAGGAGAAGGGCCTCGGCTGGCTCTCCCTGTGGTCCGCCACCCGCGACAAGGCGTGCGAGGGCGGCCCGAAGCCCACGGCGGACGCGACGTGCAGCTCGATCGACCAGGAGAAGTCGGCGTTCTCGAAGGCGTTCAACACGTTCGACTAGCCACCACGAACCACCACCCCAGGGGGCGACACGCCCCGGCCGGAAACTTCCCCCCACCCGGCCGGGGCGTCTTCGTGTTCCGGCGCCACCCGCCACCCGCCACCCGGATCAGCGCGCCCCACCCCCGACGACACCGCGCCTGACGGCGTCGAGGAGCCCGGCGAGGGCGTGCGGCGCGGCGGTGGTTGTCTCGTGCGGACGGTCGCTCTGGCGGAGATGGATCCGACCGACGGGCGTGCCTGCCGCCCACTCGACGCAGTTGCCTTCGCCGCCTCGGTGAAGGCCTGGGTGAGCAGGAAACGCAGGAATTCACCGGGGTCACGGTGATCGCCAGGCATCATTGCTCGGCGGGCAAGTAATCCAGTAGCAGTCCGCGGCACTTAGGCCGTTGCCGGGTCCTATGCGGAGATATCGCCTGACCGGCCGTGTATCCATCAAAAACCGCCTCCTCGCGCACTCCGTCTTCATTGACTGGTATTTGCGCGCGGCGATGCTCAGAAAAATCACTCCGTGTACAGCACTGGTTCGCTTTTCGGGGGCATGGTCAACTAAACTCAAGCGCGGTCATCCCGTCACTGTCGGTGAATCAGCGGGTGGCATCAAACGCGATGTGTCGCAAGGCGGAGGGGCATCCTCGTACCAGAAATATTCGGGCGATCCCGACAGTGTGGCTATATGCCGCGGTTGTTGTTGTGTATTCGCCAGGGATCAGCCATGCGCGGCCCGCCTGCGGCAGCACCGGCCGGGGCGCGCGACCGGGATTCAGTGGCCCGGCTTCACTCCGCCCCGACAGCGCTGACCACCTGGCCCTCTTGTCTGTTCTGTTCCTGCTGCGCCATCGCGTCCGTTGTGCCCCGGCCTGCTCGGTCCGGTGTCGACGGGCGCCCCGTATCGACAAGTTCCGCAATGCGAGCGCCAGCGCGCAAGAATCGAGGAGCCAGCTGTGAACATGCGTGATCGAGTGGCGGGATATTCCGCTCTTGCCGCACTCGCCTGTACTTCGCTCACCGGGTGCAGCAACTTGATGGGTGCGGCGCCCGACATCACTGTCGGGATGTCGGACGAGATCCTGTCCACCGACCCGGCTTCCGGTTACGACCCGGGTTCATGGCTGCTGTTCAACAACGTTTTTCAGACCCTGATGAGTTTCCCGAACGGAGGCACGGATCCACAGCCCGAGGCTGCGGAGAGCTGCAACTTCGAGGACGCTCAGGTAAAGGTCTACCGTTGCGTACTCAGGGAAGGCCTGGAGTTCAGCAACGGCGATCCGCTCACCTCCGAGGACGTCAAGTTCTCCTTCGACCGCATGCGCCGTATCGATGACGCGGCCGGGCCGGCCGTGATGTTCACCATGCTCGACTCCGTTGAGACACCCGACGAAAAGACCGTGGTGTTCAACCTCGAAGTCCCTGACGCCACTTTTCCCAGCAAGATAGCGTCCGGCGCCGGATCCATAGTCAACCACCGCGAGTACGAGGCCGATACCCTGCGCGAGCAGGGCCAGGCCTCGGGCTCCGGGCCGTACGAGCTCACATCGATGAGCAAGGACGAAGCCGTCTTCTCCCCGAACGAGAAGTACCGAGGCACCGCCGAGGTGAAGAACGACGGTGTCAAACTGAAACTCTTCCACTCCGACCAGGACCGACTGAGACAGAGTCTGACGGATCACAGCATCGACATCGCCTTCCGTGGCCTGCTCGCCGAGGACCTCGCCGACAACAGCCTCGGGACGGGTATAGACATCGTCGAGGGCAACAGTGCCGAGGTCCAGCATCTGGTCTTCAACATGGACGACCCGGTGGCCGGGAAGATCGGTGTCCGCAAGGCCATCAGCTACCTGCTGGACCGGGACGCCCTGATCAAGCAGGTGTACCAGGACACGGCGATTCCGCTGTATTCGCTCGTCCCGGCCGGGGTCATCGGTCATACCACGGCGTTTTTCGACGTCTATGGAGAAAAGCCTTCCCCGGGCAGCGCCGAAGCGGCGCTGCGCGCCGACGGGATCAAGGACAAGGTGGAACTGACCCTGTGGTCCACCCCGTCCCGTTACGGTCCCGCCACCGACCACGAGCTGCGTGTCATCGCCGAGCAGCTCAACAGCAGCGAACTCTTCGATGCCGAGGTCAAGTCGGTCCCCTTCGACCAATACGAGAAGGACATCGCCGCGGGCAAGTACGGTGTCTATGTGAAGGGCTGGCTGCCGGACTATCCGGACGCCGACAACTTCACGGCCCCGTTCTTCGGCGAGGGCAACGTACTGGACAACAATTTCTCGAACCCAGAGATCACCGGCACGCTCATTCCGCATTCGGCCACCGAGACGAACCGCACCAAAGCAAGTGACGACTTCGCCAGGATTCAGGACATCGTGGCCGCTCAGGTTCCTGTACTGCCGATCTGGCAGGCGAAACAGTACGCGGCCCTTCACGACGACATCGACGGGTACCAGTACTGTCTGGACGCTTCGACGGTGTTCCGGTTCTGGGAACTCAGCAAGGTCTGACTCGGCACGGCCTGACAGCGTCCGAGGCGACGCGGTCTCCGAAGCGCGGCAAGGAAGCGGGGTACGGCACGGCGCCGTACCCCGCTCGCAGCCCGGCGCCGACGAGGCACCGCGGCTTCCCTTGTTTCTCTTGCTTCTCCTGCTTTCCTTCGCGTGATGGACCTGACAGCTCCTAGTCCACCGCGTTCACCGGCGGCAGCTCCCCGTTGCGGGCCGCCTCGCGATACCAGAGGGCGCTCGACTTCGGGGTGCGCGCCTGGGTCGTGTAGTCCACGTACACCGCGCCGAAGCGCTTGTCGTAGCCGTACGCCCACTCGAAGTTGTCCATCAGGGACCAGAGGTAGTAGCCGCGTACGTCCGCGCCCTCGGTGATCGCCCGGCGGACCGCACGCAGGTGTCCGTGCAGGTACGCGATCCGCTCCGGGTCGTGCACGCGGCCCTCGGGGTCCGGCTTGTCGTCGTACGCGGCGCCGTTCTCCGTGATGTAGAGCGGCAGGCCCGGTACCTCACGGGTGTAGCGCATGATCAGGTCCTGGAGACCCGACGGGTCGATCGTCCAGCCCATCTCGGTGCGCTCGCCCGGCGTCTGGTGGAAGGCCACGTCGTCCACGCCCGGCCAGGGGGAGGCGTCGCTCGCGCCGTGGCCGTCCGCGCGCGGGCCCGACCCGTCCGCCGGCGCCGCCGACACCAGCGTCGGCGTGTAGTAGTTCAGGCCGAGCGCGTCCAACGGCTGCTTGATCAGGGCGAGATCGCCGTCCTGCACGTACGACCAGTCCGTCACCGGGGCCGTCGCCGCGAGCAGGGTCTCGGGGTACGCGCCGTGCAGCATCGGGCCGTGGAAGATGCCGCTGGCCAGGTCGTCGATGCGCCGGGCCGCCGCCACGTCGGCCGGGTCCTGGGTCAGCGGCCTGACCACCGCGGTGTTGAGGCTCACCGCGATGCTGTTGCGGGCCGGCATCGCGGCACGCAGGGCCGTGGTGGCGAGCCCGTGCGCCAGGTTGAGGTGGTGCGCCGCCCGCAGGGACGCCTCCGGGTCGGTGCGGCCGGGGGCGTGCACACCGGAGGCGTACCCCAGGAACGCGCTGCACCACGGCTCGTTGAGGGTGATCCACTGCTCGACGCGGTCGCCGAGCGCCTCGCCGACGATCTGCGCGTACTCGGCGAACCGCAGCGCGGTCTCCCGCTCCGGCCAGCCGCCCGCGTCCTCCAGCTCCTGGGGGAGGTCCCAGTGGTAGAGGGTGAGCGCCGGCTTGATGTCGTGCGAGAGCAGCTCGTCGACCAGGCGGCGGTAGAAGTCCAGGCCGCGCTGGACGGCGGGGCCGCGTCCGGTCGGCTGCACGCGGGACCAGGACACCGAGAAGCGGTACGCGTCCAGGCCCAGGTCCGCCATCATCGCCACGTCCTCGCGATAGCGGTGGTAGTGGTCGTTGGCGATGTCACCGGTCTCGCCGCCGGCGGTCTTGCCGGGCGTATGGCTGAAGGTGTCCCAGATCGAGGGCGTACGGCCGTCCTCCCGTACCGCCCCCTCGATCTGGTACGCGGAGGTCGCCGCGCCCCACAGGAATGCGGACGGGAAGGTCACGGGCGTTTCGGGCTCAGGCATGGAAGCGCTCCCATGGGAGGAAGGTCGTAGGAGACCGGGGATATGGGGTCGGAGGGGAGGGAGGGGGAGGGAGTAAGGAGGTAAAGAGGGGAGGACGGGAGGAGGGGGCGGGGCTGCGGTGGCCCGGCCGCCCCCTCGACCGGGCACGGTGGCCCGGCCCAACCCCGCCTGGCCCAACCTCGCCTGGCCCAACCCAGCCCGGCCCCGCAGGCACGGTGCCGCCGGGCGCGGGCGCGGGCATGGGCATGGGCGTGACAGGTCAGCCCTTGATCGCGCCCTGCATGATCCCGCCCACGATCTGCCTGCCGAACAGCAGGAACGCGATGAGCAGCGGCAGCGTGCCGAGGAACGCGCCTGCCATGATCACCGCCTGGTCGGGGACGTAGCCGGTCCCGAGCGAGTTGAGGGCGACCTGCACCGTGGGGTTCTGCTGGTTGAGCGCGATGATCGGCCACAGGAAGTCGTTCCAGGCCGCCACGAACGTCAGCAGCCCGAGCACGGCCATCGCGGGGCGCGCCGCCGGGAAGACCACGTGCCACACGACGCGCAGACTGCTCGCGCCGTCCACCCGCGCGGCCTCGATCAGCTCGTTGGGCAGCGCCTGCACCAGGTACTGCCGCATGAAGAACGTACCGAAGGCGCTGACCAGGGTGGGCAGGATGACCGTCTGCAGCTGGTTGGACCAGCCCAGGTCGCTCATCCACAGGTACAGCGGCACGACCGCCAGCTGCGGCGGGATCATCATGGTGCCGATGGTCAGCAGCAGCAGGACGTTGGAGAACTTGAACTTCAGCTTGGCGAAGGCGAATCCGGCGAGCGTGGAGAACAGGACCGTGCCGACGGTGATGGTCCCGGCGACGATCGTGCTGTTGAGCATCGCGGTGCCGAGACCCGCCTCCTCCCACGCGGACTGCAGGTTCTTGAAGAGGTTCCCGCCGATCCACAGCGGCGGCGGTGTCTCGGCGAGCCGCT
This sequence comes from Streptomyces sp. CWNU-52B, assembly GCF_047444975.1. NCBI lineage: Bacteria > Bacillati > Actinomycetota > Actinomycetes > Kitasatosporales > Streptomycetaceae > Streptomyces > Streptomyces sp. CWNU-52B. The sequence continues at coordinate 61,244 of NZ_JBLFJV010000033.1, read as the reverse complement.
GGTTGGTGCGCGAGGCCGCCACCACCGTCCACAGCAGCGGCGCGAGTGAGACGAGCGCGAAGACGGACAGGACGACGTACGTGAGGGGACCCGCGTGCAGCTGCTTGCCCGCGCCGAGCAGCCGACGGCGCCCGGAGCCGCCCCCGCCGGTCCTGCCGCCCTTCTCCACCGCGTCCCTCTCCACCTGAGAGGGCGTCAGTTCACTTGTGGTCATTGGGACTTCCTCAGCCGTCGGGTGATCAGCAGGTTGATCGCGCCGATGATCAGCAGGATCAGGAACATCGTCCAGGCGATCGCGGACGCCTTGCCGAGGTTGCCGATGATCCAGCCCTGGTCGTACATGTACAGGCCGAGCGTCTGGTACTGGTGCTCGGAGCCGCCCTTGGAGCCGCTGACCCCGCCGAACAGGAGCGGTTCACCGAACAGCTGCGTCGCGCCGATGGTGGAGACGACCACAGTGAACAGGATCGTCGGCCGCAGCATCGGGATCGTCACATGGCGGAACTGCTGCCAGCGGCCCGCGCCGTCCAGAGCGGCCGACTCGTACAGGTCGGCGGGGATCGCCTGCATCGCCGCCAGATAGATCAGCGCGTTGTAACCGGTCCACCGCCAGATCACGATCGAGGAGACGGCGAACTGCGAACCCCAGGTGGACTCACGCCAGTTGACCGGGTCGACCCCGACGAAGTGCAGCAGCCAGTTGATCATGCCGCCGTCCCAGGAGTACAGCAGCACGAACACCAGGGTCGCCGCCGCCACCGAGGTGGCGTACGGGGTGAGCATCACGACCCGCCACACGGTCGAGCCGCGCAGCTTGTAGTTGAGCAGGTGCGCGATACCGATCGCCATGATCAGCTGCGGCACGGTCGAGATCACACCGATGGTGAGGGTGTTCTGCAGCGCTCCCCAGAAGAAGTCCGAGGACAGCAGGTTCTCGTAGTTGTCCAGGCCCACCCAGGTCTGCTGGTCCAGGTTGGACAACTGCACGTTGTGCAGCGAGTACCAGGCCGTGTAGAGCAGCGGGATGAGCCCGAAGGCACCGAAGAAGACGAAGAAGGGGGTGATGAACGCGTACGGCGACGCCTTCATGTCCCAGCGGTACAGCCGACGGCGCCAGGAGTCGGCGCCCGGGGGCGGTGTACCGCGACCGGGAGCGCGGCGCGCCGCGCCCGGCTGGTCACCGGGCGCGGCGTCGGCGCTCGACGCGGATCGCGCGAGAGCCTCCTTGGAGCTGGTCACTGGCCCAGCACGTCCTTGATCTCCTTGTCGGCCGCGTCCCAGCCCTGGTCCGGGGTCTTGCCCTTCTGCTCGACCTGAAGGATGCCGATGTCGGTGATGGCGGTACCGATCGGCTGGTCCTTGACGCCGAAGATCTGCGTCGGGATGGTCTTGGCCGAGTCGGAGAAGATCTGGGTGATCGGCGCGTCGGAGAAGAAGGCCTCGGTGGCGGCCTGCGGCTTCAGGGTCGAGTACGCCGACGGGGTCGACGGGAAGCTCGCCTGCTTGGCGAAGACCTTCGCCTGCTGTTCGGGGGCGGTCAGCCACTTCGCGAGCGCGACGGCCTCCTTCTGGTGCTTGCCCGCCGTGGGTACGCCGATGAACGAGCCGCCCCAGTTGGCCGCGGTGGGTGCCGCCGCGACGTCCCAGTTGCCCTTGCCGGCGTCACCGGACTTCTCCTGGATGTAGCCCAGCATCCACGCGGGGCAGGCCACCGTGGCGAAGCCGCCGTTGGCGAAGGCCTGGTCCCACGGCTTGTCGAACTGCTTCAGCTTCGCCGACATGTCGCTGGTGGCCACCTCCATCGAGGCGTCCCAGGCCTTCTTCACGCCCGTGGACTTGTCCCAGATGACGTTGCCGTCCTTGTCGTAGTAGCGCTCGCTCTCGCCACCGAGTGCCGCGTTGTAGATCGAGGAGGCGGAGTCCACGAACTTGGTGCCCTTGGGCGCCTTCTTCATGTAGTCCTTGCCGACGTCGACGTACTTGGACCAGTCGCCCTTCCACTGCGCGGCGAGCTTGGTGCGGTCCGTCTCCAGGCCGGCCTTCTCGAAGAGGTCCTTGCGGTAGCAGACCGCCATCGGGCCGATGTCGGTGCCGAGCCCGATGGTCTTGCCGTCCTTGGTGGTGGCCTGTGCCGTCTTCCAGTCCAGCCACTGGGACTTGTCGACGTCCTTGCCGAGGTCGACGAACTTGTCGGCCTGGGTCTGCACCGCCTCGGCGACGTTGCCGATCTCGATCGCCTGGATGTCGTCGGTACCGGAACCGGCCTGCAGACGGGTGAGGGTCTTCGGCCAGTAGACGTCGGTACGGGTGGTGACGTTCTCCTTGATCGTGATGTCGGGGTTCTGCTTCATGTACTCGTCGTAGAGGCCGGCCTGCTTGTAACCGAAGACACCGAAGGTGCCGATGGTCAGCGTGGTCTTGCCGCCGCCGCTGCCGCCGTCCGAGTCGGACGAGCTGTCGTCCGAGTCCTCGGCGCAGCCGGCCAGCAGCCCCGTCGTCAGTGCGGCCACGGCCGCCAGGGCCATCAGCCTGCGGGATCCGCGGGTACTCGTGCGCATGTCGTCCTCCTGTTGCCTGACGTGCCGACCCCCCGGCCAACTGCGTTGTTGGGCCCGTTTGTTCATGCTGCGGCTCGGGCGGGGAACGTGCGGGATGTGTATGTGTCAGGTACTGTGGGAGCGCTCCCACAGGTGATGTGTTGAAGGTTCGTCGCTCGGCGCGGGGGTGTCAAGGGAGAGGGCGCCGGTTGATGTCTTCAGTTATCGGGCTGTTAGCTAAGGCCGTCGGGGACCGGTAGGGCGGGTCTTCGGCGGCGTTCGGCGGGGCGGGGCAGGGGCTCGGGGTGATCCCCGGGTGACCCCCGAGTGACCTCCGGGCGGTTCCCGGGCGGTCCCCGGAGTGAGGTCTTGGCCGGGTCGAGGACCGGGTTCCGGATCGGATCCCGGACCGGGTCCCGGACTGGGATCCGGGTCGGGTCCCGGACTGGGGTTGAGCGGGTTTCCCGGTGGGGTCCGCGCGGGTTTCCGAGTGGGTTCCGGAACGAGGGCCCGGGTGGGGCCCGAGCGGATTCCGAAGCGGAGGTCCGAGTGGGGTCCGGACCGGTCGTCCGGTCGCGGGGCCCGACGCGTGGCAGGGTGCCTGCGGGGTGCGGCCGTGGCTCCGAGGTGTTCTCCTCGGCCGCCCGGCCCCGGTCGCGGCTGTTAGATTCCAGGCCAGACGCGGTGTCAACCGTGTCGGACGGGAGGCGGACCATGGCAGTCCACGGAGCGCGGAGCCGGAGCGGCGGGCGGCCGACCCTTGAGGAGGTCGCCGCGCGCGCCGGTGTCGGCCGCGGCACGGTTTCCCGTGTGATCAACGGCTCCCCGCGGGTCAGCGACGCCACCCGGGCGGCCGTCGAGGCGGCGGTCGCGGAACTGGGCTATGTGCCGAACACCGCCGCCCGTGCCCTCGCGGCCAACCGCACCGACGCCATCGCCCTGGTCGTCCCCGAGCCCGAGACCCGCTTCTTCGCCGAGCCGTACTTCTCCGACATGCTGCGGGGGGTGGGCGCGGCGCTCTCCGAGACCGAGATGCAGCTGCTGCTGATCTTCGCGGGCAGCGACCGGGAGCGGCGCAGGCTGGCCCAGTACCTGGCGGCCCATCGCGTGGACGGGGTTCTGCTGGTCTCGGTCCACGCGGACGACCCGCTTCCTGATCTGCTGTCCCAGCTGGAGATCCCCGCGGTGATCAGCGGTCGCAGGTCGGCGGACGAGACGCTGCCGTCCGTCGACTCGGACAACTTCGGCGGCGGCCGTTTCGCCGTCGAACACCTCATCGCGCGGGGTCGTCGCACCATAGCCCACCTCGCGGGCCGCCTCGACGTGTTCGGCGCGCAGCGCCGTGTCGACGGCTACCGCGCCGCGCTGCGCGACGCGGGCCATGAGGTCGACGAACGTCTCATCGTGCCCGGGGACTTCACGGAGGAGGGCGGCCGGCGCGCGATGACGGAGCTGCTCGCCGTCTGCCCGACGCTGGACGCGGTCTTCGCCGGGTCGGACGTGATGGCGGCCGGCGCGCGGCAGGTGCTGCGCGAGGCGGGCCGCCGTATACCGGACGACGTGGCCCTCGTCGGGTACGACGACTCGGCGATCGCCCGCCACATGGATCCGCCCCTGACGAGCGTGCGCCAGCCGATCGAGGACATGGGCCGGGCGATGCTCGGCCTGCTGATGGACGAGATCGCGGACCGCCGCCCGGCCGTCTCCCGGGGTCTGGAGCGCCGGCAGCTGGTGCTTCCGACGGAGCTGGTGGCGCGGGACTCGTCGTAGGCGCGGGCGCGGGGCGGTGGCTGGGGTTCCCGTCGCGTCGCCACTGTTCCCGTGGTGTTCCCACGGGAGCCGGACACGAGGAAGGCCCGGCCTGGTTTCCCAGGTCGGGCCTTCGATCGTTCAGGGTGAGTGACGGGACTTGAACCCGCGGCATCCTGGACCACAACCAGGTGCTCTACCAGCTGAGCTACACCCACCATGACCGGCATTTGCTGCACTGACCGGCCGAGAAAAAGTGTACAGGGTCCGAAGGGGTGCTCGCTCCCGCCTTTCTCGCGGGCGCTACCGCGGGAGCTACCGTGCGGGCAGGACGTGCTTGGCGGCGATGGCGCGGGCCGTCTCCGAGTCGGGTCCGGGCTGCGGGACGAAGACCGCCTCGCGGTAGTAGCGCAGCTCCGCGATCGACTCGCGGATGTCGGCCAGCGCGCGGTGGTTGCCGTTCTTGTCGGGGCTGTTGAAGTACGCCCGGGGATACCAGCGCCGCGCCAGTTCCTTCACGGAGGAGACGTCGACGATGCGGTAGTGGAGGTACTCCTCCAGGGTCGGCATGTCCCGCAGCAGGAAGCCCCGGTCGGTGCCCACCGAGTTCCCGCACAGCGGGGCCTTGCCCGGGTCCTTGACGTGCTCACGGATATAGGAGAGGACCTCCTCCTCCGCGGCCGCCAGGGTCGTGCCCGCGGCCAGCTCGTCGAGGAGCCCCGAGGAGGTGTGCATGGTGCGCACCACCTCCGGCATCGTCTCCAGCGCGGCGTCCGGCGGACGGATCACGATGTCCACCCCCTCCCCGAGCACATTGAGCTCGGAGTCGGTCACCAACGCGGCCACCTCGATGAGCGCGTCCTCCGACAGCGAGAGACCGGTCATCTCGCAGTCGATCCACACCATGCGATCGTTCATGGCCTCACCCTACGGCCCCCCACCTCCGCCGGGCAGGCCCGGGACCTCGGCAGTCGTGATCACGGTCGTACTGCGGTCGCCTCGCGGCCGTGACCACGGTCGGGCCCGCGACCGGTACGGCGCCAGCCCCGGACCACAACGGGGTCCGGGGCCGGCGCACGACGCCGTCGCGTGCCTACGGCGCGCTCCGCTGGCCCGGCAGGCTGTGCCGCCCGGCCGCGTACAGTTCCGCACCCGTGCGTCCCGCGTCCATGCGTCCCGCGTCCGGCCGGCCCGCGTCCGTGGGCACGGACGACGTCGCCGGGCCGACCGCGTGGGCGGCCGCCGTACGACGGGTCTGGAACGGCACGGGCGCCTCCGGCTGGAGCACCGGCGGTGCGGGCGGTGGCGGGCCGTCCGGATCCGTCTGCTTCTCACCCTGCGGGCGGCGCGCCCGGTACGCGGCGCGGTACGCCGCCGGTGAGGAGCCGAGCTGGCGGCGGAAGTGCCCGCGCAGCGCCACCGGCGAACGGAAGCCGCAACGCCCCGCGACCTCGTCCACCGAGTAGTCGGACGTCTCCAGGAGCCGCTGCGCCTGGAGCACCCGCTGAGTGATCAGCCACTGCAGGGGAGCGCTCCCGGTGAGCGAACGGAAGCGGCGGTCGAACGTACGCCTGCTCATGTACGCGCGTGCCGCCAGCGTCTCCACGTCGAACTGTTCGTGGAGGTGCTCCAGTGCCCAGGCGACGACCTCCGCGAGCGGGTCGGCGCCGATCTCCTCCGGTAAAGACCGATCGAGATAGCGCTCCTGGCCGCCACTGCGCCGGGGTGGTACCACCAGTCGGCGGGCCAGTGCCCCGGCTGCCTCGTTCCCGTGGTCCGTCCGCACGATGTGCAGACAGAGGTCGATCCCGGCCGCGGTGCCCGCCGACGTCAGCACGTCGCCGTCGTCCACGAACAGCTCGCGGGGATCGACGTGCACCGACGGGTAGCGCTTGGCCAGCGTCGGTGCGTACATCCAGTGCGTCGTCGCGGGACGGCCGTCCAGCAGTCCCGCCGCGGCCAGGACGAAGGCGCCGGTGCACAGCCCGACTATGCGGGCACCTTCCTCATGGGCGCGGCGCAGTGCGTCGAGCGCCTCCTCCGGGGGCGGTGAGGTGATCGACCGCCAGGCGGGCACGACAACGGTGCCCGCCCGGGAGATCGCCTCCAGCCCGTTCGGCGCGGTGAGTTCCAGGCCCCCCGTGGTCCGCAGCGGACCTTCCTCACCTGCGCACACCAGTAGTCGGTACCGCGGCACGCCGGCGTCCTGGCGGTCGATCCCGAACACCGACAGCGGTATGGAACTTTCGAAGATGGGGCCGCCGCTGAACAGCAGCACCGCGACGATCTCCTTGCGGCGTCGCCCGGAAAGTTTCCGGGCCGCGGCTTCTGGCGCGGCAGTGGAGTCGTGGCTCATCCTGCTAAGCCCCCCTCGGTGGTCGCGGCTCCTCGGTTGTGTCGCTCCTGCACGTTTCCCCTCGGTCCTGCACGAGTCCCCCGCCGTAAGACGTCAAGATCGAATCTACTGTGTCGCGTGGTGCCGAGGTGGCCAGTTCAGCACTCGGCAGATTGTCGACATGGCAACTTGGCGTGAAGCATTCGATCACGAAGCGTTGCACTCGTGGGCCGTACAGGGAAGTGCGCCTCGTCCCCGTGGCCGGTCCCAGTAGGGTGCGGGCACCCTACTGGACGCTTTCGGTGCAGGTCGAACGGGGGTTGGGGGCCAGTTCGGCCAAGGGGTGCACAGGGTACAGAAGTTGGCTGAAAAGCAACGGGCGCGTGCGCGCAAACCGGTCAGTCAACCGGCGTATTTCCACCGACGTACCGGCCCTGTCGACGCTCGCCTGCCCCGGTTCCGCCGTGCCACTCCTGATGCGGTGTCCGCTCTTCCGCGCGCAGCCGCGCCGCGCCGCGTTCGGACCGGCGCAGCAGCGCGCGGCAGGCGCCGGTCACGGCGGCGAGGCCGAGGGCCGTGCCGGCGGCGCCCGCCAGGGAGGCGCCGTATCCGACGAGGACGACCGGAACCAGGACACAGCTGAACGCCGCCCAGCGGACCACTTCGCTCACCGTCGCGTCCGGCGCGGGGCGGGCGCCGGTGCCTGCGCCCGTGCCCGTGCCGGCACCGGGGCGGGGGGTGGTCGAGGGGCGTCCGGACACGGTGGGGCCTTTCTGTGTTCCCTGCTTCCCCGCTTCCCTGAAGCGGTGGCTCATCCCGGTTCAACGCGTGTTCGAGCGGGCGGTCACGGGGGATTCCGACGGGGTGTGTGTCGGGGGCGGGGCGCTGGGGGTGGGCGGGGGCCTCTGAGGGGCGTCGCGCTACCCCGTTCGGTGGAAGCCTGGGTAAATCGCCTGTACGAGGCAGCAACCATTGCGTTACGGGCGGGCTCTCGGGCATGCTCCGGGGAACCCTCCCGCGGCGAGAGCGGGATCTGGGCGGAGGAGGCGTGCCGCCGTACCCTTGGGGGTATGGGGTTGGGAAGATGATTCCCGGACACAGCTCCGCTGCTCCTGTCGACCCACCAAGAGGATCCGAACGCCGAGACACCCATGGCCGGTCACGAATTCGAACCTGCGGACCGCAAGCGCCCCGTCGCCGACCCCACGGCGGCCGAGCCCTTGGCGGCGGAAGAGACACGCCAGTCCTGCGACCCAGCCTTCAAGCACGGGGTAGTCGTGGGTTTCGACGGCTCGACGTCCAGTGAGCGCGCCCTCGCGTACGCGATCGGCATGGCGTCCCGCCTGGGGTCCGGCCTGATCATCGTGCATGTCGCCAACCGGCTGCCGACCACGGTGTGGGCGGGCTGCGAGCCCCCGGTCTTCGTCGACGTGCCGGACCATCGCACCGAGGTGCTCGGTCTCGAGCTCGCCTGCGCGGACTATCTGGCCGAGGTTCCCTGGATCCTCGTCGAGCGCGGCGGCGACATCTGCCACGAGCTCGAAGAGGTGGGGCAGGAGTACGAGGCCGACGCGATCGTCGTCGGATCGACCCACGGCATCGTCGGGCGCATCTTCGGCTCGGTCGCGGGCCGGCTCGCGAAGCGCGCGAAGCGGCCCGTGGTCGTCATTCCCTGACGGGGTGTTCAGGCTCTGGGTCAGGGTCTGGGTCGGGTCTGGGGTAGGGGCAGGGGCGCGGGTGTCCGGGATGCAGGTGTCCAGGGATGCGGGTGTTCCGGGACCTCACCTGAGCGCTGGGTGAAGGCCAACTCCCCTTGTGCGGACCGTGTGTGGGCCCATGGGTGGCCCGTTTCGTGGCGCGTTCCGTGCAGCCGAAAACCTACTCACGCGTATAGGTGTTCGTGTACTTGTGAAGGGCATATAGGGGGCACGGTCCTTCGTCGTTCTCACGACGCGCTGCCGGCCGGGGCGTGACGGTCACCGGGCAGCGGCAGCCAGCCGGGGTAATGGGCGACCCCGGCGAGACGGGTCCCCCGTGGCTGGTGGCACACGAGGGGGCCCGTCCTCCTTTTGTTTTGCGCCAGAGCCGGCGCCGTTCCCGGCGGAGGGCTGGCGGGAGTTCTACTCCACCGTCACCGACTTGGCGAGGTTCCTGGGCTTGTCGATGTCGCGGCCCAGGGCCAACGCCGTGTGGTAGGCGAGGAGTTGGAGGGGGATGCCCATCAGGATCGGGTCCAGTTCGTCCTCGTTCTTCGGGACGACGATCGTCTGGTCGGCCTTCTCCTGGTGCCGGTGGGCCACGGCGAGGATCCTGCCGCTGCGCGCCTTGATCTCCTCCAGGGCCGCGCGGTTCTTCTCCAGCAGGTCGTCGTCCGGGACGATCGCGACCGTCGGCAGCGCGGGCTCGATCAGCGCGAGCGGGCCGTGCTTCAACTCCGAGGCGGGGTACGCCTCGGCGTGGATGTACGAGACCTCCTTCAGCTTCAGCGAGGCCTCACGCGCCACCGGATAGCCGCGGACCCGGCCGATGAAGAGCATCGAGCGCGCCTCGGCGTACCCCTCGGCGAGCTTCTTGATCTCCTCCTCCTGGTCGAGGATCTCGGTGATCTGGGCGGGCAGCCGGCGCAGGCCCTCGATGATCCGCTTGCCGTCGGAGACCGACAGGTCACGGGTGCGGCCCAGGTGCAGGGCGAGCAGCGCGAAGGCGACCGTGGTGTTCGTGAAGCACTTGGTGGAGACCACGCACACCTCGGGCCCGGCGTGCACGTACATCCCGCCGTCGGCCTCGCGGGCGATGGCCGAGCCGACCACGTTCACGACGCCGAGGACCCGGGCGCCCTTGCGCTTCAGCTCCTGCACGGCGGCCAGCACGTCGTACGTCTCACCGGACTGGGACACCGCCACGTACAGCGTGTCGGGGTCGACGACCGGATTGCGGTAGCGGAACTCCGAGGCGGGCTCGGCGTCCGCGGGGATACGGGCCAGCTCCTCTATCATCTGGGCGCCGATCATGCCCGCGTGGTACGAGGTGCCGCAGCCGAGGATCTTCACCCGGCGGATCTTGCGGGCCTCCCGGGCGTCCAGGTTCAGCCCGCCCAGGTGCACGGTCGAGAACCGGTCGTCGATCCGGCCGCGCAGCACCCGGTCCACGGCCTCGGCCTGCTCGTGGATCTCCTTGTGCATGTACGTGTCGTGGCCGCCCATGTCGTACGAGGCGGCCTCCCACTCCACGGTGGTCGGCTCGGCCGTCGTACGGGTGCCCTCGGTGGTGTACGTACGGAAGTCGTCGGCCTTCAGCGTCGCCATCTCGCCGTCGTCGAGCGTGACGATCTGGCGGGTGTGGGTGACCAGCGCGGCGATGTCCGAGGCGACGAACATCTCCTTCTCGCCGATGCCGAGGACGACCGGGGAGCCGTTGCGGGCGACCACGATGCGGTCGGCGAAGTCGGCGTGCATCACGGCGATGCCGTACGTGCCCTCGACGAGCCGCAGGGCCTCGCGGACCTTGTCCTCCAGCTTCTCGGCCTGGGAGCGGGCGACGAGGTGGGTGAGGACCTCGGTGTCGGTCTCCGAGAGGAACGCGACGCCCTCCGCCTCCAGCTTCTTGCGCAGGTCGGAGGCGTTGTCGATGATGCCGTTGTGGACGACCGCGACCTTGTTGTCGGCCGACATGTGCGGGTGGGCGTTCTCGTCGGAGGGGGCGCCGTGGGTGGCCCAGCGGGTGTGGGCGATGCCCGTGGTGCCGGCGAAACGCTTGGGGACGCGGGCCTCCAGGTCACGGACGCGGCCCTTGGCCTTGACCATCTTCAGACCGGCCGTCTTCGGCGACGTCACGACGAGCCCCGCCGAGTCGTAGCCGCGGTACTCCAGACGCTGCAGCCCTTCGAGGAGGAGCGGCGCCACGTCGCGCCTGCCGATGTATCCCACGATTCCGCACATACAGAGGGTTCCTAGCCGTAGACGATGCGGCGCACCTGCCTGAGCGTGAGCTCGGGCGGTGCGACCGCGCGGTATTTGAGGTCCGCCGTGATCCGTTCGAAGATCGTCGAGTTGACCAGGCCCTGCGCCTGGAGCTCCCGGTGGCGGCGACGGACGTAGTCCTCGGTCGTCTCGTCGAAGTAGGCGAGCACGTCCTGGACCACCCGCAGCGCCTCGCCCCGGCTGAGGGGTGTGGAGCGCGTCAGGTGATCAACAAGTTCGTCGTGCACCCGTCGATCCTGAGGTAAAGCGCGCGCAATCGCAAGAATCCTGCCCGATATCGGGCAAGAGGCTGTTGAAACTCTCATGGGAACCTGTTCGGGCCCTGTGTGTACCTCGACAGGTCCGCTGGCGGCTCGCTCCGCCGGGGTACGTCGTCGACCGCCGGCCCGGTGGGGGCTGGTCGCGCAGTTCCCCGCGCCCCTGGGGGGTGGGGGTCGAGGTGTGCGGGTCGGGGTGTGCTGTCATTCGTGGCGCCGGTTCTCTCGGGGTGGGGTGAAAGCAGGGGCGTAGCCCCGCTTTCAGGGGCGCGGGGAACTGCGCGGTCAGCCCCCACGGACCCGCGGTCGACGACGCACCCTGCCCTACATCCCCCGCAGGATCGCCTGCTTGGCCAAGGTGAACTCCTCGTCCGTCAGGACACCCGAGCGGTGCAGGTCCCCCAGTTCGCGGAGGCGGCGCAGCAGCACGTCGTGGTCCGCCCCGGCGGGGGCCGGCTGCTCCGGCGAAGGGCCCGGACCCGCGGCGGGCGCCGACGGGTGGGGAAGGCGGGCCTGGACCGCCGCCGCCACCAGGGCCATCAGCGGGTCCTTCTTGAACCCCCACAGCTCCACCGCGTTCGGGTCGTACTTCGGCGGAGCTTTCGTCGGCGCACCCCGGACCGTGAACCGCAGATGTCCGTTCTCCAGGCCGACCGAGGGCTGCCACTCCACGGCCTGGATGTCGCCCAGCGCGAGCGTCCGGGCGCCGGTGGCCGACTTCGCCTCCTCCGTCTTCCAGTTCCACTCCAGCCGGACCCGCTCCCCGTCGAAGCTCGCGGTGCCGTCACCCGCCGAGACCGACAGGGGCACGGCGGGCCCCGGTAGCAGATAGCGGTCGACGGCCCCGGCCGGCACCTCGTCCAGGAGCAGCGCGTTGCGTATCTCGTCCACGAAGTACTCGGCGACGCCGTACCGGTCCGACTCCACCGTCAGGTGGTACGGGTCGGCGGACTCCGCGAGCCGGCCCCCGGTCGCCTGGAGCAGCGGGTCCGCGCCGTCCCGCAGCCGCAGCCTGAGCCGGCCGGACTTCTTGCCCTGCTCGAACGAGATCCCCGCCAACGCGCCGAGCGGGACGGTCAGTTCACCCAGCGTCTTGCGCAGCAGGCCGACGTTCTTGTCGCGGCCCGGCACCAGCCGCAGGGCGTCACCGTCGAAGGTCCACGTGCCGTCCCGCTGGATGATTTCCGCCATGAGGGGGATTGTTTCACCGGCTCTGCGGGAGAGTGGTCTATACCCATTCGAAGGGAGCGCATGTGAGACAGCACAGAACGCCCCGTCTGCTCGGTACGCTGTTGCTCGTGGCAGCCGCCGGTATCTCCGTGGTCGGCGCGGCACCGTCCGCGCCCGGCCCCACCGTCACGCCGCTGAGCCGGGTCGTCCCGGCTCCCGCCTCGGTCGAACTGGGCGGTTCCCCCTACCGGATCACCGGCGGTACGCGCATCCGCGTGGACGACTCCCCGGAGGCCCGCCGCGTCGCCTCGTACCTCGCCGGCGTGCTGCGCCCCGCTACCGGCTACCGGCTCCCGGTCACGGACGACCCCGGCCGCGACGGCATCCGGCTCCACCTCACCCGCAAGGACGCGGCTCTGGGTGCGGAGGGCTACCGGCTGACCAGCGGCAAGGGCGCCGTCACCATCACGGCCAGGGAGCCCGCCGGGCTCTTCCACGGCGTGCAGACCCTGCGCCAGCTGCTGCCCGCCGCCGTCGAGAAGGACTCCGAGCAGCCGGGCCCCTGGCCGGTCGCGGGCGGCACCATCACGGACACCCCCCGCTACGCCTACCGCGGCGCGATGCTCGACGTCTCCCGGCACTTCTTCACCGTGGACCAGGTCAAGCGCTACATCGACCAACTCGCGCTCTACAAGATCAACACGCTGCACCTCCACCTCAGCGACGACCAGGGCTGGCGCATCGCCGTCGACTCCTGGCCACGCCTCGCCCCGTACGGCGGATCCACGCAGGTCGGCGGCGGCGCCGGCGGCCACTACACGAAGGCCCAGTTCAAGGACCTCGTCCGGTACGCCGCCGCGCGCCATCTGGAGGTCGTGCCCGAGATCGACATGCCGGGCCACACCAACGCGGCGCTCGCCTCGTACCCGGAGCTGAACTGCGACGGCGTCGCCCCGCCGCTCTACACCGGCACCGAGGTCGGCTTCAGCTCGCTGTGCGTCGACAAGCCGGTGACGTACGACTTCGTGGACGACGTGATCCGGGAGCTGGCCGCGCTCACCCCGGGCAAGTACCTCCACATCGGCGGCGACGAGGCCCACTCGACGAGCCATGAGGACTACGTGGCCTTCATGGAGAAGGTCCAGCCGATCGTCGCGAAGTACGGCAAGTCCGTGATGGGCTGGCACCAGCTGACCGCGGCGAGCCCGGCGCGGGGCGCGCTGGCCCAGTACTGGGGCCTGGACGGTACGAGCGCCGCCGAGAAGGAGCAGGTCGCGGCAGCCGCACGGGCCGGCACCGGGGTCGTCCTCTCCCCGGCCGACCGGGTCTACCTCGACATGAAGTACACCGCGGACACGCCCCTCGGCCTCGACTGGGCGGGCCTGGTGGAGGTACGGCGGTCGTACGACTGGGACCCGGGCACCTACCTTCCCGGTGTGCCGGGCTCGGCCGTGCGCGGGGTCGAGGCGCCGCTGTGGTCGGAGACCCTCACGACCTCGGCGAACATCGAGTACATGGCGTTCCCGCGGCTGCCCGGGGTGGCCGAGCTGGGCTGGTCGCCGGCCTCGACGCACGACTGGGACGGCTACAAGGTGCGGCTCGCGGCGCAGGCACCGCGGTGGGACGCGCTGGGCATGGAGTACTACCGGTCACCGCAAGTGCCGTGGCCCGCACAGTAGTTGCGGCCGATGGGTGAGAACGGGTAGTTGAGTACGGCGGCGGGCGCCCCCTGGGACCGTACGTGGGGACGCCCGCCTGCTCTCGGGGCCGGCTACAGCCCGGCGATGGGGTTCTTCAGCGTGCCGACGAGCTGGAGGGCCCCCGCCGGGTCGGCGAGGTCCACCATCTGCTCGTTGTCCCGCAGCTGGAGCCGGTTGAGGCACGACAGCGCGAAATCGGGCGCGAACATGTCGAACTGCGCGAACTTGTCCGCGAGTTCGGGCGCGGCCGCCTGGTAGCCGCGTACGCAGTCGGCGACGGCCCGCCAGAAGTCGGTCTCCTCCAGGACGCCCTCGCTCGCCAGGTTCGCCGCCAGGAAGCGGAAGTAGCAGTCGAAGACGTCCGTGAAGATCGACAGGAGCTTCTTGTCCTCGGGGACGTCCACGCGCAGCCGCTCCACCGTCGGCGGCAGCACCGCGTCCGGGTCCAGCACAGCGATCTCCTCGGCGATGTCCTTGTAGATCGCCCGCTCGACCGCGCCGTCCTTGAGCACCAGGATGACGTTCTCGCCGTGCGGCATGAACACCAGGTCGTACGCGTAGAAGCTGTGCAGCAGCGGGGTGAAGTAGGCCCGCAGATAGCGGCGCAGCCACTCCACCGGTGTCAGCCCGGAGCGCTCGATCAGCGCGGTCGCGATCGAGGAGCCCTCGTGGTCGACATGGACGAGCGAGGCCATGGTGGCCAGGGACTCGCCGTCCCGGAGGGAGGGGACCGGGCTCTCGCGCCACAGGGCGGCGAGCATCTTGCGGTACGGGGAGTAGCGGTCGGTGGCGGCCTCGTACTCCAGGTGCCGGTAGCCGACGGCCGCGCGCTCGCGGATGATCGACAGGCCGGTCGACCTGAACAGCGGGTCGTTCGCGATGAGTTGGGCGAGCCAGTCGTTGATGGCCGGGGTCGCCTCCATGTACGCGGCGGACAGGCCGCGCATGAAGCCCATGTTGATGACCGACAGGGCGGTCTTCACATAGTGCTTCTCGGGCTCGCTCCGGTTGAAGAACGTCCGGATCGACTGCTGGGCCAGGTACTCGTCGTCGCCCTCGCCCAGGCACACCAGGTGCCCGCGGGCGATCTCGGCGGCGAAGGTGACCGTGAGCTTGTTCCACCACTGCCAGGGGTGGACCGGGATGAAGAGATAGTCGGCCGGGTCGAGGCCCTGGTCGCGGAGCGTGCCGTGGAAGCGGTCCACGGTCTCCTCGCCCAACTCGCCCCGCAGGAACGACTCGTACTCGATGCCCACGCCCGCCGTGAACGCCGCCCGCGACCGGTGTGCGGCCAGCCAGACCAGCCGCACCGGGCTCGCGGTCTCGGGTGCGTACGAGAGGTACTCGTGGATCCCGAAGCCGAGCCGCCCGTTGTTGGCGACGAAGCACGGGTGGCCCTCGGTCATGCCCGTCTCGATCTCCTGGAAGCCGCTTGCCGCGAGCTCGGCGGCGGTGAGCTGGGGTTTGGTGAGCTTGTAGCAGGTGCCGGAGAGGGTGGAGGAGATCTCCTCCAGGTAGACCGGCAGCACCTTGTCGCTCAGGCCGAGCGATTTCTGCAGCTCGACGAAGAAGTCCAGGGCGGCGAGCGGGAGTTCGGCGCCGTCGCGGCTCCGGGTGATGGACTCGGCGTCGATCTGCCAGTGGTCGAGGGCGCGGCGGGTGGCGGTGAAGCGGTAGCGGGTCAGCCCGTCGTCGCTGCGGACGACGTACGCGCCCTCGTCGCCCTCGCCGTCCTTGTCGCTCCCGGTGCTGTCGACGCTGCCGGTCGCCTCGGGGGTGATCAGCCGCTCGTGGGCGAACTCCGCGAGGGCTTTGCGGACGAGGAGGCGGTTGGCCCGGTCCCAGCGGTGGGGGGACAGATGCGCCACGGCGTCGGACAGGGTCATGGGGAAACTCCTCGTGCTCCTCGATTGGTGTGGCTGCGCCGGTTCAGGAAGCTCTCACGCGTACAGAAGGACAGCAGCGCGCGCTTCTCCGGCTTGTCGATCTCACGCTCGGGGACGAAGCCGACGGCCTCGTTCAGTGCGTGCACCGCCGTGTTGCCGACGTCCGGCTCGACGACGATCCGGCGGGTGCGCGGGTCGGCGAACAGCTCGTCCAGCACGGCGACGATGACGGCCCGGGTGAAGCCGTGCACGGGCCGGTCGGTGGGGGCGACCAGGAAGTGCATCCCGACGTCACCGGGCTCGGGCTCGTACAGCCCCACCAGCTCGATGTACCGGGGGTCGTACTTCTCCATCACGAACGCGGGCCGCCCGTCGTGGAATCCGAGGTACGCGTGATGGTGCTCGCTGGCCGCCACGGCCATGTACTCGCGCTCCACGTCCTCCAGCCTGGCGTCCTGCATCAGCCAGTACGCCCCCTTGGGATGCGTCAGCCAGGAGTGCAGCAGCTCGGCGTCCTTGAGCGGGTCGAGGGGGCGCAGGCTCAGCGCGCCGACGGTGCCGCCCACGGCGTGGCCGGTTCCGGCGGCGCTCATACGGCGAACTCCTGGAACGCGATGGACTTCTCCACCGGGTAGTACTCGGTGCCGAGCAGCTCCCGGATGATGGAGGCGTTGCGGTACGCGCCCATGCCGAGGTCCGGTGAGGTGATCGAGTGGGTGTGGACGCCGGCGTTCTGCAGGAAGATGCCCCGGCCGCTCGTGTCGATGGCGTAGTTGCGCGCCACGTCGTGGTTGCCGTGCTCGTCGTAGCGGATCCGGTCGCGCACCGGCGCCAGGAACGCGGGCTCCACGTACGCGTAGCCGGTCGCCAGGATCAGGCCCTCGGACCGCAGCTCGTACTCCTTCTCCTGCTCCTCCTGGCGCAGGCCCAGGGTGTACGTGCCGTTCTCGTGACGGGCCGTGCGCAGGGCCGAGTTGGTGAGCAGCCGGGTGGGGACCGGGCCGCCGAGGTTCTTCTGGTAGAGCAGGTCGAAGATGGAGTCGATCAGCTCGCCGTCGATGCCCTTGAACAGGTTCTTCTGCTCCGTCTGGAGGCGGTAGCGGGTCCGCTCGGGCAGCGCGTGGAAGTAGTCGATGTACTCAGGTGAGGTCATCTCCAGCGTGAGCTTGGTGTACTCCAGCGGGAAGAACCGCGGGGAGCGGGTGACCCAGTTCAGCCGGTAGCCGTGGACGTCGATCTCGCTCAGCAGGTCGAGGTAGATCTCCGCGGCGGACTGCCCGCTGCCGACGAGCGTGATCGACTCCTTGGCCTGCAGCTCCCGCTTGTGCTGCCGGTAGCGGGAGTTGTGGATGAAGTCACCGCCGAGCTCCGCGCACGCCTCGGGGATGTACGGGGGCGTGCCGGTGCCGAGGACGAGATGCCGGGCGCGGTACTCGTCACCGGTGGCGGTCCGGACGACGTACACCCCGGCCGCTTCGGTCCCGCCGTCCACGCCACCCTCGTACGTCACCTGCGTGACCGTCGTGCTGAAGCGGACACTGGAGAGTTTCGAGGCGGCCCAGCGGCAGTAGGCGTCGTACTCGACGCGCAGCGGGTAGAAGTTCTCGCGGATGTAGAACGAGTACAGACGGCCCGATTCCTTCAGGTAGTTGAGGAAGGAGTACGGGGACGTCGGGTCGGCCAGGGTGACCAGGTCCGACAGGAACGGGGTCTGGAGGTGCGCGCCCTCCAGGAACATCCCGGAGTGCCACTCGAAGTCCGGCTTGGACTCCAGGAAGACACCGTCGAGTTCGTCGATCGGCTCGGTGAGGCAGGCGAGGCCGAGGTTGAAGGGGCCGAGTCCGATACCGATGAAGTCGTGGACCCTCACGGCTGGTTCAGGATGCGCGGTCAAGGGACTCTCCCAGGTACTGCTCGGCATGGCCGGCGATCAGATCGAGTACGGCGGAGATGTCGTCCGTCGTGGTCTCGGGGTTGAGCAGGGTGAATTTGAGGAAGTGGCGGGCGCCGACCTTGGTGCCCGCGACCACCGCGTCACCGGAGGCGAACAGGGCCTTGCGGGCGTACAGGTTGGCGCGGTCGATCTCGGCCGGGTCGGTGACGGCGGCCGGGATGTAGCGGAAGACGAGGGTGGACAGGGACGGGGCGACCACGACGTCGTAGCGCGGGTCGGAGGCCAGCAGCCGCCAGCCGGCCTCCGCCAGGTCGCAGACCTCGTCGAAGAGTTCGCCGATGCCGTCGGCGCCCATCACGCGCAGCGTCATCCACAGTTTCAGGGCGTCGAAACGGCGGGTGGTCTGCAGGGACTTGTCGACCTGGTTGGGGATGCGCTCCTGCACCATGCGGCGCGGGTTGAGGTACTCCGCGTGGTAGGTGGCGTGGCGCAGGGTGGCCGCGTCGCGGACCAGGACGGCGGACGAACTCACCGGCTGGAAGAAGGACTTGTGGTAGTCCACGGTCACGGAGTCGGCGTGCTCGATGCCGTCGATGCGGCGCCGGTTCTTCAGGGAGGTGAGCAGTCCGCAGCCGTACGCCGCGTCCACGTGCAGCCAGGCGCCGAACTGCTCGCACAGTTCGGCGATCTCGGGCAGCGGGTCGATGGAGCCGAAGTCGGTGGTGCCCGCGGTGGCGACGACGGCCATGGGGACCAGGCCGTCGCGGCGGCAGCGTTCCAGCTCGCGGGCGAGTACGACCGTCTGCATGCGCTTGTCGTTGCCGACCGGGACGGTGACCACGGAATCCTGGCTGAGTCCGAGGAGTTTCGCGGACTTCCGCACGCTGAAGTGGCTCGCCTCGGAGGTGAAGATCCGCAGTTTGGCGTGCGAGTCGCTCTTCGCCTCCTCGCGGGCGAGCAGCAGCGCCTGGAGGTTGGACTGTGAGCCGCCGGAGGTGAACACGCCGTCGGCGGCGGGGCCGAACCCGATGCGCTCGTTGGTCCAGTCGATGAGCCTGCGCTCGATGAGGGTGCCGCCGGCCGACTGGTCCCAGGTGTCGAGGGAGGAGTTGACGGCGGAGAGGACCGCCTCGCCGACCACCGCGGGGATGACCACCGGGCAGTTGAGGTGGGCGAGGTAGCGGGGGTGGTGGAAGTAGACCGCGTCCCGGAGGTAGACGTCCTCCAGTTCGTCGAGCACCGCGGTGGTGTCGTGCAGCGGCTTGTCGAGGTCGATCCGTTCGATGCGGGGGGCGAGGGCGTCGACCGTGACACCCGTGAACGGCCGTTCGGTGGTGGCGAGTTTGGCCGCCACCCGCTCTATTCCTTCGGTCACGCAGCGGCGGTACCGCTCCGCGGTCGTGTCGTTGAGCAGGTGCGAGCGCATGGGGGAGTCCTCCGGGGGCGGGAGAGGGACGGGCGCAGGGACGAGGCGTGGGGGCGCCGTGCGACTTGAGGAACTTAGGTTAGCCTAACCTAAGTTCCTGAGGGTGTCCGCCCCACCCGTCACCTCTGTGACACTCACCTCCCCGGCCTCACTCGCCTCTGTCACGCAGCTGCTCCTCGCTCAGTCCGCGCCGCCAGTAGCCGACGAACGTGACCCGCGTGCGGTCGATCTGGCGCTCCCGTACGAGGTGGCGCCGCAGCTCCTTCACACACCCGGCCTCGCCCGCGATCCAGGCGTACGGGGCCTGGGCGGCGGGGAGTTGCGCGGCGCGGATCGCTTCCAGGGCGGTGGGGGAGCCTTCGTCGCGCACGAGCCAGGTGATCTCCAGGTCGGTGGCGTTGGCGGTGGCGTTGGCCGTGGCGGTGACGGCGGTGGGCAGGACGCGGTCGCCGGTGTGCGGGACCTCCAGCCAGACGCGGGCCCTGGTCCCGGCGGGGAGGGACTCCAGGATGGCCGAGGCGGCGGGCAGGGCCGTCTCGTCGGCCCAGAGGAGGACGAGATCGGCGTCGGCGGGCGGCCGGAACCGGATCGCCCCGTTGTCGGCGACGGAGGGGCCGAGCAGGGCGACGCGGTCGCCGGGCCGGGCGTCGGCGGCCCAGCGGGAGGCGGGGCCGGCAGGGGCAGCGGGGCCTGTAGGGGTGCCGGGTTCCGTGCCGTGCAGGACGAAGTCGATGTCGATCTCGGTGGTGGCCCCGTGCGCGTCCTGGCGGAGGGCGCGCAGGGTGTACGAGCGCATGACGGCGCGTACGTCCTCCGCGGTGTCGATCCAGGCCTGGCGCCAGCCGTCGCCGTACTCCATCGGCAGGACGGGCTCGCGCTGCCCCGGGCGCGGGAGGAAGAGGGTGAGGCTCTGGTCCCGGCCGTCGGAGGCGAAGGCGTGGAGGTCGGGACCGGCGAAGGTGACCCGGGCCAGGGACGGGCTCAGCCGCCTCGTCCGTGTGACCTGAAGGGTGAAGATACGGTACGGGGCGGCTGTGGCCGTCGGCATGTTCGGCTCCTTCGCTCCGCCGGGCGGGCGGAGTGGGGGTGCGTGGGGTGCGTTGGGCGGGGTCGGGCCGGTCGGTGTGAAGGCCCGTGACCGTCAGGCGACCTTCTTGGCCTTTTCGATGGCCTCGGCGAGGTTGTCGAGCATGGGGGTGCACTTGTCGTAGGAGAGGATCGGCTCGGGGGTGCGGGCGATGACCTGGCCGGCCTTGACGGCGGGCAGCTTCTTCCAGGTCGCCTCGGTGATGTCGGCGGGCTGGATGGTCGCGGTGCGGTCGTCCATGATGATGATGTCGGCCGGGTACGTGTCGACGTTCTCCCAGCTGAGGTTCTCGAACCAGCCGCCGCTGGCCTTCAGGGTCTTGGCGGGCGGCTCGACGAGGTTCACGCCGAGGGCCTTGAAGTACTCCAGGTCGACGGAGAGGTTCGAGCCGGACACGTAGAAGATGTCCTGGCTGGCGGAACCGGCGAGGACCTTGATCTCCGGGCGGGCCTTGGCGGCCGCGCGCAGTCGCTCGGCGGCGGTCTCGAAGTCCTTCTTGGCCTGGACGGTCTTGGCGGCCTGCACGTCCGCGCCCAGCGACTCGGCGAGCGCGAGCATGCGCTCCAGCGGCTTGGGCAGCTGGCGGTCGTAGACGGAGATGCCCACGCTCGGGGCCAGCTTGAGGATCTTGTCCTTGGACTCCTCCGGGACGTACCAGAGGGTGCCGGCGTCGTCGAACATGGTGGAGAGCAGGACGTCGGGGGCCAGGGCCGCGTACTTCTCGATGTTGAACTGGCCCCACTCGTTGCCGAGGACCGTCAGCTTGCTGATGTCCATGTCGCCGGCCTGGACGTCGGCCTTGCCGTCCTTGGTCCTGGTGGGCCCGAAGACGCCCTTGACCTCGATGCCGTAGTCGAAGAGGGCGGCGGCGACACCGGTGAACGCGACGATGTTCGCCGGGGTCCTGTCGGTCTTGGCCGTCGTACCGCGGTCGTCCTTGAAGCTCCAGGGCCCGGACCCGGCGGCCTTCGTCCCGTCCGCCGAGCCACCGCTTTTCGGCTCGTCGTCACCGCAGGCGGCCAGAACGGCACCGAGGCCGAGGGCCCCGCCGGCGGCGAGAACACCGCGTCGGGTGAGGTGGGTGGCACGGGCGTTGGACATGGCGTGGCTGCTTTCGAACAGGGCGGATGACCCACCGGACAAGTGCGAAGGTAGGTTAGCCTAACCTCATCACTTGTCCAGGAGCCGGGTTCCACCTGCCGAAACGCCCGGAGCGGCCTGCGGGGGTCACCCAGACCCATCGCCTCATGTGCTGAGCTGACCATGCGGCGGAACGTCATGCCTTCAGTCGGACGAGTGACCTTGCCGTCGGGCTGTGACGCGGATGTCGGGCTTCGGGTTGAGGTGTGTCAGGGGTGAGCGGGGCTCAGGTCGGCAGGCCCAGTTCCCTGGCGATCAGCATGCGTTGGACCTCGCTCGTGCCCTCGCCGATCTCCAGGATCTTGGAGTCGCGCCACATGCGGGCGACCGGGTACTCGTTCATGAAGCCGTAGCCGCCGTGGATCTGGGTCGCGTCGCGGGCGTTGTCCACGGCGATCGTGGAGGAGTGGAGTTTGGCGAGTGCCGCCTCCTTCTTGAACGGTTCGCCCGCGACCAGGCGGGACGCCGCGTCGCGCCAGGCCAGGCGGGCCGTGTACGCCTTCATCTCCATGTCCGCGATCTTGAACTGGATCGCCTGGTTCGCGCCGATCGGGCGGCCGAAGGCGTGACGTTCCTTCGCGTACTTGACCGACTCGTCCACGCAGCCCTGCGCGAGGCCCGTCGCCAGGGCCGCGATGGCGATGCGGCCCTCGTCCAGGATGCGGAGGAACTGCGCGTAACCGCGCCCCTCGGTGCCGAGCAGGTTCGCGGCCGGGACGCGGACGTCCACGAAGGACAGCTCGCGGGTGTCCGAGGCGTTCCAGCCGACCTTCGAGTAGGGGGCCGCCACTGTGAAGCCCGGGGTGCCCGACGGGACGATGATCGAGGAGATCAGCGGCCTGCCGTCCGGCTTCCGGTCCGTGACCGCGGTGACGGTCACCAGGCCCGTGATGTCCGTCCCCGAGTTGGTGATGAAGCACTTGCTGCCGTTGATCACCCATTCGTCCGTCGCCTCGTCCAGACGCGCCGTCGTACGCGTCGCGCCCGCGTCCGAGCCGCCGTCCGGCTCGGTGAGACCGAACGCGCCGAGCAGCTCGCCCGAGCAGAGGCGCGGGAGCCACCGCGCCTTCTGCTCCGGCGTCCCGAAGAGATGGATCGGCATCGCGCCGAGCGACACCCCCGCCTCCAGGGTGATCGCCACCGACGAGTCGACCCGCGCCAGTTCCTCCAGCACGATGCCCAGGGCCAGGTAGTCGCCGCCCATGCCGCCGTACTCCTCCGGGAACGGCAGCCCGAACAGGCCCATCCGGCCCATCTCACGGACGATCTCGTACGGGAACTCGTGCCGCTCGTAGAAGTCCCCGATCTTCGGCGCCACGACATCGCGGGCGAACTCCGCGACCGTACGCCGGAGTTCGTCGAGTTCGGGGGAGAGGCGGTGGTCCAGAGGCATGCGGATCAGTCCTTGTGGGAGAGGGCACGGACGGTGCGGGACGGGCTGGGTCGGCCCAGTTGTTCGGCCATCCACCCGCTCGTGGCGGTGAGGAGGCCGAGGTCGACCCCGGTGTCGATGCCGAGGCCCGTCAGCATCCACACGAGGTCCTCGGTGGCGAGGTTGCCGGTGGCGCTCTTCGCGAACGGGCAGCCGCCGAGGCCGCCCGCGGAGGCGTCCACGGTCGTGACGCCGTGCTGGAGCGCCGCCAGGGTGTTGGACAGCGCCTGGCCGTACGTGTCGTGGAAGTGCACGCCGAGGGCGGGAGTGGGGATGCCCTCTTCGCCGAGCGCGGTGAGGAGAGCGCGCACGTGTCCCGGGGTCGCCACGCCGATCGTGTCGCCCAGGCTCAGCTCGTCGCAGCCCATGTCGAGCAGCGCCCGGCAGACCCGTACGACCTGGGGGACGGGCACCGGCCCCTCCCACGGGTCCCCGAAGCACATGGACAGGTAGCCGCGCACATGGGCGCCCTCGGCCCTCGCCCGCTCGACCACCGGCTCGAACATCGCCAGTGACTCGTCGACGGTCCGGTTGAGGTTGGCCTTGGCGAAGGACTCCGTGGCGCTGGCGAACACCGCGACGCGGGTCGCGCCGAGGGCCAGGGCGCGGTCCAGGCCCCGCTGGTTCGGGACGAGGACCGGCAGGCGCACCGTGGCCGCGAGATCCCGTACGAGGGGGAAGAGCTGCTCCGCGTCGGCCAGTTGGGGCACCCACTTGGGGTGCACGAAACTCGTCGCCTCGACGGTGGTGAGGCCCGCGGCGGCCAGCCGGTGGACGAACTCGGCCTTCGTCTCCGTCGGGACGGCCGTCTTCTCGTTCTGCAGGCCGTCGCGGGCGCCGACCTCGTGGATACGGACCCTGGTGGGAAGGCCGTCGGCAGGTACGGCCATGGGCAGCCCGAGGCGGGGTTCGGGCTCGGGTTCGGGGTTGGGGTTGGGGTTGGGGTTGGTCATGCCGACTCCTCCTGCGGTTCCTCCTGTGGTGCGACCACGGCCAGGATCTGGTCCATGGCGACCGTCGTGCCGGGGGTGACGTCCAGTTCGGTGACGGTGCCGGCGTGCGGGGCGGAGACGACGTGCTCCATCTTCATCGCCTCCACCACCAACAGGCTCTGTCCGGCGGTGACGTGGTCCCCGACGGCGACCTTCACGACGGTGACCGTGCCGGGCATGGGCGCGGTGAGGGAGCCCGCGCCCGTGTGCGCGGCGCCGGTGAGGGAGGCGGCGACGGGGTCGTGGTCCAGGACGTTCCACGCGTCGCCGTCCCGGCCGAGCCAGGTGCCGGCGTGGTGGAAGGTGTGGGTCAGGCCGTTCAGGTGGAGGGTGAGGGGGGAGGGGCTTTCTTCTTCCCCAGCCCCGCCCCTTCCCGAAACCGGGGGCAGGCCCCCGGACCCCCACGAGATCCAGGCTGCGCCACCGACCGCACCGACCGCGCCGACCGCGCCGACCGCGCCGCCGGGCGCAGGGTGCGCGGGGGCTGCGCCCTCAGCCCCCTCCACTCCGTCTAGTCGGAACTCCATTCCCTCCGCCGTGTTCCGCACACGCACCGTCACCGCGTCGTGGCCGGGCACCCTCAAGTGGTGCACCGTCCAGGCGGGTTCGCCGCCCAGGCGCCAGCCGCTCGGTACGGAGAAGGGGTCGGTCCAGCCACTCGGTGCGTCCGGCACGGGGGTCTGGGGGCGCAGCCCCCAGTTTCGGGAAGGGGCGGGGCTGGGGAAGAGACCTGCCTGTCGCAGCAACCCACCCGCCACATACACCTCCGGGGGAACCTCCCCCGAGGCCCCCGAGTCCCCCGAGACCAGCCCCTCCACCTCCCGCTCCACCAACCCCGTGTCCAACTCCCCCGCGACCACCGCCGGATGCCCCAGCAACCTCCGGAGGAACCCCGCGTTCGTCTGGACCCCCAGCGTCACCGTCCCCGCCAACGCCCCGCGCAGCCGCCGCAGCGCCGTCGCCCGGTCGGGCCCGTACGCGATGACCTTGGACAGCATCGGGTCGTACAGCGAGCCGACCTCCGTGCCCTCGGTGAGGCCCGAGTCGGTGCGGACCCCGTCGCCCTGGGGCTCGTACAGCCGCAGCACCGTCCCGCCGGACGGCAGGAATCCGCGCGCGGGGTCCTCCGCGCAGACGCGGGCCTCCACCGCGTGCCCGGTGAGCGTGATGTCCTCCTGGGCGAAGCCGAGCCGCTCGCCCGCCGCCACCCGCACCTGCCACTCCACCAGGTCGAGTCCCGTGACCAGCTCGGTGACCGGGTGCTCGACCTGGAGGCGGGTGTTCATCTCCATGAAGTAGTACGAGGCCGGATCGGTGCCGGGGACGATGAACTCCACCGTGCCCGCGCCCGAGTAGCCGCAGGAACGGGCCGCCTGGACAGCGGCCTCGCCCATCGCGGCGCGGGTCTTCTCGTCGAGGAACACGCTCGGTGCCTCCTCGATGATCTTCTGGTGCCGGCGCTGGAGGGAGCACTCGCGCTCGCCCAGGTGCACCACGTTGCCGTGGCCGTCCGCCAGGACCTGGATCTCGATGTGCCGGGGGCGGTCGACCCACCGCTCGACGAGGAGGGTGTCGTCGCCGAAGGAGGCGCGGGCCTCACGCCGGGCGGCGGCGATCTCGTCGCCGAGAGCGGCCGCGTCCCGCACCAGGCGCATGCCCTTGCCGCCACCGCCGGCCGACGGCTTCAGGAGCACCGGCAGGCCGATCTCCCGCGCGGAGTCGGCCAGTTCGGCGTCGGTGAGGCCGCTGCCCGACGAACCCGGGACCACGGGTACCCCGGCCGCCCGTACCGTCTCCTTGGCGCGGATCTTGTCGCCCATCAGCGCGATCGCGTCCGCCGGGGGGCCGATGAAGACAAGCCCGGCGTCGGTGCACGCTCGCGCGAAGTCCGCGTTCTCCGCGAGGAAGCCGTATCCGGGGTGCACCGCCTGGGCGCCGGTGCGGGCGGCGGCCGCCAGCAGGCGCTCCGCCGACAGATAGCTCTCGGCGGCCGGCGCGGGACCGATGCGGACCGCCGTGTCCGCCTCGCGCACGTGCCGGGCGTCGGCGTCCGCGTCGGAGAAGACCGCCACCGAGCGCACGCCGAGCGACCGCAGTGTCCGGATGACCCGGACGGCGATCTCGCCTCGATTGGCCACAAGTACCGTGTCGAACATCGTCGCCTCGTCCTCTCACATCCGGAAGACGCCGAACCGGGGTTCACCCAGGGGCGCGTTGGCACAGGCGGTCAGGGCGAGGCCCAGTACCTGGCGGGTCTCCATCGGGTCGATCACGCCGTCGTCCCAGAGGCGGGCCGTGGCGTAGTAGGCGCTGCCCTGGGTCTCGTACTGCGCGCGGATCGGAGCCTTGAACTCCTCTTCCTCCTCCGCCGGCCAGGACCCGCCACGCCCCTCCAGCTGGTCGCGCTTGACGGTCGCGAGGACCGACGCGGCCTGCTCGCCGCCCATCACGGAGATCTTGGCGTTGGGCCACATCCACAGGAAGCGGGGGGAGTACGCCCGGCCGCACATCGAGTAGTTGCCCGCGCCGTACGAACCGCCGACGACGACCGTCAGTTTCGGTACGCGGGCGCAGGCCACCGCGGTCACCATCTTGGCGCCGTGCTTGGCGATGCCCCCGGCCTCGTACTGGCGGCCCACCATGAACCCGGAGATGTTCTGCAGGAACACCAGGGGGATGCCGCGCTGGTCGCACAGCTCGATGAAGTGGGCGCCCTTCTGCGCGGACTCGGAGAACAGGATGCCGTTGTTCGCGACGATCCCGACCGGGTGCCCGTGGATGTGGGCGAAGCCGGTGACCAGGGTCTGCCCGAACTCCGACTTGAACTCCGCGAACCGCGAACCGTCGACCACGCGCGCGATGACCTCGCGTACGTCATAGGGCGTACGGGAGTCGACCGGCACCGCGCCGTACAGCCCGGCGGGGTCCACCTTCGGCTCGGCGCCCGGGGTGACCGACCAGGGGAGGGGGCCGCGGTCGGGGAGGGTGGAGACGATGGTCCGGACGATCCGCAGGGCGTGCGCGTCGTCCTCCGCGAGGTGGTCGGTGACGCCGGAGACCCGGGAGTGGACCTCGCCGCCGCCCAGCTCCTCCGCCGTGACGACCTCGCCGGTCGCGGCCTTCACCAGGGGCGGTCCGCCGAGGAAGATCGTGCCCTGGCCGCGGACGATGACGGCCTCGTCGCTCATCGCCGGGACGTACGCCCCGCCGGCCGTGCACGAGCCGAGGACGGCCGCGATCTGCGGGATGCCCGCGCCGGACATCCGGGCCTGGTTGTAGAAGATCCGGCCGAAGTGGTCGCGGTCGGGGAAGACCTCGTCCTGCATGGGCAGGAAGGCGCCGCCCGAGTCCACCAGGTACACGCACGGCAGCCGGTTCTCCAGCGCCACCTCCTGGGCGCGCAGGTGCTTCTTCACCGTCATCGGGTAGTACGTGCCGCCCTTGACCGTGGCGTCGTTGGCGACCACCACGCACTCGCGCCCGGCGACCCGGCCGATGCCGGCGATGACGCCGGCCGCCGGGGCCTGGCCCTCGTACAGCCCCTCGGCCGCCAGCGGGGCCAGCTCCAGGAACGGTGAGCCGGGGTCGAGGAGCGTGTCCACGCGGTCGCGCGGCAGCAGCTTGCCGCGGGCGGTGTGCCGGGCGCGGGCCCGCTCGCCGCCGCCGAGGCGGGCCGTGGCGAGCTTGCGCCGCAGCTCGTCGACGAGCGCGTGGTGTGCCGCCTCGTTCTTCCGCCAGGCCTCCGACGCGGGATCGGCCGCGCTGTGGAGCTCCGGTGCCTCGTGCATCCTGCGTTCCCCTCACCGAAGTGGACCGGCGGACCGGGTGGACCGACTCAGTTAATGAGCGTTAACGCGTTTCCTTCAGGTTAACGAGCGCTAACCTCCCTGTCTAGAATCGTCTCCATGGCCACCAGACCCGACGCCCTCACCCGCCGCGAGCAGATCCTCAAGGAGGCGGCCCGGCTCTTCGCCGAGCGCGGCTTCCACGGGGTGGGGGTCGACGAGATAGGCGCGGCGGTCGGCATCAGCGGGCCGGGCCTGTACCGCCACTTCGCGGGCAAGGACGCGATGCTCGCCGAACTGCTGGTGGGGATCAGCGAGCAGCTGCTGACCGGCGGCAAGCTCCGCGTGGCGGAGTCCGA
This sequence comes from Streptomyces sp. CWNU-52B, assembly GCF_047444975.1. Taxonomy (NCBI): domain Bacteria; kingdom Bacillati; phylum Actinomycetota; class Actinomycetes; order Kitasatosporales; family Streptomycetaceae; genus Streptomyces; species Streptomyces sp. CWNU-52B. The sequence continues at coordinate 33,515 of NZ_JBLFJV010000033.1, read as the reverse complement.
CGGGGACCCCCGGGCGCTCCTCGACTCGCTCATCGAGGGGCACATCGACTTCGCCCTGGACGACCGCCCGCTGATCACCCTGCACGACCGTGAGCTGGACCGCCTCCGGGACGCCGACCGCAAGCTCGTGCGGCAGCTCCAGCGCCAGTACGTCGAGCTGTGGGTGACGGTCGTGCGCGAGCTCCACCCGGCGCTGGCCGAACCGAGCGCCCGCTCGGCCGTCCACTCGGTCTTCGGCCTCCTGAACTCGACCCCGCACCTGGGCCGCCCCGGCTCCCTGCCGGGGCGGGCGGCCACGGCGGAGCTGCTGCACCGGATGGCGCGGGGGGCTTTCGCGGCGGCGGGGGCGACCGGGCCCGCCGGGGCGTGACGGTGTCCCGGGGCGTGACGAGCGTCTCGGGGTGCCTGCGAGCCCTGGTCTGGACGACTGTCGTGACTGGCCGGTAACGTAGGACTGAGCAAGCGCTTAGCCGTGGGAACCATCGGCCATGGGAATCTCCGAGCGCTTGGACATGGAATCTTGAGCCAGGCGGAGGTGGCGGCGGTGCGCCGTACGGTGTTCAGCGAGGATCACGAGGCGTTCCGGGAGACCCTGCGCGCCTTCATCGAGTCCGAGGTCGTGCCGGTCTACGACGAGTGGTTCGCGGCGGGGCAGGCGCCCCGTGACTTCTACTACAAGCTCGCCGAGCTGGGCGTCTTCGGTATCCGCGTGGACGAGGAGTTCGGCGGCGCCGGCATCGACTCGTACAAGTTCGAGGCCGTGATGTACGAGGAGACGGCCCGCGCGGGTGTCTCCTTCGGCGGTTCCGGTGTGCACGTGCTGCTCGGCCTGCCCTACATCAAGGCGCTCGCCACCGACGAGCAGAAGAAGCGCTTCCTGCCGAAGTTCGTCTCCGGTGAGGAGATGTGGGCCCTCGCGATGACCGAGCCGGGCACCGGCTCCGACCTCGCGGGCATGAAGACCACCGCGAAGCTCTCCGAGGACGGCACGCACTACGTCCTCAACGGCGCCAAGACGTTCATCACCGGCGGTGTGCACGCCGACCGGGTGATCGTCTGCGCCCGTACCTCCGCGCCCACCGCCGAGGACCGCCGCTTCGGCATATCGCTCTTCGCCGTCGACACCAAGGCCGAGGGCTACTCGGTGGGCCGCAAGCTCGACAAGCTCGGCCTGAAGACCTCCGACACCGCCGAGCTGGCGTTCGTCGACGTGAAGGTGCCCCTTGAGGACCTCCTCGGCGAGGAGAACAAGGGCTTCTACTACCTCGGCGGCAACCTGCCCTCCGAGCGCTGGGGCATCGCCTTCGGCGCGTACGCCCAGGCCGCGGCGGCCGTCCGCTTCGCCAAGGAGTACGTCCTGGAGCGCACGGTCTTCGGCAAGCCGGTCTCCCACTTCCAGAACACCAAGTTCGAGCTGGCCGCCTGCCAGGCCGAGGTGGACGCGGCGCAGGCCGTCGCCGACCGCGCCCTGGAGGCCCTCGACCAGGGCGAGCTGTCCGCGGCCGAGGCCGCGTCCGCCAAGCTGTTCTGCACCGAGGTCGCCCACCGCGTCATCGACCGCTGCCTCCAGCTGCACGGCGGTTACGGCTTCATGAACGAGTACCCGATCGCCCGCCTGTACGCGGACAACCGCGTCAACCGGATCTACGGCGGCACCAGCGAGATCATGAAGTCGATCATCGCCAAGAACATGGGCCTCTAGGCCACGCGCGGCGCCCGGAAGCATGCGGGAAAAAATCCGAGAAAACATCCAAGAAACCACTGCACGGTACAACTGACGCATGAGCCAGGCACTTGAGAGCCTCCTCGATCTGCTCGACCTGGAGCAGATCGAGGAGGACATCTTCCGCGGTCAGTCACGCTTCGCCGTCGTCCCGCGCGTCTTCGGCGGGCAGGTCGCGGCGCAGGCGCTGGTCGCCGCGGGACGCACGGTCCCGGCGGACCGGCCGGCCCACTCCCTGCACGCCTACTTCCTGCGCGCGGGGGACTCGGGCGCGCCCATCGTCTACACCGTCGACCGGATCCGCGACGGGCGTTCCTTCACCACGCGCCGGGTCGTCGCCGTCCAGCACGGCCAGCCGATCTTCCACCTCTCCGCGTCGTTCCAGACGTACGAGGAGGGCATGGACCACCAGGCCCAGATGCCGCCCGCGCCCGACCCCGAGACGCTCGAGACGTCCGACGAGATGCTGCCGCGGTACCTGGAGGCGTACGGGGACCAGGGCGTCGTACAGCGGATGCTGGAGGCCCGTGCCGCCGTCGACCTCCGCTATGTCGACCCGCCGCCGTTCGCCACGGTCGGCGAGCCGCGCGAACCCCGCTCCCAGGTGTGGTTCCGCACCAACGGCAAGCTCGACGGCGCCATCGACGAGCCGCTGCTGCACGTCTGCCTCGCCACGTACGTCTCCGACATGACGCTCCTGGACTCCGTGCTGCTCGCCCACGGGCGCGGCGGCTGGGTCACCGGGGACGTCGTCGGGGCCTCCCTTGACCACGCGATGTGGTTCCACCGGCCGTTCCGCGCCGACGAGTGGCTGCTGTACGACCAGGAGTCGCCGTCCGCGTCCGGCGGGCGGGGCCTGGGGCAGGCCCGTATCTACACGCGGGACGGGCGGCTGGCGATCACGGTGATCCAGGAGGGCGTGGTCCGGATCCCCCGCTAGCGGCTCACTCGCCGCCGGTGAGGCCCGCCGCGTCCAGCAGGTACGCCGTCATCGGGTCGTAGTGCCGGGGGCTGGTGACGTGGTCGTCCATGGGGACGGTCACCTGGACCGTGCCCTCGGCCTCGGCGAGGAAGAGGGCCGGGTCGTTGCAGTCCGCGTAACCGACGGAGTCCACGCCCAGCTGACCCGCGCAGCCCGCCCAGCCGTGGTCGGCGACGACCAGGTCGGGCAGCGGGCTGCCCTCGCTCTGCAGGCCCTTCAGGATCGCCCGCATCGGCTCGCCCGAGTGGGTGTGCCACAGGGTCGCGCCGTGCTCCAGGACCGCGACGTCGGCGAACTGGAAGACGTACCCCTCGTCCGTGGTCAGCCCGTCCGGGATCACCACGATCTCGCAGCCGGCGGCGCGCAGGGCGGCGGCGGTGGCGCGGTGCACGTCGAGGAGGCCGCCGGGGTGGCCCGTCGCGAACAGCACGCGCTGGCGGCCGGCGGCCGCCTTGCGCAGCCGGCCGGCCATCCGCTCCAGCGCGTCGACCGTCAGCTCCGGGTCGATGGTGTCCTGGCCGTACCGGTACTCCGGGTCGTCGTTCACACCGCAGCGCTCGGCCATGACCGCGAGGACGTCCTGCTCGTCGGTCCAGCGGTCGCCGAGCTCCAGGCCGAGCCAGAAGTTGCGGTCGCCGTTGGCGAGCTTGCGGTAGTGGGAGAGGTTGTTCTCGCGGGGGGTGGCCACGTCGCCCGCGATGCGCGTCTGTACGAGGTGGTCCAGGAGGTCGGGGCGGCTGGGGGTGGGGGTCCCGGGTATCGGCATACCCCCATTCTGCCGGTGCGCTCCGCTGGGTGGTGCCGGTGTATCGAACCGTGGGATATGGGTCACTCGGGGGTTTGGGTGGGGGACGGGTGGGGGTGGGTGGGGTTGTGGGGCGGGTGCGGGTCCGGTGGGGGCTGGTCGCGCCGTTCCCCGCGCCCCTGAAAAGCGGGGCTGCGCCCCGGCTTTTCAGCGCCGCCCGGCCGGCACTTTCCGGCCCCGGCCGACGGCTGGGTTTTTTCAGCCCGTCCGGCGTTTGAGGACGAGCGCGTTCAGCGCGATGCGGGGGTCTGGGGGCGGCAGCCCCCAGGGACGGGACGGGTAGGGGCGGTGGGGGCGTCAGATGTGTTGGAGGGCGAACCACAGGTTCATGCGGGTGTCCGGGTCGTCGAGGTCCGTGGACAGGAGTGTCGCGCAGCGGGCCATCCGCTGGCGGACCGTGTTGCGGTGGACGGACAGTGCCACCGCAGTACGGTCCCAGCTGCCGTGCAGGGACAGCCACGTGCGCAACGTCTCGGTCAGCGCGGGGTTCCCGGCGAGGGGCGCGAGGACCGTACGGGCATGGGCGGCCGCCTCGTCCGGCGGTACGAGCCCGCCGAGCCCCGGCCGGTCGTCGTGGCGGACCACCGGCGCCCGGGTGGCCCGCGCCCGGACCAGCGCGCGGCCCGCCTGCGGGTCGGCCGACCCCCACTCGTGCGGAAGGACGGGCGCGCTCACGCCGCACGTCCAGCCGGGCTGCGCCGCGAACTCGCGCTGCCCGGCCACCGGTACGGGCACGGGTACGGGCACGAGGACCCGTACGACGTCCCCCGCCACGTCCACCAGCGGAGAGCCCAGCGCCGCCCCGAGGGCCGACGCCGCGACCGCGTCGGGCGGCGCCGGACCGTCCGGCCGCGCGTGCACGACGACCCAGCGCCCGGCTCCGTCCCCGCTCCCGGCCAGGAGCGGAGCCACCTCCTCCGGCGCCGCCCCCAGCAGCATGCGTACGAGCGCGGAGGAGCGGGCCGCGCCGGTGCCGCTCTGGTGCTCCCCGGTGAGGAGGGAGAGCAGCACCGCGCCGACGGACGCGATCGTGTGGTCGCCGGGGTCGCGGCGCGGGGCCGCCACGCCCAGCACGAAACCCTGGCCGCTGCCGAGGGCGTACGCGGCGAGATGGACCCCGTCGACGGTGTCGCTCGCGGAGGTGGGGGTGGGCCCCGCACCGGAGCCGGAGCCGGACGCCGAGCCGCCGTCGTGGGCGGCGGGGCGCACCACCGCCGCCAGCCCGGCCAGCGCCCCGCCCGCATCCGTGCCCGCCCCGGCGCCCGCCGACGCCACCTCCCCGCCGTCCGGGGCGTACAGCGTGGCGCGCCCGCCCACCCGTTGGGCGAGCTGCCGCAGGACCGACGGGATCGGGTCCGGGCGGGCCGCGGCGGCGGCCAGGCTCTGCTGGGCCTCCGTGACCCGGCGCAGTTCGGTGTGCCGGGCCTGGGCCATGAGCTGCCAGACCGCGCGGGCCACCCCGGAGAAGGTCGTACGGGGCGGCACCTCCAGGAGGGGCAGGCCGTAGCGGTCGCAGGCCGCGACCAGGGCGCGCGGCACCGTGTCGTGCACCGGGGCCACCCCGAACCCGAGGGCCGCGCCGCCCGCCTCGACGATCCGGGGCACGTACGCGTCGAAGTACGTGCCCGAGCCCGCCGCCTCCGGGATGTGCACCCCGGCCGTGAGCAGCAGCTCGCCGCCGAGCAGGTACGGGTACGGGTCCGTCATCTCCGAGGTGTGCGCCCAGTGGATCACCGTGGCCGGGTCGCGGGGGCCCGCGATCTGCCGCAGCCCGAGATCCTCCCTGGCCAGCAGGGCGGCGAGGGGGACCGGAGGTGTCGGCGGGGCGACAGGGGCGGTGGGGATCGCGGGGGCCGTCGCGTCCGGCATGTGTACGTTTCCTCCATCCGGTCCGGTGACTGTGGATGAAACGTACACTTCAGCGCCGCTTTCCGGACACCTAGGGTCGTGGCGAACCGGAGGCCGCGGGTACGGGCGGCCACCACGCCCCCTCAGCCGCGCGGGACGACTTCGCGGGACAACCTACGGAGGCCCCATGGCCGTCGACTACGCAGTGATCGTCGTCTACCTCGCCGGGATGCTGGCGATGGGCTGGTGGGGCATGCGCCGTGCCAAGTCCAAGAGCGACTTCCTGGTCGCCGGACGGCGGCTCGGCCCGACGATGTACTCCGGCACGATGGCCGCGATCGTCCTCGGCGGCGCGTCCACCATCGGCGGGGTCGGCCTCGGCTACCGGTACGGGCTCTCCGGCGCCTGGATGGTCTTCACCATCGGCCTCGGCCTGCTCGCGCTGTCCCTCTTCTTCTCGGCCCGCATCGCCCGGCTGAAGGTCTACACGGTCTCCGAGATGCTCGACCTGCGCTACGGCGGCCGGGCCGGGGTGATCTCCGGGGTGGTCATGTGGGCGTACACCCTCATGCTCGCGGTGACGTCGACCATCGCGTACGCCACGATCTTCGACGTCCTCTTCGACATGAACCGCACGCTCGCGATCATCCTCGGCGGCTCGATCGTCGTCGCGTACTCCACGCTCGGCGGCATGTGGTCGATCACCCTCACCGACATGGTGCAGTTCGTCGTGAAGACGATCGGTGTGCTGCTGCTCCTGCTGCCCATCGCCGTCGTCAAGGCCGGCGGGTTCGGCGAGATGAGGGCACAACTGCCCACCGGCTACTTCGATCCGCTGGGCATCGGCGGCGAGACGATCTTCACGTACGTGCTGATCTATACGTTCGGCATGCTGATCGGGCAGGACATCTGGCAGCGCGTGTTCACCGCGGGCAGCGACCGGACCGCCAAGTGGGGCGGCACCGTCGCGGGCAGCTACTGCCTGGTGTACGCGCTCGCCGGCGCCGTCATCGGCACGGCGGCCAAGGTCCTCTACCCGAAGCTGGCCAGCCCCGACGACGCCTTCGCGACCATCGTGAAGGACGAACTGCCCATCGGCGTACGGGGACTGGTGCTCGCCGCCGCCCTGGCCGCCGTGATGTCCACGTCCTCCGGAGCCCTCATCGCCTGCGCGACCGTCGCCAACAACGACATCTGGTCGCGGCTGCGGGGCGCCGTCAGGGCGGGCGACGACGAACACGCGGACCGTGACGAGGTGCGGGGCAACCGTGTCTTCATCCTCGTCATGGGGGTCGCGGTGATCTGTACGGCCATCGTGCTCAACAACGTCGTCGAGGCCCTGACCGTCGCCTACAACCTGCTCGTCGGCGGCCTCCTCGTGCCCATCCTCGGCGGCCTGCTCTGGAAGCGCGGCACCGCCCAGGGCGCCCTTGCCGCCGTCGTGGTCGGCGGTCTCGCGGTCGTCGGTCTGATGGCGACGTACGGGATCCTCGCGAACGAGCCCATCTACTACGGGCTCCTGTCCTCCCTCGCCGTGTACGTGGTCGTCTCGCTCGCCACGCCCCCGACCGACGCGGCGGTGCTCGCCGCCTGGCGCGAACGGCTCGCGGGCCGGGGCGCCGAAAACGCGTCCGAACCCGTCCCGGCCCACCAGTGAGCAGAGCCCAACCAGCCGAACCACAGGAAAGAGAGCAGCGGTCCATGAACAGCAGCGAGACACCCCGCGGGCCCGTCGACTCGTCGCGCGTACCGAGGTACGCGGGCCCGGCGACCTTCGCCCGGCTGCCCCGCCTGGACGAGGTCGGGACCACCGATGTCGCCGTGGTCGGCGTGCCGTTCGACGCGGGCGTCTCCTACCGGCCCGGCGCCCGCTTCGGCGGGAACGCGATCCGCGAGGCCAGCCGGCTGCTGCGGCCGTACAACCCGGCGCAGGACGCCTCGCCGTTCGCCCTCGCGCAGGTCGCGGACGCCGGTGACATCGCCGCGAACCCCTTCGACATCAACGAGGCCGTGGCGACCATCGAGGGCGCAGCCGACGAACTCCTCGGCACCGGCGCCCGGCTGATGACCCTCGGCGGCGACCACACCATCGCGCTGCCCCTCCTCCGCGCGGTCGCCAGGAAGCACGGACCGGTCGCGCTGCTGCACTTCGACGCGCATCTCGACACCTGGGACACGTACTTCGGCGCCGAGTACACCCACGGCACCCCGTTCCGGCGGGCCGTCGAGGAGGGCATCCTCGACACCGAGGCGCTCTCCCACGTCGGCACCCGCGGCCCGCTCTACGGGCGGCAGGACCTCACCGACGACGAGAAGATGGGCTTCGGCATCGTCACCTCCGCCGACATCTACCGGCGTGGCGCGGACGAGGTGGCCGACCAGCTGCGGCAGCGCATCGGCGACCGCCCGCTCTACATCTCCGTCGACATCGACTGCCTCGACCCGGCCCACGCGCCCGGCACCGGCACGCCCGAGGCCGGCGGCATGACCTCCCGCGAACTCCTGGAGATCCTGCGCGGCCTGGCCTCCTGCCACCTGGTCTCCGCGGACGTCGTCGAGGTCGCCCCCGCGTACGATCACGCCGAGATCACCTCGGTCGCCGCGTCCCACACGGCGTACGAACTGACCACGATCATGTCCCGCCAGATTGCAGAGGCCCGAGCGCAGTGACCCACGACCACGACCTCGTGCTCCGTCCGACCGCCGAGCAGACGGAAGCCGCGCTCAGCCCGCCGCCCGGCCGCAACGGCGGCGACCTGGTCGTGGAGACCCTCACCGGGCTCGGCGCGACCACCGTCTTCGGACTGCCGGGCCAGCACGCGCTCGGCATCTTCGACGCGCTGCGCCGCTCCGACCTGGCGTACGTCGGCCTGCGGGTCGAGAACAACGCCGGGTTCGCGGCGGACGCGTACGGCCGGGTCACCGGCGAGGCGGCCCCGCTGCTGCTGTCGACCGGACCCGGCGCGCTGACCTCGCTGGCCGCGCTCCAGGAGGCCGCGGCGGCGTCGGCCCCCGTGCTCGCCATCAGCAGCCAGATCCCCCGCGCGGGGCTCGGCGGCGGCCGGCACGGCCACCTCCACGAACTCCCGGACCAGCAGGCCTCGTTCCGGGGCGTCGTGAAGTCCGTCCACACGGCCCGTACGCAGTCGCAGATCCCCTCCGCGATCGCCGAGGCCTGGGAGTCGGCGCTGACCGCTCCGCACGGGCCGGTCTGGGTGGAGATCCCGCAGGACGTGCTGCTCGCCACCACGGCCCTGCCCGTCGTCACGGCCGTGGACGCGGCGCCCCACGACCTGCCGCCGCGCCCCGAACTGACCGCCGTGGCCGCCGACCTGCTCACGAAGGCGGCCCGCCCGGTGATCATCGCGGGCGGCGGGGTCGTACGCGCCGACGCGTCGGGCAAGCTGCGGCAGCTCGCCGAGCGGCTGGACGCGCCCGTCGTCACCACCTTCGGCGGCAAGGGCGCCTTCCCCTGGAACCACCCGCTCTCGCTCCAGTCCTGGCTGGAGGACCGGCACACCACGGACTTCCTTGAGGACGCCGACGTACTCCTCGTCGTCGGCTCCGGGCTGGGCGAACTCTCCTCGAACTACTACACGTTCAAGCCCCGCGGCCGGGTCGTGCAGATCGAGGCCGACCTCGGCAAGCTGGAGTCCAACCACCCGGCCCTCGGCATCCACGCGGACGCCCGCCTCGCCCTGTCGGCGCTCCTCGAAACCATCCCGGAGAAGCGGCAGGACGCGACGGCCGCCGAACGCGTACGGGCCGTGCTCGACCTCGTCCGTGCGCGCATCGACGCCCAGGAACTCACCCTGGAGCGGAAGGTGCTGGCGGCCGTACGGGAAGCCCTGCCCGACCGGTCGGCCAGCTTCTGGGACATGACGATCCTCGCCTACTGGGCCTGGTCCGCCTTCGACGCCCGCCGCCCGAACACCATGCACTCCGCCCAGGGCGCGGGCGGCCTCGGCTACGCCTTCCCGGCGGCGATCGGCGGCGCGGTCGCCGACCCCACCCACCCGGTCCTCGCGGTCTCCGGCGACGGCGGCGCGCTCTACTCCATCGCCGAACTGGCCACCGCCAGGCAGCACAACCTCGACGTGACCTGGCTCATCGTCGACGACGGCGGTTACGGCATCCTGCGCGAGTACATGACGGACGCCTTCGGCCGGTCGACGGCCACGGAACTGTCCCGCCCCGACTACGTGGCGCTCGCGGAGTCCTTCGGCGTCCCGGGCGTACGGACCACGCCGGACACCCTCGCCGACGACCTGGCCAAGTCCCTGGCCACGCCCGGCCCTTCGGTGGTCGTGCTGCCGGCGGTGCTGCGCATGTTCGCACCGACGCACCTGGGCTGAGGCCCGAGTCCCTCGTTTCGGGCTGGACATGACGGTGGGGCGGCACGAGGCCGCCCCACCGTGTTGCTGTGGATCAGTTGTTCAGCGCTGGTGTCAGCGCAGGAGTCAGCGCAGGTACGAGCCGAAGTGCGCGGCCGTCGCGGGGGCGCCGAGGGTGCCCGCGCCGAACGCGAAGGACGAGGTGGCGGTGAGGCCGCTCGCCGTGCCGTTCAGGATCCAGACCGCGCCGTTCTGCTCGTTCTCGGCGGTGGAACCGGCCGCGAGGTCGCGGTGGCCGTCGCCGTTGAGGTCGAGGAGCGCGGTGGTCACACCGAACTCGTCGCTGTTCTCGGCCACTCCGGGAACTCCGGCGGTGTTCTGGTGGAAGACCTGCGTACCGGCGCCCGAGGCACCGGAGGCGCTGCCGGGGACCAGGGCGACCGAGCCGGTGTCGTAGATGTCGCCGACGTCCTCGCCCGGGATGCCGAGCGCGATGTCGGCGTAGCCGTCGCCCGTGACGTCCGCGACCGAGACCGACGCGCCGATCTCGTCCTCCTCTTCCTCGGCACCGGGGAACCCGGGGCTGTCCTGGTTGAAGGTCTGGACGCGGTCCTCGGACAGGCCGGTGGCCGAACCGAGGGCGACCTTGACCTGGCCGCTGCCCCAGTCGTTGCCGACCACGACGTCGTCGAAGCCGTCGTTGTTGACGTCCCCGACGCCGGTGCCCGTCCGGTTGCCGGCGGCCTCACCGGGCACCCAGCCGCTCTTGAAGCCGGTGCTGCCGCCACCGAGGAGCAGGCGGTTGCCGTAGACGCCGTCGCCCTGGTACTCCCAGACGACGATGTCGTCCTTGCCGTCGCCGTTGACGTCACCGGTCTCGGCGGAGGTGTAGGGGCCGCTGATCGAGTCGGCGTCCTCCTCGCAGCCGCCGTTGGTGGCGCAGGAGGCGTCGTCGGCGTCGTAGCCCCACCACAGGGACTTGTCCAGGACGGGCAGGACGGCGGCGGGCGTGCCGGTCCGCGAGATCGGGCCCTTCCACACGGCGGCGGCGCTGCTGGGAGCTTCGTCGCCGAAGGAGGTCACCTGCTCGAACAGCGCGAGGTCCGTCTTGCCGTCGCCGTCGAAGTCGCCGGCCGTGGGGGACTGGCCGTATCCGGCTATCGCCGTGCCGCCGGTGAGTCCGGAGGCGGAGCCCCACAGGACGACGGAGCCGGCCGCGCCGCCCGAGATCACCAGGTCGCCGAAGCCGTCGCCGTCGAGGTCGCCCTTGGTGAAGTTCTCCCCGAAGTGCTGCTTCGCGACGGCGGAGCCGGGAACGCCGGTGGTGGAGCGGCTGACGATCTTCTTGTCGGCGGCGGAGACGCCATCGGCGGAGCCGTACGTGACGGCCACGTAGCCGGCCTGGGCCTTGCTGGAGATCGTGGCGTCCGGGGCTGCCACGACCAGGTCGGCGTAGCCGTCGCCGTTGAAGTCGTCCTGCACGTCCACGGACGCGGTGGCGGCCTGGGCGGAGGCGCCGGTGAGCGCCATGGCGCCGAATCCACCGGCGACCAGCACCGCGGCTGCCAGAGGTGCGGAGAGACGCGCGGTACGGGTCCTGCGGTGTGCTCGGGACATACGTGAGCCTTTCGAGTCGTCGGTCCTGCCGCAGCGGAATGCCGCGTTCAGGTAGTGAGACTCGATGAGGGCGCCACCAGTTGTACGTTCCAATGTCATGGCTTCGTAACCGAGGAGACAGGTGGGGACAGCTGTGGCGCCGAACCCCCCTTTGATCACAGGGGGTTCGGCGCCACTCGCCGTCGGGTTCACCGGGTCCACCGGTGGGATCTACCAGATCGACTCGACCCACTCCGGGTGGTCGATGAACGGGTTCCGGTTGCCCTGGTAGTTGCTGTAGATCAGTTCGTTCCGGCGCTGCTCGCTGGTGCTGGGCGGGTCCTGCTCGTTCCACTGCTTCAGCACCGAGAGGCGGCCGTGGTACGGGACGCTGCCGTTGGTGACGGCGTCGTTGGGCTCCAGGTCGGGCCAGGAGTCGTCACCTTCGTAGCGGACGGCCATGTAGAGGATCATCCGGGCCACGTCGCCCTTGACGGCGGCGCGGGGCTCGAAGGAGTTCGAGTCGGTGAGGCTGCCGCCGCTGTTGGTGAAGCTGCTGCCGCCCAGGTCGAAGTCCTTGTTGCCGCGGATGCTGTTGACCTGGACGTCCTCGGGCCGCAGGTGGTGCAGGTCGGTGCCGGGCCCGGCCGAGGTGCCGAAGTCGCCGTGGGACTGGGCCCAGGTGTGCTCGCGGTTCCAGTCGCCGACGTCGCCGCCGTTGAGCGACTTGCTGCGGGAGATGCCGGAGTAGAGCAGGATCACGTTGTTGCTGTTGTTCGGGTCCTGGTCGGTGACCTTGAGCGCCTCCCAGACCGCGGAGTACGAGATCGTGGACTGGTTCTTGATGATCGTGTGCAGCGAGGACTTCAGAGCCGTACCGGTCTTGCCGATCGCGTTCGCGTAGTACGTGTCGTCGTACGCGGCTGCCGTGGCGGCGGTGGTGGCCGTCGTCGTGGCTGCCGTGGTGGCCGTGGCCGCGGCGGGGGTCGCGGCGACCGTCGGGAGGGTGAGGCCGACGAGGACGGCGGAGACGCCGGCCGCGAGCGCCTTCCAACTGCCAATCTGAGCAACGGACATGTGGGGTGCCCTTTCCCGAGAACGGCACGCGCCGGTACGCGGACCCGGTGCGACGGCTCCGCGTTCTACGCGTGTTGACACTTCGGTCAATCGGGAGAGTGGCATGGACATGAGGGCGGGTGCGTAACGAGAGGGCGTCGTTCTTGTGACGTTCTCGCATACGGCGCAACCCCTGGCCGTTTCCGGTCCAGGGGCTGTGGAGTGATGGGGTTTTCCCCATCCGGCTCAGGGGAGGCCCTAGTTGACGTCCGAGGAGTCGAGGCGGTAGAGCGCCTGGGTGTTCTGCGAGTCGGAGCCGGAGGAGCTGGAGCCGGAGGAGCCGGAGCCGGAGGAATCGGGGGACGTGTCGGACGAGGAGTCGTCGCCGTACTCGCTCGCCTTCACCGCCGTGGCGTGTTCCTGGACCCAGGCGGTCACCTCGGAGCTGACGCTGCCGGAGTCGCCGCCGCCCATGCCGCCGCCTCCGCCCATGCCGCCCCCGCCGAGCATGATGTAGTGCAGCTCGCCCTTCTTCACGAGCTCCTTCAGCTTGGCGAGGGTCATGGCCTTGTCGCTGCCGGACCAGCCCCACATGGAGATGACGGGCTGCTTCGTGCTGACGATCAGCTGGGCCGCGCTCTGCGAACCGGACACCGCGACCAGCCATTTGGCGCCGTCCCGGTGCTGCTCCAGGTACGTGGTCATGGCGCTGTCGGCGCCGCCACCGGAGCCGCCACCGGGACCGCCGCCTTCCTGCTGCCCGCCGGTCGGGGCGCCGCTGGGTGGCGTGCCCTGCCGGCCGCCGCCGGCCGGTGCCTCGCCGGTGCCGCCGGCCTGCCGACCGCCCTGCTGCGGGCCGCCGTTGCCGCCGTTGCCGCCGGGGAAGCCACCCCGGCCACCGCCTCCGCCGCCACCGCCGCCGGGGCCGCCGCCCATGCCGCCGCCGGTGGTGGGCCCGGCCGTCGGATTCGTACCGCTCATGCCGCCGCCCGAACTCGCGGGCACGGAGGCGGCGTAGGCCGCGGGGCCCGCGAGAGAGGCGACGACGGCCGCGGCGACGGCACCGGAGAGGAGCCGCGCCCGGCGCCCGGAACGGAAGAGGAACAGTCCCGCGATCGCCAGGACCATCACAGCCGCGACGGCCGGCCACAGCCAGGTGTTCCAGCCGGTGGCCCGGCGCAGCAGGACGACGGCCCAGACGCCGGTGGCGGCGAACGCCACGGGCAGGACCGAGGACCAGACCCCGGACCAGCGCTTGACGTCACCCGTGCGGAAGGCGCGCAGGAGCATCGCCCCGCCGCCCCCGCACAGTGCCGCGATGCCGGGCGCGAGCGCGGTCGTGTAGTAGGGGTGCATGGTGCCTTCGGCGAGGCTGAACGTGAAGTAGTGCAGCACGGTCCAGCCGCCCCACAGGATCAGCGCGGCGCGCGTGAGGTCCGTACGGGGAGCGCGGCCGCGCAGGACGAGGCCGCCGACGAGGGCGATCCCGGCGAAGGGGAGCAGCCAGGAGATCTGGCCGCCCAGCGTCTCGTTGAACATGCGCCCGATCCCGGCGGCCCCGGAGAAGCCGCCACCTCCGCCACCGCCACCGCCGCCGTTGCCGTCACCGCCGAGAACCCGCCCCAGGCCGTTGTAGCCCATGATCAGATCCCAGGCGCTGCCGTCCGTCGACCCGCCGATGTACGGCCGCTCGGAGGCGGGCACCAGGGACACGGCGGCCGCCCACCAGAAACTGGAGACCGCGAGGGCGACCGCGGCGAGCGCGAGGTTGCGTATCCGGCGCAGCCGGCCGCCCCGGGCCGCGTACAGGTAGACGGCGAAGACGGCGGGCAGGGCGATGTAGCCCTGGAGCATCTTGGTGTTGAAGGCGAGGCCGAAGCACACGGCCGAGCCGATCAGCGGCAGCAGCTTGCCGTTGTGGACGGCGCGCAGGGCCAGGGCGGCGCCCGCGACCATCAGGAGGACGAGGAGGGTGTCCGGGTTGTTGTCGCGGTTGATGGCGACGGTGATCGGGGTGAGCGCGAGGACGAGCGCGGCGACGGCGGCCGCGCCGTGCCCCCAGACCCGCTTGACCGACGAGTGCAGGATCCAGATGGTGCCGAGTGCGGCGGCGACGAGCGGCAGCATCATCTGCCAGGTGCCGTACCCGAAGACACGGCAGGACAGCCCCATCACCATCAGGACGACGGGCGGCTTGTCCACGGTCAGGAAGTTCCCGGCGTCCAGCGAGCCGAAGAACCAGGCCTTCCAGCTCTGCGTACCGCTGAACACGGCGGCGCTGTAGAAGCTGTTCAGGCTGGAGGAGGAGAGGTTCCAGGAGTACAGCACCCCGGCCAGGACGAGGATCGCGCCCAGCACGGGCAGTGACCAGCGGGGTGCCTGGTCCGGCCGCGCGACCGGCTCGACGGGCGACGGAGAGGCGGGGGCCTCGGGGGCGTGGGGGTACGGATCGGTGGCAGATGTCACCAGGGCATCGTGCGCGGGCGGGGTTGGCGGGGGCTGTGGTGAACCTGGGGCTCAGCTGTGAGCGGATGACGTGCCGCGCGCGGCCACGGAAGAGGGGCGGCCCCTGTCCGCGTACGGCCGCGTACGGCCGCTCATGAATGCGCGAGGTCCGCTGACCTGGCGACTGCCCTGAGCCCTGAGAGGAGGACAGCATGCTACTGAGGTTCCGTGTCGCGAACGTACGGTCGCTGCGCGGTGAAGCGGGCCCTCCAGATGAACGCGCGGTACGGCGACCATGTGTCCCTCGTGAACCGGGACCCGTACACCGATGTTCACGAGTTCGTCGAGCAGGGCCTGGGGATCGCCTCGTACTGACCACCGCGCGGACGGTGCCGTCTCCGTGTTCAGCCGGGCAGCCGCCCATGCCTGACGGCTGCGACGAACGACGCCCAGCCGGCGACCGGGATGAGGAGGGCGGGGCCGTGGGGGTTCTTGGAGTCGCGGACGGGGATGCCGGTGGGGTGGCCGTCGAGGACTTCGAGGCAGCTGCCGCCCTCGGGGCCGCTGTAGGACGACTTGCGCCAGTTTTGTGGTGCGGCGGCGTCGGTGACCGCCTGGTCAGTCATGGTGCCCGAGGTGTCCGGTCTTGAGGGCGGTGAGGAAGGCGGTCCACCTGGGGGCCGGGATGAGGAGGGCGGGGCCGTGGGGGACCTTGGAGTCGCGGATGGGGATACCCGAGGGATGCCCGTCGAGGACTTCGAGGCAGCTGCCGCCCTCGTTCCCGCTGTGGGAAGACTTGCGCCAGCCTGTCAGCGCCTCGGCGTCGGGAATGGTGTGTTCAGCCACGGTGTCTGTAGTCCTCTGCTGTAGTCCTCATCAGGGCAAGTGATTCCTTGAGCGGCATCGCGTCGCCTAGCGCGAGATCGTAGATGCCTTGGAGCCGATCGACCATGGCGGGTGTGTCATGGATCTTGCCCATGTGCAGACCCTCGCCGTAGGCAACTGGCGGCTGGTCCTCGAACTTCATCAGCGTCAGCATGCTCTGCATGAGTGGGTGGACGCCGAGTTCGAATGGAAGTACGTAGACGCGTACCCGCCCGCTCTCCACCAGGCGTACGAGGTGGTCGATCTGCTCCGCCATGACCTCCGGGCTGCCCACCACGCGGCGCAACACCGCCTCGTCCAGTAGGGCCCAGACCACCGGGGTCACCGGATCGTCGAGGATTCTTGCCCGCTCCAGGCGTGTGACGACGAGCCTGTCACATTCCTTTTCACCCACCGGAGGGAACGACGTGCCCAGGACCGCACGCGCGTACCTTTCCGTCTGGAGGATGCCCGGGACGAACGACAGGGCGAACTCCCTGATCATCACCGCCTGTTGTTCGAGCAGCCGGGCCGCCTCGAAGTAGTCGGCGACCGCCGCGTCCTCGGCCGGTAGGAAGCTGCTCAGTACATCCCCCGTGTTCAGGGCCTTGTCGAGGCGCCGCGCGTCCTCCTTCGACGGGACCCGCCGGCCCGCCTCGATGTGCGCGATGTGCGAACGCGTCATCACCGTCATGTCGGCAAGTTGCTGCTGTGTCAGCCCCGCCGCTTCCCGCTGCTGCTTCAGCCAGTCACCGTACGTGCTGGTCATGGCCACCCCTTTGTGACGAATGACTGGTCACATCCGACCCTCTGGCGAGCCTAGACCGGACGGTCTCACTCTGTAAGTGGATCGCTACAGAAAGCGAAACCCCCATGACAGCCCACGACAGCTACGGAGTTGACGACGTGAGTCGCCGTATCGCCCGGCTCTTCGAACCGGTGCTGCAACTGCTCTTCCCCGGAACAGGGCGCAGGCGCCGCCCGGTCGACGCCGACGCCCCGGTGGACGGGTGGTGCTCGTGTCCCCCTTGCATGTGCGGCAGCGTCGCCGAGGGGCCTACCACCGCCCGGGTCGGCTCCCGCCCCCTGCGGGGTGAGGACCACGCGATGGTCCGCCCGTACCTCGTCGACCATGAGCGGCGCCGCCGGGGGCGACAGCGGGCGCTGCGGCTCGCCGTGCACGGTGTCGACCTCGGGCCGCGTCCGGGTCACGGTGTGGAGGTGACCGTATGAGCGGCGAGGGTTGGACGAAGGCGCGACTGCTGCCGTGGGACGGTCTGGAGGGCAAGCCCTGCTACCTCGTCGGTGACGGGACCGGGCACCTCTCCCGCATGGCCGACACCATGGAGAGCGTGCAGCTCGGTATGGCCGCCGAACTCCTCGACCACGCCGCCGACATGCTCGACGACGAGGACGTCACCTCCCCGCAACTCCGGTTCCTGGCGGCCCGGATGGGCGAGGCGCTGCGGGACGTACACCGCATCGCGGAGAGCCGGGGCGCCCGCCTGCCCGAGCCCGCGAACGACGACCTTGAACCTTGACGGGATCGACGACTCCGGCGATCCTCAGCGCCGCTGAGAGCCCGGACCGGGGGCCTGACCCGCCCGCGCCGAACCCGCGCCCAACCCGCCCTGGACACCGGACCACGGGCGTACTCCGCGTACTCCGTGTACTCGCCGTACGCCCCGGTCGACCCGGGTGGTTCCGCCGTACGTCTTCGCTGTCAGCGGGTGAGGGCCTCAAGGATCGACAGGACCGGTGCCCACAGCCTGGTGCCGAGAAGGCGTCACGCAGCTTGTGGCCCGTCGCCGCGCTCTCCTCGTCCGTGACCTCGACTCCGAAGTGTTCTGCACTTCACGGCCTGCCTACTCCTTTGTCACAGGCATGTCTTAACACTTTCCGCGTTGAAACGGGCCTCGCGGCGTTCCTCTCTGCAACGTCAGAGAGGCCGCTCAAACCGGAGCAAGGGCCCGTTCGAAGGAGGATCCATGCGTGTTCGGAAGATCTCGATGCTGACCCTTGCCGCAGTGGCTGTCGGCCTGTCGCTGACCGCCTGTGACCCTACGAGCGACCCGCAGCCCGGCGACTCCGCCTCCAGTTCCGTCTCCGGCACCGTGTCTCCGGGCGGCGCGAACGGCTCGGAGGGCTCCACCCGGTCGCCGGACGGGTCCGGCGACGGGGAGTCGGCGTCGGGCGCTTCGAAGGAGCCCGGGGTGAGTTGCACGGATCAGTTGAACTACGCGGGGGATTCGCGGTCCAACGCCGAGATCAACTCCATCGGTGAGGACACCGGCACCTGCCCGCCGGTCCAGCAGCAGTGAGGTGCACTGACCTGACGGGTGCCGCACCGGGCAGGCGGGCGAGGTCATCAGAGTGTTTTCTCGATGAGGGGAAGTGTTCACGCAGGCGTTGGCCGGTGGTTGTCGTCGGGCGCTAATAGGGTCGCTGACCTGCGGATTCATCGGAAAGAAGTCGGGGCGCGGGTACAACCACCGCCCTGGGTGCCGTGTCTGACTGGGTGAGTGTAAGCAACACCCGTTTCATCAGTCTCACCCGTCTCACCAGTCCCATCCGACATACCTCATCAGCCGACGGTATCCGCGGTCGTGCGGCGTCTCGCCGCGGCCTTGATCGGTGTCGAATCCACGTTCACGAAGGGTCACTTCAGCATGCGCTCTTTGCGTCTCCTCGCCACCACCGGCCTCGCCACCACCAGCCTCGCGCTCACCCTGGGCGGCGCCGTACTGATGGCGCCCGCCGCCCACGCGGCCACGACGGCGGCCACCGCGACCGTCTCCTACGAGGACGGCTCGGTCTGGTACAAAGCCGCTCCCGGCCAGACGAACACCCTCTCGGTCGCCAGTGAGTACATCGACAGCGACCCCGACGGCGACGCGGACGACTACCTCATCACCTTCCGCGACCAGGTCGACATCACCATCGACCACGACAGGTGCGCGTACCCCTCGACGAGCGACCACACCGTCGTCGAGTGCACGGAACCCGTCCCGCTCGGCTCCGACGACCTGAACCAGTACGACGTCGACCTCGGTGACGGCGACGACACCGCGACCGTCGGCGCCGGCAGCGCGCAGGGCACCGTCCGGGGCGGCGACGGCGACGACGTCCTCAAGGGCTCGCACGCGAACCAGTTGAACGGCGACGCGGGCGACGACCGCATCGAGGGTGTCGACGGCGCCTGGATCCGCGGTGCCAACGGCGGTGACGGCAACGACACGATCCTCGCCGGCTGCGACTACAGCTGCAACGGCGGCGCGGGCAACGACACCCTCACCGCGGTCAGCGACGACGAGCGGAACTTCACCACCCTCTACGGCGACGACGGCGACGACATCGTGCGCGGGACGACCGGCGACGACTACCTCTACGGCGGCAAGGGCGACGACACCCTCTACGGCCTGGAGGGCGACGACACCGTCTACGGCAACAGCGGCGACGACGTGCTGTACGGCGGCGCGGGCAACGACACCCTCTCCGGCGGCGCCGGTGTCAACGAGGTCCACCAGGACTGACCGACAGGGCCGGCGGCCGGCACCCGTGCGTGCAGGCCGCCGACCGCAGGCCCCGCCACCGTCCGACCGGAATTCACAGGCAGTCCCCTCCCTTTCCACACCCCCTCAACCCGCCTCCCCCTACCGTGACGTCATGCGTCCGAGACTCGTACTCGCCACCCTCGCCTCCCTCACCGCCGGCCTGGTGGCAGCCACCTGCGTCACCGCCACCGGGACCGCCCACGCCCGGAGCGCCCCGGCCGACCGAGCCTGTTCCTCCGCCGTCTCCATCGAGGGGTTCTCCGACGCCCTCGACAAGACGACGTACGAGGGCGCCTTCGTCGGCAACTTCTCCGCGCTGGCCGTGGACAAGGACGGAGCCGTCGCCGCGCTGTCCGACCGGTCCTCCCTCTTCACCCTCGACCCGCGGACGCTGCGCCCGCGCTCCGTCACACCGCTGGCCGACGAGAGCGGCGCCGCGCTGGACTCCGAGGGGCTCGTCGTCGACCGCGACGGTACGCGGCTGGTGTCGTCCGAGACCGAGCCGTCGGTACGCCGCTACGGCCGCGACGGCGCCCTCCTGGACCGCCTCCCCGTGCCGGACGCCCTGCGCGTCGCCCCGGCGGGCCGCGCCACCGCGAATCAGACCTTCGAGGCGCTGACCCTCCTCCCCGGCGGCGACACCCTGCTGGCCGGCATGGAGGGCTCCCTGTCCGGCGACACCCCCGGCGTCGTACGTCTCCAGACCTGGCAGCGCCATCACCAGCAGCATCAGCACAGTGGCCGGGACTTCCGGCTCGCCGCCCAGTACGGCTACCGCGCCGACACCGGCCTCGGTGTCGCCGAGACCACCGCCACCCCGGACGGCCGCCTCCTCGTCCTGGAACGCGGCTTCACGGCGGGGGTCGGCAACACCATTCGCCTCTACCTGGCCGACCTGCGCCACGCCACGGACACCCGCGGCATCGAGACGCTGACCGGCCATGACGGCGTACGCCTCGTCCGTAAGACCCTCCTCGCCGACCTGGCGGACTGCCCGTCCCTCGGGGCGACGGCCAAGCAGCCGCAGCCCAATCCGCTCCTCGACAACGTCGAGGGCATGACCGTCACCGGCCGCACCCGCGGCGCACTGCGGGTTCTCCTGGTCAGCGACGACAACGAGAACGAGGCCCAGACGACCCGCTTCTACTCCCTGCGCGTACGCCTCTGAAATGTTGCGGAGGGATGAAATCCGCTTCCAGCGGTGTTGGTGCCTTCCGGGCGATCAGGACTGATCGCAGGACCGAAGAGGGAAGGCACCAGGAGTGACGACGCAGCGGGGATGGGCACGACGGCTGGCCGGGTACGCCTGGCGGTACCCGAAGGACGTCGTGCTCGCGCTGGGGGCCTCGCTCGCCGGTATGGCCGTCATGGCCCTCGTCCCGCTGATCACCAAGGTGATCATCGACGACGTCGTCGGCGACCACAGCCGTGACATGGCCCCCTGGGCCGGCGCGCTCATCGGCGCCGGGATCCTCGTCTACGTCCTCACCTACATCCGCCGCTATTACGGCGGCCGGCTCGCGCTCGACGTCCAGCACGACCTGCGTACGGACATGTACGAGACGATCGTGCGGCTCGACGGCCGACGCCAGGACGAGCTGTCGACCGGGCAGGTCGTCGGCCGCGCCACCAGCGACCTCCAGCTCATCCAGGGCCTGCTCTTCATGCTCCCGATGACGGTCGGGAACGTCCTGCTCTTCCTGATCTCGCTGGGGATCATGGCCTGGCTGTCGCCCCCGCTCACCCTGGTCGCCCTGGCCGTCGCCCCCGCCATCTGGTTCATCGCCAGGCGCAGCCGCTCCAGGCTCCACCCGGCGACCTGGTACGCGCAGGCGCAGGCCGCCGCGGTGGCCGGGGTCGTCGACGGCTCGGTCAGCGGCGTACGGGTGGTGAAGGGCTTCGGGCAGGAGGACCAGGAGACCGGGAAGCTCCGTGAGATCGGCCGCCGGCTCTTCGCGGGCCGGATGCGCACCATCCGCCTCAACTCCAAGTACACCCCCGCCCTCCAGGCGGTCCCGGCCCTCGGCCAGGTCGCCATGCTGGCGCTCGGCGGCTGGCTCGCGGTGAAGGGCCAGGTCACCCTCGGTACGTTCGTGGCCTTCTCCTCCTACCTCGCCCAGCTCGTCGGGCCCGTGCGGATGCTCGCCATGGTCCTCACGGTCGGCCAGCAGGCACGGGCCGGCGCCGAGCGCGTCCTGGAGCTGATCGACACCCGCCCGTCGATGGAGGACGGCACGAAGACCCTCCCCGCCGACGTGCCCGCGACCGTCGAGTTCGACCAGGTGTCCTTCGCCTACGACGACGCCCGCCCGGTCCTGGACGGACTCAGCTTCGAAATCCGCTCCGGTGAGACCCTCGCGGTCGTCGGCTCGTCCGGCTCGGGCAAGTCCACGGTCTCCCTGCTCCTGCCCCGCTTCTACGACGTGACCGGGGGCGCGGTCCTCATCGGCGGCCTCGACGTCCGTGAGCTGACCCTCGACTCGCTCCGGGCCGCCATCGGGCTCGTCCCGGAGGACTCCTTCCTCTTCTCGGACACCGTCGCCGCCAACATCGCGTACGGGCGTCCCGAGGCCACCCAGGAGGAGATCGAGACGGCGGCCCGCGCCGCCCAGGCGGACCGCTTCATCGACGCCCTGCCCGACGGCTACGGCACGAAGGTCGGCGAGCACGGACTCACCCTCTCCGGCGGCCAGCGCCAGCGCGTCGCGCTCGCCCGCGCCATCCTCACCGACCCGCGCCTGCTGGTCCTCGACGACGCCACCTCGGCGGTCGACGCCGGGGTCGAGCACGAGATCCACGAGGCCCTGCGCGGTGTCATGGCGGGCCGCACGACCCTCCTCATCGCCCACCGGCGCTCCACCCTGAACCTCGCCGACCGCATCGCCGTCCTGGACGGCGGCCGGCTCGCCGACATCGGCACCCACGAGGAACTGACCGAGCGCTCGCCGCTCTACCGCCGGCTGCTGACCGACCCGGACGAGCTGGGCGGGGCCTCACCCGGCCGCACCCAGCCGGTGTATCCGACGGAGGACACGTCCGTACGGGACGAGCTGGACGCCGAGTTCGACGCCGAGCGGGGTGTCACCCCGCACCTGTGGACCGGTGACCGTGAGCCCAAGGACACCGCGCTGTCCGGCACGCCCGCGACCCCCGAACTCCTCGCCCAGGTCGACGCGTTGCCGCCCGCCACCGACACCCCCGCCATCGACGAGGCACGCGCGGTCGCGGCGGAGGACTCGTACGGGCTGCGGCGGCTGCTGCGGGGCTTCGGGCTGCCGCTCCTGATCAGCCTCGGCCTGGTCGCCGTCGACGCGGGCATGGGCCTGCTGCTGCCCGTGCTGATCCGGCACGGCATCGACGAGGGCGTCTCGCAGCTGGCGCTCGGCGGGGTGTGGGCGGCCTCGGGGATCGCCCTGGTCAGCGTGTTCGTCCAGTGGGCGGCGCAGATCGGCGAGACCCGGATGACGGGACGCACCGGCGAACGGGTCCTGTACTCGCTCCGGTTGAAGATCTTCGCGCAGCTCCAGCGGCTCGGACTCGACTACTACGAGCGCGAGCTGACCGGCCGGATCATGACCCGGATGACGACGGACGTGGACGCGCTGTCCAGCTTCCTGCAGACCGGCCTGGTCACCGCCTTCGTCTCCGTCGTCACCTTCTTCGGCATCATGGCCGCCCTGCTGGTGATCGACGTGCAGCTCGCCCTGATCGTCTTCCTGACGCTGCCGCCGCTGATCGTCGGCACGTTCTTCTTCCGCCGGTCCAGCGTGAAGGCGTACGAACTGGCCCGTGAGCGGGTGTCCGTGGTGAACGCGGACCTCCAGGAGTCGGTGTCCGGGCTGCGGATCCTCCAGGCGTTCCGCCGCGAGGGGGCCGGCGGCAGGCGCTTCGCGGAGGGCAGCGACAGCTACCGCCAGGCGCGGATCCGCGGGCAGTGGCTGATCTCGGTCTACTTCCCGTTCGTACAGCTGCTGTCCTCGGTGGCCGCCGTCTCGGTGCTCGTCGTGGGCGCCGGGCGGGTCGACGCGGGCACCCTCACCACGGGCGCGCTGGTGGCGTACCTCCTCTACATCGACCTGTTCTTCGCCCCGGTGCAGCAGCTCTCGCAGGTCTTCGACGGCTACCAGCAGGCGACCGTCTCCCTCGGCCGGATCCAGGAGCTGCTGCGGGAACCGACGTCGACGAAGGCCGCCGAGGAGCCGCTGGAGGTGCTGTCCCTGCGGGGCGAGATCGCCTTCGAGGACGTGGACTTCGCGTACGGGCCCGCCGACGAGGCGGAGGAGGCGCTCAGCGGGGTGCGGCTGAGCATCCCCGCCGGGCAGACCGTCGCGTTCGTCGGTGAGACCGGCGCGGGCAAGTCCACGCTGGTCAAACTGGTGGCCCGGTTCTACGACCCCACCGGCGGCCGGGTCACGGTCGACGGCACCGACCTGCGCTCGCTCGACCTGACCTCCTACCGGCACCGGCTCGGTGTCGTCCCGCAGGAGGCGTACCTCTTCCAGGGCACCGTCCGGGACGCCATCGCGTACGGCAGGCCGCACGCCACGGACGCCGAGGTGGAGGCGGCGGCCCGCGCGGTCGGCGCGCACGACATGATCGCCACGCTGGACGGCGGCTACCTCCACGAGGTCGCCGAGCGCGGCCGCAACCTCTCCGCAGGCCAGCGCCAGCTGATCGCGCTGGCCCGCGCCGAACTGGTCGACCCGGACATCCTGCTGCTCGACGAGGCCACGGCCGCGCTCGACCTGGCCACCGAGGCCCAGGTCAACCAGGCCACCGACCGCATCGCGGGCCGCCGCACGACGTTGGTCGTGGCCCACCGGCTGACCACGGCAGCGCGGGCCGACCGGGTCGTGGTGATGGCCGACGGGCGGGTCGCGGAGGACGGCACGCACGCCGAACTGCTCGCGCGGGGCGGCCGGTACGCGCGGCTGTGGCGGACGTTCGTGGGGGAGCCGGACCCGGTCGGCACGGCCACCTGACCGCCGGCGCCGGCCGGCGTCCCGAACCCGCAGAAAAGCCGCAACCGGTGGGTAGGGCAACCTCATGCCGTACGTCATGCGTCCGTTCAGCAGTACGTACATCGGCATCGGTCCTTCCATCGGCATCGGTGCGTGCGTCGGTACGTACTCGGTACGCCCATCGCTGCGGCCTTGGAGGGACACCAGTGGACAAGGGCGCGATACGCCGACGCCTGGCGCTCGGCACGGCCGTGCTGACCGCGTCCGGGCTGCTGGCGCTCGGGGTCCCGGCGGGTGACGCGTCGGCGGCGGCGCTGTGCTCCGGGCGGAAGGTGCGCACGCTGGCCTTCTCCACCGGTCACGTGGACGTCCACAAGGCGCGCGGCTACGTGTGCGCGGTGACCTACCCCAAGAAGGTGGGCGCCCGCCGCCACATGATGGTGAGCGTCCAGGCCCGCGGGAGCGAACGCGTGCCGAACGCGGGCCGGTTCACGAGGTACGCGGGTCCGGTACGGGTGCACGCGGGCCACCGCTGCGTACGGATCCAGGGCGCCGTCGGCTCGGGGTCGGTCGCGACGGGCTGGATCCTCTGCTGAGCGGCCCAGTCATGTGATCTTCGTACCTTCCTGACCGAAATGCCCCTCGCGCCCCCCGGCCTGCCCTGGTGTGACGGCTGTTGCTCCGCTAGGTTCCGGCGGACATCTGCGTATTCAGGGGAGAACGCATGCGCAAAACGCTCAGATGGCTGTTGTCTCTCACGGTGCTCATAGGCACTGTGAGCACGGCCGGGGCGGCCACCGCCGCCCAGCCGGACGCCACCGGCTCCACGACCGGCTCCATCACCGGCCTCAGCGCCGGTTCCGGTCTTGTCACGGACGAGACCGCGGACATCAAGGACCGGCTCCTCGCGATCCCGGGCATGAGCCTGATCGAGGAGAAGCCCTACACCGGCTACCGCTTCTTCGTCCTCAACTACACCCAGCCGGTCGACCACCGGCACCCGTCCAAGGGCACCTTCCAGCAGCGCATCACCGTGCTGCACAAGGACACCGCCCGCCCGACGGTCTTCTACACCGGCGGCTACAACGTCTCCACGACGCCGAGCCGCCGCGAGCCGACCCAGATCGTGGACGGCAACCAGATCTCGATGGAGTACCGCTACTTCACTCCGTCCCGGCCGCAGCCGGCGGACTGGTCGAAGCTCGACATCTGGCAGGCGGCCAGCGACCAGCACCGCATCTTCACGGCCCTCAAGCCGGTCTACGACAAGAAGTGGGTCTCCACCGGCGGTTCGAAGGGCGGCATGACCGCCACGTACTTCGAGCGCTTCTACCCGCGTGACATGGACGGCGTCGTCGCGTACGTCGCCCCCAACGACGTGGTGAACAAGGAGGACTCGGCGTACGACCGGTTCTTCGCGCAGGTCGGCACCGAGGAGTGCCGCACCCGGCTGAACGCGGTCCAGCGCGAGGCGCTCGTCCGCCGTGCGCCGCTGGAGGCGAAGTACAAGGAGCTGGCCGCCGCCGAGGGATACACCTTCACCACCATCGGCAGCCTGGACCGGGCGTACGAGGCGGTCGTCCTCGACTACGTGTGGGGCTTCTGGCAGTACAGCCTCCTCGCGGACTGCGACACGATCCCGGCGGACGCGAAGAACGCGACGGACGACGAGATCTGGACGTCGATCGACACGATCTCCGGCTTCTCGGCCTACACGGACCAGGGCCTGGAGCCGTACACGCCGTACTACTAC
The DNA here is from genome assembly GCF_047444975.1 of Streptomyces sp. CWNU-52B. NCBI lineage: Bacteria > Bacillati > Actinomycetota > Actinomycetes > Kitasatosporales > Streptomycetaceae > Streptomyces > Streptomyces sp. CWNU-52B. Next base: position 7,594 of record NZ_JBLFJV010000033.1, on the reverse strand, counting down.
CAGGCGGGCACACAGCTCGGCGCGCCGACGATCGCCTTCCCGCACATCGAGAAGAAGTACGTCCGCTACGGCTACCAGCCGCCGCGCAACTTCGTGCCGCGCGACATCTCGATGAAGTTCCAGCAGGGCGTGATGCGTGACGTCGACAGCTGGGTCAAGCGCAACGCGAACCACATGCTGTTCGTGTACGGGCAGAACGACCCGTGGGGCGCCGAGCCGTTCCACCTGGGCAAGGGCGCCCGTGACTCGTACGTCTTCACGGCCCCGGGCCTGAACCACGGTGCCAATGTCGCGGGCCTCGTCCCCGAGCAGAAGGCGCTCGCCACGGCGCGCATCCTGCAGTGGGCGGGCGTCGCCCCGGCCGCGGTCCAGGCGGACCCGCAGAAGGCGAAGCCGCTGGCGAAGTACGACGCGAAGCTGGACAAGCGCACGGTCGAGCGCCGGCTCCGTCCGTAACGAACCCGGCCGCACCGCGCCTACGGAACCTGCTCAAACCTGCTCAAACCTGCTGAGCCGCGCCCGTCCGTCGAGCCCCCGGGCTACAACGGGCGGGCGCAGCCCACGGGTTTCGGTCCGCCGAGTTCGACGTACAGCTGGGTCGACGCGGGGCAGTCGGAGCGCTTCTCCACGGCCTCGGTCACCCGGTACTCCGGGGCCTTGCCGCCCTTGCCCGCGCAGGGCGTCTCGCGCACCTCGCCCTTGCCCGCGCCGTGGACGCAGTCGCCGACGATGGTGCGGGGGCCTCCGCCGCCGCCCGGGTCGCCGGGGTGCGGGGCCTCCAGGTTGCGCATACAGGCGTAGCCCTGCGGGACCGCGCCGTCGCCGTCCTCGTCGGCGGAGGGCCGCTGCTCGCTGATGTGCAGCACGAAGTCCGTGGTGGCGGGGCAGGGCGGGCCCTCGCCCACCTTGCCGTCGTGCCGCGCCACGACCCGCGCCGCCGCCCGCTCACTGCCGCACGGCACCTCGGTGAACGACCCGCGCCCGAACGAGCTGCACTCGTCGATGCCGAGAAACACCACTCCGTACCCCGAGGCCCGGGTCGGCGCCGCCGTCGTCTCCCGCGAGCCGCCGCCCTCGTCGGACCCCGACGACCCCAGGCACCCCGCGAGCGCCACCACCGTCACCACCGCCACCGACGCCAGCGTCAGGGCCCGCGGCGCACCCGTGCCTCGTGGACTCGTGACCTGTGCGCACACGCTTCGTACGTCGCGCATGACACCCCCGATCCCCCCGCCCAGCGTGACCCGCCACGGCGGGCCCCGCCAGACATGCGGGGTGCTTTGCGCAACTCGGGGGCGGTGCGCCGGGTGTGTGCCGTAGGCCGGGTACGCCGACGCCATGACCGGTGACTAGTAGGTCAGGCCGTGCCCCACGGGGTACAGCACCCGCGTCGGGTCGTCCGCGCGCTGTACCGGTACCGGCAGCCTGCCGTTCGGGCGGGCCCGCCCGGCCAGTACCCGTACCGCGGCGCGCAGTTCGACGTCCGTCCAGGAGTACGCCGCCAAGTAGGTCCGCACGTCGGGGAGCTGGGCCACGTCGTACGGGTTGCGCAGGGCCAGCGCGATCACCGGGCGGCCCGTCGCGAGCAGTTGGCCGACGAGGGCGCGCTGGCTGGAGGACGCGGTGACGTTGTACGTCCCCACGAGCACCGCGTCCGCCTCGCCCGCCGCCGCGACGGCCCGCGCGATGACCGCGGCGGAGGGCGCCGTGCCCGTGGACAGCGCGGTCGCGGTGAACCCCAGCTCGCCCAGCGCGTCCGCCAGGACGGTCGTGGGCGGTCCCGTGGTGCCGGACGGCGAGGCCGGATCGGCGCCGACGACGAGCACCTTGCGGTGCGTACGACGGGAGAGGGGCAGCAGGCGTTCGGAGTCGACCAGCAGGGTCGTCGTGCGCTCGGCGACGCGGTCGGCGGCCTTCAGATGAGCGGGGATCCCGACGTCACGGTCCACGTCCCGCCGGGTGACGTACGGGTCCTTCAGCAGCCCCAGCTTCGCCTTCAGGCGCAGGACGCGCAGGATCGACTCGTCGAGGCGGGCCTGGGTCAGCTCGCCGCCGCGGACGGCCTGGAGGACCGCGTTCCAGGCGACGTCCAGGTTCGGCGGGTTGAGGAGCTGGTCGACACCGGCCTTCAGGGCGAGTACGGGCACCCGGTCGTCGCCGTACTTCGTGCGGACGCCCTCCATGCCGAGCGAGTCCGTCACCACGACCCCGTCGTAGCCGAGCCGTTCGCGCAGGATGCCGGTGAGGATCGGGTGCGAGAGGGTGGCCGGGTCGCCGGCCGGGTCGAGCGCCGGGACCATGATGTGCGCGGTCATGATCGAGTCGATGCCGGCGGCGACGGCGGCCCGGAACGGGGGCGCGTCCAGCTCCTCCCACTGCGCCTCGGTGTGCTCGATGACCGGGAACCCGTAGTGGCTGTCGGTCTCGGTGTCGCCGTGCCCCGGGAAGTGCTTGGCGGTGGCCGCGACCCCGGCGCCCTGGTAGCCCTTCACCTGGGCGGCGACCAGGCCCGCCACGGCCTGCGGGTCGGAGCCGAAGGACCGTACGCCGATGACCGGGTTGGCCGGGTTCACGTTCACGTCGGCGACCGGCGCGTAGTCCTGCCGGATGCCCAGGGCGCGCAGCTCGGTGCCGCCGATCCGGGCGGCGGTGCGGGCGTCGGTGCGCGAACCGCCCGCGCCCAGGGCCATCGCGCCCGGGAGGAGCGTCGCGGGTGCGCCCACGCGGGCGACGATGCCGTGCTCCTGGTCGGTGGAGATGAGCACGGGCAGACCGCGGGGCCGGTCCAGGGAGGCCCGCTGGATGCCGTTGCTCAGGTCGGCGATCTGGTGCGGGTCACGGGTGTTGTGCGCCCAGGTGAAGTAGATGATCCCGCCGACGTGGTACTTCGCGATCAGCTCGGCGGCCGTCCGTACGCCGATCTCCGCGAGGTTGGCGTCGATGTCGGCCTGGTCGGGCGCGGTCGCGGAGTGCCCGTACACCCGCATCACGAAGAGCTGCCCGACCTTCTCCTCAAGGGTCATCCGGGAGATGAGGGCGCGGAGCTTCTTGTCGCCGTGCGGTGCGGGGGAGCCCTGGTCGGCCAGTGCGGGGGCGGCGCCGGCGACGACGGCCGCCGCGCCCGCGGTCGCCGCGAGCAGCGTACGTCTGGAGGTGTGCACGTGCGCTCCTTCCGGAGGGGGCCCGGGGGCCCGTGGAGGGGCGAGCATGAAGGAAACTGCCAAGGAGTCACGGATATCCGGGAAATTTCTGCCAGTCAAGAGCCCGGACGGACGACGTCGTGGGTGCGGGGCCGCGGGGCGAGGGGCCGTCACCGGCGCTGTTGGAGGGGGCGCGTCGGTGACGGCGTGCTGCCGGCCGCAGGCGGCGGAGAGGGTGGTCAGCGATCGCAGCCAGCAGCGAGGCCGACACCGCACTGCGGAGACTCGTCCGACAGCATGCGAATTGGACGGGGGTTGGCTGGGATGGGTTCCCCGGATTCCGGCGATTCCCGGAAATCGGTACGAGGTTGAACGGAAGCGCGTACCGGGACCCGAGGTGCATGTCCTCGGGTCGGGCAGCGGGTATTTCTCCGCGGCCGACGCCGCGCAGGGGGCGCCCCGTCAGGGGCGCGGGGAACTGCGCGCCGAGCCACGACGGGCCCGCGCGTATCCGACGAGCTCGCGTGCACCCGGCGTCCCGCGCGTCCCCTACGCCGCGTCGTTGAGCAGCCGGGACAGATAGTCGTGGCCCTCGCCCAGCAGCCCCTCCAGCGGCGCGGCCGACTCGTACCAGCGCTTCTCGTACTCCCAGCACAGCCAGCCGTCCCAGCTCTCGCGGGAGAGCAGGTCGACGCAGTCGGTGAGGGGCAGGACGCCCGCGCCGAGCGGCAGCGGAGTGGTGTCGTCCGCCGAGGCGATGTCCTTGACCTGGACGTAGCCGAGGAACGGGGCGAGCGCCGCGTAGCTGGCCGAGGGCTGCTCCCCGCCGCGCCAGGTGTGCATGACGTCCCAGAGGGAGCCGACCTGGCGGTGGCCGACGAGGCCGAGGACGCGGATCGCGTCGGCGCCGGTCCGGTGCGAGTCGTGGGTCTCCAGCAGGATCCGTACGCCGAGGTCGGCCGCGTACTCGGCGGCCGTGCCCAGCCGCCGGGCGGCCGTCGCGTCGCCCTCCTCGGGGCTCTGGTCGTCACCGGCGCCGGGGAAGACCCGGACAAAGGGTGCGCCCAGGTCCCGGGCCAGGTCGAGGAGTTCGCGCAGGTCGGCGATGACCGGCTCGTCGTCGCCCGGCGCGGCCACCCGGGTGTACCCGGCCACTGCCAGGATCTCGACGCCCGCCGTCTTGAACTCGGCGGCGACGTCGGCGCGTGCGGTGAGGCCGAGCCCGGTGTTCACCGGTTCCTCGGGATGCGCGCGCAGCTCGACGCCGTGGTAGCCGTGGGTGGTGGCGAGCCGCAGCACGTCACTGATCGGGAGTCCGGGTACACCGAGGGTGGAGAAGGCCAGTTTCACGGAGTCGCACCTTCGCTGTCGATTTCCGGTCGGACGGTCGGTGTCTTGCGATCTTGTGGGCCTACGGACCTACGGGCCTACGGGCCATGGAAGCTGAAGCGGACCCTACCCGCCGATCGCGTTCTCTCACCTCTGCTCCCACTCGCGCTCCCACCCGCGCTCACTCCGGTGAGCCGTGCAGGTCCAGACGCCAGTCCTGCCCGACGAGATCGGCGCCGAAGGAACGGTGCGGTTTCTCGTCGAGGAGGACGAACCCCTGCCGCTGGTAGATGTGGCGGGCCGCGGTGAGGACGTCGTTCGTCCACAGGACCAGCTCCCGGTAGCCGACCTCCCTGGCGAACGCGACGCAGGCGCTCACCAGCCGGCCGCCGACGCCGAGGCTGCGCGCGTCCGGCTCGACGAGCAGCAGGCGCAGCCGGGCGGCGCCGGGAGCCTCGTCCCGTACGCACATCACGCAGCCCACCGGACGCCCGTCCAGCTCCGCGATCCACACCCGCTCCAGATGCGGGTCGTGGTCCTCGGCGAAGTCGGCGACGATCCGGGCGACCAGGCCCTCGTAGTCCGTGTTCCAGCCGTACTCGGCGGTGTAGAGCGCCGCGTTGCGCTGCACGATCCAGCCCAGGTCGCCCGGTCCGGGCTCGCGCAGCAGGACGTCCTCGCGGCGCGGCGGGCGGCGCCGCGAGTCGGAGAGGATCGCGCGGATGTCGCGCATCGCCCCGACGAGCCGGGGCCGGTCCTCGGGCGGCACGGTCGACAGGAGCGAGCCGACCGAGTCCCGCGAGCGCTCGTCCAGCAGGCCGGCGGTCTCCCGGCCGCGGACGGTGAGGGTGACCGTGCGGCGCCGGGTGTCCTTCTCGGACGGCGCCCGCTCGATCAGGCCGTCCTTCTCGAACTTGGCCAGCAGCCTGCTCAAGTACCCGGAGTCCAGGGAGAGTTCGACGCGGAGGTCGGCGGTGTCGGTACGGGGGGAGTGGGCGAGCTCGTACAGCAGGCGGGACTCGGTGAGCGTGTACGGCGCGTGGAGGTGGCGGCTGTAGTCGAGCGCGCCGATGAGGTTCGTGTAGAAGCGGTTGAAGGCACGGATCTCCTGAACGGACATGACTCCTGGCACCTGCCTCGCGGGGTGGACGACGGTTCGGCTCTCGTGGATGACTGACTCAGTCAGGGATTATGCCGCTGCGGCCGGCGTCTGGCACGGGTCTTGCCGGACACGGGTTCCGCCGGTTGCCGGAACGGCGGCACGGATAGCCTTCCGGGGTGCTGCAGTACGACGAACTGACGCGTCCGGAACGTGCCGTCTGGGACGCCTTCCCCGAGGGGCGGCTCGTGGACCTGCGCGGCGACGACCCCGAGGAGCAGGACGTCCGCCGGGGGCAGGAGTGGGGGCCCGAGCGCACCGTCCGCGCGGAGGTGCTGGCCGCCCTGCTGCTGGGGGTGAACCCCGCCCCGCCGGGGGCCGTCGCGTCGCTGCGCCTCACGGGAGCGCGGGTGACCGGCGCCCTCGACCTCGCGGGCGCGGACCTCGCCCACACGGTCCGGCTCGACGTCTGCCGCTTCGAGGAGCCGGTGGGGCTGCGCGGGTGCGCCACGCGGTCGTTCCGGATGGCCGGGTGCTGGATACCGGGCGTCGACGCGACGATGGCCCGGATCGAGGGCCGGCTAGATCTGCAGGGAACCACCGTGGAGGGTTCCTGGGTCTCGCTCATCAACACCCACATCTCCGGCGAACTGGCCCTGAACGGGGCCACCTTGTCCACCGACGGCGAGTGGGCGCTGTTCGCGGGCGGGCTGGTCATCGAAGGCGCGGTCTTCTGCCGCGGTCTGACGACCAGGGGAGGGCTGCGGCTGCTGGGCGCGCAGTTGTCCGGCGGCCTGTTCCTGGCCGGGGCGCGGCTGACGAACCCGCGGGGGGAGGCGCTGCTCGCCGACTCGGCGACGGTGTCGACCCTGGAGCTGACCGACGGGTTCAGCACGACCGGCGCGGTCCGGCTGCGCTCGGCGCACGTCACCAGCCGGCTGTCGCTGCGGGGCGCGGCGCTCGGCGAACCGGGGGCCTCGCTCGACCTTGCCCGTGCGCAGGTGACGGAGCTCGACTTCACGCCGGCGGTGGCGCCGCCCGGGGGCTTCGACCTGCGCAGCGTCCGGGTGGAGGTCCTGCGCGACAACGAGGTGAGCCGGACGGCGAGCCTGCGGCTGGACGGGCTGACGTACGGCTCCCTGCACGCGAACGACCTGCACGAGGCGCCGTCGGCGGCCCGGCGGGTGGCGTGGATACGCCGCTCGCCCGGTTACAGCCCGCAGCCGTACGAGCAACTGGCCGGCTGGTACCGGCTGGTGGGGCATGACGACGACGCCCGGCTGGTGCTGCTGGAGAAGCAGCGCCATCGGCGGAGTACGTTGCGGCCGGTCGCGCGGATCTGGGGGCGGGTGTTCGACGCGGTGGTCGGTTACGGGTATCGGCCCTGGCGGGCGGGGGGTTGGCTGATCCTGCTGTCACTGATCGGGACGACGGTCTTCGCGACGCACACCCCCACGCCGGACCAGGAGGGCGAGGGCCCTCGCTTCAGCGCGCCGGCGTACACGCTGGACCTGCTGATCCCGATCGGCGGCTTCGGCCAGCGGGAGGCGTGGCACTGGGAGGACGCGGGGGTGATGTGGCTGTCGTACGGCTTGATCGCGGCGGGGTGGTTGCTGACGACGGCGGTGGTGGCGGGCATAACCCGCTCCTTGAACAAGAGCTGACCCCTGCGGGGCTTGGGCAGGTTTTTGGGTGCGGCTCGGTGGGGGTTGGGTGCGCAGTTCCCCGCGCCCCTGGGTAGGTGGGGGTTCGGCGCCGCTGTTGGGTGCGGGCCCACTGTGGCTGGTCGCGCAGTTCCCCGCGCCCCTGGGTGGGTGGGGGGTGAGGTTCGATGGTGGGTGCGGGTGCGTTGTGGTTGAGCGCGCCGTTCCTCGCGCCCCTGACTGGTGGGGGCTCGGGCCGGTTGTTCGGTGTAGGGGGTGTGGCGGGATGTGTGGCCGCAGCGTACGACGACTCCCACCCACCCTTGCGAACGTGGTCGGGCCGACGCGTTTCCGGCTGCGGACGCATGTCCCGACACGCCCCC